>NZ_JBIRGM010000002.1:0-530410 GCF_044328025.1 Streptomyces sp. NPDC018000
CCTCCGGGCTTTTCCCTTCGGTCTTGCGTTTCCGACTCTATCAGACTCTTTCGTGTCCGATTCCCGGTCGAAGCGGGGCCGCTTTCCAGTTCTTCGCTTTCGCGTTTCCCTTTCCGGCGAGTCCGACTCTATCAGATCCTTTCGGACCCGATTCCCAGTCAGCGGGGTTTGCCTTCCAGGCCGTTGGGCCGTTCCGACGCTCAAACTCTAGCGGATTTTCCCGGCGACTCATAATCGAGTCTTCGAAATCAATTTCGGCATGCCGAAATTTTCCCGAGTGGGAGATCGTGCTGAGTTTTGGTTGCCGCATTCGCGGCGGGATCGGTTGCCGCAGAACCGTTCCGGCTCTGTGGCAACTCGAAGAACCTTACGGACCGAGGAGGGGCGTGTCAACCTCGCCAGGTCAAGCGGTTTTCCTGCCTGTCCGGCAGAGGTTCAGTCCAGGTCGGTGAGGCGGCCGCCGGCGTCCGGCTGGGCGTGTTCCACGCGACGCAGGAGGCGGATCAGCATGTCGCCGAGGACTCCACGTTCGTCGCCCGCGAGGTCCTGGAGCAGGTCCGCCTCGAAGTCGGAGGCCATGCGCATCGCCTCCAGCCACTTCGCACGGCCCTCGTCGGTCAGCTCGACGATCACGCGCACCCGGTTCTTCTCGTCCCGGTCGCGGGTGACCAGGCCCTCGCCCGCCATGCGGTCGATGCGGTGGGTCATCGCCGCCGGGGTGAGGCCGAGGCGCTTGGCCAGCTCTCCCGGGCCCAGGCGGTACGGGGCGCCGGCCAGGACCAGGGTCTTGAGGACCTCCCACTCGGCGTTGCTGATGCCGAGAGCGGCGACCTGGCGTCCGTACGCCACGTTCATCCGGCGGTTCAGTCGGCCCAGGGCCGAGACGACCTGCTCGACCTGGGGGTCCAGGTCTCGGAACTCGCGCTGGTAGGCAGCGATCTGCTCGTCGAGGCTCGGCTCCTGCGGGCCGGGTTGCTCGGTGGTGTCAGACATGGCGGGCAGTATGGCACGCCCTCCAAACCATCGAAGTCCTTCGGTCTGAATTGTTGAGCTTCTAACTTTAGTGCTAAAGTCTTCGGGTTCGAGTCGTTCGGGTGGCTCGGCAAGTCGCTTCGAGACCTTGAGGTAGGTGAGTGTGACCAGGGAGATGGGTGCAGCACTGCGGCGGACCCAGCTGGGCAGCGCGCTGAGCGCATTCGGGCTGGGGTTCACCGTTCCGTATCTGTACGTCTATGTGGCTCAGGTACGGGATCTGGGTGCCGGTACGGCGGGAGTCGTGCTGGCGGTCTTCGCCATGGCAGCACTCGCCGTTCTGCCCTTCACCGGCCGTGCCATCGACCGGCGCGGGCCGCTGCCCGTACTCGTCGCCGCCTCGGTCCTCGCTTCCCTGGGCGCGGTCGCCCTCGGTCTGTCGTCGAATGTGACCGCTGCCGTGCTGTCGGCCGCGGTGCTCGGCGCGGGTACGGCGGTCACGCAGCCGGCGCTCGCCACCATGCTCGTGTGGTGCTCCAGCAACGCCACCCGTACGCGCGCCTTCGCCACGCAGTTCTTCCTGCAGAACCTCGGGCTCGGCATCGGTGGGCTGGTCGGCGGGCAGATCGTCGACACGAGCCGGCCGGAGACCTTCACCCTGCTGTTCCTCATCGAGGCCGCGATGTTCATCGTGCTCGGTGTCGTCGCCTCCACGGTGCGGCTGTCCCGTACGCCCTCCTTCAGCGGCGCAAGGCCCACCGACGGGTCCCAGACGTCGGGCGGGCTGCGGGCGCTGCTCTCGCACCGGGCCATGGTGCAGCTGTGCGTGCTGGGCTTCGTGCTGTTCTTCGCCTGCTACGGACAGTTCGAGTCCGGGCTTGCGGCATACGGCACCGAGGCCGCCGGAATCCAGCCTTCGACGCTCGGTATCGCGCTGGCTGCCAACACCGCCGTCATCGTCGTGGCGCAGTTCGTCGTGCTGCGTCTGGTGGAGCGCCGCAGGCGCAGCCGTGTCATCGCATCGGTCGGTCTGATCTGGGCACTCGCCTGGATCGTGGCGGGGTACGCGGGGCTCGGGCACGGAAGCCAGACCATGGCGACGGCCGCGTTCATCTCCACATACGCGCTGTTCGGACTCGGTGAGTCGATGCTGTCGCCGACCGTGGCGCCGCTGGTCGCCGATCTGGCGCCGGAGTCGATGGTCGGGCAGTACAACTCCGCGTTCGCCCTGTGCAAGCAGCTCGCGCTGGCGGTCGGTCCGGCCGTGGGCGGGCCGATGGGGGCAACGCTGCACGGGCCGTACATCGTGACGTTCGTACTGTTCTCGCTGGGCATCACGGTGCTGGCGATGCGGCTCGGCCGGCGGCTCACTCCCGTACAGGATCAGCCTTCGATCGAGACGGTGCCGTCCAGGGTGGTGGCCGTGTCACTGCCGGAGGCCGAGCCCGTGGCCGCCTCCTCCGCCGCCACCACTCGTTGAGGCAGTAGGGGTGAGTAGGGGTCCTGCTTCGGCAGGGCCCCTACTGTGGCAGGGCGAATTCGCACCAGACCGCTTTGCCGCCGCCGGGTGTGCGGCGGCTGCCCCATGACGTGGCGATCGTCGCGACGATGGAAATACCGCGGCCCGCTTCGTCCGCCGGATCGGCGCGGCGGCGGCGCGGCAGGTGGTCGTCGCCGTCGGTCACCTCGATGATCAGGCGGCGGTCGGTGCGGCGCAGGCCCAGGCACATCGGCGGGGTGCCGTGCTTGAGGGAGTTCGCGACGAGTTCGCCGGCGGCCAGTACGCCCAGGTCGCAGAGTTCGACCGGGAATCGCCACGACGTCAGGACGCCGGTCGCGAAGGCGCGGGCGCGCGGGGCCGCTTCGATGCCTCCGAGGAGATCGAGCGAGGCGTTGTGGAACAGCTCCGCGTCCGCCCCCGTGCGGGCGGGGTGCTGGACCACCAGCACCGCCACGTCGTCGTCGTGTTCCGCGGTGACGCCGAGGGAGCGGATCAGCCGGTCGCAGACCACCTGGGGCGAACCCTTGGCACCGGAGAGGGCGCGTTCCAGAGCGGCGACCCCCTCGTCGATGTCCTCGCTGCGGCGCTCCACCAGGCCGTCCGTGTAGAGGACCGCGGTGGAGCCGGGCGGCAGCGCGATCGTGCCCGATGTGTGGATCCAGCCGCCGGTACCGAGCGGTGGGCCTGTCGGGTCCTCGGCGCGGTGGACCGTACCGTCCTCGTCGCACACCAGGATCGGGAGGTGACCGGCGGAGGCGTAGACGAGCCGGCCCTCGTTCGGATCGTGGACCGCGTAGGCGCAAGTGGCGATCTGGCTGGCGTCGATCTCGGCGGCGAGACCGTCGAGGAGCTGGAGCACCTCGTGCGGAGGGAGGTCGAGGCGGGCGTAGGCGCGCACGGCCGTGCGGAGCTGGCCCATGACGGCGGCGGCGCGCACCCCACGGCCCATCACGTCCCCGATGACCAGAGCGGTGCGGCCTGCGCCGAGCGTGATGACGTCGTACCAGTCGCCGCCGACCGCCGCGTCCGTGCCGCCGGGCTGGTAGGTCGCGGCGATCCGCAGGTCGTCGGGCTGCTCGAGCTCCTGCGGGAGCAGTGAGCGCTGGAGGGTGACGGCCGTTTCGCGGTGGCGGCGCTCGCTGGCGCGGAGCCGTTCGGCCGCTTCGGCGTGGTCGGTGACATCGACGGCGTACACGAGCACTCCGCCTGCGCTGCCGTTCCTGTCCTTGTTGCTCCTGTTGCGCTTGTTCTGTTTCTTGCTCCTGCCTCCGTCGCCTCCGGTTTCGCCGTTGTTCCTGTGCACCGGGGTACAGGTCACGGTGTACGAATTGCCGCTGCGGACCTTGCGGGACTTGACCGTACGGGGTGTGCCGCTGCGCAGGACCTGGTCCATGAGGGGCAGCAGGCTGAGCTCGGTGAGCTCGGGCATGGCCTCGGCGGCGGTGGCGCCGGCCGGGCGGGGTCCGAAGGCGGCGGCGTAGGCGTCGTTGACGTACGCGATCCGGTGGTCGGGGCCGTACACCAGGGCCACCAGGGCGGGCAGCTGACCGAGGATGTCACGGGCGCAGAGATCCTCCAGGGCGGGGCCGCGGTCCCTGCGAGGTTCGCCGTGCGTGTCGCCGTCCGGCGGGCAGGGCCCGGTCTCAGGCTGTGCGTACTCGGCGCGGGCCGAGGGTACGGGACTGCGGTCGTCCCGTACGGCGGCGCGGCGCTGCGTTCCGGGTAGGCGGGCGCTCCAACGCGTGAAGTTCACGGAATTTCTGGCCTCGTGTGTCGGTCTGGTCCGCTCGGGCGGGCTGCTCAGTGTCGGTCACTGCCGGCCGGGTCACTCTGTGCAGGTGTGGGTCCACCCATGGTCACACGTCCAGTGTGACGGACCGTACTGACAGTTGTCGGTACAGCCGGGCGCGGGCAGGTGCGAAGGCGGGCCGACGGCCAGTCAGCCGCCGTTCCTCGGCGGGCCGTCGGGCCCTGGCGGGTGGCCGGGTCCCGGCGAGCCGTCGGTGTTCGGCGGGCCGGTCGGCCTGGGGCGTTTGCCTCCTGCGGCGAGTTCGAATTCGGCGCGCGGGTGTTCCAGCGAGCCGAGGGAGACGATCTCGCGCTTGAAGAGCCCTGCGAGGGTCCATTCGGCAAGGACGCGGGCCTTCCGGTTGAGCGTGGGGACACGGCTGAGGTGGTACGTACGGTGCATCAGCCAGGCCGGACAGCCCTTGATTTTACGACCGAAGACATGGGCGACGCCCTTGTGGAGACCGAGTGAGGCAACGGAGCCCGCGTAGCTGTGCCGGTATTCCTTGAGGGGTTCGCCGCTGATCGACGCGAGGAGGTTCTCGGCGAGGAGCTTGGCCTGGCGCACGGCGTGCTGGGCGTTGGGGGCGGTCTCCTTGCCCGATTCCGCGGCGGTCAGGTCGGGCACGGCCGCTGCGTCCCCGGCGGCCCAGGCGTGCTCGACCCCTTCGACGGTGAGTTCCGCCGTGCATGTGAGCCTGCCGCGCTCGTTGAGCGGCAGGTCGGTGGCGGCGAGGATCGGCGCGGGTTTGACGCCCGCGGTCCACACGAGGGTGCGGGTCGGGAAGCGGGAGCCGTCACTCAGGACGGCGATCCGGTCCTCGCAGGACTCCAGCCGGGTGTCGAGGCGGACGTCGATGTTACGGCCGCGCAGCTCACGGATCGCGTAGGCGCCCATGGCGTCGCCGACCTCGGGAAGGATGCGGCCGGACGCCTCCACGAGGATCCATTTCAGGTCCTCCGCCTTGATGTTGTGGTAGTACCGCGAGGTGTAGCGGGCCATGTCCTCCAGCTCGGCCAGGGCCTCGACGCCCGCGTATCCGCCGCCGACGAAGACGAAGGTGAGGGCGGCGTCGCGGATGGCCGGGTCGCGGGTGGCGGAGGCGATGTCCATCTGCTCGATGACATGGTTGCGCAGGCCGATGGCCTCCTCGACGGTCTTGAAGCCGATGCCGTGGTCGGCGAGGCCGGGGACCGGGAGGGTGCGCGAGACGGAGCCTGGGGCGAGGACGAGCTCGTCGTACGGAATCTCGACGGCGCCGGTGCCGTCCTCGCCGGTGGCAAGAGTGGTGACGGTCGCGGTGCGCTTGGCGTGGTCGATACGTTGTGCCTCACCGATCACGATCTTGCAGTGCGCCAGGATCCGGCGGAGTGGCACGACGACATGACGCGGTGAGATCGAACCGGCGGCCGCTTCGGGCAGAAATGGCTGATATGTCATATAAGGCTCAGGCGTGACGACGACGATCTCGGCCTCACCGCTTCTGAGTCTCTGCTTCAGCTTCCGCTGGAGACGCAGCGCTGTATACATCCCGACGTAGCCGCCGCCGACGACGAGAATGCGCACACCCGGCGGGGGGCCGGGGGGCGTTCCCCCGGAATCTGAAGCCATCACCACCCCATGACGCATCGTGCTCAAGGGTTTGTCCACAGCCCCGGCAAATTGTGTGACCGGAGGTTCTGGACGGGCCGCTGCTGCTGATCGCGGCGACGATGTGGAAGCTGCGCAGGTCAGAGGTTGGAGTGGGGGCGGCGGGCGGGGGTCGAATCAGTGATCAACCGGTCCTTGCTCCGATCGGGGGGCGCTCCGTGCGGAACCACCCCCTTCTGAATTGACTCGGGCTCAACTATGTTCGTACGTCGTCGGGGTGTCGGGTCGTGACCGTGATCCACTCTCTGATCTCAAACGGCGGGAAGTCTCCGGGGGGAGACGTCATATCCGGGGGAACAGTTATGCACATTCAGGATTCTCATTGGCAGACTGCTGCGGCGGGCACGTCCCATTCGTCCGACGAAAACGGACTAAACGGAGTGGTGGGGACAGTGGACACAGCGGGTCCGGTGGGCACGGTCGCGGCGGCCGGAGCAGGCGGTACGACCGGAACAGCCGAGGCAGCCGGAGCGAACGGGCGCTCGGCTCCGCTCCGCGTGGACGCGCAACGCAATCTGGAGCATGTGCTGCGAGCAGCACGCGAGGTGTTCGGCGAGCTGGGATACGGGGCTCCGATGGAAGACGTGGCGCGTCGTGCCAGAGTCGGAGTCGGCACGGTGTACCGGCGGTTCCCGAGCAAGGACGTTCTGGTGCGGCGGATAGCCGAGGAGGAGACCTCCCGGCTGACGGACCAGGCGCGGACCGCGCTGGGCCAGGAGGAAGAGCCGTGGTCGGCGCTGTCGCGCTTCCTGCGGACGTCCGTGGCCTCGGGCGCGGGGCGGCTGCTGCCGCCGCAGGTGCTGCGGGTCGGGGTCGATGCCGATGCCGATGCCGACGACTCGAACGCGGTCGGGGAGTCGGGGGGCATAGCGGCCTCCGTATCCGGGTCGAGCCCGGACAGCGCTCGAAACAAGACGTGGGTGCCTCAGCAGCGGCAGGGCGAAGGGGAGACCGACCTGCGGCCGGCTGACGGGCGTTCCGCCACGGACGCCGGCACCGAGGACGACGACACGGGAGCCGGTGAACTGCTGGAGGTAGTCGGACGGCTGGTGGACCGGGCACGGGCGGCCGGTGAGCTGCGTTGCGATGTGACAGTGGCGGATGTGCTGCTGGTCATCGCGACGGCGGCGCCTTCGCTGCCTGACGCGGCTCAGCAGGCTGCGGCTTCGAGCCGGCTTCTGGACATCCTGCTGGAGGGACTGCGCTCGCGACCGGCCGTGTGAACGGGGTGCACGGCAGTGGAGTGCGCGTGCGTGCCGGCGTGTGAAAGTGGTGCGCATGCGCGCTGACGCGGTGACGGTGGTAACGCGTGAATGCGGGGCCGCCTGAGGGTGCGCGGGCGTGATGGGCGTGAGTGCGTCGGCTCTCCTGGGCGGATGGCTGGGGTGTGCGGTCGGATCGGACCGGGTGGCTGGGGTGTGCCGTCGGCGTGATTGGCCTGGCGTGAATACGTTAGGCGTTGAGCATTCGGCGTGGCCAGTTTTGGCGTGTCTCGCTCGGCAGCTCATCGTCGCTCGTGCGCCCCTCGCGCGCCCTTCCTGCTCCGCTTCCGCTTCCGGCTACCGCGTCTGTCTCTCTTGCTGCCGGCCTCCGCCTCCGGGCTCCGGACCGTCCTTGGACCAGGCGCGGCCCGGCCGCCCGCCGACCGGCTCTCCGCAGCACCGGCCCTGCTCTTCTCCGGATCTCTGGTCGGCCCTCGTGCGCTGCTCGAAGGGCTCTTGATCGGTGTTTGCTCGGCGCTTGATCGGCTCTCGCCGGTGGGGACGCCGCCCAGTGTCTGCAACCCACCCGTGCAGAAAAGCCCATTGAGCCTTCCCCGAATGAGTGATCCCTAGTACTCATATTCGAGAAAAGACCCCGGATGAGTGGTTGTTGGGGCTGAAGGTCCGGCGTGATTGCGCCATGTGGCACCCTTGCCCGGAGTTCGGGTCCGAAAGCGCATACGGGGGCTTCCGCGATGAGCGGTGACGGGCAGCAGGAAGAGTCGTTCGACGACGTCTCGGACGTGGGCGGAGTGGCGGAGGCCGGTGGGCCGTCCTCCCGGCAGGTACCCAGTCAGGCCGGACCCGGGCGGTCAGGTGGCGACGCCGAGAGCGGCACCGTCCTGCCCGGTCCGTGGCCGGCACCCGTTGAGGCCACTGTCGAGGCCGGCGCCGCTGTGCCGATGCAGCGGAAGGGTGGCAACACCACCGCCATCCGTGCCCCCGGCTCCGCACTCTCCGACGCCGAGCTGATCAAGCAGATGCGGGACGGCGACGATCTCTCGTACGAGGAGCTGTTCCGGCGGCACTCGGACGCGGTGCGCCGCTACGCGCGGACCTGCTGCCGGGACGCGCACACCGCCGACGATCTGACGGCCGAGGTCTTCGCCCGCACGCTGCAGGCAGTACGCAGAGGCAACGGGCCCGAGGAGGCGGTACGGGCCTACCTCATGACGGCTGTCCGGCATGTCGGTGCCGCCTGGACCAAGAGCGCCAAGCGGGAGCAATTGGTCGATGACTTCGCGGTGTTCGCCGCCCAGGCATCCCAGTCCTCCCAGGTGTCGGACGCGGACACGCTCGACCTGGGTGCCGATGTGCTGGCGATGCACGAGGCCGAGCAGTCGATGGCGATGCAGGCGTTCCGCAGTCTGCCGGAGCGCTGGCAGGCGGTGCTGTGGCACACCACCGTCGAAGAGGAGTCACCCAGCGAGATCGCCCCGCTGTTCGGGCTGACCGCCAATGCCACGGCGGTGCTGGCCAGCCGGGCCCGCGAAGGGCTCAAGCAGGCGTACCTGCAGGCGCATGTGAGCCAGGCGCTCATCTCCGACGGCGACTGTGCTCGTTACGCCGACCGCCTCGGCGCGTATGCCCGGGGTGGCCTCCGGATGCGGGCCGAGCGCGGGTTGCGGGGGCATCTGGACGAGTGCGTGAAGTGCCGGCTCGCCGTCGGCGAACTTGCCCATGTCAACGCCGGAATTCCTGCCCTGTTGCCGGTCGCGGTCATCGGCTGGTTCGCCGCCGGGTATGCGCTCAAGGCTGCCGGAACAGTCGCCGGTGGCGCGGCGGCAGCCGCGGGCGCGGGTGCCGCCGCAGCAGCGGCCGGTGGAAGCTCGTCCACGGGAACGGCCGGCGGTGCCGCGCTCTCGGAAGGACTCGGTGCCCCGGCGAAAGCAGGTGTCGCGGCTGCGGTGGTTGCCGGGGCCGTGACCGTGACGGCCGGACTGGCCTGGGCACTGGTCGGCGACGACCAGCCGAAGCCCGAGGTCGGACATGTGGCCAAGCCGGCTGCCGTTGCGCCCACGGTGCCGACGCCCGCACCGCCGAAGTCGAAGCCGAAGCCGACGCCGCCGCCGCCGAAGTCCGAAGCGTCGGCACCACCCGCGCCACCTGCCCCGTCCCCGACTCCCCCACCGAAGTCGACTCCGACGCCCACCCCGACTCCGAAGCCCGAAGCGCCGGCACCACCCGCGCCACCTGCCCCGTCCCCGACTCCCCCACCGAAGTCGACTCCGACGCCCACCCCGACTCCGACACCGACCCCGAAGCCCACACCGCCTCCCGCGGAACCGACGCCGCCTGCCCCGGCCCCAACGCCGACGCCGACCCCGACGCCCGCGCCGACTGTCTACCGGGTCAGCGAGTTGGGCTATTCGGTACTGGGTGACCACACCCGGCCGGAGGTGGTGCTCGGTGAGAGCAACTGGGTCTGGCAGCGTTCCGACCTGTCGATCGGCGGCACGTGGTACACGCACGGGGTGACCGTCCACAGCGAGTCCTCGGTCACCATCAAGCTGAACCGGCAATGCGCGCATTATGAGGCCATGGTCGGGGTCGACGGCATGACGACGGGGCTCGGCTCGGTGCGCTTCTCCGTCTTCAACGGTGACGGGACGCAGCTGTGGCAGTCCCCGGTGATGGACCGTAACGACCCGGCCGTACCCGTCGGGGTCAATATCACCGGTCAGGAAAGGATCCGGCTCGTCGTCGAGCGGATCCATCCAGGCGGCGGCGTGACACTCGCCAACTGGGCGGATTCGACCATCAGTTGTCAGTGAGGGGCCCGAGGCAAGGTCGTCGGGGTGCGGCCTGCGGCGCGTTCTGACTCGTGCGGCTGCTACGGCTGCAGCGTCCGCCTCGCCGGGACGACTCCGCCCGCGACCGCACGCTGGCGGGGTGCCGCCGTGCCCGTCCAGCAGGTGCCGCGCCGCGAGACGAGGCGGCGGAGCCAGAGTTCCGTGGACGCCAGGTGCGCCAGGCCGTCCAGCGGGAGCGGCTCGCCCTCCGAGGCCGCGCGCAGGGCCTTCCGTACGACGCGGGCCTCGACCAGGCCTGCGTCGGCAAGCAGCGGTGCGTCGAAGAGCGCAAGCAGTTGGGGAAGGGCGGCGCGCAGTCCGGTGCGGGCAGTCGCGTTCGAGGTGGCGAGGGAAGGGGCGCCCCAGCCGGGCGGCAGTTCGTGGATGCCCGCGCCTGCGAGTACCCGGCGCAGGACCGCGGCGCGGGCGCCCGGCTGGACCCGAAGCGACTCGGGAAGCGCACGGGCGGCGCGTACGACCTGATTGTCGAGGAACGGGGCGTGCAGTCGCTGGCTGCGGTTTTCCGCGGCCTGTTCCAGGATCCGGTGGTCGGCGGCGTACCGGGCGAGGGCGGCCCGCGCGCGGGCCTCGCCCGGGCGCTGGACGGAGGCTGGGCGGATCGCCGCCTCCTGCAGACGAACCGATACTTCGGCGAGCGCCTCCCCCGTCAGCCAGCGTGCGGCGGGCCCCGGCCGCGACCATGCGAGGGCAGCGAGCGAGGCATCGGCGGGGGTGTCGAGGTCGGGGGTGTGGCGGTTGGCGTCCGGCAGCCGGTCGGCCGCCGTTTCCAGGCCGGTGCGATACGACGTACGGGAAAGGCGGCGGGCCGCGCGGTAGACGGTCAGCGGGACGAAGAAGGAGTGCGCGGTCGGGCCCTCGGCCTTGGCGAGTGCGGCGACCGGGCGCAGCAGATGGCGTCGGTGCCGGTCCATCAGCAGGTCGGCGAGGCGGGCCGGGTGGGCATCGAGCACCTGCCGTGCACCGCCGCCGACGAAGTGGTCGGCGCTGCCGGAGGCGAGGCGGCGGCGGTGGCGCTCGGCGACGACGAGGGACGGGGCGGGTTCATCGGTGAGCGGACCGCCGCCCAGGTCGGCGTAGGGCAGGGCCTCTTCCCCGGCGGCGACGACGACATGGTGCAGGCGCGGATCGGCGGCGATGACGCGGGCGCGTTCGAGTTCGCCCTCGTGTCCGCGGGCGGTGAGGTCGTTGAAGGTGACTGCGAGCAGCCGCTCCCCCGCGCCCGTGCCGTGGCCGAGGAGGGTGCCGGGCAGGCCCGGCAGTCCGGCGGCGAGCAGGGCGAGGGTGGCGGAGGCGCTGCCTCCGGAGAGGTCGGCGCCGACACCCGGTACGGGTGCGCCGCGGGCGGCGCGTCGTTCGGCGGGCCCCATCCCGGGGACGGGTCCGGGGTCGGGCGGCAGGGTTTCGGGTGCGTGGCGCGGGGCGGTGAGCCTGGCGCGTACGGCTTCGACCAGTGCGTCGCGCACCCCGTCGACGGCGCTGACCGGGTCGAGTTGGGGCGCGGCGACGGCCAGGGAGGCCACCGCCTCGTACCCGGTGATCTCGCGCGAGCCCTCGCGGAGGATGAGCGCGTGTCCGGGCGGGATGCGCTTCACTCCCGCGTACGGGGTGCCGTCGCGCAGCGCCTCCGGTGTTTCGGGGCAGGCGAGCAGGGCGGCCAGGTGACCGATGTCCAGCTGGGCTTCGATGAGGTCGGCGAGCGGGAGTGCGGCGGTGGCGTACGCCGTACCGCCGGCCCATGGCGTGTAGAACACCGGGCGGGCCCCGGCGAGATCCCCGATGACGGTGATCCGGCGGCCGACCTGGACGACGATCGTGTAGCCGCCGGGCCAGGAGGTGAGATGGCGCAGGGCTCCGCCGCGGGCGGCGAGGAGGCCGGCGCGCAACTGTTCGTCGGTGGCGCTGCAGCAGCCGAGTACGGCCATTCGGGCGGTGGGCGCGCCTTCGGCGGTTTCGACCGTACTGATACGGATCTCGTCAGGGCGCCAGTCGCCGACGGCCCAGAGCGGATCGGGGTCGCCCCACAGGAGTTGAGACCCGACGGGGTGCATCGTGCGCCCCTCGTCGGCGGCGCCTACGGCTCCGGCCGTGCCGAAGCTCGCGGCGATACTGCTCCACCCCACCAACCAACGCATCGCCGCCTCCACAGGCTGTGGACAAAACGGCGCAGCAGGAAAGCACCGGGAGAACTGCGGTACCACGCGGCGCCGTTGCGAACATGCTGCCACGACAAAGGCGCACAGGAGTGGCTACGGACGGCGCACGCCGGAAGCGCATGCGCCCCTGGCAAGGGACGGGCCGGGACGGGCGGCAGCCGGGTGCGGACGGACGCGCGTCGGACGGCAACCGGCGGCGGGCTTCCCGAGGGCCGACCGAAGCACAGCCCGCGTGAGGCGGCTCATATGCCAACAGGCTTACGGCTCGGGCGCGTTGCGTTCCCGTACGAGCGAGATCCACCGGCCGAAATCCGACCACCCCCGAAGGGCACACGGGCCGGTGACGGACGACTTCCGAATGGTCGACGGGATGTACGCGAATCGGTCGGCCCAACCTCGATCGACCGGCGATATTCAGCCATTCTCAGAGCATGCTGCAACCCGGCGACAGGGAACTCGACGCATCAGAAGTCCCTTTTCGCCCCACTTCATTCCCCGATTCTTCGCGAGTTCCTCCTGGAATCCCCCGTCGGTCGCAGGAGATCGCCACCTGGGCGGCAGGCAGCCAGGGCATGGCCCCCGCACCCGGCCCGTACCAGTGTCAACGCACGGTCCGGGAGGCGTCCGTTCACCTCCCGGACCGGTCCGCCGCCTGCGGGGAATGAGGCGGCAGTGTCCCCCAGCCCACTGAGTCCGATGCAGTGGGCCGACCCACGCAGCAACCATGGAAGCGCTTCCGAAACGGCCGTACGAGAGCGCACGGCCAGGCGCACGGCCACACACCAGGAGCACGTACAGGACTGGGCGGGCGGTGTCGCCGCGACGTGCAAACGGTGCCTCCGGGAGCGCACGAACGGGGCGTCGAGCGGGGCCCCGACCGGAGCCGGGCCGGGATCCGGGCCGCTGTGCGCGGCAACCGGAGTGGCACCGCGGCAGCGCCCGGAGCGGCACCGCGAAGGCGCTCGCATCCGCACGGACAACAATCCCGCCATACGGACGTCTGCCCCTTAACGGTAGGGATGCGGCGAACTACCCTGGGTTTACTGAGGTTCTCGGCAGGAGGCATATTCCTCGGGGCTCGGCCATACGCGTGTGCGGCCGGAGTGCCGGGGTCCGTCCCTGGGGAGGACACAGTACGAATGCCGCGCGCCGCAACGGTGACGCGGCTGCCGTCTGTGTGTCGAGGGGTGGCGCATGTCCAGGGAGCAACGCGGACCGAACGAGAAGCTCGGAACCGTTCTCGCCCTCGCGGGAATCAGCAACGCCGGGCTCGCCCGGCGGGTCAACGATCTCGGGGCGCAGCGCGGTCTGACGCTCCGGTACGACAAGACCTCGGTGGCCCGGTGGGTCTCCAAGGGGATGGTGCCGCAGGGCGCCGCGCCCCATCTCATCGCGGCGGCGATCGGCGCCAAACTCGGCCGGCCGGTCCCGCTGCACGAGATCGGGCTCGCGGATGCCGATCCGGCGCCGGAGGTCGGGCTGGCCTTTCCGCGCGATGTGGCCGAGGCCGTCCGTTCGGCGACCGAGTTGTACCGGCTGGATCTGGCCGGACGACGGGCGGGCAGCGGCGGGATCTGGCAGTCGCTGGCGGGTTCGTTCTCGGTGAGTGCGTACGCGATGCCCGCGTCCCGCTGGCTGATATCCCCCGCCGACCCATCGGTGGCGCGCGACTCGACAGCCGCCGAGGCAGCCATCCTCGGCACCCAGGGCACAAGGGGCGCACACCCCGGTGCAGGGGCGCAGAGGGGGCCGGGCGCAGCGGGTGCGACGCCGGGGGCCCTGGCCGCTCAGGGACCGCTCGGTGCACAGCCGATACCCGGAGCACAGGCAGCGCTGAATACGCAGGCGGCTCGGGCGACGCTGGAAACCCCGGAAGCTCCGCAGGCACAGCGGACACCGCCCGCCCCCGCCCGGCCGGGCCCGGAGACCGCATCCACGCCCACGCCCACCAGCGCGACCGCAACCGCGAACACGATCACGAGCGACATCTCCCCGCTGCGGGTCGGCCACAGCGATGTCTCCAAGCTGCGCGAGGCGGCCCAGGACGCCCGCCGCTGGGACTCCAAGTACGGCGGCGGTGACTGGCGTTCCTCCATGGTTCCCGAGTGCTTACGCGTGGATGCCGCGCCGCTGCTGCTCGGTTCGTACAGTGACGAGGTGGGCCGGGCGCTCTTCGGCGCAGCGGCCGAACTGACCAGGCTTGCCGGGTGGATGGCCTTCGACACCGGTCAGCAGGAGGCCGCCCAGCGCTACTACATCCAGGCACTGCGACTCGCGCGGGCCGCGGCCGACGTACCTCTCGGCGGCTATGTGCTCGCCTCGATGTCGCTGCAGGCGACCTACCGCGGCTTCGCCGACGAGGGGGTCGACCTCGCGCAGGCCGCCGTCGAACGCAACCGGGGGCTCGCCACCGCCCGCACCATGAGCTTCTTCCGTCTGGTGGAGGCACGCGCCCATGCGAAGGCGAGTGACGCACCGGCCGCAGGGGCAGCGCTGAAGGCCGCCGAGGGCTGGCTGGAGCGTTCCAGGGACGGCGATGCGGACCCGTCCTGGCTGGGCTTCTACTCGTACGACAGGTTCGCGGCCGATGCCGCGGAGTGCCACCTCGATCTGAAGGCGCCCCGGCAGGTTCGGCGCTTCACCGAGCAGGCCCTGTCCAGACCCACCGAGGAATTCGTCCGCTCGCACGGGCTGCGGCTCGTGGTGTCGGCGGTGGCCGAGCTGGAGTCGGGGAATCTGGACGCGGCCTGCGCGGCGGGCACCCGTGCGGTGGAGGTGGCGGGCCGCATCTCCTCGGCGCGTACCACGGAGTACGTACGGAATCTGCTGCACCGGCTCGAACCGTACGGGCACGAGCCGCGCGTCGCCGAGCTGCGTGAAAGGGCCCGGCCGCTGCTGGTGGCACCCGCGTAGCCGGACCGCGGCGCAGGACGGACCACGCACCTCACAGTGTCACCACGACGCCCTTGTGGCATACAAACAGTGTCCGGACGGTCTGGCGGCGGCATCCGGCCGCCGCCAGGCGTAAGGATTCGGCGCCACGCGGGGCTTCACTGGTTTGAGTACGTTGTCAGTGGGTCAGTGCACTATCGGGGTGGGAGGTGGCGTCATGATGACGCACGCGGCGTACGACTGCGATGTGCTGGTGATCGGCGGCGGGATCGTCGGCCTGTCGACGGCGTATGCGATCACGCGCACCGCTCCGGGCACCCGGGTGACGGTGCTGGAGAAGGAGTGGGGCCCCGCCCGTCACCAGACCGGGCGCAACAGCGGAGTGATCCACAGTGGCATCTACTACCGCCCCGGCTCGCTCAAGGCCCGTTACGCAGTGCGCGGCGCCGCCGAAATGGTCGACTTCTGCGCCGAGCACGGCATCGCGCACGAGGTGACCGGCAAGCTGATCGTCGCGACCGAGCGGTCCGAGCTGCCCCGGCTGCACGCACTGGTCCAGCGCGGCCGGCAGCACGGGCTGCCCGTCCGCGAGCTGGGGCCCGCCCAGATCGCGGAGTACGAGCCGCAGGTGCACGGGCTCGCCGCGATCCACGTCGGGACGACCGGGGTGTGCGACTTCGGGGCGGTCGCGGCGCGGTTCGCCGCCGAGGTGAGCGGGGCGGAGGGCGGAGTGATCCGTTACGGGGCGGAGGTCACCGCGATCGACCGGCGCCCCTGGGGTGTGGCGGTGCGTACGGCGGACGGCCCGGTGGTGCGGGCCCGGGTGCTGGTCAACTGCGCGGGGCTGCACTGCGACCGTGTGGCGCGGCTCGCGGGCGACGATCCGGGGGTGCGGATCGTGCCCTTCAGGGGGGAGTACTACGAGCTGGCGCGGCCGGAGCTGGTGCGCGGCCTGGTCTATCCGGTGCCCGATCCGGCCTTCCCGTTCCTCGGCGTGCATCTGACCCGGGGCCACGACGGCAGCATCCACGTCGGGCCGAACGCGGTGCCGGCGCTGGCCCGCGAGGGGTACGGCTGGCCCGTCGTACGCCCCCGCGAGCTGGCGAACACCCTGGCCTGGCCCGGCACCTGGCAGATCGCGCGCAGACACTGGCGGTACGGGGCGGGCGAGGTGCACCGTTCACTGTCGAAGCGGGCGTTCACGACAGCCGTGCAGCGGCTGCTGCCCGAGGTCACGGAGTCCGATCTGCGTCCGGCCCCGGCCGGGGTCAGGGCCCAGGCCGTGCTGCGGGACGGCACCCTGGTGGACGACTTCCTGATCCGCGAGGCCCCGCACACCGTGCACGTGCTGAACGCCCCGTCGCCCGCCGCGACGGCCTCCCTGCCCATCGGGCGGGAGGTGGCACGCAGGGCGCTGCTCCGGGCACGGGGGACGGAGTGGAAACCGCCCGCCGTAGAATCGGGGCATTGTGTCTGAGTCCCTGAACCCCTCCGCAGATCCCTCCGCGAATCCTTCCGCCCCGAAGTCCCGCGATGCCGTGGCCGGGATTCCGGACGATCTGCGCGCCGCCTCCTTCGAGCGGCAGCGCAGGCTGCGCCAGGAGCCGCGCTTCCCCGGCGGACCCGCGATCGATCCGGCCGGATCGCACCACGAGCGCCGGATCCGCAGCTTCCAGCCGCGCCGCAGCCGCGTCACGCCCGGCCAGGAGGACGCCCTGCTGCGGCTCTGGCCGAAGTGGGGCCTGGACATCGACGGGCAGCGCCTCCTCGACCTGCCCACTCTGTTCGACGGGCTCCCGGTCGTACTGGAGATCGGTTTCGGAATGGGTGAGGCCACAGCGGAAATGGCGGCCGACGACCCGGGTACGGGCATTCTCGCCGTCGATGTGCACACCCCGGGCCAGGGCAATCTGCTCGGTCTCGCGGACCGGAACGGCCTGTCCAACATCCGGGTCGCCAACGGTGACGCGATCATCCTGCTGCGCGAGATGCTGAAGCCGGACTCGTTGGACGGGCTGCGGGTGTACTTCCCCGACCCGTGGCCCAAGAAGCGCCATCACAAGCGGCGGCTGATCCAGCCGGAGTTCCTCGATCTGGTGGCGCAGCGGCTGAAGCCGGGGGCCGTGATCCACTGTGCGACCGACTGGGAGCCGTACGCCGAGCAGATGCTGGAGGTGCTGACCGCGCACCCCCTCTTCGAAAACACCCAGACGGACGGCGGCTATGCGCCGCGCCCTGCGTTCCGGCCGCTGACCCGGTTCGAGGGGCAGGGCCTCGACAAGGGCCATGTCGTGCACGACCTGCTCTTCGCCCGCCGCTGAGACCCGCGGGCGCAGCCGGCGACGGGACCTGACGGACCCGTCGCCCCGTGGCCGGCTGTCAGTGCTGATCGTTAGGGTCGTCGGATGGTGTCCGACGGGTCTGTCCAGCAGCGGCAGTCACAGCCGGCCGTCCCGCTTCTCGAGGAGCAGCGGGTCGGCGAGATCCTGGCTTCCGTGCCGGAGCGCAAGCACTGGCGTTACCGGCCACGCCGCGTCGGCATGGTGTGGCGCAGCAGGACATTCCGCATAGCGGCCGTGTTCACGGTGCTCGCGCTGTGCGGTCTGGCGATCCTGGCCCTGGTCCGTGACCAGACGGGCACCGAGGGCTTTCTCGTAGGTCTGGGTCTCGCCGTGCTGCCCGTTCCTCTCCTGATGGCGGCGTTCCGCTGGCTGGACCGGGTCGAACCGGCACCGTGGCGGAATCTGCTGTTCTCCTTCGCCTGGGGTGCGTTCGCGGCCGCCCTGGTCGCGATCACCGCGAATTCGTTCGCGACCCGCTGGATAGCCACGGCCGCCGCCGACCCGTCGGACGCCGACACCCTCGGCGCCACGGTCATAGCGCCGGTCGTCGAGGAGAGCGCCAAGGCCGCGGCCGTCCTGCTGATCTTCCTGTTCCGAAGGCGGGAATTCCACGGGATCGTCGACGGTGTCGTCATCGCCGGCTTCACCGCGAGCGGCTTCGCCTTCACCGAGAACATCCTCTATCTGGGCACCGCCTTCGGTGAGGACCAGCAGATAGGCACCTCGGGCATCGCCTCGGTGACTGCCGCGACGTTCTTCGTGAGGGCGGTGATGTCGCCGTTCGCGCATCCGCTCTTCACGGTGCTGACCGGAATAGGTTTCGGGCTGGCCGCGGTCACTCCGAAGCACCGCCGGATCCGCCGCATCGCACTGCCTTTGCTGGGTCTCGTCCTCGCCATGGGCATGCACGCCCTGTGGAACGGGTCGGCGTCATTCGGCCCGTACGGCTTCTATGCCGTGTACGGGGTGTTCATGGTCCCGGTCTTCGGCCTGGTGACCTGGCTGGCGATCTGGTCGCGCCAGCGGGAGCTGCGTATGCTCTCCGCCGAGCTTCCGGCCTATGCTGCGGCCGGCTGGCTGACCCCCGCCGAACCGCTCGCCCTCTCCTCGATGCGGGCCCGCGGCATGGCACGCGAAGCGGCACGCCAACGACACGCCGCCGCAGCCTGGGGAGGCCCGTACGGACCGGGGTACGCGCCGGCGTTCGGGCCGGGCCATGTGTCGCCCGGGCGCAGGCCCTCGGCCCGGGTCAGTGCTCATGCCAAAGCACAGGCCGAGGCCCACGGCAGGGCTGCCGCCCGCGCCGTCGCCGAATACGAATCGTTCGCGACGTCACTGGCCTCGCTGCGCCTACAGGCCCGCCGCGGGACGGCGGGCCCGGACTTCCCCGAACGCGAGCTGGAGCTGCTGCACCACCTCTGGCAACGCAGGGAAGTGGCCGCTCCCGCCCTGACGTACGCGGCGCAGGCCATGGGCCTCCTGCGCCCCCACCCCCTGTCGACGCCCCCGTACGCGTACCCGTTCCCGCAGCCCGCGCAGTACGGCGGCTACGGCCACAACCCCTGTCTCAACTCGCACCGGCCGCCGCCGCAGTAGCCCTCGTCAGGCGGATGCCTCGGTGAGATCGGCCAGTTCCTGCTCGGTCAGCGAGAGGCCGGCGACGGCCACCAGCGCGGGCAGCTGCTCGACCGTACGGGCCGAGGCGATCGGCGCGGCGACGGTCGGCCGGGACGCGAGCCACGCAAGCGCGACGGTCGCGATCTCCGCGTCGTGCTCCTGGGCGACCCTGTCGAGCGCCGCCAGGGCCTTACCGCACCATGTCCCGTCACGATGCCGCCGGCATCGCGATCGGACGCCGCGCCCTCGGACACCCCATCAGGCGTCGGACGGCACCGCCCCCACACGACCGGAGTGATCGTGCGGGGCATCGGACCGCCCAGGCCCCACCAGGCACTCGGGGGCGTGAGGGAACCCGCCCACCCGCAACGGATCACGCCCCTGGAGGCGTGCCGCCGAACGGGACGCGAAAGCGGGAACCCAGCGCATCCAACACCGTTCGGGATGCGCCCAGAACGCAGCAGTGGGTCCAGGACCCACTCACGCGCACTGGTTAGGAACAGTGAGCGTCAGGACTGCAAGAACCGGCTCGGATCAAGCGGGCCGAAAGGCGGGCCGGCGGATCAGGGGTTGAGGCCCTTGGCGCGCAGCCAGGCCATCGGGTCGATGCCCGTACCGTCGGGGGTGTGGACCTCCAGGTGGAGGTGCGGGCCCGTGACATTGCCGGTCGCGCCGACCCGGCCGATGGTGTCACCGGTGGCGACCTTCTGGCCGACGCTGACGCCGATCGAGGACTGGTGGGAGAACGACACCTCCGTACCGTCCTCGAGCTCCAGCACCGTGTGGTAGCCGTACGAACCGGACCAGCCCGCCGACTTGATGGTGCCGCCGTGTACGGCCTTGATCGGGGTGCCGGTCGGCGCCGCGAAGTCGAGGCCGGTGTGGTGTCCGGAGGACCACATCGAGCCGGCCTGGCCGAAGGTCGAGGTGATCGTGTACGACGAGGTCGGGATGGCGTAGCTGGCGGCGAGCTTGGCAAGCCGCAGCGCCTCGGCCTTCGCCTTGGCCTTCTCCTCCGCCTTCTTCTTCTCGGCGGCGGCCTTGGCCTCGGCCGCATCCTGCTGCTTCTTGGCCTCGGCGGCGGCCTTCTCCGCGGCCGCCTTCTCCTGGGCCGCCCTGGCGTCGGCGTCGGCGGCGGCCTGCTGCTGCTCGGCCTGCTGGAGGATGCGGGCGCGGAGTGCCTCGCCCGCATCCGTCGCGCCCTGTTCGGCCTCGGCGGTAGTGAGGCCGGCAGTGGTGAGCGGGGCAGCAGCGGCGGCCTCGGCCTTGTCGTCCTCGGACTCACCGGAGAGCAGCGAGCCCACACCGGGAAGGGACTTGGCGTCGGGGAGGTTGTCCGAGATGGAGTCGGGAAGGGAGATGGAGACCGGCGGCTTGCTCTGCGCGCTGGCCATGCCGCCCGCGCCGACTGCCGCGATGACGCCCACCCCGAGCACCGTGGAGCTACGGGCAAGTCCGTTGCGCTGCTTGGCGATGCGGTGCTTGCCGCGTACGGGGCGGACGGACTCCTCGGTGGGGTTCCACTCGCCCCAGCTCCTGTCGGGCTCACCGTTGCCGTCGGAACCGAATTGGCTGCCGAACTCACCGGTGAAGTCGCCGCCCGGCTCGGTGCGGTAATCGGTGCCGTAATCGGTGCCGAACGCCGTCCTCGTCGCGGTGGTTCCGTGGTCGGAGCCGAAACCGGATCCGACGTCAGCACCGACGTCGGAACTGAACTCGGGGCTGAACCGAGAGGGGGCCTCGGGGGCAGGCTTGTTGGACGCCACGGGGGCGCACTCCTTTCCTTCCTTCTCGCCTACCGGGTTAGCTGACGGGTTCGGAGCAGGAAGGTCTCCTACGGGCGCCTCTGCCTCTCACGAGACACAGGTGTCCGATTCACCCCATGTAGATGGTTCCCCGGTTCCCTTGCGGAATTCGGCGCTCGCGCACGGTGCCGCCACTGACGACGGCTGGGACGACCGCGCTGCGTTATCGAACGTTAATAGACGCAGGGGCCTGATTCCAAGCTGTTCCCACTGATCGTTCAGGTCTTTGGCCTGGACTTTACCGGCACAACCGGGTGGAATCGGGCGAGTTGATTGCCTCTCAGTCACTACCCAGTTTCTGACGTTGCGTCAATTGTTATGCGGAGCGACGCCTTTCGATTACGTACGGTGGCGTCCTCCGCCCAAGGCCTCGTCCCAGGCCGCGCGAAGCACCCGACCCGCGCGAGTCAGCGGGCCCGCGCGATGCACCCGACCCACCCGTCACGCCTCTTCCAGGCCCACAATCCTCACGATCCTGCGCCGGTCCGGCTGCCCCTCCGCGGGACGTACGACCGCGAGCAGCGCCATGTCGTCGGTCGTCTCGCCGCCCGTGTGCAGCCGTACATCATCGGTCAGCCCGGACAGCAGTTCCTCCGGCCCCGGAAAGATCCGACCGCGCAGCCGGGCCGCCGGATCGTAGAAGACCCCATCGGCGTTCCGCGCCTCGGAGAGACCGTCGGTGTAGAGGAGCAGGGTCGCCCCCGCCGGCAGATCCCATTCGTCCGCCCGGTCGGGCCACACCCCCAGGTCCATCCCGAGCGGCAGTGCGGGCACCGAGGGCCTCAGCACCTCCAGCGTCCCGTCCGCGTACAGCAGGAGCGGCTCGGGGTGACCGCGGTTGACGATCCGCACCCGGGGCACCCCGGGCGGGATCTCGGCCAGCACAGCGGTGGTGAAACCCTCCACCGCGTCCAGCCCACCCCGCGCCCACTCCCGCGCCAGCGCCCGCTCCAGCCGCTGCGCCACGCCCTCCAGTGAACGCTCCTGCTCGGCCGCCTCCCGGAAGGCCCCGATAAGCACCGCCACCGACTCCACGGCGCCGAGTCCCTTTCCCCGTACGTCCCCGACCACCAGCCGCACACCCTGCGGGGTGTCCGACACGGCGAACAGATCGCCCCCGACGTACTCGTCCGCCTGCGCCGCCTCGTACCGCGCCGCCACATGCAGCCCGCCGATCCGGTCGGACGGCTTCGGCAGCACCGCCCGCATGGCGGTCTCCGCGATGACCCGCGCGGAGGCCACCTCCTCAATTCCGCGCCGTACGACCGTGTTGATCACGACCGCGAGGACCGAGACGGTGGCCAGGGTGAGCAACTCGATCAACGGCACGACCAACGGCAATGTGTTGCTGTACAGCCGCAGCACGGCGACAGCCAGCACCGAGGCAACGCCGATGCAGATGGTCCTGGACAGCGAGAAGAACGGCGCAGCGATCAGCGGCGCCGCCACGAACAGCGGAATGGCGGTGAAGGTCGGCGGGGTGAGGAGATCGAACGCCAGCCCGCCGAGGATCATCAGGGCGGGCAGCATACGGACGAACCGCATGGCACGGCTGTCACCGCCCTCGGTATGTCTGCCGCGCCGTTTCTGCCGCTTCCCCACCTGTGGTCTCCTGCCCGGTACCCGCGCGGCTGCGGACGGTACCGCGCCCCACTCCCAGGCTCACCGGAGCGGTGCGGCGCGGCGACTCCTCACCGGCCAATGGGGTACTTGTCTTGCGTGGTACAGCTCACACACGCACGGGCCGTCCACTCGTTGCCCCGGAACGCGACGAGGAAATGAATCAGGCCTGGCACGCTGTATGCGTGCCAGGCCTGATTCTTCAGTAGCGGGGACAGGATTTGAACCTGCGACCTCTGGGTTATGAGCCCAGCGAGCTACCGAGCTGCTCCACCCCGCGTCGGTGAATACAACTCTACGGCATGTCCGGCGCACTCATGACCACTCGGCCCATCATGACCGCCGCTTTCGGTCCGAGGCTTTCGGCCCGTTGCTTTCGGTCCGTGCGCCCGGCATGGCCTCAGGCGTACGGAAGTCACCTGGCCTCGCCGCCCTCAGTCCGTCTCGGAGATACGGGGAGTGGCCTTCCCTTTGAACGCCGGCTGCTTCATCGGGTTCGCGCCGCGCTGCAGCGCGTGGAGGATCGCCAGCCCCTGGCCGACCACGCCGGCCGCCATCTCATTGACGCCATTGGTGCCGTTGAGAACGGTGAGATCGGCCCCGGACATACCGCGGGCGGCGGCGTCGGCCAGGGCGGGCAGATTCTCCACGATGCGGTTGGCCGCGATGAGCTCCTGGTTGCCGTCGCGCAGCGAGGCGGCGCGCACGCTGTTGGCGTCGGCCTGCGCCTGAGCGAGGGTCCGCTCGGTGTACGCGCCACCGTCGGCCTCGAACTTCGCCCGGTCGCGGGCCGCTTCCGCGAGGGTGCGCTGACGGTACGCCTCGGCATCCGCCGGACGCCTGACCTCTGCTTCGAGCCGTTGCGCCGCGAGTGCGGCCTGCCGCTCGGCCAGCGCCGTCTGCTCCTCGATGACCTCCTGCGAGGCCCTGGCCTGTGCGAGTGGCCCGGCCTGCGCGGCCCGGGCGTTGTACTGCTCGGTCTCCGCGAGGAAACCGGCCCGCTTGATCGCGGTGTCACGTTCGTACTCCGCCTTGAGCGCGGCGGCCTGCTGCTCGCGCTGGCTGGCTTCCTGGTCGGCCTTGGCCTCGGCGATCCGGGCCTGGCTGGCGACCGCGGCGGCGTGCGGAGCGGCGAGGTTCTTGATGTAGCCGGTGGCGTCGTCGATCTCCTGGATCTGGAGGGCGTCCACCACGATGCCGAGCTTCTCCATCTCGCCATGGCTGCCCGCGATGACCTCCTGGGACACCCGGTTGCGCTCGCGGATGATCTGCTCCACTGTCAGTCCGCCGACGATGGAACGCAGGTGGCCTGCGAAAATCCGGCCGACGAGCTCCTCCATCTGCTCCTGCTCGGTCAGGAAGCGGCGCGCCGCGTTGGCGATGGACACGGCATCGTCGCCGACCTTGAAGACGGCGACGGCCCGGACGTTGAGGCGGATGCCCTGCTGCGTCACGCAGTCCTCGGTGATCTCCGCCTCGCGCAGCGCCAGGGAGAGCATGCGCGCCTTCTGCTTCACCGGGAGCACGAAACTGCCGTGACCGGTGACGATCCGGAACTGGGTGTCCAGCGTCTGCCCCTTGGAACCGGATATGAGCATCGCCTCGTTGGGGGCGGGAACGTGCCAGAAGAACATCGGAAGACTCCTGCCGTACGTGACTGCCCGACACGGGCATGTCATTGCTTCGGCTCAGGACGGCAGGCGCTCCACGATCACGCCGCGCGCCGAGACCACATCGATGACAACGACACGTACGTCCCTGTCGATCGACGTGGCCGACCATGCGGTGTAGGCCTCCGAGCCACCCCGTACGGCCACCAGTACTTCGCCCGGGCCACCGGGCGGAATCGGCACGGTGACGCGGCCGATCGCCCCGACCGGGCTCCGGGCGGACTCATCTGCCCTGCGCATGCGTCCTCGCGAGCGTCCCTGCGTACGCCTGGTCACATCGCCGCTCACGCCGCTCTCCGCGTCGCGTCTCACGCCGCTTCATGAACACGAGGCGACCCCGCCTCCTGGAGGCTGGAGCCTCCCTCGACATTTCCACGGTACTCCGCACCCGCCCCGGAGGATCGACCGGAAGGACGGCCTCGCGCAACAACGAGCGAGGGTAATTATGTGGTGATATGACTGCTTTACCAATTCAGTCAGCCGACGCGATGAGCTCGCAGTGACCGGGGAGCCGACAGTGGACAGTTACCCCCTGCTCAACCTCTTCTGGACCATGCTCTGGTTCTTCCTCTGGATCATGTGGCTGTTCCTACTTTTCAAGATCGTCTCGGACATCTTCCGCGACGACGACCTCAGCGGCTGGGGCAAGGCCGGCTGGCTGCTCGTGGCCCTGCTGCTGCCGTTCATCGGCGTCCTCGTGTACGTCATCGTGCGCGGCAAATCCATGGGGCAGCGGGACATCAGGCAGGCGCAGGCACGTAATGCGGCCTTCAAGGCGTACGTACGTGAGGCCGCCGGCACGGAGAAGGGCGGGCACGTCGACGACCTGGCGAAGCTCGCCGAGCTGAAGGACAGGGGTGCCCTCACGGACGAGGAGTACCAGCGGGCGAAGACGAAGCTCCTCGTCTGAGCGCGCCGGCCCCCGTCCTGGCGCTCTCCCGCAGCCGTGACGCGTATGCCTCCCTCCCCGCGCTCCGGCGAACTGGCACGGCTCCCGGACCACGGGGAGGCTTGAGACAACAGCCCACGGAGGCCGGTTCCGTCCGCGGTACTCGGAGTGCCGCATCTCGGCGAACAGGGAGATGGCGGTCCATGAACGGCAGCACACTCGACACCCTGGACTCGATGCGGAGCGCGCTGCGCGGTCCCGTCATCGGTCCGCAGGACCCGGAGTACCGAACCGCCCGCACGATCTACAACGCCATGATCGACAAACGTCCGTCGGCCGTGGTGCGGTGCCGCGACACGGCGGATGTCATGGCCGCAGTCGATTTCGTCCGGGACGAGGGGCTCGTGCTCGCGGTCCGCGGCGGCGGACACAGCGGCGCCGGCCTGTGTCTGGTGGACGACGGAGTCACCATCGATCTGTCACCCATGCGCTGGGCGCACATCGACCCCACGGCGCGAACGGCCACGGTCGGCGGCGGCGCCACGCTGGGCGACCTCGACCACGCCGCGCACGCCTTCCAACTGGCCACCCCCGCCGGAATCCAGTCGACCACCGGCGTCGGCGGCCTCACGCTGGGCGGGGGGCACGGCCACCTCACCCGCCGATACGGTCTGACGGCCGACAACCTGCTGGCCGCGGACGTGGTCCTGGCGGACGGCACTTCGGTGACGGCGAGCGGCACCACCCACCCCGACCTGTTCTGGGCGCTGCGCGGCGGGGGCGGGAATTTCGGCATCGTCACCTCTTTCACCTTCCGGATGCACCCGGTGGACACCGTGGGCGTCGCCATCACCCTCTGGCCGGTCGACCGGACCCCCGACATACTCCGCTGGTACCGCGACTTCCTGCCGAACGCCACCAAGGACCTGAGCGGCTTCTTCGCCGCGCTGACCGTGCCGCCCGGTCCCCCGTTCCCGGAGGAGATCCACGATCAGAAGGTGTGCGGTGTCGTGTGGTGCTGGACCGGCGACCCCGGCCTCTTCGAAGCCACCCTGAAACCCGTGAACGACCCCGGCCCGCCCGCGTTCCACTTCACGACGCCGATGCCCTACACCGCCCTGCAGTCCATGTTCGACGAGCTGCTCCCCGCCGGCCTTCAGTGGTACTGGCGCGGCAACTTCTTCGACCGGATCACCGACGACGCCATCGCCGTCCACGCCAAGTACACCGAGAACCTGCCCACCGATCTGTCGACGATGCACCTGTACCCGGTCGACGGCGCCGCCCACCAACTGGGCCCCGACGACACCGCCTGGGCCTACCGGGACGCGGTCTGGTCCGGCGTCATCGCGGGCATCGACCCGGACCCGGACAACGCCGAGAGGCTCAGGCAGTGGTGCGTCGACTACTGGGAGGAGCTGCACCCGCACTCCATGGGCGGTACCTACGTGAACTTCATCGGCGCGGGCGAGACCCCGGACCGGATACGCGCCACCTACCGCGACCACTACGACCGCCTCGCGGCCATCAAGCGCACCTACGACCCGCACAACCTCTTCCACGCCAACCAGAACATCGAGCCGGCGGCCTGACCCGGATGTCGCGCCGCTCGGCGTATCGGCCGTACGGCACGACCATCAGCATCGTCCTCCGCTCGGGCCGGCAGGAGCCGGCCAACGATCCCGGAAGCCCGCAGAACGGGACCAGCCCCAGATCAGATGTGCTCTGACCTGGGGCTGAGGCGTAGGCCGTGTGGGACTCGAACCCACAACCAACGGATTAAAAGTTCGAATTCAGGCGTGCCGCCGGGTGGTGCCCGGTGACGAATCTCAACTCCCGCGCAGGTCAGCAGGCCAGGGCCCCGCCATCCGGTATCGGCCCGTGTCGGCCCTCTATGGCGCGTCCGTGACCACTCCCGTGACCACGTGACCACCGCGCCGCCGACACGACGGCGGCCCCGCCACGGCGACTCCAACGCCGGACGGGGCCTTGATCCGAACCCCTTCTGATCAAGGAGTCCAGACTCATGCAGGACCGTACCCCGGACGGTGCCGTGCGCGACTTGCTCGCGGCCGTTCTCGACGCGCTCGACATCCCCGCGCCAGCTACGACCGGCGGCGCCGAAGCGTACGAACGTGTGCTGTGCGACCGCGCCATGCACGCGAAGATCGCATTGCGCGACGTTCTCGACGGCGCCCCGCTCGGCGTCGAGTGGACTAGCGCCTACCTGTGCGAACGGCTCGCCGAGCACCCGCCCACCGGCTACGTCACTGGCGAGCAGGCGCGCGCCGCCCTGGCCGCGGGCAAGACGTGGTCCGAAGCTGTCGCCCTTCCCAGGGAGGGCCAGTGAGCAGGCAGCAGCGTTTGTCCGTGCGCCGTACGGCGGACTTGGATGCCGACTTGGCCTTGTTGCAGGGGACGGGTGTGACGGCGTCGGACGTCGTGCGGCACGCGGTACGACTTCTCGCGCAGGCGCACCGATACGCCGACCAGTGTGCGCAAAGTCGCGGCGGCCATCGGCCGGCGGTTCTGTCCATCCGGACTGGTGACCTGTTCCCGGTGATGCCAGTGTTCGACGGGAGCAAGAAGGGCGTGTGACGAGGCAGGGGCCACCGGTCGAACACGGGTGGCCCCTGTCATACGTGCAGGTCAGAAGGGGGGAATGGCGGGAACACGCGAGCAGATCGCACGAGCGGTCTTGGCGGGGTAGGAGGCGGAGCGCCGACGGGAGTCACCTTTGGTATGCCCGTACCCGCGTACGTCGCTGCTCCGGTCGGCGTGGGTCCGTGGCTACGCCCGCGCACGGCCGCTAGCTGTACTGACCGGAGACGTTGATTGAGAGCAGGCCGTTCTGATCGGTCACGTGGCTGGGGTTGAGTGTCTTTCAGCCAGGTCTCTGGCGAGCTGGCTGATGCGTTTGCGGGCTGTCTGCGGGGTGAGTATCTCGATGTGGTCGCCGAATTGGAGGAGTTGACGCACTGACTCGATGTCGGGGTAGCAGACGACGACGGTGCATGATCCGTTTTCCGCATCGGAGACATCATGGATGCGTGTGCCGAGGATGCGCCGCGCCAAGTCGAGGCCATGTTCTGGCAGGCGAAAGGTCACGCTCACGCGACCTTGCCCCTCGGTGCGTTCCTTCAACGCGGCCCATCTGGTGCGGAGGGTTTCGTCTGGTCGAAGAGCAACTGGCGCGTCGAGTTGTTCGTAGGCCGAGAGTCGTTCCAGAGCGAACAGCCGACCATCGCCCCTGTGATCGGCAACGAGATACCAGCGGCCGGACTTCGCCACGATCCCGTACGGGTCGACCACCCGCGTTGAGGCCTGATTCTCGGCGCTGCGCCGGTATTGGATTCGCAGTCGGCGTCGGTGCCGCAGGGCCGATGCCAGATCGGCTACGTCGACCGCTGCCTCTGAGTCGGCAAACCATGCGGTGCTGTCCACCAGCACTAGATCCGCCAGTCGCAGCGGGCTTGGGTACTCAGGTGGTGCGGCCTGACGGGCGGCGATCTTGCGTGCGGCCGACTCCCACATCGCAGACAGGCCCATGCGCTCACGTTGCGTGCTGTCCAAACCCGCTACGGAGAGTGCTTCCAGCTCTGGTGGTTCCAGATGGGATGCGTTGAGCCGTGCACCGGGGAGCAGGACGATCCCACCGTTGCGCCCGCGTTCGGCATAAACAGGCACCCCTGCAGTCGAGAGCGCCTCAACGTCGCGCAGCACAGTCCGCCGAGACACCTCCAGACGCTTGGCCAGCTCGGCGGTGGTGATGCGCTGGCGGGCCTGCAGGAGCAACAAGAGGTGCAACAACCTTGAAGCCTTCACGCTGACCAATGTTCGCAGAAAAAGATGACAGGTTCTGTCGCGATTCGGCGATCAATTGAAGCGGTACCGAGAAATCACTGAGTTGAGGAGCGCTCTATGCCCGCACCGAACCTATTCCTGATCGGCGTCCGCGACGCCAAGTCCGCTACCACCTTCTACAGCGACCTGTTCGAGATCGAACCGACCTTCACCAGTCCCCACTACGTAGCTTTCGAGGTTGCCCCCGGCGTCCTGTTCGCGCTGTGGACCGGCTACAGCGAGCACGCGGTCCCGAACACCCCTCGCACAACCGAGGTCGGATTGATGGTGCCGGGACCACCGTCGGCAGTTGACGAAATCTTCACGAACTGGGTCTCAAAGGGAGTCCACGTCGTGGAGAGGCCGCACGACGCTGTCTTCGGTCGCACGTTCGTGATCACGGACCCCGACGGCAACCTCATTCGGGTATCCCCGGTGGACTGACCTGCACGCCCCACACCCGCCAAGTTCGTTCTCGAAGGGCCGACCACACACACGATGGTCGGCCCTTCGCCCTATCCAGGAGCGCAGAAATGTCACATCCGAACGCTGTCCTCACCCCGCGCCACCGCATGAAAGTCGCTCGACTCGTCGTTGACGACGGCTGGCCAATCAGCGGCGGGTTCCGTCGACGGCGGCGATCGGCCGGGCACGGCTGCGGCTGGGCCCCGAACCGCTCAAGGCATTGTTCGCCCGGGTGTGCCGACCGGTGGCCACCGAGACGACGGCCGGGGCCTGGTACCGCGGGTGGCGCCGACCTGCTGTGGCGGGTGAAGAACAACGCGGTCCTGCCCGTGGTCGAGACCCTGGACGACGGCTCGTACCTGTCGGAGATCGTTGCCGCGCGGGACAAGAACCGCCGGGCCGACCCGATCACGGTCCGAGTCATCGAGTACACCCTCGACGACTGCGCCAACGGCACGGTCTACCGGCTGATCACCACGATTCTCGACCCGCAGGCCGCTCCGGCGGCCGAACTGGCCACCTTGTATGCCCAGCGGTGGAAGATCGAGACCACGCTGGATGAGATCAAGACCCACCAGGGCGGACCCCGCCTCGTCCTGCGCTCCCGGCATCCGGCCGGCGTCGAGCAGGAGATCTTCGCGTTCCTGCTGGTCCCCTTGCGCGACCTGATGCACCAGGCCGCACAACAGGCAGGACGGGATCCGGACCGGATCTCCTTCACCCGCACCCTGCACGTCGTCCGCCGCCACGTCACCGGGCAGGCGGCGCTTTCCCCCCTGCCGACTCGGCCGGGCCCTGGCACACGCCCTGCGTGAGATCCGTGAACGACTCCTGCCGCCCCAGCGGCAACGGTCCAACCCCCGCGTGATCAAACGCAAGATGGCCAACTGGAAACTCAAACGAGCCGAACACTGCCACCCACCCCGCCCAGAGAAGCCAACCGTCACGATCACCAAGCCGACCAAGACCAGCCCGACCCGCCGGTAAAACGACTAAATCACCGGTATTGGGGCTAGGGTCGCGGTCCGCTATGAGGCCACTGTCCTCGTAGCGGCCATCAACGAGTGGCTGTGATCAGCACGTGTCCCTAGAGCTCGTAGTCCTGTGCCAGCTCGTCCCAGCGAATGCTGCGAAGAGCGAGATCAGCATTCTCGCCCGACGGGACCTCCGGGGTGGCCTGGAACCAGGCCACGATGAGAGCGGAGCGGTGCAGCACTGCGTCGAGTTCAGGATCGACCGCTGTAGAGCCGAAAACACCGATGCAAGCCACGGATGGCAGCACCTCAACGGGTCCGAAGGCGCCGACGGTCTCGTCCGGGTACTCGCGGGAGGGCGGAACGAGATGCACCGGCGCGAAGGAGAACGCATGCTCGGCCTGTCGCAGGAGGCCGCTGACCTTCATGTCGTTGATGCGCTGGCACGGATAGCCCTCCAGCATCCCCCCATACGTCGTAGACATCCGCAGCTCGGTGAGCTCGATCGAACGACCGGACGAGAGGGCTATGTGGCTCAGCGACATGCCGACACCCTATGTGCATGATCCGCTTCCGATACACGGCCTAGCAGGGGCGCCGGACAGCGAGTAGGGCACGAGGCCGCCCCGTCCGCTGTCGCATCACCAGCGGGCGGGGCGGCCTTGCGGGGGCGTTCAGCGGCAGCGCGGGCACTCACAGAGCGGCCACACGGATGTCGAGAGCGGTTCGAGTGGCTCCGTGCTACGGATCTTCCTGCGGGCCCCCCATGTCCGGCCGCTGTCGCGAGACACCCGGAACGTCGCCAGCGTGACAGGTTTGGTCTGCGGCGTCGTGCCACGCCGGGGCGGTGACTCTGGCCGGGGCTCGGACGAGGGCTCGGGCGTGCTCCCGTTCACTGCTGCCCTTCGTGCGCGTGGCGGCACATCTCGACGGAGTAGTCGGTGGCCTGTGACCACTCGCCTGCTCTGGCGGCATCAGCGCGTTGCCGGTCCAGAGCCGCGCACACGTTGCACCCCGGAACCGGTTTGACCGGTGGCGTGGGCTCCAGCAGGTGCACTGGTTCCGTGGGGGTGGTCTGGCGGGGCGTGCCCTCTGCCATGTTGTCGCTCCCTCGTGGGGTCGGCCACGTTCCCCGGGCCGTTCACGCGGTCGGGGTTTCTCGTGACCGCAGACGCTACGAGCGCGGATTCGGAACCGGCCAGCGATGTTCATAGATGTTCACGACACCATTTCGGCGCCTACGACTTGGGCTTTCGTGCCCTTGACTCACACCCTGGCCAAGACAAGGGTGTGAACATCCTTGTACACCAGGAGCGTTGGAGGTCCACGTGTCTTTAAGGTTCATCGGTATCGATCCGAACACTGGGCAAGGCGAGAGCCCGACCGTGTGGGTCGACGAGAGCAGAGGCGAACTTGTCATTCAGGGATGGAAGCCTGACGCGGCGACGGAGGCTGAGTGCGCCCGTTTCGAAGTACCGGGGCACGCTGTCGGTATCCCGGACAACGAGCAGGTGGTGCGGGTGCCGGTCCGCATGGTGTCGATCCTGAGGGAGGCATGTGATGTCGCAGAGCGTGCCCAGCTTCGCTGAGCTGCTGGACAGCGCCCGCGAGTCGGCCGTGCATCTGGAGATGCGCGACACGTACGGCGTCACGTCCGAGGCCGATGCGGTCGCCCGCTGGCGGGAGACCGGAGAAGCCGACACCGACCCTGACTCGCCATACTGGGCGCCATGGACCAGCCTTGCCCGCCGTACCGTCGCCCGCGGCGTCATCATGCGCCGGGCCCGGATCATCTCCGTACCGGTGTCCGCGTACATCCGGTACGAGCACGCTGGCACGGTCGTGAACATCGCTGCTGGTGAAAACGTGCGCTGGCTTCCGCGGCGGCAGGCATCCGACCTTGCCTTGCCTGGCAACGACTTCTGGCTTATCGATGGCCGGCTGATCCGGTGGAACCACTTCACCGGGGATGGGGCGTCGGCCCCTGGGGAGGTCAGCACGGATCGCGCAGCGGCCCGGCTGTGCGCTGAGGCGTTCGAGGCGGTGTGGCAACGGGCCATTCCGCACAGTGAATTCAAGCTCGACTAGGTGAAGGGTTCAGCCGCACCACATGCCCGCTTCCCCGTCTTCCTCGGCCCAAGCTGCCCGTGAGCGCGTCGCCCGTCGCCTGCGTGACCTGCGGGCCGACTCCGGCCTGACCGGGAAGGAACTGGCCGTGCGGTGCGGCTGGACGCATCCGAAGACATCTCGGATAGAGAACGCCCGCACTCCGCCGACGCCGGAGGACATCCGCCGGTGGTGCCACGCGTGCGGCTCGGAGGACCAGGCCGCGGACATCATCGCTCAGTCCCGGGACGCTGAGTCCGCGTACATGGAGTGGCGGCGGCAGATGCGTGCCGGCCTCAAGCGGCTACAGGACAGCTACGTGGACCTGTACCAGGCTACGGAGCTGTTCCGGGTCTACTCGCCTACCCTCGTCCCCGGACTGCTCCAGACGGAGGGCTACGCCCGCGCAGTGCTGTCCCACGTCGCTGAACTGCTCGACGTGCCCAACGACGCGGACCAGGCCGCGGCGGCCCGGATGGAACGGTCCCGGATCGTGCACGAAGCGGGACACCGGTTCGTGATGGTGATCGAAGAGAGCGTTCTCTACTACCAACTCGGCGACGCCGACGCCATGGCTGCCCAACTCGGCTATCTCCTCACGGCCGGTGCCTTGCCGTCAGTGTCTCTCGGCATCATCCCCCGCACGAGGCGGGAACGCGGGTTGTGGCCGCAAGAGCTGTTCCACGTGTACGACGACGCGTTGGTGTCCGTGGAGTTGATGTCGGCCCGCGTGCGGATAACGCAGCCATCGGACGTTGCCTTGTACGTGAGGGCGTTCGAGCGGCTGCGGAGGATGGCCGTGTACGGGGCGGATGCCCGCGCCCTGGTCCTGCGGGCCATTGAAGCGCTGCGTTGAACACGGCGCAATCGGGTACGGCGCGGCCCCGGCGGTGAGGTGACACCGTTGGCGAACTTGTACAGGCCGGGCTCGCCCTGGAGTGGCCATCGCAGTGGGGGAGCGATAGTCCTGCAACGGCCCCGAACTACTCCTCCCCGGACTCGAAGTCTTCCAGGAAGTAGCTGTCGTGTCGGATGCGAAACTGCATAAGCTCTTCGCCGCCGCGTTGCGCCATTTCCGCGACCCGCTCGAAGTACTCCTCGCGTGGGGCGCCTGGGGAGAAGAGCATGAGCATGGACATGGGCTCGTCGGTCACGTTTTTGAAGGCGTGCAGGCCGCCGACCGGTACATACAGGAAGTCGCCCGCGCGGCCCGTGACCCACTTCTCGCCGTTGTACAGCTCCAGTTCGCCGGAGAGGATGTAGAAGGACTCCGACATCGCCTTGTGGAAGTGGGTCTTGGCCCCAGCGGACCGTGCACCCAGCTCCACCTTGTATAGGCCGAATTCGCCGCCGGTCGACTCGTTGGTGGCGAGGTAGTGGGTAGAGGCGCCGGGTGAGGAGATGTCCGGTGGGCTGTCGGCCGGGCGGAAGGCCGCGTTCACTTGGCCCTTGTTGCCGTGGTAGCGGGCTTCCGGGTACTCGATGTATTCCGGGTACGACATGATGCGCTCCTCTTGGCAGGTCTCCACCAGCATGGTGGCTCCCGCATCCAGAAGGTGGCATCGGACTTGCGCATGATCTCGGGTTGGCCCGGGATGAGGGCTGGGGACCTAGTACTGCTAGGTGGTGGGCCGTAGGGCCGCCAGGCGAGACGTTCGTCTACGGGCTCGCGGAGTGTCAGTCCACCAGGCGTTGAGGCGGTGGAACACGTCGGCCTTCACGACCACAACGGGTCATGAAGGCGGACGTCACGCTCGCCGCGGAATTCGCCAACGGTGTCGTGAGGTCGCGGGCGACGGCGGCGGCAAGGGGACTGGGGGGCGACTTCGGCTTGGCGGCCTGCTGCGCGTAGCGGCGGCGGATGGCGTCGGCGAGGCTGGTCATGCGGTGTCACTCCCCCCGTGCATGAGCCGGTCGTACACCTCGCGGTGCTCGTTGTACGTGCGCACCTGGTCGTCGCTGCGCATGGCGAGCAGCTCGGCGCGGGTCGTGGGCGGCTGGTAGCGGTCGCGGGCGTTGTCGGCCTTGATGGCGGCCAGCATCTCGGCGTGCCGCTGCGTGGCCGGGGACACCCACCCGGACCGCTCGACGTAGCGGCGGCGCGGGGACGGGTCCGGCGCGGCCTCGGTGATGTGCTCGCGGGCCCCGGTCACTTGGCATCCCCCGCGGTGAGCAGAGCGCGCACCTGGTCGCGGTGTCGGCGGGCGTGGTCGGTGAGGGGGGCGGCGGTGAGACGGGGCTCGCCCGTCGGCATCTGCCCGGCGTCGCCCGCGGCGGCCTTGGCGAACAGGACGGCCAGCACGGCACCCGGGGTGATCGGATATCGGGTGCCGTCGCCGAACGTGAACGCGACCGTGCCCGGGTTGGCGTCGACCTTCGGCGCGGTCCGCGACGCGGGCACCGGGCGCGGCTGGTTGGTCACGTACTCGCCGTGGTCCACCTGCACGTACTCGAAGGACGGCCCGCACCCGGCCTCCCGCAGCAGGCGGCCGGCCTTGGTCACGGCCTGGTCGTGCTGCTCGACCGCGGCAACCAGCTCGGCGACGGCGGCGAGGGCGGCATCGTACTTGGCGGCGATCGGGGCACGGTCGCCCTTCCCGTCGGCGAGGTCAACGGCCTGCGCGACCAGATCGGCGCGGCGCTTCTCCTCGGCCTTGGCGGCGGCACGCTCGGCCTTGCGACGCGCAGCCTCGGCGCGCAGCTTGGCGAAGCCGCTGAGTTCGCGCTGTTCGGCGAGCTGCTGCGGGGTCACCTCGTCGTCGCCGTCGCGTACGCGTTCCTCCAGGGCGCCGAGCAGCTGCTCGGCCTCGGCGGCTTCCTGCTCGGCGGTGGTGACCTCGTCGGCGAGGTTCGGGGCGGTGCTCATGGGGCGTGGGTCCTTCCGTGGCGGTAGTGGTCGAGGGATGCGCGGTCAATTGCCCACGCTCGGCGGCCGAGGCGGTGGGCGGTGAGGTCGCCGCGGCGGGCGAGGCGGCGTACGTATTCGGGCCGGCACTCAAGCGCCGCGGCGGCCTCTGCGACCGACACGGTGTTCACGGTGCCGGGCGGGGGCGGCACGGTGCCGATATCGGAACTGTGTTCGATTGTGTCGGCCTCGGCGCCCTCTGCGGCGCGGTGGAGGTCGCGGAGCAGCGCGCGGGCGTCGGGGGTGAGGGCGCCCCCGCCGGCCTGTACGCGGTCGCGGAGGTACAGGACAAGGGCGGCGAACGTCGTGGAGGTGAGGGCGCGCGGCACGACGACAACACCCTCGGCGGGGTCGTTCCTACGGATTTGGTATCCGCTGACGGGTGCATCGTTCCTGGTCACAAGGGGGGTGCTCACGTCACTGTCACGGGTCCGGCTAGCCATCGGCGCGCCCGGTGGGCTTGGCGGGCGGACGACGGAGGGTGATGCCGGCGCGGCAGGCGAGGCGCTCCAAGTTGGCCTGCTCGCGTTCCATGGCTGCGCGGTTCCGGGCGGAGTTGCCCTCGGCTTCGGTCGCCTTGGCGGTGAGGCGTTCGAGCGTCCTGACGGCCTCGGCGATGATCGGCGCGAGCTTGGCGGCGGTGGCCGGGTCCTTTGTGCCCTCGCGGGCGAGGCGGGCTAGGGCTCGGCGGAAGCGCATGTTCACCGCGTCGAGCTCCTCGCGGCCTGGATAGCCGCGGGTGCGTCGTACGAACGGCTGGGCGGGGGCGGTGCTCATGGGGCGGGGTTCCTCTCATACATGTGAGCGCGCCTGCGCGCGGGGGGCGTGGCGACCGGTCGCGGACGCGGGGGCGGTGCTTCTCTCACGTGCGCGCGGGACGTAGGTCGTCGCGGTGCGACAGGGGGTGTGGGTAGGGGGTGGTTTCGGCGTGCGGGTGCTCGCGGTGCCGGGGGTGGTCAGGGTGCTGGGCGGGGTCCGGTCAGGGTGGGGGGTGACCGTGTTCCCGCAGGTGGCGCCTGGTTGGTCAGGGCGGTCAGGGTGATGTCGGGGAACTTTTTCTGACGGGGTGCGCGTGCGTGTGTCTGTGTGCGCGGGAAAGCTTTCTGAAATCACCCTGACCGCCCTGACCACCTGCCGTGACCTGCGGGTTTATCGGGCTATCCGCCCTGACCGGACCCTGACCAATACCCTGACCAGCCCTGACCGGACGGTGCCGGACGGTCAAGGCGGACGCCGGAGTACGACTGAACGCGGGCACCACCGACCCTGACGCGGGTCTCCTTGATGCCGACCCCGGCTGCGAATAGGTCGCGGCTGAACGTCGGTTTCGTGCCGGGGTGGTCGCGGCCTTCGGTGCGGCACCAGTCGCGCCACGCCTCGTACAGTCCGTCCTTCGGCGTGCTGGCTTCGGGGTCGAGGTGGCACCAGTCGGCGAGGAACGCGCGGATGGGGCTTGTGCTCGCTTCGAGCAGGGCGACGGCTTCGGTCGACGAGGCGGGTTCGACGAGGCGCCCGCGTTGGGTGAGTCGGTCGAGGCCGTCGAGGGACCAGTTCAAGATGCCGGGCATCTCGCGGGCCAGGTCGCGTTCGAGAGTGGTGTCCTCGCGCCCAAGGTTCGAGATGGCCATGGTGAGGATGAGCAGCCGGGAGGCGATCGCGCCCGACGAGTCGCGGAACGCCGGCAGTTCGTTGGACAGCAGCATGAACCGCGCCGGGAGGCGCCCGGACCACGGTTCCTTGTGCTTCCGGTCGACCGTGACCGCGTCCTCACCGGAGATGGTGAGCAGCCGCTCGACGATCGTTTCGGCGCCCTGCCGGGGAAGTCGGGCGTCGGCAACGATGGCGAGCGACTTGCCGACGAGATCGGCGAGGCCGAAGTTCGTCGTCAGGCTCGACATGGTCGGCCCGGTCATGTTGCGTTTGCCGACCAACGCAGTCAGGGTCCTGGCGATCGTGCCCTTCCCGGACCGCATGGGACCAACGATGAGCAGCATCTTTTGCAGGTCGGTGCGGCCGGACAGGACGTATCCGAACCACTCTTGTAGGGCCTGGATCGCTTCGGGGTCGTCGGGCCAGATGGAGTTCAGGAAGCCGAGCCAGCGCGCGGGGGCGGGTGCTTTTGGCTCGTAGTCGAACGGCACCGACACGCGGTTGAAGAACATGGGGGTAAGCGGGTGCAGGTCGCGGCTGGCGACATCGAGCAGGCCGTTTTGGCAGGCCACGATGGTGCGTTGTTCGTGCTCGCGGTCGGGCGCGGCGAGCCATGCGGGCGGCTCGGTGTCGGCGGGCAGGTGAATGATCGCGGCCATGGCTTCCATGAGGTTCGCGATCTGGGCCACCCCGCAACCCCAGCCATGTCCGGGAGTGGGCGAGCGACGAGTTCCAGGCGCTGCTGAAGGCGTCGGGTTTCGAGATCCACCACGCCGAGCTCACGCGAAGCGACGACGCCTCCAACGGCCTCTCCACCCAGTTACTCCTCGTCGGCGCGGAAGAGGCGGAGGGGGAACAACGGTGACAGCGATTCCCCGGTCCACGGGCATGCGTGTCGTTCACCTCCCGTCTCGTACCCCGTACGCGTGGAAGCTGCAGAGCCATGACTTCCACATCCTGAACGGAACCGAGATCCCCGGCGGTGACACGGTGCCGACGGCGGTCAACGCCACCTGGCTCCTCGAACATGCCCCTCTCACATGGCTCGACGTCCTGCACCTGCACCACATCGACTTCGAGGACCCCGCCACTCTTGAGCGCCTGCTCGACGCGTGCCTGGACGACGGAGTGAAGGTGGTCTTCACCGCCCACGACACGCGGCCCATGGTCGGCAGCGCCGAGGACTTCACCACACGGCTGCGGATGCTCCACTCGGCCGAGGTGGGCTGGGTCTGCCTCACCGAAGGCTCTGTCACCAAGCTGACCGAGGTCCTCGGCAAGCGTCCCGACGCGGCCGTCGTCCCCCACGGGTACGTCGCGGCCCCGGAGGAACTGGCTGGCCTGGAGCGCGAGTCCAGCGGCTCGTCCCGGTACCTCATGTTCGGGGCCTCACGGGCCAGCCGGGACCAGTTATCCACCCTGGTCAACTGGAGTCTGGGGATCACGGACCCCGACAGCGTCCTCCATGTCCTTCTGCGCGCGTTCAGCCCTGCCGACTTCGCCGATGGAGGCCGCGCTCCGCTACTACTGGAGACGGCCCGGCGCGATGCCCGTATCCGCCTGACCATGCGCCCGTATCCCACGGACGAGGAAGTGGTCGAAGCCGGCCTGGCATCGGACGCGCTGCTGCTCCCCTACCTCTGGGGCAGCCACTCCGGCCAGCTGGAGCTGGCCTTCGACCTGAACCTGCTCCCGGTCTGCTCCCTCACGGGACACCTGACCGATCAGTACGAGCAGCACAAGGGGCTGGTCGAGGAGCCTGAGTGGTTCGACTGGTCGCAGGGGCACCCCAATCTCTTCGGAGAGAAGTTCCTGACCGCGCTGGAGAACGCGGCGGCTCGGCTCGACTCCAGGCCACGCCGTCTGGATCGTGAGTTCCTTGACTACAGGACTCAGGAGCATCAGGTGATTCTGCGGCAATACGCCCGCGTGTACGGAGGTGACCGATGAACGGCCCGCCTCGTATTTCGTGCGTGATCCTGTGCCACAACTACGGTCGGTATCTCGACCGGGCCATAACGAGTTGTCTGGAACAAGAACCCGGAGACTTCGTCCTGCACGAGGTGATCGTCATCGATGACGGTTCCGTCGACGAGACCGAAGAGGTGTGCCTGCGCCACGGGAGAAACGACAAGGTCAAGGTCATTCGGAGGAACCAGCGGGGTTTCGGACAGACCCTGACCGACGCCTTTCTCGCCAGCACCGGTGACTGGGTGGCTCCGCTCGACGCCGACGACTGGTTCCACCCGTCGAAGCTGCGTACATGCGCCGAGGCGATGACGGGTGGGACGCTGTTCATCGAGCACTGGGAGCACGTGGTCGACTCCGACGGGAACCGGATGTTGAAGGAGCCGCACCCGGGCGGGAACACGAGCACGCTGGTGGTCCGCCGCGATGCCGCCCTGAGCCTCCTTCCGGTGAGCAACGAGATCTTCTTCCACGCGTTGCGCGAGGCCGGCCGAGGCATCACCCTCCGGGATCCGTTGACCTTCTACCGGGTCCACCCTCGCAGCATGACTGACCGCGGTACGCCCGGCGTCTCACAGGACTACCGGGCCGAGGTCTGCGTGGCGCTCTCGGACCGTCTCCGTGCGATGTGCGGGAATCCTCCCGCGTGGGCGAACCGTCGCCGGCTACGAAGGATCTCCTGCCATTTCCGCACGCTCGCCTTCGGCCACAGGGTGGAATCCGCCATGCAGCGGGAGAAGCGCCTGTCCGCGATATTTCTCATTCCAGGAATGCTCATGGGCACGCTCCGTTCCCGTGACCCGATAAAGCCATGGCTCCGGTCGCTCTCCAGTACGGTCGCGGGACGGCCGCTGGTGCGGCTGACGGCGGGCCCGGAACAACCGGGTCATTCATGATCAATCCGACGATGCATCGAAGGTGGCGATGATAAAATCGCCGCTTCCAATCCCACTACTGGTCAGGCCAGTTGTCCGACGCAGGAGCGTATAGGCGCCATGAGCCGTTTGAGTGAGTCCGTCACCCGTGTCATGCACATCCTCGATGGAGCGGACCTGGGCGCGGACTATACGGCCGCGCAGCTGCTCGGCGAGACAACAGCACGGCGCTCCCTCGACCTCTCCGACCTCTCCCCCCAGGAGCAGGCTGCCCTGGTCGAGGGGCGCGCGAACCACCTGATCCCCTCGGCCGCGGCACTCGCCGAGAAGATCGAGGCCGCGCAGGCGGCGGGACGTCCGTTCGTCGTCAAGTACGGCATCGACCCGACCTCGCCCGATGTCCACCTTGGCCACGCGGTGCCGATCATCATCGCCAGCCGGTTCCAGCGGATGGGCCACCACGTCGTCTTCATCATCGGCGATGTCACGGCCAAGATCGGCGATCCGTCGGGACGCTCCTCGGAGCGACCGCCCCTCACCGACGAGGACATCGCTCGCAACCTGAGTGGCTACCAGCAGCAGGTCACACCGTTCATCGACTTCGAGCGGGCCGACCTGCGCTTCAACGGCGAGTGGCTGAACAAGGTCACCCTGCCGGAGCTCGTCGGGGTTCTCGCCCGGGTCCCGGTCTCCATGTCGCTCCAGCGCGAGGACTTCCGCACCCGGCTCGCCGAGGGCCACGGGCTATCCATCGCCGAGCTCGTCTACTCCGTCGTCATGGCCTGGGACTCGGTGGCCATCGACGCCGACGTCGAACTCGGCGGCATGGACCAGCTGCTGAACCTCCAGATGTGCCGCAAGGTCATGGAGATCTCGGACCAGACCCCCGAGGTCGTCATCACCACCTCGCTCATCGAGGGTACCGACGGCACGGGCGCCAAGATGAGCAAGAGCAAGGGCAACTACGTGGGCCTGACGGCGTCGCCTGATGACGTCTACGGCCGGCTGATGTCCATCCCCGACCACCTCACCGAGCCGTACCTCCAGCTGCTCACCGAGTGGACGGACGACGAGATCCGCCTGGTCACCAAGCGCCTGGAGGAGGGAACCGCGCACCCGATGGCGATCAAGCGGATCCTTGCCGGCGAAGTGGTGGCCGCTCTCCACGGCCTGGACGCCGCTGCCGCCGCCCGCGCGGAGTTCACGGCGCGCTTCTCCAAGCGCTCCTTCGGCGACACTCAGAACCTCCCCATCGTCTCCCTGAAGGACCATGCCGAGGACACCCTCGGGGCGCTGATCCGTCACACGCTGGACTTCGCTCCCAGCATCTCCGCCGTGCGCCGTGTGGCCCAGCAGAACGGCCTCCGCCTCATCCGCGAGTCGGACGGAGAGCAGCAGACCACGCAGCTCACGGAGGCTTCCGTCCAGCAGGCGCTCAGCGCGGTCGTGAACGAGGTCGGGGCACTCGACGGTGCCGAGCTGTACCTCAAGGTCGGCCGCAAGGTCGCCCGCATCGACGCCTGAGACTCAGACCCGGCGCCGACCCACCCGTCCGGGTCGGCGCCGTTCTGTTTGCCCTCGACGCGACTGGTAGGCGCGTTTCTAGGGCCGTAATCGGTGGTCATGGGACGGGACAGCACCCTCGCTCGGCGTCGACCCGGAGCAGGATCGTCGACAGCCCGTCCGGGCGGCTCGAACGGATCAAGAAGCCCAGTCTCGGCTCAGGGCGAGTTGGCTGGCCTGACGCGCGTCGCGCTGCTCGGTGATCCACCTCTCGACCTGGTCCACGGATTTCGTGACGGGCTGATCCGTGGCGTCGAGCAATTGAGTGCGCCATCGGGGATCACCGGTGTGCCACCCGATCCAGCGGTGCCAGACCATCTCGGGCCATCTGTTATCGATGACAACGTCGGGCCGGTGACGGGGGTCGAGAGCGTGCTTCCGGTGCCACGCGGCCCAGCCGAGGAAGGCATCGACCGCCGGGCGTCCCACCGACCGGCGTCGCGCTCAGCGAGGCGAATTGCCGGATCTCGTCGTCGACATCAACCAGGCACACGGCGATGCCGTCCAGCAGTGGGGCGGAGGGCACGGCGAGGACTTCACCCAAGGGGGACTGCCCGGTGAGCAGAAGGTCGATTCCGCGGTCCTGGTACTCCAGCGCGCGTCGCACCCGCATCTCGGTCATGCGATGGCGCCAGTGCAGGTCAGCATCCTCCGGCACACCGAGTTCGTCGAAGTCGTGTACGGCAATCCGCTCGAGCCTGCTGGCTGCGGCGTAGGAGAGTGTCGTCTTGCCCGAGCAACTCGACCGGTCAGCTTGAACAACATCGCCCCAGAGGGCCGGCGCCTCAGAACCTCTCTCGACCCGTTTTGCGCCCCAGCAGCCTCCGCCGTGTGCCGAGCGAGGCTTGCAGGGTACCCAGCCAGACCCGAGCCCGCTCGCAGTCACGAATACCAGCAGCCACCGGTAGCCGGGCCGCTCATGGCGTTCTGCCGCTGCGCTTGTAGCCCTCCCACAACCGGCCGCCAGTCTGTTCCAGCACCTCGCCCACCACACCGACGAGCGGCTCGACCTGCCCCTCCAGCACCTCACGGACTGCGTGGTGCAGGCGCATGCTCAGCCCTGGCGCCGTGGTCTCGAGACGACGCGCCAGCCACTTCCCGCCTCCGACCCAAGACCCGCCAGCGGCAAGGGCCAACTCGCCGGTTCGCCGCGCCAGTTCAGCGGCAATGAACAGCCGCTCACCCCCGTCCGCGCTCCCCGAGAGATCGTCGAGGAGGTCGGTGATCGCGTAGCGGTAGTCATCGATCTCTTCGGCCGAAACGGTCGGCGGTCCCGCAGCGGCCAGCCTCCCGGCTTCAGCGGCGAGTCGGGCACCGACTCCATCGGCGTCGAAGAGCAGCAGCCCGTCTGCGCACATCCAGAGCAACGGTGACCGGCGCCTGCTCACTTCTCGCTCGACGTACGCGTGCCAACTCGCCTCGGTGTGCACGAACAGCTCCACCGGCCAGTCGCCGTGCCGGAGGCTTGCACGGTACGGGGCTGGGGCCCCATGCAGGAGCACCACGATGTCGAGGTCCGACGTCGCCGTGCGGCAAGCCGTCAGGACGCTGCCTCCCAAGAACGCTGCCCGAGCGTCAGGGTGGTGTTCCTCGACAACAGCGCGTGCGGCGCCAATCGCATCCATGCAGTAACTATCCACACCGTGTGAGCGGCATGCACTGCGTTTCTTCGTCAGCGCACTGGTAACCCTGGAACGGGGTCCCGGCACCCCGGAAGAGGCGGATACCGGAGCGTCCCAGCTACGAGCAGAGCTCAACACTCCCGACAGCGTGTGCCAGGTCGATCCCGAGGAGCCGGTGCAGGTCCGCCGTGACCACGCGGTACGCGTTACCGAGCTTGAGGACCGTGACGGGGTACTGGCCCCGCTTCGCCAGCGCGTAGCCCGTGCTGCGGCCAATCGTCAGCGCCTTGTTCGCCGTGTCGAGGTCGACGGCGACAGGCAGAGCGAGCAGTTCCTCACGGGTCATCCCCCTGACAACCTTGCACGCAGCCATGACGCATCCAATCATCAAAAGTTGTTCCGGCGACAGAATGATTACCATGGATGTTGCAGCCACACATTTCCGCAAAGTAAGTTGCACCTATGACGAACAACGATTGGTCTCCGAGCTTCACCGCCCGCGTCGCCGAGCAAATGCGCCGGGCGCGCAAGGCCGCCGGCCTCACCGTGGCGGAGGCCGCCGAGGCGTGCGCCTCCCTGGGCCTCGCGGTCCCGAAGACGACGATCACGAACCTGGAGACCGGACGACGCAGCTCGATCGACCTGGCGGAGTTCCTCGTCCTGGCCGAGGTCTACAAGGTTCCGCCGATCAGTCTGCTGTTCCCGCTGGGCACCGACGCCTCGGTGGCCGTGCTCCCCGGCAGGGAGGTCCCAACATGGGAGGCGGTGTCCTGGTTCACCGGCGAGACCCCCCTCGACAAGCCCGCCCCCGAGGGGTCCGCCCGGGACGTGCTCGACACCTACCGCGCCCACAGCGACGCCGTAACCACCGCCCTGACGTCCACCCGCCTGGCGAAGGAACGGCGGCGGAAGGCCAGCATCACCCTCGACGCCGTCCGGCGCGACGCCCTCCTCGAAACCGCGGCCTCATACGAGCACCTCGCGTTCGACGACTGCAGAGAACTCCGGGAGTTCCGCGACGCGATGCGCGAGCGCGGGCTGGTTCCCCCCGCTCTGCCTGCCGACCTCACGTTCGTCGACACCCCCGAGGACTAGCGTTGCCGAGCACCACCACGTCCGGCGGCGCCGTCACGCGCCGCTGCTCCTGCCGCAACGCCGAGACCGGCAAGAACTACGGCAAGTCGTGCCCCAAGCTCGCCAACCGACGCCACGGCACCTGGTCCATACGCCACGAACTGGCCAACCGCGCCGACGGCACCCGCCGGGAGTTCCGCCGCAGCGGCTTTGAGTCCTCCGCCGAGGCCACCAAGGAGCTGAACAAGGCCCGGGCGCTGCTCGCCATCCCCGACGAGGACGACCCCACCGGTCATCTCGCGGTCAGCGACATGCTGGAGACCTGCGCCAAGAACAAGGAGCCGCTGCCGGACTACGACGAGACGCGCCGGCGCTATGCCACAGGCCAGAGCCTCCATTCCAAGATCACTGTCGGGGACTGGCTCGACGAGTGGCTGGCGGGCAAGAAGCGGCTGCGTTCCACGTCCCTCAAGCGCTACGAGAGCGACGTACGGGTACACCTCAAGCCCCATCTGGGGCACCTGCGGCTCGACCGGCTCCGTGTCGCCGACCTGGACAGGATGTTCGAGGCCATCAACGACGCGAACGTCGAGATCATCGAGCAGAACGCCCTACGGCGAGCAGCCCTGAACGAGCTGAAGACCATCCCCTGGAAGGGCGCGGACAACCGAGCCCGCCGCAAGTGGCTCAAGGCATCCATCGACGAGATGCCGCCCTTCCGTAAGCCCACCCGCACCAACAGTCAGCACACGATCAAACGCACCCTGCGCGCCGCCCTCAACACCGCGATCGCCCAGCAGATCATCCCGCCTTTCAACCCCGCCGAGCATGTGGAACTGAACCCGGCCTCGCGCGCGAAGGCCATGGTCTGGACCGCCGAGCGGGTACGCCACTGGAAGCGGACCGGGGAGAAGCCCAGCCCCGTCATGGTCTGGACGCCGGAGCAGACCGGCGCCTTCCTCGACCAGGTCGCCGCGCACCGCCTCTACACCCTCTGGCACCTGATCGCCTTCCGAGGGCTGCGCCGTGGTGAAGCCTGCGGGCTTCGGTGGATAGACATCGATCTGGCCCACCACTCCATGACCGTCGCCACCCAGCTCGTCCAGTCGGGCTGGCAGGTGCACGAGGCGGCCCCGAAGACTGACAGCGGGGAACGCCTGGTCGCTCTGGACGCCGAGTCAGTCGACTCCCTCCGCGAGCACCAGAAGCGCCAGCGTAAGGACCAGGCCCGCTGGGGTGCCGCCTGGAAGACGACCGGCCGCGTCTTCACCGACGAGGACGGCTCGCTCCTGCACCCCGCCAAGGTCTCGCTCATGTTCACGCGCGAGCTCGAAGCCGCCGGCCTGCCCCCGGTCCGTCTCCACGACCTACGGCACGGTGCCGCGACGCTGGCGCTTGCCGCCGGAGTGGACATCAAGATCGTGTCGGAGATGCTCGGCCACTCGGACACCCACATCACCCGGGACATCTACCAGTCCGTCCTGGACGACCTCGCTCGCGAGGCCGCCGAGGCGGTCGTGAAGCTCGTCCCCCGCCAACGACGCACCCGTACAACGCAGAAGGGCGAGCCGCCGCACGAAGCGGCCGGGCGAACAGCCTGACGTCGCACCTGCTCACCACGAAGCCCTCTGTCTCGGTCCCATAGCCGAGGCGGAGGGCTGCGCTGCAAGGCAGGTGGACTCGCACCACCGGGCCGGGCCCTTCGGCCCCTACAGTGCCGGGCGCGCGATCCTGGAAATTATGGAGATCGAGGTCTTGGTGGTCCCGAGCTGCCCGAACCAGAAGCTCGTGGAGGAGCGGTTACGGCAGGCGATGGAAGGCGCCGGGCTGTCCGTCTCCGCCTTCACCACGCGGGTGATCTCCGACCAGGGCGAAGCCGAGCGGTCGGGCTTCACCGGCTCCCCGACGATCCTGATCGACGGTCGCGACCCGTTCGCCGAGCCGGGCGCCTCACCGTCGGTCGCCTGCCGGATCTACCGCACCGCGGGCGGGCTGGCCGTGCGCCCGCGGTCGACCAGATCCAGCAGGCCCTGCGGGCAGCCCCCGACACGAACGGCGGAGTGTTAGCGCCCTCACCGTCAGCCACCGGATGGCGCTCCAGCGTCGCTGCATGGACGACACAGAAATCGTCGGAGGCCGAGTAGACCAGTGTCTCCGTTCAGCGGCGATGGTGAGGCAGGTCGTCTCGGCGCAGTGCGAGGTAGGTCTCCGGGGTTGCCGCCTCCAGCAGATCCGGCTGGTCGTCGAGGTCGAGTCTCGGTTCTGCCTGACCAAGCAGGAGGTCACGCCACTGGCGGTCGCCGCCGTCCACGTACGCGTCGCGGAGGCGTTCCTGGATGAGCTCTCGTTCCTGCTCCTGCGCTTCACGAAAGACGCGCCGCTGGGTACGGCGGCGCTGTTCCTCAGCTTCTTCGTCGGCGGGCTCGTCAGCAATGCGCTGGTCCTCGGCGCGAAGGCCGGGGGTGCGCGCGGCGATGGCCTGGTCCTCGTAGTGGAGTTGGTCGCAGGCGGCGAACAGACGGCGTGACATGCCTAGGTGCAGTTCGGTGCCGGGGATGCGGTAGGTGAGGAACTCGTCCAGGCCGATCTCGCGGGTGATGTTACGGCGGGCCTGTTCGTCGTCCGATGGGGCTTCGGCGCGAACGGCTGCACGCATGTCACGGGTTATCGGGTCGCGTTCCAGCGGGGTCGTCAACCCGTCAGCAGGCCGGCGACGGGTGGAGCGGTCCGCAGTCAAGGCGACAGTCCGAAGCCGGGAAGGAGGCGCGGAGCGCAGAGCGAGGAAGGTCAGCATCTGTGCGCGAGCAGTTGCCAAAAGCGCGTCGTCGCTCTCGCCGATGTGGTCCTCGGGGCTGCTGGGCGCTGGAGCGGACTTCCCATTGACCGGGAGCGTCGGCTGTCCGGGGTGGTGGTCATGGTCGATGGTCACGAACAGGTCACCCTGGGGCTGGACGGAGGCACCGCACAGGATGCGGCGGTGAGCATATGCGTGGAGGACCTTGGTCCCTTCCTCGAGCTGCTCCCACCCTTCGGTGAGCCGGTTCTTGCGGACGTTGCCGCCCTTGGCCTCGATCAGCCAGTACCTGTTCTCCGCCTCGTGCACCCCCCACAGGTCCGGAAGGGTGCGGACGGGGTCCTTGAAGGCACTCTCCAGGGCGGGTACGGGACCGCCATCCTCGATGTGCCAGGTCTGGCCCAGCCCCATCAACGAGCGGCATGCCCACTCCGCCATCGTCATGCCCAGCCGGTAGCCGAGCATGCTCTTGGCGGAGCGTTCGGTGCCATGCTCGTACACGGCGTTGACCGTCAGGCGCCGACCCGACGTGTGCGGGAGCGGATGCTTGGGGGTGACGTCGTGGATGCCGAGATAGGCGTATAGCGGGGAGACGCGGGCGACCAGTTCACCCCGCGCCAGCTGCGGGGCTTGGTGCAGCCAGGGCGTGACGTCTCGGCCTACCTCGGTGGCGGCCTTGACGATCTCCCGCCACGTCGTCGTCGGCGCGTACCAGCCGTCCTTGTCCGGAAACGCTCCCGGTGTGGTCCACGCCCGGTGCTTGGCCGTCCGCCACTGCTTGAACGGTCGCTTGGCCGGCCCATCACGGAACAGCACGGGTATGTCCACGCTGTCGTCATAGACCAGGGGTACGGCGTCGGTCACCTCATCGGAAATCACGCGGGCCACTGTCGCAGTGGCCGTCCGTGCGACCCCGACTTGAGTCACCTCGTATCAATCCCACGTCCCTCGCCTGGCGCTGGCCCGAGGAGCGAACCGCCGACCTCACGATCCGGACCAGGTGAAATGCCCGTTGAGGATGACCCGCACGGAGTGAGCCACTCAGCACCTCCGGGGGAAGGCACCAAGTAACCTTTCTCTGAAAGGGGGAGATGAATCGGTTGCCAAGTCTGAATAATTATGCTAGGGAGCCGGGAGCCGGGAGCCGGGAGCCGGGAGCCGGGAGCCGGGAGCCGGGAGCCGGGAGCCGGGAGCCGGTGAGGCGCATGTGTGTGATCCTGCCGTCAGGCGGAGGTGCACGATGGATTCCGACGAACGCGTTCTGGTTCCGGTAGGACCTGATGCCGAGCGCTGGCGCACCTTCGGCGGCGAGCGGACGCTGGTGGTGGCGGCCAGGACGGTTACATCATTGGTGCGTGTGCTGGACGTCATACCAGAGATCGTCCACGACGATGCACGCGTCACCGTGGTGTTCGCCTACGACCCGACGTCGGCCTTCAACAACGGGGTTCTCGATCTACTCCGAGCCTCTGGATGCCGCACACTTCCGTGGTCTCAGCTTTCGGAGATCTCGCCCGATCTGCTCGTCTCCGCTTCCGAGAACATCTCGGTTCCAGTCGGCGACTACCCGGTACTCGTGCTTCCACACGGCGTCGGGTTCCACAAGCTCGTGCCCGATTCCTCCGGGGCCGGTAGGAGGCTCTCGGGCCTAGTATCGGAGGACTTGCTAACGGCCCGGCGCGCCTGGCTCGCTGTGTCGCATCCCGACCAGGCCGCGCAGCTCTCCGCCGCCCACCCTGACACGGTGGGACGGACCGTACTCGTGGGCGATCCATGTTTCGACCGACTGCGGGCCAGTGCCCGCTGGCGGGAGCGGTACAGGTCCGCGCTGGGCCTGCTCCCCGGTCAGCGGCTGGTGCTGGTCAGTTCGACCTGGGGCGGCGAGTCGTTGATCGGCACGCGCCCCGGGCTACCCGCCGAGTTGCTCGCTCAACTGCCCACCGACGAATTCCGGGTGGCACTCGTCCTGCACCCGAACGTCTGGTCCGCTCATGGGCCGTGGCAAGTACAGGTCATGCAGCAGTCCGCCCTGGAGTCGGGGCTGATCGTCATCGACCCTACAGACGGCTGGCAGCAGGCCCTGGTGGCATCCGACGTGGTAATCGGTGACCACGGTTCCGTGACGCTGTACGGGGCCGCGGTCGACCGCCCCGTACTGCTGGCTGCGTTCGGGGCGGAGGCCGTTCCCGGGACGGCGGGACACGCGCTGCGTTCGGCCGCTCAATGGGTGGTCTCGGGCCAGGCACTGCGCGAACAACTAGAAAACGCCCTTTCCAGACACCACTCGGATCGGTTCGCCGACGTGACCGCGCGCGCCTTCGCGGAGCCAGACGCTGCCCTGTCCCTATTGCGCGACCTGGTCTACGACCTCATCGGGCTCCCCGCGCAGAAGCACCTGCCCCCGCGAAGCCCCCGCGCCTTCCCTCTTCCGCCACCCGCCGTCACGCGAGTCCGGTCGCTCATGGTGCACACGGAGGTCGAGCGGGACGCGACGGGTGACGTCCACGTGCGCGTACGCCGGTTCCCGGCCACGCTGGCCGAGGAACCGGCGGAGGGAGAGTCTTCGTTCTGGCACCTTGCCTGTGACATCGACGAGCCGGACACCCGGCTGACCGACAGCGCCTCCGTCATCTGCGCCACCGACGGCCTCCTCGCTTCCGAGGCGGCGGCCGAGTCCGTCGCTCGTCTGCACTCCGACTTCCCCGGGGCGCGGATCGTCGCGCTTTCCCAGGAGAACGGCTGCCTGGTGGGTCTGCGCGACGGACGGACAGTGCGGGTCACCACCCCGAACGGGGCCTTCACGTCCCCTGGTACCGCCGCGGCAGCGGTGTACGCCTGCCTGCGGGGCGGTCTGCCGCTCCACGACACGATGCTGTACCTGTGGCACGGCCCGCGGCGGCAACGGCTGATGCTCCAGGGGCCACACTCATCCAGCGATCAGCCGGCAGTTAGCCGGGCCAGGACCGCCGCTGCCCGCGGGCTTCCCCCCTCCTCGTAGATCACGAGGGCGCGGCGAAGACATGCCCTGACCTCTTCCGGGTCCTCCAGAAGCCCTGCGAGGTCCTCCACAGCCTGCGCCTCGTAGTGGAAGGCCCTGCTCCGGCGTAGATCGGCGGCTGCCCGCGACAGGTCGACGATCGCATCCACTGTGTCGCCCAGCCGCGCCTTGGTCCTGCCGGTATCGGCCAGGGCCCGAGCCGCCATGCGGTAGTCGCCCAGAGACAGCAGGGCGGTACGCGCCCGGCGGAGCGTCGTCAGCGCGGTCATGTGGTCGCCGGCCGCGCTCTGCGCGCAGCCCAGGAAGTACCGGGCCAGTGCCTCGCCTCGCACCTCTCCAGCCTCGGCATTGAGGGCCAGCGACGCTCGGTAGGCGTCCACAGCACGGGAAGGTTCGTGCCGGTCCCAGTACCGGCCGGCGAACTCCTGCACCGAGGCCTGGAGGACGACGTGCCCGGACTCCACTGCGAGCCGCTCCGCGATGTCGAGATGCTCCTTGGCCCGCTCGTCCTGCCCCAGGTCCATATGCGGCCTGGAGGCCAGGCTGCGCAACCTGGCCTCCGCCGCGACAGCGCCGTCCCCCCGGGCCGCGTCGATGCCCAGCTCCGACGACTCGCGCCAGTCGGCGAGGTGACGGTGATGGAGGAAGAGCACGGTGAACGCCTCCACCGTCTGCCAGACAGGACGGGCGAAGCCCAGTTCGGCAGCGGCACGGAGCACGGCGAGGATGTTGGAGCGCTCGGCTTCCAGCCAGCAGAGCGCGTCACGACCAGGGTCATCCGTACCGGCGAACGGTCCGACGCCAGTGCTGGCTTCCTCACCGGGGGCCGAGAAGGCTTCGGCGGCGGTGGTGATCTCAGCCGTGTCGGTGATCCTGAGCCGGTCCGCCCGGATGGCGAGATCCGCCAGGACCGTCAGCAGTCGGTAGTGGCCGAGCACCCGGCCCACTGTCTCCCGAGCCGCGCTGGGCGGGTCCTGCGCCAGGGACATCTCCCGGGCGTGAAGCCGTACGAGGCTGTGCAGGGCGTACCTGCGGTCCTCCATGACGGAGAGCAGGCTCGCTCTCTCCAGAACGTCCAGTGTCTCCTTCGCCTCCTCCGCCGTGGCCAGCCCGGCTGCCACCGCCGCCACGGCGGTGTCGAAGCTGAGGCCTGGCAGGTGGCCAAGCATCCGGTACATGCGGGCTGCGGTTTCGGGAAGGTCGCGGTAGGCCAGTTCGAGAGCGGCGGACATGGTGCGCTCCTCGTGTGCTGAGGACACGGCGATACGGCTGAGGCGGCTCTGTTCGTCGGAGAGTTCGACGACGAGCTCTCCGATGGTCAGACGGGGGTGGGTCAGCAGGCGGGCGCCGCACAGCCGCACCGCGATCGGAAGGCCGCCGCAGAGCTCGACCAGACGCTTCGCGGCATCGGGTTCATCCGCGATTCGCTGGTGTCCGCACACGGCTGACAGCAGTTCCACGGCGCTGTCCGGGTCGAGGACGTCAAGCTGGAGCAGAGTTGCTCCATCGAGTACGAGCTCGCCGAGCCGCCAAGTGCTCGTCGCCAGCAGGGCGCTCCTCGGGCCCTGCGGCACGAGGGGCGTGACCTGGGCGGGACGCGTCACGTCGTCCAGCACCACCAGCATGCCGCCCCGCTCGGCCGACAGGTCCCGGTAGAGGGCGGTCCGCTCGGCAAAGCCCACCGGGAGGTACTGGTCGTGGACGCCGAGCGCTCGTAGACAGATGGCGAGAGCTTCCGAGACGTCCGCGCCGGCGCCGGACCTTAGCTGGGCGAAGTCGATGAACAGTTGTCCGCCGGGGAAGCGCTGGTGGTTGATGTGTGCCCATTGGCTCGCGGCAGCGGTCTTGCCGATGCCGGGCAGTCCGCTGAAGACACCGATCGGGCAGCCCGGAAAGTCGTCGGCGGCGAGGACTTCGTCAAGTTCCGCGAGCGCACGGTGACGGTTGACGAAACTTCGGGGCGGTCTCGGCACCTGGTTGAGCCGACGGCCAGCGGCTGATAACACGGCTTCTGCCGCGTGGTAGTTGAAGGTGATGGGACCGTGCGCGACACCCACTTGCGCCAGCTGTCCGTCGACGTTGCCGGGAAGGTGGTTCATGATCCCAGGCGTCACGGGACGTTCGGGATCGTCGTGCGCGCGCATGGACCACCGCCTCTCGGAACGTCGACCATGGGTCACCGTACGCGAACCAGCGCGACAATGACGGGGTTACAGCATCGGTAACATCGAGGTCATGCCGCATCAGGCGTCCTCGCACGATCCCGCACCCTCGAATGAAACCGCACCACATTCCTCATCTTCTCCAGGTATAGTGGATAATTTGAGCGGGCAGCGGGCAGCGGGCAGCGGGCAGCGGGCAGCGGGCAGCGGGCAGCGGGCAGCGGGCAGCGGGCAGCGGGCAGCGGGCAGCGGGCAGCGGGCCGTACTCGTCGCTGTTCGTTCGGCGGGGGCTTTGCACCGGCTCCTCGACGTCTTGCCCGTCTTCCAGGGCGACCCCCGCATCGTCACTCGCTTCACCCTTGTTCCCGGCTCAGACTTCGACATCGACGCCCTCGCCGTTCTGGAGCGGTCGGGTGCCCGTACCCTGCCCTGGGACAACGCTCTCCGTGCCCGGCACGACCTGATCCTCGCCGCCAGTCCCAAGGGTGGGCTGCACCGTCTCTCCGGACCCCGGGTACTGCTCCCCCACGGGGCTGGTTTCAACAAGTCGATCGATGACGACGGTTCGCCCGGGATCCCGTCCGGACTGGACCCCTACTACCTACTCGTCGGCGACGAGCCCTGGGCCGATCTCCACGCCCTGGCCCACGAGGAGCAGGTCGCCCGCCTGGATTCCCGAAGCCACCTGGCCGCGAGCCGAAGCGTCGTCGTCGGCGACCCGACCCTCGACCGCCTCCTGGCATCCGCCCCGCAACGTGACGTCTATCGGGACGCCTTGGGGACCGGATCCCGCCGACTCGTCGCCGTGACCTCCACCTGGGGCCCGGAGTCGCTCCTCACCCGCCGTCCGGGCCTCGCCGCCGAACTCACCGGGCTCCTTCCGTACGACGCATACCAGGTCGCCCTGATCCTGCACCCCAACCAGCACAGCAGGATCGGCGCCTTCGATCTCGCCCGTCAGCTCGCCCCCGCGTTCGCCGCAGGACTGGTCCTCGCCGCCCCCTATGAGGAATGGGCTGCTCTCCTGGTCGCAGCTGATGCCGTGGTGACCGACCACGGCTCCACCGCCCTCTACGCCGCAGCCCTCGGAACGCCGGTCGTCAACGCATACGACGGTGGCAACGAAGTCCTTCCCGGAAGCCCGATGGCGCGCTTGCTGGACTCCACCCCGAGACTCACGTCCGCTGCCGCTCTGGAAGCCGCCTACCTGGCCGCTTCGTCCGCCGACACCCGAGGCTACGCGGCCGAGGCGTTCGCGTCGCAGGGGCAGGCGCTGGCACGGCTGCGTACACATCTCTATCGTCTACTCGGGCTGAGTCCCCAACCGGGCGTACCGGACTCACCGGCGTTTCCCCTGCCGTCCTCACCATCCCGACGACCGCTGGCCTTCGCAGTCCGGGCCGAGGTGACCGACGTACACGTCTCTGTGCGGCGCTTCCCCGTCCACGCACGCGAGCCAGCGCATCACCGTGCGGCGGAGTTCCCCGGCGCGGGCGTACGGCACCTGCAGAGCGCCGCGGTGCTCTGGCGTCGCGCGGACAGCACCACCGCTCCAAGCGGGCGCACGGCGTGGACGGCGGAGGGCTGGACGGCCCAGGCCATGGAGGAGAGTCCGAGCTGCCGCACCGCGGCCGCAATCCTCACCCGGAGCCGCGTTCTGATTCGGCACCGTTCGGCCGGACTGTTGACCGCCAGGGTGGAACCCAGCAGGAACGGGGGCCGCATCTCGTACCCCGATCCGTCGCTCGTGGTATCGGCGGTCCACGCCTGGCTAGGCGACCGTACAGACCCGGCCTCTGCGGTGACGCTGGTGTGCGACGCCGGTTCGGTGGCCGCCCGAGTGCACCTGGACACCGCGCACCCGGACGACCTCGACTACGAGCTCTGACTGTCGCTGAGGAGGCCGCCGGCCTCCGCGACGAGGCGACGCGCCGTCGCGCGATGGACTTCCGCGCCGGACGGGTCGCCTTGCACGTCCGTCAGGAGGGCCAGTTCCTCCAGTACACGGACCTCGTCCATTCGGGAGCCGCGGGCTCGGGCACCGTCGAGTGCGGCGCTGACCAGGGGGTGCGCCTCCTCCAGCCTGCCCACCAGCCTCAATGCACGCCCCAGCTCGAACCCGGCGCGTGAGATCATCCGCTCCCGCCGCTGTTCGACCGCACTCGCGTACGCCTGCTCCAGATGCCCGATCGCCTCGTGGTGAGCCCCTCGCCTCAGGGCGGTCCGTCCCAGCAGATACGTCTGGAGCAGCACCCCGTACCCGTTGTCGATCTCCCTGTGGATGGTCCTCGCCGTCTCGAAGTCAGCGACGGCACCGGTCCAGTCGCCGGTCTCCGACTTCAGAAGGCCACAAAACTCGACGGTCGACGCCCGGAGCTTTCGCTCCGCCGGGGAATCCCCCAGGGACTGTGCTGCGCCAAGCGCGTGCCTCAGCTGCTCAGCGGCGTCCTCGTGGCGCCCCTGCTCCCACAGAGGGCGGGCGAGCTGGCACCTCATCCGGATCATCGCGGGCAGGAACTCGGCCCGGTCGGCCGCCTCCGCCCCCATACGGAACGCGTCCATGACATCCGCGTAGTGCGGGTGGTCGAGGAAATGCGTCCACAGCGGCTCGCACAGCGCCCAGGCGTCCCCGTCCCGCCCCGCCTCGAAGGCGAGACGGACACATCCGTACAGCGCGAGCCGCTGCGACTCCAGCCACCGCAACGCCTCCGTCTTGCCGGGGAAGGAGACATCGGGGGTCTCCTCCCCTACCGAATCCGGCACCTCGGCGAACGTCATCCGGGGGCCGGCGGCCAACAGGTCCGCCCGGGCGGCCTGACGCCGGTACCACGTGATCAGAGCACGGCGGGCCCCCTCGCGCTCCTCCGCAATCGGATCGCCACGCCGCGCGCATCGCTCGGCGTGCCCCCGCAGGAGATCGTGCATCCGCCAGCCGTCCTCGCCCCTGCCGTCCAGCAACCCGGCGGACTCGAGTTCCTCCAGAGCGTCAGCCGCTTCATCGAGGCCGCACAGGAGCAGAGCTGCGGCGGACAGTTCCTCGATCCTGGGGCCGGGCAACTCCGGCAGCAGCCGGTACAGGCGGGCAGCCTTCGCGGTCAGGCTCGCGTACGCGGCATCCCAGACGGCTTCGACCATGGGAATCCCCTTCCCGTGCAGCTCGGCCGTCAGCTCGTCGACCAGCCGGGACAGGCTCCGCCTGCGGTACCTGCGCACCCACTGACCGGCCACCTGAAGCGCGGCCGGCAGACCCCCGCACCCCTCCGCGAGCCGGGACGTGGCCTCTGGTTCGCCCGCCAGGCGCGGATCGTCCACGAGATGCGTCAGCAGACGCACCGCATCATCCATGTGAAGCGGGTCGACCGTCACCTCGACAGCGGCGGTGCCGTCGAGGTCGTAAAGGGCTCCCTGGCTGGTGACGATCACCAGGCTCCGGTCCGAGGCGGGAAGGAGTGGGGTCACCTCGCTCCCGAATCTCGCGTTGTCCACGACCAGGACCATTCGCTTGCCCCGAGTGCGCGTCCACAACTGCTTCGTACGACCGGCGAAGGAGCGCTCCAGCCACTCCGGCGACAGGCCCAGGCCCGTCAGCAGCTCCCCGACGGCATCCGCAACCTCGACGGAACCATCCCGTCGCAGATCGTCCAGGTCCACGTAGAGCACGCCGTCGGGGTATCCGTCGGTCAACCGCCGTGCCACATGGAATCCGAGAGCGGTCTTCCCGACGCCACCCATGCCGGTGAGCGCGACGACGAGAGGACCGGTACCGGGCGCGTGATCCTCGATCGCCCGGGTGATGCGCTCCTGTTCCGCACACCGGTTCTCGAACCGGCGGAGCGCCGGGGGAAGCTGGAACGGAACGGGTGCCGCCGGCGACATCTCCACACCGTGTAGGTGCTGGTGCAGTTCCCCGATGCGGCTGGCCTGTACGACGACCTCGGCACGACCGTCCAGGCTGTTGCGCGTCTCCTCCGCCATACGACAACAGTAGGGCCGTGTCAGTGATATGACGGTCCAACGGAAGAATGCGGAGTGTCCGGACTGGCCGTCTCACCAGAGTGCCCGTTGGCGGGCAAGCCCCTCCACCCCACCAGGACATAACCCTAAGCTGGGTGCTCCGAGACTCAGACCGAGGGAGACCTGGCGTGGATCCGATCACGGCAGCCGCACTGGCGGCACTGGCAGGCGGCATCGGCACCGAGGCCGGGCGCAACGCGTGGCTGGGACTCACCGCGCTGGTCCGGCGTCCCTTCCGCCGCGGGGTCGCACAGGGAGCCGAGGATGACGGAGCCTCTTCGATCAGCTCGGGCGAGCTGGAGGTCGCGGCCCTGGAGAGCGAGCCCACCGACCCCATCCGAGCCCAGGCGCTCGCCACTGCCCTGGGCGTACGCGCCGCCCTGGACGGCGAGTTCCGCACCCGCCTCGACGAGTGGTGGCGGCAGGCCCAGGAGGCGCAGGGCGGAGACGTGCACAACAGCATCAGCGGCGGCACCCAGAGCGGCCCGGTGATCCAGGGCCGCGACTTCTCCAGCCTCACGTTCAACCTGACCCGGACGCCAGCCGCAACCGACCAAGAGTAGCGAGGGGAGAGGCATTGGGGCGTAATCCGCTCCTTCGAGCGGAGCGGCAACTCATGCCGGTGGGCGCTCTCACCCCATGGCAACTCAGGCTCACGCCGTTCGCACGGGAATCCTCCGCGCGGTCGGCGTCACCCCGCTCCTCAACGCCCGCGCCGTTCTGGACCAGGCCCGCCGCCGCATCGCCGCAGATTACGCTGCCGGCCGACTGAGCCCTGAGCACACCGCCCGCTACGAACAACTGATCACCAATGCGACGCAGCGCCGCTCGCATCCTCTACCTCCGGCACCTCAATAGGTGACCAGGTAGCGCGAGGCGCTCACTGATGATGAACACGAAGTAGTTTCCGGCCTGGTCGATGAACTGGGAGTGGCTCGGCAGCTCAACTCGGCTGATCATCCGCTGAGCCAGTGTCTTCAACAGGCCCTGGAACAACTTCGCCCCTAGGCCAGAGCGTCCCTGGCCTGGGGGCGAGCGGTAGGCCGCGTGGGACTCGAACCCACAACCAACAGATTAAAAGTCTGCTGCTCTGACCAATTGAGCTAGCGGCCCGCGCGCCCCAGCATAGCCCTACGGTCGGGCCGCCCTCACAGCCTTATCCACGATGCCGCGAGCCGAGCCCGGGGCCCCGCCCCGATCAGCTGTTGTCGGAGCTCCACAACGAGGAGGCAGGTGGACCGCTCGAACGGCTGCGGAGGCGAGGGAACTCAGCAGATCAGGCCGCGCGCCCCATCCGCACAACCCCTGTCCGAATGCGCTCCCCTCGCGCTCCCCTGGCCTTCGAGCACTCGGCACAGTGATCAGACAGAGCCTAGGCGTTACCGCTTAGCAGCAGGTCAGAGGGGGTTCCAGCGCGACTCGGCGGTGGCTCGGCGGTCCGGCCGCCCGTTGCACCCAATGAATTAAAAGTCCGCTGCTCTGCCAATTGAGCTAACGGCCCTCGGCGAATCACCCCTGAGCATAGCCCGCCGGGGCCCGGCTGCCGATCGGGTATCGGATACCGGGCCCCGTCGCGACGCGATCCGGAGACGTCAGAGGGGCTTCAATGAAGTGTCAGAGGGGCCACCGCGAGCTTCGTCGGGTGTGGTCGTGCGTTTGTGATTCGGGTTGAGGAACCAGTGGCGGGCGGAGGCCAGCCACCACGTCGCGGCGAAGCCGAGGACCACCAGGACCGCGACGGGGGCGTAGTTGAACGTCTCCCAGGTGACCGGCGAGACCTGCGGCAGCATGAAGAGAGCCGTGATGATCAGGACCCAGGTCACCGCGACGACGCCGATCGGGCGGGACCAGCGGCCCAAGTGCCAGGGGCCCGGGGTGAAGCCGTCGCCCCGGAGCAGGCGGAGCAGGGTGGGGATGACATAGGCGATGTACAGGCCGATCACGGCGATCGAGGTCACCGCGGCGTACGCGGTGACGTTGATCAGGTACGGGAGGCCCAGGGCCAGGGCGCCGAGGGCGGCGAGCCAGACAGCGGCGACGGGGGTGCGGGTGCGTGGACTGACCGTGTGCCAGATGTGGGAGAAGGGCAGGGCCCCGTCCCGGGAAAAGGCGTAGATCATGCGGCTGTTGGCGGTCACGGACGCCATGCCGCAGAAGAGCTGGGCGCCGATCACGACCAGCAGCAGGAGCTTTCCGGTGGTGGCGCCGAGGGCGTCCAGGAGGATCTGGGCGGGCGGGGCGCCGGTCGGGGAGTTCAACGCCCCGTCGTACGACTGGATGGCGAACGTGAAGCCGAGGAGGAGGACGAAGCCGGCGATCCATGAGGTCCAGATCGACCGGACGATGCCGCGCGGGCCCGCCGTGGCCGCGTCGTGGGTCTCCTCCGTCATATGGGCCGAGGCGTCGTAGCCGGTGAAGGTGTACTGGGCCATCAGCAGGCCGAGCATCACGACGTAGAAGCCGCTGCCCCAGCCGGTGTTGTTGACGAACCCGGTGAAGACGAACGACGCCGACCGATGCGAGTCCGGCACGAAGGTCAGGGCGCCGACGATGACGGCGACGCCGATGACATGCCACCAGACGCTCACGCTGTTCAGGATGGCGACGATCCGTACGCCGAAGGTGTTGAGCAGGCCGTGCAGCAGCAGGATCGCGGCGAAGAGCAGGATCGTACGGGTGGGAGTGACCTCGAAGTCGAACTGGAGGTTCAGATACGCGCCCAGAAAGGACGCCGCCCCGAAGTCGATGCCGGCCGTAACGGCGACCTGGCCGAGGACGTTGAACCAGCCCGTGAACCAGGCCCAGGCCGCCGCTGAGCGCGGCGGGGCCAGCCGGTGGGCCCAGAAGTAGAGGCCGGCGGAGGTCGGGTACGCCGAACAGATCTCGGCCATCGCCAGGCCGACGAACAGCGTCATCAGGCCGACACCGACCCAGCCCCAGGTCATGACGGCGGGACCGCCGGTCTTCATGCCGAAGAGATAGAGCGTCAGGCAGCCGGAGAGCACCGAGATGATCGTGAACGAGACGGCGTAGTTGGAGAACGCCGACATCCGACGGGCGAGGACCTGGGTGTATCCGAGTTCGGCGAGCCTCGCCTCGTCGGACCCGGATGAACTCGCCGGTGGCACTGGGGAGTTGATTGTCATGCCCCCAGCGATTCCCTCACCGGGGGCATGACATGTGCCGGATCCTGCCCCAAAAACAATGCCCCACGACAGCCCCACGGCGCGCACGACGGCTCACCGCGGGTCCTCCATCGTGCGTCTGCTCTGGAGCCGGTGCCGAGCGTCCGGGTCACCTTGCCGGTCGCCGTTTACCAGCGAGGCCGGATCCGCAACATCAAAAAGCCGGGATGCCCCGCCGAAGCTTCGGCGGGGCATCCCGGTCAGTCAGTCAGGCAGCTGCGCTCAGCCGTTGCGCTTCCAGCGCGGCTTGTCGTCGCGGCGGCCGAAGGAACCGGTGCCCGTGCCACGGTGGTCGTCGCGGCGGCCGGTCGGACGGTCGCCGCCACCGGAGCGGAAGCCGCCCGAGGGACGGTCGTCACGACGGTCGCGGTTGAACGGACGGTCGCTGCCACCGGAGCGGAAGCCGCCCGAGGGGCGGTCGTCACGACGGTCGCGGTTGAACGACGGACGGTCGTTGTCGCGGCGGTCGAAGGAACGGCCACCACGGTCGTCACGGCGGTCGTTGGAGCGGAAGCCGCCCGACGGACGGTCGTCACGGCGGTCCCGGCTGAAGGACGGACGGTCGTTGTCGCGGCGGAAGCCACCCGACGGACGGTCGTCACGACGCGGGAAACCACCACGGTCGCCACCGCGGTCCCGGCTGAAGGACGGACGGTCGTTGTCGCGGCGGAAGCCACCCGACGGACGGTCGTCACGACGCTGGAAACCACCACGGTCGCCACCGCGGTCGTCCCGGCGGTCGTTGCCGCCGCGGTAGCCGCCACGGTCGCCGCCGCGGTTGTCCCGGCGTTCGAAGTTGCCGCGGTCGTCGCGACGGTCGTCACGGGCGGCGGGCTGCTCCGGTACGGAGACGGCGGCCTCGATCGCGGCCTCCGCCTCGGCGGCGGCCTCGGCCACCGCGACCTCGGGGTCGTCGCCCCGCTCGCGCGCGGCACGGGCGACCAGGCGGTCGGCCTCCTCACGGAGCTCACCGGCGCGGCGCTGGACGCGCTCCAGCTGCTTGGTCAGGTCGGCGACCTCGCGCTCGGCCTGCTTGGCGGCGTTGGTCGCGGAGTCGGCCTGGACCTCGGTCAGCGAACGGGCGCCGGTGATCTCGGCGACCTCGGGGTCGAAGGCACCCGCGCCGCCCACGATGTGGCGCGAGGCGTCGACGCCCGCGTCCTCCATGAGGCGGAAGATCTGACGGCGCTGGTGCGGCAGCGCCAGCGAGACGACGACACCGGACTTGCCGGCACGGGCGGTACGGCCCGAGCGGTGCAGGTAGTCCTTGTGGTCACCGGCCGGGTCCACGTTCAGCACCAGGTCGATGCCGTCGACGTGGATACCGCGGGCGGCGACGTCGGTCGCGACGAGCGCGTTGACGTAACCGTCCTTGAAGTCGGCGAGCACGCGGGTACGGGCACCCTGCGTCATGCCGCCGTGCAGCGCGTCCGCCTTCACGCCCGCCTCGACGAGCTGCTCGGCGATGCGGTCGGCGCCCAGCTGGGTGCGGACGAAGATGATGGTGCGGCCCTTGCGGGCGGCGATGGCGGAGGTGACCGGCGCCTTGTCCTTCGGCTTCACGACGAGGACGTGGTGCGTCATGGTCGTGACGTTGCCCTGGGCGCTGTCGACCTCGTGGCTCACCGGGTTGTCCAGATAGCGCTTGACCAGCGTGCCGATCTCGTTCTCCATCGTGGCGGAGAAGAGCATGCGCTGACCGCCGACCGGAACCTGGTCGAGCAGCTCGGTGACCTCGGGCAGGAAGCCCAGGTCGGACATCTGGTCGGCCTCGTCGAGGACGGCGACCTGGACGTTCTCCAGGGAACAGGCGCCCCGGTTGATGATGTCGCGCAGTCGGCCCGGGGTGGCGACGAGGATGTCGACACCGCGCTCCAACGCGTAGATCTGGTTGCCCATCGACGTACCGCCGCAGACGACCTTCATCTTCAGGCCGAGCACATCGCCGTACGGCTGAAGCGCGTCCGCGACCTGCATCGCGAGCTCACGGGTCGGGGTGAGGATGACCGCGCGGGGCTTCTTCTTCTCGGTGTGGCCGCCGGCCAGCGTGGCCAGGGTCGGCAGACCGAAGGAGAGGGTCTTGCCGGAGCCGGTACGGCCGCGGCCCAGGATGTCCTTGCCGGCCAGGGCGTCCGGAATGGTCGCGGCCTGGATCGGGAAGGGCGCGGTCACACCGTTCTGCGCGAGCTTGCGGACGATGCCCTCGGGCAGGCCCAGGTCGGCGAAGGTGACGGTCGGCTCGGCAGCCGCGTCGACGGCGGAGTCGGTGTCGGCCTGCGGGGCGTCGGCCTCGATGGAGTCGTTGGACTCGGCGACGACGGCTTCGGCGAGCTCGTCGTTCTCGATGCTCTCGGGCATGACGGTGTGGTCAGAACTGGAAATTGACATGCGAAATGCGAAACCTTCCGGAGTCTCGGCACGCGCCCGTAACTCCGTGATTCGCAATTTCGACCGCCTCAATGCGGTCCAGCCACGGCAAGGGAGAGTACGCGCCACACGGCGCGCTTCTGTTTCGGCGCCGGGCAATGGGATCAAACGATCTGCCACCATACGCACTCCCCCCCACATTGCGCAAACCGCCCCCTTCGCCCCCCGTTACACCGGCCCCACCTGCGGCGAGACGTCCGGCGTCCGCAGCGCCCACGGCCCCCTGGGCGCACTCATCGCGTGGTGGCGGAGCCGGGCCGCCGACGAGGCGGACGGCTGCGGCGACGGCTCCGAGGGCTCCGGCTCCGGAGAGGCGGGCGGCTCGGGGCCGGCCGGCTCGGACGGCGGCGGGGATTCGGGCTGCGGCGCCCCGGGCACCGGCTGCGAGACCGAGGGCACCGGCGTCGGCCCCGGATCACCCGGCTTCGCGCCGGGGCGCACCCCGCCGGGCGAGCCCGAAGGGCCGGCAGAGCCGCTCGGCCCCGGAGATTCGGCCGGCTCCCGTTCGGAGTGCACGTCGCCGCCGCCACCACCGGTGCGGGCGCCGCCCGTGCCCGCCACGGTGCCGCCGTCCGGCCCCGCCGCGCTCCCCTTCGGCTCGGAGGACGGCGACGGCGCCGGTTTCCCTCCGTCGCCGCCGACGCTCATGCAGCCTGTGGACGCGGCGACCGTCACTGCGATGACGGCTGCCCAACGGACGGGAGCGGACAACTGGCGCACGGGAGGCACCTCCGGGGGTACGAAGAGAGCGCGGAGCGGTACGGGAAGAAGCGGGGGGCGCCGTGCCCAACTCCCTCTGCCCTGCCGGGGACACGCCCCGCGCCCGGCCCGCACACCTCCCGCACCACGCCCGCACCGCGCCCGCGCGCTCATCCGTAGCCGAGCGCGTGCAGCCTCTCGTCATCGATGCCGAAGTGATGGGCGATCTCATGGACGACCGTGATCTCGGTCTCGGCGACGACATCCTCGCGCGACTCGCACATCCGCAGGGTCGGCCCGCGATAGATGGTGATCCGGTCCGGCAGCACCCCCGCGTACCACTCGCCGCGATCGGTCAGCGGTGTGCCCTCGTAGAGCCCGAGCAGCTCCGGATCGCCCGGGTCCGGTTCGTCCTCGACAAACACCGCGACGTTGTCCATCAGCCGCGTCAGCTCCGGCGGGATCCGGTCCAGCGCCTCGGCGACCAGTTCTTCGAACTCTTCGCGCGTCATCTCCAGCACCCCGCCATTGTCCCGTACGGCCGCGCCCCGGGCCCGGTCGCCGCCGCCCACACGCCGGGCCAAGATCGCCCCGGGCAGTCCTGGCCCGACGACGGCCGAGGTCAGCCGCCATCTGCTGGAGGAGAACCCGACCGGAGCGACCCTTCGCCTATTCGGTTTGGCTGACGCCGAAACGCCGTAGTACAGTCTCCGACGTGCCCAAGGGCGCCGGTCAGGGCTTGACCGTTCTGAGACCCTAGAGGTTGAAGGAGAAGCGGAACCTCTCGGGGGACGCAGAAGCAGTAGCACCAGTAGTTCTGCCCTCATCGTCTAGTGGCCCAGGACGCCGCCCTTTCAAGGCGGTAGCACGGGTTCGAATCCCGTTGGGGGCACGCACCACCTTGTGCGACACTTAGTCGCACAACAGCTTGGTCCTGTGGAGCAGTTTGGAGTGCTCGCCACCCTGTCAAGGTGGAGGCCGCGGGTTCAAATCCCGTCAGGACCGCTGCAGCCTTATGAGCTGCGTGGCTGGGTAGCTCAGTTGGTACGAGCGATCGCCTGAAAAGCGATAGGTCGCCGGTTCGATCCCGGCCCCAGCCACCACCCGAAGGCCCCGTCCACCGGACGGGGCCTTCGTCGTGTCAGGCCTCTTCGCGACCCTCCGAGTTCACGCCCCGGCCGCGCCACGCCCGTACCGCCAGCACCAGCAGCACCACCGCGACCGCGGCCACCAGCACCATCGCGTCCGACACATGTTCTCCGATGCTCCGGGCCCACTGCTCGACGGCGAATGATTTGTCCACATCCAGCAGCCCGGGCAGCGCCGTCGTCCCGTCGTACACGAGGAACAGCACGCCGAGGCCGATGAAGAAGAGCCCCGACAGCAGCGTCGTGGTGTGCAGCTCGAAGCGGCCGAGCCGGAAGGTACGACCCCGCAGCCAGGCCCGCCGGCCCAGGTCGAAGCGTTCCCAGAGCAGCGCGAGCAGAAAGAGCGGGACCGCCATGCCGAGGGCGTAGACGGCGAGCAGCAGTCCGCCGTAGACCGGGCTGCCGCTGACCGCCGCCACGGTGAGGACGCTGCCGAGGATCGGGCCGGCGCAGAACCCGGCCAGTCCGTATACGGCGCCCAGCGCATAGACGGATACGGCGGTGGTCGGACGGATTCTGCCGCTGAGGGCGGCGATCCGGCGCGAGGCGAAGCCCAGACCCACGATCTGCGCGATGCCGAGCACGATGATCAGCCACCCGGCGCCGAGGACGAGCGCGTCACGGTGGCTGTAGAAGAGCCGTCCGGCGTACGAGCCCGCGGCGCCGAGCGGGACCAGGGTGGTAGCCAGACCGGCGTAGAAGATGCCGGTACGGGCCAGGAGCCGCGAGGTGGAGTCGATGGAGTACGCGAAGAAGGCGGGCAGCAGCAGCGCGCTGCACGGGCTGACCAGGGCGAGCAGTCCGCCGAGAAAGGCCGCGAAGTAGCCGATGTCAGCCGTCATTTCGCGCTGCCCTCGGCGCCTTCGCCGCCCTTGGCGTCCTCGGTCTCGCGGGCCTCCTCGGCCGCCGCCTCGATGGCCTGGCTGAAGGTCTCCACCGGCTGGGCGCCGGCGATCGGGCGGCCGTTGATCAGAAACGACGGGGTGGAGGTCGCGCCGATCTCGTATCCCTGTTCCTGGTCCTTGCGCACCGCGGCGGAGGCGGCGGCGCTGTCGGCGTCGCGCACGAACCGGTCGAGGTCCGGGACCCCGGCCTGCTGGGCGAGCTCCTTCAGCCGGTCCTTGCCGAACCCCTTCTCCATGGCCCCCTCGGCGTACGCGGCACGGTGAAACTCCCAGAAGCGGCCCTGCTGCCCGGCGGCCCAGGCGGCGCGGGCCGCGGCCTCGGACTCGGCGCCGAAGATCGGGAAGTTGCGCCACTCGATGCGCAGGGTGCCGTCGTCGACGTACTTCTTCACCAGGGCGGGTTCGGTGTCGCGGGCGAATTTGCCGCAGTAGCTGCACTTGAAGTCGGCGTACTCGATGAGGACGACGGGCGCGTCCACCCGGCCCTGCGCGAGCTTGTCACCGGGGTCGCGCCGGGCGAGCTTCGCCAGCTCCGCATAGCCGTCGGCGTCCGGGTCCGCGGTGGCATCGGCGACCGGCGAGGAGGAGGAAGAAGAAGAAGTACCCGAGTGGTCGGGGGCGGTGGCTCGGTAGGAGACGAAACCGAGCAGGGCTGCGGCGAGGACGACTCCGGCGCCGTAGACCAGCGGCTTCCTGGACGACGGCTTACGTGAGGACGTGGACTTGGACATGTGGAACTCCGTGCTGGTGATGCGGGAGGGAGGGAAGAGGTACGGCCGGTCGGAGAGCGGCCGTCTACACCCTCAGCACGGAGAGCTCGACCGGAGTGGGCGCGACAGCCGCGGGGCCGCGCAGCTTTATCCGTACGGGCGGGCGGACGAGTCCCTGTCCGGTGGCGGCGGGCAGGCCCCACTCGGCGAGGCCGGGCGCCTGGTCGAACGCCGCACGGGCCCGGCCCGGCAGAGCGGGCTCACCGTCCTCGTGCTTCCGGCTCTTGCCGCACCCCGGGGCCTCGTGCCGGTCCGCGGCCGACGCGGTGGCCAGGGCGGGGCTGTCCGAGGCGGCCACCCTTCCGGCGCCGGCCCCGGCAGCCGCGGCAACCGTATGTTCTGCGCCGGCCGCAGCCGTACGCCCTGCATCCCCCGCGCCGGCCGTCGCCGGGCCGCAGAACAGCCCCAGTGCGACCGCGAGCACCGCCACCAGGCAGCACCACTGCGTACGGGACACGGCGACCGGCCTTTCCGGACGGGGGCAACGGTTGGTCAGCTGCCGGAAATGGTACGTGCTGTGATCCCACGCCTCCGAGCAGTGCCGATGCGGGGTGACCCGGACCGCACGAAATACGTTCGCCGTTCTTCGGGCCCGGGTGAGATCCTGGGCTCCGTATGTCTACTTCCTTCGCTGATCTCCAGTCCCAGCTCGGACAGCTCTCGCTCCGCGATGCACACCGGCTCGGCCGCCGTCTCGAAGGGGCGCGCCGCATCCGTAAGCCCGAGGCCCGGCAGTCCGTGCTGGACGAGATCGCCACCGAGGCCGGAAAGGCAGCCGAGCGGCTCGCGCTGCGCGCCGAGCGGATGCCCGCAGTGTCGTACCCGGAACAGCTCCCGGTCAGTCAGAAGAAGGACGAGATCCTCAAGGCGATACGCGACCACCAGGTCGTGATCGTCGCCGGGGAGACCGGCTCCGGCAAGACCACGCAGATCCCCAAGATCTGTATGGAGCTGGGACGTGGTGTCCGGGGCATGATCGGGCACACCCAGCCACGCCGGATCGCGGCGCGCACGGTCGCCGAGCGCGTCGCCGACGAGCTGAAGACCCCGCTGGGCGAGGCCGTCGGCTGGAAGGTCCGCTTCACCGACCAGGTGAACCCCGACGCGACATTCGTCAAGCTGATGACGGACGGCATCCTGCTCGCCGAGATCCAGACGGACCGCGAGCTGCGCTCGTACGACACGATCATCATCGACGAGGCCCACGAGCGGTCGCTGAACATCGACTTCCTGCTCGGCTATCTGGCCAGGCTGCTGCCCAGGCGCCCGGATCTGAAGGTCGTCATCACCTCGGCGACGATCGACCCCGAGCGGTTCGCGCGCCACTTCGGCGATGCGCCGATCGTCGAGGTCAGCGGACGTACGTACCCGGTCGAGGTGCGTTACCGCCCTCTGGTGGAGGGGGACGCCGAAGACACGGACGACTCCGACCGCGACCAGATCACCGCGATCTGCGACGCCGTCGACGAGCTCCAGTCACAGGGCCCGGGCGATGTCCTGGTCTTCCTCTCCGGCGAGCGCGAGATCCGCGACACCGCGGACGCGCTGAACAAGAAGAACCTCCGCCACACCGAGGTGCTCCCCCTCTACGCCCGCCTCTCGCACGCCGAGCAGCACCGGGTCTTCCAGCGGCCTCCGGGCGGCGTCGTCCGGAGGATCGTGCTGGCGACCAACGTCGCCGAGACCTCGCTGACCGTCCCCGGCATCAAGTACGTGATCGACCCGGGCAACGCCCGGATCTCCCGCTACAGCCACCGCACCAAGGTCCAGCGGCTGCCGATCGAGCGGATCTCGCAGGCCAGCGCCAACCAGCGCAAGGGCCGCTGCGGCCGTACGTCGGACGGCATCTGCATCCGGCTGTACTCCGAGGACGACTTCCTGACCCGTCCGGAGTTCACCGACCCCGAGATCCTGCGTACGAACCTGGCCTCCGTCATCCTCCAGATGACCGCGGCCGGCCTGGGCGACATCGAGAAGTTCCCCTTCATCGACCCGCCGGACCACCGCAACATCCGCGACGGCATCCAGCTCCTCCAGGAGCTCGGTGCGCTCGACCCGCAGGAGAAGGATCCGAAGAAGCGGCTGACCCAGCTGGGACGGAAGCTCGCGCAGCTGCCCCTCGACCCGCGCCTCGCCCGCATGGTCATCGAGGCCGACCGCAACGGCTGCACGCGTGAGGTCCTGGTGATCGCCGCCGCGCTCTCCATCCAGGACCCGCGCGAGCGGCCCTCGGACAAGCAGACGCAGGCCGATCAGCAGCACGCCCGCTTCAAGGACGAGACGTCGGACTTCCTGGCGTTCCTGAATCTGTGGCGGTACATCCGCGAGCAGCAGAAGGAGCGCGGCTCGTCCAGCTTCCGCCGGATGTGCAAGCAGGAGTATCTGAACTTCCTGCGCATCCGCGAATGGCAGGACATCTACACGCAGCTGCGCACGGTCGCCAAGCAGATGGGCATGCACCCCGGGGAGTCCTCGGCGGACCTGGCCGCGCCGGAGCAGGCGGTGCACACCTCGCTGCTGGCCGGGCTGCTGTCGCACATCGGGCTGAAGGACACCGAGAAGAACGAGTACCTGGGCGCGCGCAACGCCAAGTTCGCGATCTTCCCGGGCTCGGCGCTCTTCAAGAAGCAGCCGCGGTTCGTGATGTCGGCCGAGCTGGTCGAGACGTCCCGGCTGTGGGCACGGGTCAATGCCAGGGTCGAGCCGGAGTGGATCGAGCCGCTGGCCCAGCATCTGCTGAAGCGCACCTACAGCGAACCGCACTGGGAGAAGGACCAGGCGGCGGTGATGGCTTACGAGCGGGTCACGCTGTACGGGGTACCGCTCGTCGCCCAGCGCAAGATCAATTTTGGCCGTATCGACGCCGAGACCTCCCGCGATCTGTTCATCCGCAACGCCCTGGTCGAGGGCGACTGGCGGACGCACCACCAGTTCTTCCACGACAACCGCAAGCTCCTCGGCGAGGTCGAGGAGCTGGAGCACCGCGCCCGGCGCCGCGACATCCTCGTGGACGACGAGACGCTCTTCGACTTCTACGACCAGCGCATCCCCGAGCACGTGGTCTCCGGGGCGCACTTCGACTCCTGGTGGAAGCACAAGCGCCGCGACGAGCCGGACGCGCTGGACTTCGAGCGCTCGATGCTCATCAATGAGAAGGCCGGGGCCGTCACCAAGGACGACTACCCCGACTCCTGGCGGCAAGGGAAGCTCAAGTTCAGGGTGACGTACCAGTTCGAGCCCGGCGCGGACGCGGACGGTGTGACCGTCCATATCCCGCTCCAGGTGCTCAACCAGGTCACCGCCGAGGGCTTCGACTGGCAGATCCCGGGCCTGCGCGAGGAAATGGTCACCGAGCTGATCCGCTCGCTGCCCAAGCCGATCCGCCGGCACTACGTCCCCGCGCCGAACTACGCGGGCAAGTTCCTGGACCGGGCGGTCCCGTCCGCCTCCGGCAGCCCGACGTCACAGCAGGAGCCGCTGCCGGTCACGCTGGCCCGGGAGCTCCAGCGCATGGTCGGCGTCCCGGTCGACGCCGACGACTTCGACCTGACCCGCATCCCGGACCACCTGAAGATCACTTTCCGGATCGTCGACGAGCGGCGCCGCAAGGTGGCCGAGGACAAGGATCTGGAGGCGCTGAAGCTCCAGCTGCGCCCCAAGGCCCGTCAGGCCCTCTCCAAGGCCGCTGCGGCCACCGCGGGGCCCTCTGGCGAGTCCATCGAGCGTTCGGGCCTCACGGACTGGACGATCGGCACGCTGAACCGGGTCTTCGAGACGCGCCGGGCCGGCCAGCCGGTCAAGGCGTACCCGGCGCTCGTCGACCAGGAGGGAGCCGCGACGGGCACAGTGGCCGTACGGCTCTTCGACACCGAGGCCGAGCAGCAGCAAGCGATGTGGCGCGGCACCCGGAAGCTGATCCTGCTGAACATCCCGGTGAACCCGGCGAAGTTCGTCTCGGACAAGCTGACGAACCAGCAGAAGCTGGCCCTGTCCCGCAATCCGCACGGCTCCATCCAGGCGCTCTTCGAGGACTGCGCGACGGCGGCCGCCGACCGGCTGATCGGCGCGCACGGCGGCCCGGCCTGGGACGAGGAGTCGTTCCGCAAGCTGTACGACAAGGTGCGCGCCGACCTCGTCGCGCTGACCGAGCACACGGTCAAGCAGGTGCAGCAGGTGCTGGCCGCCTGGCAGGCCTGCGAGCGGCGCCTGAAGGCCACCAACAGCCTCGTCCTGGTCAACAACGTCACCGATGCACGGGACCAGCTCGCGGCCCTCATGCCGCCGGGCTTCGTCACAGCGACCGGGCTGCGCCGGCTGCCCGACCTGATGCGCTATCTGGTCGCCGTGGACCGCCGGCTCCAGCAGATGCCGACGGCTGTCCAGCGCGACACCACGCGCATGGAGAAGGTCCACGAAATGCAGGACGAGTACGCCTGGCTGCTTGAACAGATGCCGCAGGGCAGGCCCGTTCCGCAGGAGGTCCTGGACATCCGCTGGATGATCGAGGAGCTCAGGGTCAGCTATTTCGCGCACGCTCTGGGGACGGCCTACCCCGTCTCCGACAAGCGGATCGTGAAGGCGATCGACGCGGTGGCCCCGTAGCGACCTCGCCCACGATTGGACGCCGCTGACAATCGTGGGCGAGGTCGTAAGACGCCCCGGGTCCAAGCCGTAACGGAACCGCCACCTTCGGTGAGTTCGACCGGACCCGCTGACCTGCTGTACAGTCTGGTTCGCAGCCAGCCGCAAGGCAGCCGCGAAAACCTGGTCCTGTGGAGCAGTTTGGAGTGCTCGCCACCCTGTCAAGGTGGAGGCCGCGGGTTCAAATCCCGTCAGGACCGCAGTAACGAAAGCCCGGATCCTTCTGGATCCGGGCTTTCGCGCGTCTTGACTCCGGCAACTGCCGACGAGTACTCAGACAACAGGGGCTGCCCCTGTTCGCCGGCGCGGGGCGGCGGTCCACCGGGAGGTGGCGCTTATGGCGGTATCCACTGAGCACGAGACCCGCGCGCTTCTGCGTGCCCATCTGGCCGCCGCTTCCGGCTATCGCCACCTCACTCGCCACTGTCCGATCTGCCATCGGCTCCTGCGGCTCGCCATGGAGCCTGTGACGGCCTCCCGGACCACCGCTTCGCCCGAGCCGCCGGTCCTGCGCGCGGGGCGCCACAACGGCGCCCAGGAAGGCCAGGAGCCCCAGGGCGAAAGTCCCCCGACCGGCAAGACTCATGCAGTGTGACGGGAGTCACTGAATGAGTTTTGAGAAGGAAGCGACCTTACACCCTTCCTACAACTAGCGAATTTAATATGTGCAATTGCACCACTCGAACGGGAGCACCGGGGGTCCTTGCGAGCCGCCCGGCCCGGCTTCCCCGGGGCGGTCGGGAACAGTCCCGAACAGACCCGCGCAAGCCCGCACGGCACCCCGGCCGGGAGCCAACCGGACGCCCGGTTTCCAGCAGCCCCCGAGCCGCCGGGGGGCGGCGCGGACAGGGAATGCCTCCGAGGCCGTGAGGGCACAAAAAAATCGCGCTGGACCCGGCGGAGTCCAGCGCGATCGAACGACGTACCCGTATTGCACAGGTATGGCGCCCGTTGGGGCGGGCGCCCGTCATTTGGAGCTATGGGTGGGCCTTCATGGGCTGGGGGACCCGGAAGCCCGGTTGTGGCGCGGCGACAGGGGTGTCTCAGGCCTCGCTGCGCTGCTGCGGAATACCCGCAAGCAGTGCGCGGACCTCTGCCTCGCGGTACCGGCGATGCCCACCGAGCGTGCGGATGGACGTGAGCTTGCCCGCCTTGGCCCAGCGGGTAACCGTCTTCGGGTCCACGCGGAACATCGTGGCAACCTCAGCCGGGGTCAGCAGCGGCTCGGCATCAGGGGTGCGAGCGGTCATGAGCGGCCTCCTCGGGAGAACCGAACAATCTCGGTTCTTTCCTCTAAATTCTGCACCTTGACCCGCGTTGCCCGAAATGGCAGACGCAGGCCGAGTCGGTTATAGGACGAACGGCTTGTCCTCGGCACTACAACTACACCATCCGTCCAGCCGCGTCGGCCAAACCGATGGAATTGCCCTCCCAGGTGTTCATCAGCGACGGAAGCCGATGGACCATGCCATAGCGGACAGTCACACCCCCGTGACAATCAGTCACAGAGTGACCAGGAGCCATCAGACCCCCCATAGCGTGCAATGCTGAGCATTCCGCCCTTAGTTGGACGGATGGAGACCTCCCCGGGCCCCTTGTCCTATTTTGGCACGAGGGGCAGGGAAGGACGCAAGGGCCCAGTTAGTGCTATCCATCACGCTTGAGGCAAAGGCCCGGTTCGGGACGTAGGTCCTAAGACCACTGAGGTACGCTTCCGCCTCTTCATCCTCACGTGCCAGACCGGTCGTAGGTTCAGACGCGGATGAGGCCTCGTCAGTTCGCGAATTGACGATTTCTTACCGCCCGCCAGCGCTCCGCCAGCCGCCCGTACGCCTCACTCGCCCCTTCGGAGTCTCCGGCCTGCAGCGCCGCGATGCCCTCGGCCACATCGGCGGCCGAGCGGTCCCCGGCCAGCTGCTCCGCCGGCAGTGCGTGCACCAGACCCGCGTAGTCCAACTCGACCAGTGCACGCGGATGGAACTCCTCCAGCCAGCGCCCCACGTCCACGAGCCCCTCGGTCAGCGGCCCTTCGTCCACGGCCTCCCGCAGCGTCCTCAGCGCCCGGGCCAGCCGGCGCCGGGCCTGGACCATCGGCGTCCGGTAGCGCAGTACGGGCGGCTCACCGTCCTCGCCGGCCTCCGCGTACTCCCGCTCCTCGTCGGAGAAGAGCACGAACCAGCGCACCGGGACCTGCCACACCGAGGTGAGGATCCAGGGCCTGGCGTCCGGGTTGCGCTCCGCCCACCGCTCGTGGTCCGCGACGGCCTGCCCGCGCACCACCGGTGGCAGCACCGCGTCAAGCACCGGTCCGGGGAACATCTCCACCAGCTCGTCCAGCGCCAGCCAGCCGCGCAGCCTGGTCCGCCACGGACAGACGCACACCACACCGTCCATCTCGGCGACGAACGCGTCCGCGCTCTCGTGCACCGGCACGCCGACCGGCGGCGTGGCCACCAAGTCGGCGAGCGAACGACGCAGTTCGTCCTGGGCCGTGGGGATACGGGATCGCCCCGCGTAACGGGCCCAGTGACCGCGTTCGGGCTCCGGGAAGGCGGCCAGCGGCTCGTACACCCGGAGATAGGACGCGTAAGGGACGAGCACTGAAGACACCACCGACATGCAGCAAATCGTGTCATGCCCGTACTCCGCCGGGGGGTGATCCTCGGCACTGGAACAGATCTACGTCCGCGTAGGACTTACGCTCTTGCCCAGTCGGACCGGCCGTGCCGGCCGGTCCGCGGCCCTCCCCACCTTCAGGAGGGTCCTCCGCCGCTTCCTTGGGAGTCACCACAGTGACCAATGTGACCGACGGCGTCCTGCACACCCTGTTCCACTCGGATCAGGGAGGCCACGAGCAAGTCGTGCTCTGCCAGGACCGTGCCAGCGGCCTCAAGGCCGTCATCGCCATCCACTCCACCGCTCTGGGCCCGGCCCTCGGCGGCACCCGCTTCTATCCGTACGCCTCCGAGGAGGAGGCCGTCGCCGATGCGCTGAACCTCTCGCGCGGTATGTCGTACAAGAACGCCATGGCCGGTCTCGACCACGGCGGCGGCAAGGCCGTCATCATCGGAGACCCCGAGACGATCAAGTCCGAAGACCTGCTGCTGGCCTACGGCCGGTTCGTGGCTTCGCTCGGCGGCCGCTACGTGACGGCCTGCGACGTCGGCACCTATGTCGCCGACATGGACGTCGTCGCCCGCGAGTGCCGCTGGACCACCGGCCGCTCCCCGGAGAACGGTGGCGCCGGCGACTCCTCGGTCCTCACCGCGTTCGGTGTTTTCCAGGGCATGCGGGCCTCCGCCCAGCACCTCTGGGGCGACCCGACGCTGCGTGGCCGAAAAGTGGGGGTCGCCGGAGTCGGCAAGGTCGGCCGCCACCTGGTCGAGCATCTGCTGTCGGACGGCGCGGAGGTCGTGATCACGGATGTCCGGGAGGAATCCGTCCGCCGCATCACCGATCAGCACCCCGAGGTCGCCGTCGCCGCGGACACCGAGGCGCTGATCCGTACCAAGGGCCTCGACATCTACGCCCCGTGCGCGCTCGGCGGCGCGCTGAACGACGACACCGTTCCGGTGCTCACCGCCAAGGTGGTGTGCGGCGCGGCCAACAACCAGCTCGCGCACGCCGGTGTCGAGAAGGACCTCTCGGACCGGTCGATCCTGTACGCACCCGACTACGTGGTGAACGCGGGCGGTGTCATCCAGGTCGCCGACGAGCTCCACGGCTTCGACTTCGACCGGTGCAAGGCCAAGGCGTCGAAGATCTTCGACACCACGCTCGCCATATTCGCACGTGCGAAGGATGATGGCATTCCGCCTGCTGCAGCGGCCGACCGGATCGCCGAACAGCGAATGGCCGAAGCGCGCCGTAGCTGACGGTCGCGGGGGCGTCACCCGGCGTCCCCGCCTCTTTTTGGCATGCGACCCGCCGACCGGCGAGACAAGACTCACGCCGGTCGGCGGGTCGCGTGCCAAAAAGAGGTTAAAATCGCAGTTGACCAGCGAGGACGGGGCTTCTCGCCGGTCCTCTTCCGGGGCATGTGATGCGGGCGGCGTACCGTATGGTCGCGGAAGCAGGTACCGTTAAAGCCCTACGGGCACGGTCTCTCTACTGAGAGTCCGTCCTGAAACATGAACGCGTGTCAAGACTCTGGGGCCGTCGAGCCCCGTCACCGAGGGGGTCGAGCCATGGGGCGCGGCCGGGCAAAGGCCAAGCAGGCCAAGGTCGCCCGCCAGCTGAAGTACAGCACCGGCGGGACTGACCTGTCGCGTCTGGCCAGTGAGCTGGGCGCATCGCCTTCAAGTCAGCCACCGAACGCAGAGCCGTTCGAGGACGACGACGAGGAAGATGACCCGTACGCACAGTACGCGGATCTGTACAACAACGACGAGGACGAGGACGAGGACGACAAGTCCGGTCCGTCGTCCAAGCGCCGCGGCGCTTGACCTCGCGCTGACACATCAACCCGGTCCGGGCCTGTCCCGGACCGGGTTCTGTGCTACCCCGATCCGGTGAGGCCGCTCGGGCAGATTTCGGTACCCGTCTGCGGACGACGACAGTGGGCTCGATCTCCACGCCGAGCGGCAGCAACCGGCCCGCCCGGCGATCGAGGGCATGCTTCAGCGCATCGAGCCCGTCCGGCTTCCGACGACGGAGCGGCAACCGGGCGCGGCCCCGGTCACCCATCCGCTCCGCTCTATCGCGCGTAGCCGCCCACCAGCTCCGCACCCGAGGTGTGCGCCCCGCGCTCAGTGATCTCGCCCGCGACCCAGGAATCGACCCCGCGGTCGGCCAGCGTCGTCAGGGCGGCGTCCACGGACTGGGCCGGGACGATCGCGATCATGCCGACGCCCATGTTCAGCGTCTTCTCCAGCTCCAGCTGCTCGACCTGCCCGGCCTTGCCGACCAGGTCGAAGACCGCACCGGGCGTCCAGGTGGAGCGGTCGACCCTGGCATGCAGTCCGTCCGGGATGACCCGGGCCAGGTTGTTGGCGAGGCCGCCGCCGGTGACGTGGCTGAAGCCGTGCACCTCGGTCGTACGGGTGAGGGCCAGGCAGTCCAGCGAGTAGATTCTGGTGGGCTCCAGGAGCTCCTCGCCGAGCGTCCGGCCGAACTCCTCGACCTCGCGGTCCAGCGCCCAGCCGGCCCGGTCGAAGAACACGTGACGGACGAGCGAGTACCCGTTGGAGTGAAGACCGGACGACGCCATGGCGATCACGACGTCACCCTTACGGATACGTTCCGGGCCGAGCAGATGGTCGGCCTCGACCACACCCGTACCGGCGCCCGCGACATCGAAGTCGTCCGGACCGAGGAGACCCGGGTGCTCGGCGGTCTCGCCGCCGACCAGGGCGCAGCCGGCGAGGACACAGCCTTCGGCGATGCCCTTCACGATGGACGCGACACGCTCGGGGTGCACCTTGCCGACACAGATGTAATCGGTCATGAAGAGCGGCTCGGCACCGCAGACGACCAGGTCGTCGACAACCATGCCGACGAGGTCGTGGCCGATGGTGTCGTACACGCCCATCTTGCGGGCGAGGTCCACCTTCGTGCCGACGCCGTCGGTGGCGGAGGCGAGCAGCGGACGCTCATAACGCTTGAGGGCCGAGGCGTCGAAGAGTCCGGCGAACCCGCCCAGGCCTCCAAGGCCCGCGACCTCGGGGCGCTGCGTCTTCTTCACCCACTCCTTCATCAGCTCGACGGCACGGTCGCCGGCCTCGATGTCGACGCCCGCTGCCGCGTAGGAAGCACCTGTTGTCTCAGACATTGCCTGGGATCTTTCGTGTGGAAATACGGGGCTGGTGGCCAGGGCGGTACGGCTGGGCCGTCACGGACGACGCAGGGCGTCGGACGCGGCGGTGGCCGCGGGGCCTGCCGCCAGCTCGGTCTCCAGCAGCTGTTTGCCGAGCAGCTCCGGGTCCGGCAGCTCCATCGGGTACTCGCCGTCGAAGCAGGCGCGGCACAGGTTCGGCTTGGCGATCGTCGTCGCTTCGACCATGGCGTCCAGCGAGATGTACGCGAGCGAGTCGGCGCCCATCGACGTACAGATCTCGTCGACCGTCATGCCGTTGGCGATCAGCTCGGCGCGGGTCGCGAAGTCGATGCCGAAGAAGCAGGGCCACTTCACCGGCGGGGACGAGATCCGGATGTGGATCTCGGCGGCGCCGGCCTCGCGGAGCATCCTGACCAGTGCGCGCTGGGTGTTGCCGCGGACGATCGAGTCGTCGACGACCACCAGGCGCTTGCCCTTGATGACTTCCTTGAGCGGGTTCAGCTTGAGGCGGATACCGAGCTGGCGAATGGTCTGGGACGGCTGGATGAAGGTCCGGCCGACATAGGCGTTCTTCACCAGTCCGGCGCCGAACGGGATGCCGCTGGCCTCCGCGTAACCGATGGCGGCGGGGGTGCCGGACTCCGGAGTCGCTATCACCAGATCGGCTTCGACGGGCGCCTCGGCGGCCAGCTTGCGGCCCATCTCCACGCGGGAGAGGTAGACGTTGCGTCCGGCGATGTCGGTGTCGGGGCGGGCCAGGTAGACGTACTCGAAGACACAGCCCTTGGGCTTCGCTTCCGCGAAGCGCGAGGATCGCAGGCCGTTCTCGTCGATGGCGACGAGCTCGCCCGGCTCGATCTCACGGACGAAGCTGGCACCGCAGATGTCGAGGGCGGCGGACTCGGAGGCCACCACCCAGCCGCGCTCGAGGCGGCCGAGAACCAGCGGGCGGATGCCCTGCGGGTCGCGGGCGGCGTAAAGGGTGTGCTCGTCCATGAAGACGAGAGAGAAGGCGCCCTTCACGTCGGGGAGCACCTTCGCGGCGGCCTCCTCGATGGTGAGCGGCTTGTCGTCCTCATCGGTCTGGCCGGCGAGTAGCGCGGTCACCAGATCGGTGTCGTTCGTCGCGGCGACCTGGGTGGCGCGACCGTCCTTGCGGGGAAGCTCGGCGACCATCTCGGCGAGCTGGGCCGTATTGACCAGGTTGCCGTTGTGTCCCAGGGCGATCGAGCCGTGCGCGGTCGCACGGAACGTCGGCTGCGCGTTCTCCCACACCGAGGCGCCGGTGGTGGAGTAGCGGGCATGACCGACCGCGATATGGCCCTGGAGAGACCCCAGAGACGTTTCGTCGAAGACCTGCGAGACCAGTCCCATGTCCTTGAAGACCAGGATCTGGGACCCGTTGCTCACTGCGATACCCGCGGACTCCTGTCCACGGTGCTGCAGGGCATACAGGCCGAAATAGGTGAGCTTGGCGACCTCTTCACCCGGAGCCCAGACACCGAAGACGCCGCAAGCGTCCTGGGGGCCTTTTTCTCCGGGGAGCAGGTCGTGGTTGAGTCGTCCATCACCACGGGGCACGCCACCGAGTGTAGGCGAGATCGACCACTGGTCCGAATTCGGGATACCGGGCCGGAGCACCGGGGAAGCGCTCCCGAGGGCGGCCCAGGGGCCGGCCCTGGCGGCCACTCGGAGTGATCGTTCCCGGGGTCCGGTGAGGTGCGAGAGGGACGCGGAACGGCTACAGGGCGGCGGTTGCCCGGACCAGCGGCCGGTTACCGACTAGTTCCGGCCACTCGGGGCATGGAATCAGCCGGGTCGAATGGTGGCGCTCGGTGAACGGGTCGGCGCCCAGGCGCGGAGTCCGGCCGAACGTCCGTTTCGTGGCGAGCCTCACACCTGGAAGCCCGGTATGTGGCTTCTCGGGGGCCTCGGGACGCCTTCTCCGGGCCGCACGAACGCTCACCTGGTGCCGCGACCGGCAAGGTTTGCCCCGTCGCGGCACCAGCCCATCGCGGAGCCATCGGGGCCACGCCGGCCTGCTGCCGTACCCGACGGGCCGTCGTCCGGTTCCCGCTCACTTCATCAGGGGCAGCAGCGCGGCGAGATCGGCCCGCTCACCGCTGGCGCCGACCTTCGCCGCGTCGAGCTCCCGGGCCCACTCGGTACGCCCGGTGGCCAGCCGGATCCAGGTGAGCGGATCGGTCTCGACGACATTGGGCGGCGTACCACGGGTGTGCCTGGGGCCCTGGACGCACTGGACGACGGCGAACGGCGGGACGCGCACCTCGACCGAGCCGCCCGGCGCCTTCTCCGCGAGGGCGTCGGCGAGCAGCCGGGTGCAGGCGGCGAACGCCTGCCGGTCGTAAGGGATACCGAGGCCGGCCGCCTCGTTCAGGTCGTCGGTGTGCACGACGAGTTCGACGGTACGCGTGACCAGGAAGTCGGCCAGCCGCATCGCGCCGACGCGGGTCGGCAGCAGCCGCTCCGCAGGGGCCTCGGGCACCAACTCCTCGAACCGCCCGGCGACCTCCCCGTACAGCGCGTCCAGGTCCAGACGGTCCGCGGCGAGCGCCTTGGTGGCGTCGGCGATGCGGGCGGCCCGGTCCGCGGTCGAGAACGGCCATTCGAGGAGCGTCAGATCGGGCTTGGGCGAGGCGGGTTCGGGCAGCTCCAGGTTCCGCGTGACGTGCGAGAGCGCCATGGTCAGATGGACAGCCAGGTCGCGCACGGTCCAGTCCCCCAGCCGGGTCGGCAGCGCGAGCTGTTCGGGCGTCAGAGCGCGGACGGCCTCCCGGACATGGGCGAACTGCGCCAGGACCGCGGTGCGGGTCCTGACCGGGTCGTAGCGGCGGGCTCGTTTCTGGGACGGCGGCATGGTCCAGGAGCCTAACGATCTCGCCCACGATTGGCAGTGGGAGAAGGAGCGGACAGGCTCTGAGCCCTCTCGGACCGGCGGCCTCAGGGCCTGGTGGCGAAGTCGCCCAGCCCCTTGTCGAGCAGGTCGAAACCGCGCTCGGCGAGCGCGACGGCATCCGGCGCGACCGCGTCCGCCGACTCCCCCGCCAGCAGCCGCATTTGATTCGCGGCGATGAGGGCGCTGCGGGTGCTGATCAGCTGGGCGGACGCGATCCGGGCGATGGACGGATCCTCCCCCTCCTCGGCCAGGACTTCGGCGAGCAGGTCGAAGGAGCGCATGGAGAACGCCTGGGCCCGGATGAGCAGCGCCGGGGTCTCCTGGATCAGCCGGCTCAGCCCGAGCGCCACCGGGGTATCGCTCAGCCCGGAGGAGGGGTCACGGGCCTCGAGGGCTGCCAGGAACTGCCGCCGCACGGCGGCCGCCGCCGACTCGCCGGGGGCCCGGTCCCGTACCACTCGCGCGACATCGCCGATGTGCTCCTCCAAGGGAGCGAGGACCAAGTCCTCCTTGCCGGCGAAGTAGTTGAAGACGGTCATCTTCGACACCTCGGCCGCCTCGGCGATCTCGGCGACCGAGACCTTGTCGAAGCCGCGCTCGGCGAAGAGTTCGGTGGCCGCGGTCAGCAGACGGTGTCGCGTCCGGAGCTTCTTGCGCTCGCGCAGACTCATCCCCTCAGTCATGGCATCACTGTACAAGGATGAAAATTACTCCCGGATCAAATTTTGACTCGATGCATTTCAATGGCATGGTGGCGCGACCACAGCAGCACGGCGCTGCTCCCCTTCCGCCGAAGGCGAATGCCGGCCCATTCACCGGAACACCACCGCCGACCCACGGCTGAACGGAATTCTGCGGGCTGTTCACCCCCGCACCCCAATAGTCCATCAGCCGGAAATGCGCATGCGGCCCGGCGGAATTCCCGGAGTTCCGGATCCGCCGAACAGGACGGAACGAGGACGGCCCCACCCATGAACCGGGCGGGGCCGTCCTCGAACAGGATCAGGCGTCAGGCGAGCAGACCCGGAATGGTCTCCTCGTGCGCCGTGCGCAGCTCGCTCAGCGGAATGCTGAACTCGCCCTGGATCTCGATCTCCTCGCCGTCCACGACACCGATACGGGCGACGGGCAGACCGCGCGCCCCGCACATGTCGTTGAAGCGGAGCTCCTCACTGCGCGGAACGGAGACGACCGCGCGCCCCGCCGACTCGGAGAAGAGGAAGGTGAACGCGTCCAGACCGTCCGGCACGACCAGCCGGGCACCCTTGCCGCCGCGCAGGCAGGACTCGGTGACCGCCTGGATCAGACCGCCGTCCGAGAGGTCGTGCGCCGCGTCGATCATGCCGTCGCGGGAGGCCGAGATCAGGATCTCGCCGAGCAGCTTCTCGCGGCCCAGGTCGACCTTGGGCGGCATGCCGCCCAGGTGGCCGTGGACGACCTCGGACCACGCCGAGCCGCCGAACTCCTCACGCGTGTCGCCCAGCAGGTAGAGGAGCTGGCCCTCTTCCGCGAAGGCGACCGGCGTACGCCGGGTGACATCGTCGATCACACCGAGCACGGCCACGACCGGTGTCGGGTGGATCGCCGTCTCACCGGTCTGGTTGTACAGCGACACATTGCCGCCGGTGACCGGGGTGCCCAGCTCCAGGCAGCCGTCCGCGAGACCGCGGGTGGCCTCGGCGAACTGCCACATGACATCCGGGTCCTCGGGCGAACCGAAGTTCAGGCAGTCCGAGATCGCGAGCGGCTTGGCACCGGAGGCGGCGACATTGCGGTACGACTCCGCCAGCGCGAGCTGCGCACCGGTGTACGGGTCGAGCTTGGCGTACCGGCCGTTGCCGTCGGTCGCCATGGCCACGCCCAGGTTCGACTTCTCATCGATCCTGACCATGCCGGCGTCCTCGGGCATCGCGAGCACGGTGTTGCCCTGCACGAACCGGTCGTACTGGTCCGTGATCCAGGACTTCGACGCCTGGTTCGGCGAGGCGACCAGCTTGAGGACCTGCTCGCGCAGCTCGGCACCGTTCGCCGGCCGGGCCAGCCTGCCCGCGTCGTCGGCCTGCAGCGCGTCCTGCCAGGACGGGCGGGCGAACGGGCGGTGGTACGTCGGACCCTCGTGGGCGACGGACCGCGGCGGCACGTCCACGATCTGCTCGCCGTGCCAGAAGATCTCCAGCTGCGAGCCCTCGGTCACCTCACCGATGACGGTGGCGATGACGTCCCACTTCTCGCAGATCTCCAGGAAGCGCTCGACGTGCTGCGGCTCGACGATCGCGCACATGCGCTCCTGCGACTCGCTCATGAGGATTTCCTCGGGCGAGAGGGAGGAGTCGCGCAGCGGAACCGTGTCCAGTTCGACGCGCATCCCGCCGGAACCGGCCGAGGCCAGCTCGGACGTGGCGCAGGAGAGCCCGGCGCCGCCGAGGTCCTGGATGCCCGCGACGAGCTTCTCCTTGAAGACCTCCAGAGTGCACTCGATGAGGAGCTTCTCCTGGAACGGGTCACCGACCTGGACGGCGGGGCGCTTGGCGGGCTTCGTGTCGTCGAAGGTCTCGGAGGCCAGCACCGAGACGCCGCCGATGCCGTCGCCGCCGGTGCGGGCGCCGTAGAGGATCACCTTGTTGCCGGGGCCGGAAGCCTTGGCCAGGTGGATGTCCTCGTGCTTCATCACGCCGATGCAGCCGGCGTTGACCAGCGGGTTGCCCTGGTAGCAGGCGTCGAAGACGACCTCGCCGCCGATGTTCGGCAGGCCCAGGCAGTTGCCGTAGCCACCGATGCCGGCGACGACGCCCGGCAGGACGCGCTTGGTGTCGGGGTGGTCGGCGGCGCCGAAGCGCAGCGGGTCGACGACCGCGACCGGGCGGGCACCCATGGCGAGGATGTCGCGGACGATGCCGCCGACGCCGGTCGCGGCGCCCTGGTAGGGCTCGATGTACGAGGGGTGGTTGTGCGACTCGACCTTGAAGGTGACCGCGTAACCCTGACCGACGTCGACCACACCGGCGTTCTCGCCGATGCCGACGAGCATCGCGTCGTTGGCGGGGACCTTCTCGCCGAACTGCTTGAGGTGGACCTTGCTGCTCTTGTACGAGCAGTGCTCGGACCACATCACGGAGTACATGGCGAGCTCGGCGCCGGTGGGACGGCGGCCCAGGATCTCGCGGATCCGGGCGTACTCGTCCTCCTTGAGGCCGAGCTCCTTCCAGGGCTGCGCGACGTCCGGGGTCTCGGCCGCGTGCTTGACCGTATCCAGGCTCATGCGTTGACCAGCTTCTTGATGATCGAGGTGAAGAAACCGAGGCCGTCGGTACGACCGGTTCCGATCAGCGGCTCGACGGCGTGCTCCGGGTGCGGCATCAGACCGACGACATTGCCCGCGGCGTTGGTGATGCCGGCGATGTCGCGCAGCGAGCCGTTGGGGTTCATGTCCAGGTAGCGGAAGGCGACCCGGCCCTCCGCCTCCAGCTCGTCGAGCACGCGCTCGTCGGCGACATATCGCCCGTCCATGTTCTTGAGCGGTACGGAGATCTCCTGGCCCGCGGAGTAGTCCGAGGTCCAGGCCGTCTCCGCGTTCTCGACGCGCAGCTTCTGGTCGCGGCAGATGAAGTGCAGGTGATTGTTCCGCAGCATCGCGCCGGGCAGCAGATGCGCCTCGGTCAGAATCTGGAAGCCGTTGCAGATACCGAGAACCGGCATCCCTGCCTTGGCCTGCTCGATGATGGTCTCCATGACCGGCGAGAAGCGGGAGATGGCTCCGGCCCGCAGGTAGTCGCCGTAGGAGAAGCCGCCCGCCAGGATGACCGCGTCGACCTGGTGCAGGTTCTTGTCGCGGTGCCACAGCGGTACGGGTTCGGCACCCGCGACCCGTACGGCCCTCAGGCTGTCCTTGTCGTCGAGCGTTCCGGGAAAGGTGACGACTCCGATTCGGGTGTTACTGCGGCCCGAAGGGCCTCCCTCACGGGTGGTGGGAGACGGGCGGGAAGTCACTTCGACTCCTCGGCCTTCTCCACCTTCACGGTGAAGTCCTCGATGACGGTGTTGGCGAGGAAAGTCTCGGCCATCTCGTGAATACGGCTGAGGGCGGCGTCGTCGACCGGCCCCTCGATCTCGAGCTCGAAACGCTTTCCCTGACGTACGTCCGCGATTCCCTCGAAGCCGAGACGGGGCAGTGCGCGCTGCACCGCCTGTCCCTGCGGGTCGAGGATCTCGGGCTTGAGCATGACGTCGACTACGACGCGTGCCACTGGCACTCCCGGTGGTGGTGTGGTGCGGCTGTTTCTCCGGGGGGCTCCCCAGACCCCCGCAGGTCCCCTCAGCCTACCTGGCCAGAAATTCTACGCGGGTAGATATCGAGAGCCCCGGTCACGCCCGGATATCGGCCGTGACAACACATGGGGAAAGTCCTGCAAAAAAACGTCACCGGTAGCACACATAGAAGACTGACACGCGGAGGTAATTGGGCGGGCTTCACAATGCGGCACCCACCGCTGTACAAATGATTACCGGGGAATGCAGTATTGCCTCTAAACAGTCGACACCGGTCGGCTCGCATACACCTAACAGCCGGAAGGCCGGCATCAGCGCATGTCCGGACGCGCCGATGCCGTAGGAAAGGACCGATATCCGTGGCTCAGCGCGTAGTGGTCACGCTCTTCGACGACATCGACGGGGGAGCAGCGGCGGAAACGGTTAGCTTCGCCCTGGACGGGAAGTCGTACGAGATCGACCTCAACCCGTCCAATGCAAAGAAATTGCGCAAGGTTCTGGCGCCGTACATGGCGGCCGGCCGAAAGCAGACAAATGCCCGTAGGCGCGGCAAGTCACCTGCGTCGTACCGGCACACCTCACTCGCACCGGACCCGGCAGCTGTGCGCGCCTGGGCCCGCTCCCACCAGATGGAGGTGCCGGCCCGCGGCCGGATCCCCAAGAAGGTCTACGAGGCGTTCCGCGAAGCCAGTTGAGAACCCGGCCCGCGGACCGGTCACCCGGACCGGCCGCCGGGGCTGGGCTCCGGGACCGGTCGGCAAGCGCCGGCCAACACTCCGGCGCACGCCTCGGCGACACCCCGCGGCCACCGACTTGCACTACCCCCCTGCAGGTCGGCTAAAGTCTGGAGCACGCCGAGGGGCAAGGCCGCAAAGCCGAACCTCACGCAGCGTGCGGGTGTAGTTCAGTAGCAGAACATCCCCCTTCCAGGGGGAAGGCGCAGTGTGCAATTCCTGTCACCCGCTCTGCATCGCTCTTACCGACCACTCCGGTGAATCGGGTAGAGTAGTGCTCACACCGCTCGATGAATCTCCTCTCAGGGGGAGTACAATCGGCGGCAGCATTGCGGACGTGGCTCAGTTGGTAGAGCATCACCTTGCCAAGGTGAGGGTCGCGAGTTCGAATCTCGTCGTCCGCTCTTGATCGGTTTGTTCGAAGGTCCTGGTCGGTATCGACCAGGACCTTCGTCGTATTCCAGCCTGTGCTCCTTGCCTCTTGCTCATGACGTTTGTCATGAGCAGTAGTGACAGCTCGCACTGCTCGCGGCGACGATCCGGCGGAAATCTGTAGGCATGATCAGCGACGACATTCCCAGCGACCACGCGGGCGGCGCCGCGGCAGACATCACAGACGATCCCGCAAGCGGTTTCACGACGGACCCCGTGATCGTTTCCACGACCGGTTCGGCGATGGATCCCGTGATCGAGGCGAGCGATGTGCGGCGGCGCTACGCCGGGGGTTTCGAGGCCGTGACCGGTGTCTCCTTCTCGGTGGCGCGCGGCGAACTCTTCGCTCTGCTCGGCACGAACGGCGCCGGAAAGACCTCCACGGTCGAACTGCTGGAGGGGCTGGCCAAACCCGATGGCGGCACGGTGCGGGTGCTCGGCCACGACCCGTACCGCGAGCGCGCCGCCGTCCGGCCGCGGATCGGGGTGATGCTCCAGGAGGGCGGCTTCCCGTCCGAGCTGACGGTCACCGAGACCGTACGGATGTGGGCGGGGTGCACCAGCGGCGCCCGGCCGACCGGCGAGGCGCTGGACCTGGTCGGGCTCACCCATCGGGCGCGCGTACGGGTCAAGCAGCTCTCCGGCGGCGAGCGGCGCCGCCTCGACCTCGCACTGGCCCTGCTCGGCCGGCCCGAGGTGCTGTTTCTGGACGAGCCGACCACCGGACTCGACGCCGAGGGGCGGCGCGACACCTGGGAGTTGGTACGGGGACTCGGCGACGGCGGGATCACCGTCCTGCTCACCACGCACTACCTGGAAGAGGCCGAGGCGCTCGCCGACCGGCTGGCGATCATGCACCGGGGGCGGATCGTGACGGCGGGCACCACCGCCGAGGTGACGGCGGCCCGCCCCGCCCGTATCCGGTTCGAGCTGCCCGAAGGGGTCCCGGCGGCCCGGCTTCCGCTGGCTCTGCAGGCCGCGGCCTACGGCCGCCGGATCGAGATCCGTACCCGCCGGCTGCAGGATTCGCTGGATGAACTGCTGAGCTGGGCGCGGGAGTCGGACGTACGGCTGCTCGGGCTCGATGCACGGTCGGCCTCGCTCGAGGAGGCATTTCTCGATATCGCGCAGAGCGCGTCGGAGTCGGAGAAGGTGGCTGCCGCATGACGCGCACGACGATGTCCGGGCGGCTGAACGCTCTCGGGCGGGCCGAGCTGACCCTGCTCGCACGGAACAGGACGGCGGTCTTTGTCGCGCTGCTGGTGCCCCTGGCGATGATCGCGGCCATGAAGTCGACGCTGGAACAGATCGATCTGGGCGGGACCGGGCTGACCGTGGCCGGGGCAGCGCTCAGCGGCGGCATCGGCATGGTGCTGATGCAGGTCGTGTACATGAACCTGGTCGCCGCCTATGTGGCGCGGCGCGAGGAACTGGTCCTGAAGCGGCTGCGTACCGGCGAGGTCACCGACCGGGAGATCCTCGCCGGGACCGCGCTGCCGTCGGCCGCACTGGCGCTGGCGCAGACGGTGCTGGTGGTCCTGGCCGGTGCGGTCTTCTTCGGTCTCGGCGCGCCCGAGCGGCCCGGACTGCTGCGGTTCGGCCGGGACATGCACGACGTCCTGGGCCGGAATCTGGCCGTGATCGCGCTGAAGAGCGAGCTGGCGGTGGAGCTGGCCCAGCGCGGCAAGCCGGCGGCCGTGGACCAGATGGTCGAAGTGATGCGCATCGCCCGCGCCTCCCAGCAGGAGGTGCGCGATGTCGTACGTGGATACCGGGAGGCCGATCCGAGTACCGAACTCGTGGGCGCACGGAGCGTGTTGCGGGCGGCCGGGATCGAATGCTCGGTGGAGGGCCATGACGGCGGTCCGCTGCCCGCGCCCGTGCAGTCGGCGCTCGGCTGGGTGGTGCGAGAGGCGGCGACCAATGTGCTGCGGCACGGCGATCCGCGGCACTGCACGATCCGGCTCCGCGCTTCGGCGGACGCGGTGGTGCTGGACGTGGAGAACGACGGGGCGCCGCGGGCCGTCGCCGGGCCGGGCGGTTCCGGGCTGGCCGGGCTGCGGGAGCGCCTTCACGCACTCGACGGTTCGCTGGGCGCAGGTCCGGCGGGGAACGGGCTGTTCCGGCTGACGGCCACGATCCCGCTGCCGCGCACGGACCCGGCCCTTGCCCCGGCTCTTCAGGAGGAGCTGCGATGACGGCCGTACGAGTGCTGCTCGCCGACGACGAGCATCTGATCCGGGGCGCTCTGGCCGCGCTGCTCGCCCTGGAGGACGACCTCGTGGTGGTCGCGGAGGCGGCGACCGGCCCGGAGGCCCTGGCCATGGCGCGGGCCCATCGCCCCGATGTGGCGGTCCTCGATCTGGAGATGCCGGGTGCCGACGGTGTGAGTGTTGCCACATCCCTGCGGGCCGAACTGCCCGGCTGCCGGACGATGATCGTGACGAGTCACGGCCGGCCGGGACATCTGAAACGGGCACTCGCGGCAGGCGTGCGGGCCTTCGTGCCGAAGACCGTCAGTGCCCGGCAGCTGGCAGGGATAATCCGTACCGTGCACGGCGGAAACCGTTATGTGGACCCGGAGTTGGCGGCCGATGCGATCTCGGCCGGGGACTCACCGCTGACCGCGCGAGAGGCCGAGGTGCTGGAGCTGGCGACTGACGGAGCGCCGGTCGCGGAGATCGCGGAGCGGGCGTCGCTGTCGCAGGGAACCGTACGGAACTACCTCTCGGCGGCCGCCTCGAAGCTCGGGGCGGAGAACCGTCATGCGGCGGTGCGTCTCGCACGCGAGCGCGGATGGGTATAGTAGGCATCGCGCTTCGGCGCTTGCGGACGTAGCTCAGTTGGTAGAGCGCAACCTTGCCAAGGTTGAGGTCGCCAGTTCGAACCTGGTCGTCCGCTCGGTTCAGCAAGAAGCCCCCGGCCTTTCGGCCGGGGGCTTCTTCGTGTTCCGGGAGCTGCTGCCCCCTATGCCGGTCGGCCCTACTGCCAGGGCGTGCCGGTGAGAAGTTCGTACGCCTCCAGGTACTTCGCCCTGGTCGCGTCCACGATCTCCTGGGGCAGCGCCGGGGGCGGCTGCTCACTCCTGCGGTCCCAGCCGGAGGCCGGCGAGGTCAGCCAGTCGCGCACGAACTGCTTGTCGTAACTGGGCTGGGCCTTGCCCGGCTCCCAGGTGGCCGCGGGCCAGAAACGGGAGGAGTCCGGGGTCAGCACCTCGTCCGCGATGATCAGCTCCTCACCGCCGTCGGCCGTGGGAGCGAAGCCGAACTCGAACTTCGTGTCGGCGAGGATGATGCCGCGCCGGCGCGCGATGTCACGGGCCCTGCTGTACACGTCCAGTGTGGTGCGGCGCAGCTGGGCGGCGGTCTCCGCGCCGACCTGGCGGGCCACCTCCTCGTAGCTCACGTTCTCGTCGTGGTCGCCGACGGCCGCCTTGGTGGCGGGGGTGAAGATCGGCGCCGGGAGTTCGGAGCCGTCGACGAGGCCCTCGGGCAGCGCGAGGCCGCAGACCGTGCGGGACTCGTTGTACTCGACGAGGCCCGAGCCGGTGAGGTATCCGCGGGCGACGCACTCGACGGGGACCATCCGCAGCGACTTGCAGATCAGCGTGCGGCCGGCCCAGTCCGCAGGGGCTCCGGCGGGGAGCTCCGTGGACAGGACGTGGTTCGGTACGAGATCGGCGAGCTGGTCGAACCACCACAGCGAGAGCCGGGTGAGAACCCGGCCCTTGTCGGGGATCTCGGTGGGCAGGACCCAGTCGTACGCGGACATACGGTCGCTGGCGACCATGACGAGGTCGCCCGCCTCGTTCCGGTACAGGTCGCGCACCTTGCCGGTGTGGAGGTGGGTGAGCCCCGGGACCTGCACTGGCTCGGGCTTTTCTACAAATCCGGACACGCTGCCTCCGCGTAGGTTGATCCAGGAGTCGTACCGATTCTCCCGTATCGGCGTGCAGTGGGGCGGAGCGGGGGCGTCCATGGCGCCGGGTGCAGTGGCCTCGGTGGCGTTTCAGGCGCGTTTGCAGATGCGGTCGAGGAGATTGGCTGTGGCCTGCTGAATGCGGGGATCCACATGGCCGGGACGGTCCAGCGCCGGGGACCAGGCGAAGGTGCCGGATGCGAAGACGAGTGCGCCGGACGGGGCCCGGTACAGGGAGGTCTCCTGGTGGCGCTTGACTCCTTCGCTGTCCTGGTACGGGGAGTGGGCGAGCAGGATGCGGTTCTCGTGCTCGGGGAGTGCGGTGCGCGGGAAGTAGCGGTCGGCCTCGCCCGCGACCAGGCCGTCGATCTCGTCGCCCTCGCCGGCGCCCGTCGCGTCCCACAGCCAGTGCTCGGCGTTCCGTACGACCAGAGGGTGCGGATCGGGGACCCGGCCCGCGTACTGAATGCCGAGAAGCTGCTGCTCGGGGCGGTCGATCTCGCGCCAGAGCGCGGGCTTTCCCGGGCCGTGGCGCTTGCGGCAGGTGAGCAGGCGGTCCGGGACGCCGGACGGCGACGGGGAGAGGCTGACCTGCCAGTACATGGTGTTGGCGGAGAGGAAGACGAGCGAGGTGCCGCCGTCGCGGGCGAGTTCGGCGGTACGGCGCATGGGCACCGACCAGTACTCGTCGTGGCCGGGGAAGACCAGGCCCCGGTAGCGGCCCGGGTCGATCCGGCCCGCGTGCAGATCGCGGGTGTCGGCGTACGCGATGTCGTAGCCGTAGCGCTCGGCCCAGCGGATGAAGTCATAGGCATGACCGACGTGGAGCGGCAGACCGGCGCCCGCGTACGGCCGGTCGAAGGAGACGGTGACCGCGGCGTCCTCCTCGCCCAGGAGGCAGCCCTGCTCGTCCCAGGCGTGGTAGAGGCTGGCGCCGGTGTGGCCGTCCTCCGGGTAGAGGTTGTACGCCTGCCAGGTGATGTCCGGCAGGACGAGCAGCAGATCGGCCGGGTGGTCGTCGCGGACCGTGAACGGGATGTGGGAACGGTATCCGTCGACCGTGGTGAGCACGGCGACGTACGCGCCGATCGACCAGTAGGCGGGGATCTGCAGCCGCCAGGACTGCCACCAGTTGTGGCAGGAGACCGTGCGGTCGGCGGTGAGCGGGGCGGGCTGGACGATGCCGGAGAGCCGGGGGCTCGTGGTGATCTTGGCTGCGCCGTCGCCCCCGTAGTGACCGATGCGGTAGATGTCCACGGAGAACTGCTGGGGCGGGTCCACGGTGATGTGGAAGTCGATCGCCTCTCCGGGGGCCGCGGCGCCCGTGGAAGTGAAGCCCTTGATCTGGCGGTGCACGTCGTCGGCCGTACGGGTGCCGCCGTCGGTGGAGCCGCGGGCCAGGGTGGGGTCCGCGTACCAGGGGACGACATGTCCGGTGTCGTCGAGGTAGTTCTCACTGCCGCGCAGCCAGGGCAGCGGGCCCTGGCCGAAGGGATCGGAGACCGCGTGCGCGAGGGCGCCCGACTCCCACCGGCGAATCTGCTCCGCCCCCATACCGCTTCCCTCCCTCTGGTCCCCCGAGACAACAGCGAGACAGAGTTGACCGTCACAAAGTTGATCGCCACCGGTGATCAACGGCGAACGTCACCGGCCGTACGTCACCGGCCGTGCGTCATCGATGCGCCGACAGGGCTGCGCCGACTGTCAGCGTCGGTCCCCAGCACATCACATAACGCATGCACTCCGTCACCGTTCGTCGCGAATTGACGTGAACGGAACGCACCCTTCCGGGTATTGGGGTGCCGCGGCCTCCGACAGCGCTGTCGTGCGCCCATTGGCCGGCCCGCCCAACAGCGCAGCCTGGTCTGGATATGCAGTACCCGGAGCCCCGCCTGATACAAGGCGTGCTCCAGTTCGCCGGTGCCGGCCAACGACACCTCGGCCCTGTCGTCGAGGCCCTGCCATCGAGGTCCTGTCGTCGAGGTCCGTGGGTCAGACGAGACGGACGGGTTTGTCGGTGCGCACACCGACCGAGGCGAGCCAGGAACGCAGCGGCCCCGCGTCACCGTCCTCCACCAGACTGAGGACGGGACTGCCCAGATCCGCCCGGCGCTCGCCGCCGACCAGCAGCGCGGGACCGTCGAGCCAGTCGAGTCCGGGCGCCGCGCCAGCCGTGTCGACGGCAGCGCAGCAGACCATCGCCGCGACGTGGTCGGCGAGCAGTTCCGTACCCGTACGGGGTGGTTGGAGCGGGAAGAGCGGGAGCAGACCGGGGCCCCAGAAATCCAGGACGTCCCCGCCCGTGCGAGCGGCGCTCCTGGCGCCCGCCCGGCTCGATGTGCCGCCGGCCGGGGACTGCCCGGCCGCCGCCTCCTCACGGGCCACCGCGGCGCTGATCCCGGCCGCGAGCTCCTCGCCGCTCCCGCACCGGCCTGCCAGATGCTCGACGACACGGGCCAGCGTGGGCACTGTGGCGTCGATGGGAAACGCGGGACGGTCGAGATCGCCCGAGGAGCCGCCGGCGGACGACGCGGGGGCCGTACCCATCAGGTCGAGGACACGGTGCAGCCGTGCGGCCTCGGTGCGCCACTTCCGGTCGACCACCTCTTCCGGATACTGCTGCCAGTCGACCGGCGACCAGTCGGGACCGGCCTCCGCCGGGCCGCCGTGGAAGAGCCGGGCCGCCAGCAGCGATGCCGCCTCGTCAGCCGCACCCGGCTCCTCCAGGAGGTCACAGGCAGGGCGCTCACCGAGCCGCGAGGTGAATCCGTCGGCAAGCCGGTCGCGACGGGAGAGCTCGGCGAGGGCGGACACGACACCCGCGTCCAGCCGGGACGGCCAGCGGCCCATCTGCCAGGCGGGCAGCGCGACGCGGGTGAGCAGCCGGTCCCAGCCCGCGTAGGCGAGGCCGACCTGCTCCTGGGCGACGATCCGCAGCCCGTAATCCACACCCTGTGCACGGACCGACGCGGCGGCGGCGACGCCCCGCTCCATCTCCACGGCATGGGTGCGACAACTGCGCAGCAGCAACAGGGCGACCCGGCCGACGAAGGCCCGCGGCACTCTGCGCACCCCTGGCAGCGGCCCGGAAACGGGCGCGGCAGCGTCGGCGACCGCTCCGTCCAGCCCTCGTACGAAACGACGCGCCGCGGCTATGTCGGGATGCGCGGAGGGGCCCGTGCCCGCGACGACCGGGGCGAGCACCGCCCGTAGCTCCGCGACCCGCATCCACCACAGGAACGGCGAACCGATGACCAGCACGGGCGCCGCCCGGACCCGACGGCGGGCCCGGCCCGCGGAACGCGTTCCCCGATCCGCTACGGGCCGCACCGAGGGGTGTGTACGGTCCTCCAGCCAGCTGTCGCAGTCGGGCGTGAGTGCTATCGCCGAGGGCGCGGGAACCCCGAGCCGTTCGGCGAGGTCCCTGACCAGGCAGTAGAGATCGGGGGCGGCGTCCTCCGGGAGCGGGACGGTCGGACTGACCGCCGGCCTCGCCCGCACGATCGCGACCGCGACCGCCGCGGCGAGCAGGAGCACGACGGCCGCACAGGCCGTCACGGCCCAGCGCGCCGTGTCCCAGCCGCTGCCGACGGCATGGCCCTGTGCACCGGCGACAAGCAGCACGACGGCCACCGCCGCCGGCAGGATGGCTGCGGCGGTCGCTCTGCTGCGGATACGCAGCAGAGCCAGAGCGCGGGCGCGCGCGCTCTGCGCACCCAGCTCCTCACTTGTACCGGTACCGGACACTGCCGGACGTCACCCCCTCTGCCCCCGCGGCGGTGTTGTTCACTCCCCCACTGTGGCACCCGTCACCGACATCGCAATGCCGGTGGGCCAAGTGCCGGAATGCTTGCGCCGCACCCTAGTTGGGGCCTCGGCGGGCGTCATCCGGATGGCACAGCCGTCACTCGATGGAATGGCTTTGGGTAAAGCTGCTGACGCGCCGCTTTCCTTGAGGCAGCGGCACGTCAGTGGGTGTCGACAGGGGGCGGGGCGGGCTCGAGCCGCGGCCGGGGCGGGCAGATCGGGTGACGCACCCGGCCCCCGCGCGCCGGTCCCGGGCTGACCCGTCCGGTCCGGGGCGGACTCGTCCGTTCCGGGTCTGACGCGTCCGGTCCGGTCCGTTCCGGTCTCAGGCCTCCGCGGCCTTCTGGGCGATGTCCGTACGGAACTGCGATCCGTCGAGCCGGATCCGGGCCACCGCCGTGTAGGCACGCTCACGGGCGCCCGCGAGGTCCTTGCCGGTCGCGGTCACGGACAGTACCCGGCCGCCCGCGCTGACAATCGTGTCGCCGTCCCGCCTGGTCCCGGCATGCAGGACGTACGCATGCGGGGCATCCTGCGCCGCCACATCGTCGAGCCCTTCGACGGAGTCACCCGTGCGCGGCGTACCCGGGTAGTTGTGCGAGGCGATGACCACGGTGACAGCGGCCTCGTCGCGCCACTTGAGCGGGGGCAGCTCGTCCAGGGTGCCGTTGGCGGAACCCAGCAGGACACCGGCCAGCGGAGTCTTCAGACGGGCCAGGACCACCTGGGTCTCGGGGTCACCGAACCGGGCGTTGAACTCGATCACCCTGACGCCGCGCGACGTGATCGCAAGCCCCGCGTACAACAGCCCGGAGAACGGGGTGCCACGGCGGCGGAGCTCGTCGACGGTCGGCTGGAGCACCGACTGCATGACAGCGTCGACCAGCTTGGGGTCGGCCCACGGGAGCGGGGAGTACGCGCCCATGCCGCCGGTGTTCGGGCCCTCGTCGTTGTCCAGGGCGCGCTTGAAGTCCTGTGCGGGCTGGAGCGGCAGCACGGTGATGCCGTCCGTGATCGCGAAGAGGCTGACCTCGGGGCCGTCGAGGAACTCCTCGATCACCACGCGCTCGCAGGCCAGGGCGTGAGCGCGGGCAGCCTCGATGTCGTCGGTGACGACGACGCCCTTGCCGGCGGCGAGACCGTCGTCCTTGACGACGTACGGGGCGCCAAAGGCATCGAGGGCGGCGTCGATCTCAGCGGGAGTGGTGCAGACGTAGCTGCGGGCGGTCGGGACGCCGGCCCCAGCCATCACGTCCTTGGCGAACGCCTTGGAGCCCTCCAGCTGGGCCGCCTCGCCGGAGGGGCCGAAGCAGGGGATGCCGACGGCACGCACGGCGTCCGCGACGCCGGCGACGAGGGGCGCCTCCGGGCCGACGACCACCAGCTCGGCGCCCAGGTCGGTGGCGAGGCGCGCGACGGCGTCGCCGTCGAGTGCGTCGACCGGGTGCAGTTCGGCCACCTCTGCGATGCCGGCGTTGCCGGGGGCGCAGTACAGAGCGGTGACCGCAGGGTCGAGGGAGAGAGAGCGGCACAGGGCGTGTTCGCGGGCGCCGCCGCCGATGACGAGGACCTTCACGGTGTGCAGCCTAGCCGCCGGGGCACGGCGGCCTTGACGGACTCCGCTCCGTGAACACCCGGGCACCCCGGCCGGGCGACCCGGGCACTCCGTCCGCTACCCGTTGCCAGTGCCAGTCGTTGCTACTCGTTGGTGAACTCCTCGACCACCGTGGCACCCAGCTCTCGGACGATCAGGTCGTGCCCGGAGAGCGCCGAGTCGACGAGGTCCGGGTCGTCCGCCTCCGGGGTGTCGTCCTCGGGAGCGACCGACCGCGGGGGTTCGGGCGCGGAATACGACTGCGGTACGGGCTCCGCGGCGGGTGCGGCGCTCGGCTGCTGGTGCGGTGCGGGGGCGGGCCGGGGTTCGTAACTCTGCTGGGGCGCGGGGGCCGGACGATGCGGCGTGGGCGGTGCGGCGGAGGGGCGGCCGCCACCGGTCTGCGGAGGTGCACCCGCACCTCCCGACGGGTCGACGATCGCCTCGATCTTCCACTGTGCGTTGAACCGCTCGGCGAGGGCCTGCTTCAGCACGTCCTCGCTGCCGCTGCTCGCGAAGTTGTCGCGCGCGCCCGCGTTCAGGAAGCCGATCTGCAGGGTGGTGCCGTCGAAGCCGGTGACCTGGGCGTTCTGACTGAGCAGGATCCAGGTGAACCGGCGCCGGTTCTTCACGGCCTCCAGGATGTCCGGCCACATGTTCCGTACCTGGCCGGCCCCCTGTGTCATCCCCGGGCTCGGCTCGGCGGCGGGTACCGGTGCCGCGGGCACGGCCTGGGCCGGGGCAGTGGCCGGGGCCGCCTGCGGGACCGGCGACTGCCCGGGGGCGGATGCGGTCGGCCAGCCACCGGGACGACGGCCCGATTCCGGCGCGGCGGCGGTGGGCCAGGCACCGGGGCGCTGGCCGCCCGCGGGAGCCGGGGCCGGGGTCTCGGTCGGCGGCTGCGGAGCCGTGGGAGCAACGGGCGTCATGGGCTGCGCGGGTGCCGGGGGCATTGCGGCGGGGGCGGGCGATGCCGCGGGGGCGGGCGCCTCTCCCCGTACCGCCGCACGCGCGGCAGCGGGTCCGGCGCCGGGCTGCACGGCCGGGGCGACGGGGGCGGGGGCATGGGCCAGGGCCTCCGGCCCCGGTACGTACCCCATGGCGGGCCCCGTACCGGCGGTCGCGAAGGAAGCGCCGCGCTCCAGCCGGTCGAGCCGGGCCTGCAGCGAACGCTCGTCGTCGAAGGCCGCGGGCAGCAGCACCCGCGCGCAGATCAGCTCGACCTGGAGGCGCGGCGAGGTCGCCCCGCGCATCTCCGTCAGCCCCTCGTTGACCAGGTCGGCGGCGCGGCTCAGCTCGGCGGCACCGAAGACGGACGCCTGGGCCTGCATCCGCTCGACGACATCGGCGGGTGCGTCGATGAGGCCCTTCTCCCCGGCGTCCGGCACGGCGGCCAGGATCACCAGGTCACGCAGTCGCTCCAATAGGTCGGCGACAAAGCGGCGCGGGTCGTTTCCCCCCTCGATCACCCGGTCCACAACCTCGAAGGCCGCGGCCCCGTCCCCCGCCGCGAAGGCGTCCACGATCGAGTCGAGCAGCGAGCCGTCCGTATAACCGAGCAGCGAGGTCGCCATGGCGTATGTCACACCGTCGTCGCCCGCGCCGGCCAGCAGCTGGTCCATCACCGACATCGAGTCACGCACGGACCCGGCCCCGGCCCGCACGACGAGCGGCAGCACGCCGTCCTCGACCGGGCTGTTCTCCTTGCCGCAGACCTCGGCGAGATATTCGCGCAGCGTCCCCGGCGGTACAAGACGGAACGGGTAGTGGTGTGTACGCGACCGGATGGTGCCGATGACCTTCTCGGGCTCGGTGGTCGCGAAGATGAACTTGAGGTGCTCGGGCGGCTCCTCGACCACCTTCAGCAGGGCGTTGAACCCCGCCGATGTGACCATGTGCGCCTCGTCGATGATGTAGATCTTGTAACGACTCGACGCGGGCCCGAAGAACGCCTTCTCCCGCAGATCGCGGGCGTCGTCCACGCCCCCGTGCGATGCGGCGTCGATCTCGATGACGTCGATCGATCCCGGCCCGTTGCGTGCGAGGTCGCGGCAGGACTGGCACTCCCCGCACGGCGTGGGCGTCGGCCCCTGCTCGCAGTTCAGACAGCGGGCGAGGATGCGCGCGCTGGTCGTCTTGCCGCAGCCGCGCGGACCACTGAACAGGTACGCGTGATTGACCCGGTTGTTCCGCAGGGCCTGCTGCAGCGGGTCAGTGACATGCTCCTGCCCGATGACCTCGGCGAACGACTCGGGGCGATAGCGGCGATACAGCGCAAGGGACGACACACATACGAGGTTATCCGGGCGGACCGACAACCGGCCCCGGACCGGCGAAGCGCCGCCCCGCCCCCTGGAAACACAAGGGCCCCTCACGCACCCGCCAGAGCCAACCTACCCTTGCTGCCTTCCGGCCCTGGGGGAGTTCAGTCAGATAGCGCCACGTGAGGGGCTGAAGCCCACCTTAGCCGATCCCCACCCCTGCCAGTCCACTCCCCCGCCTTCCACAACCGCCCCGGACGAGCCGGAGGGGAGCGGGAGGGGAGCCGGAAGGGAACGGGTTCGCGAGCACTCCTCAACGTCTTGTATTGTTTGCCGCGGAGGATTCGCCTAGTGGCCTAGGGCGCACGCTTGGAAAGCGTGTTGGGGGCAACCCCTCACGAGTTCGAATCTCGTATCCTCCGCCATTGCTCTCACCGGGCAATACGTCGAAGGGCCCCATCGTTCGCGGTGGGGTCCTTCGACGTTCTCTCAGCCCTCGTTGTTCTGGTCTTTGTCCACAAGGCCGTTCGGTGAGGGCCCCCAGATGGCGTCCGCGAGCTTCCGCGCCACGTCCTTCAGCATGGCGTCGGGCACATGCAGGTACCGCGCGCGCATCCGGGCAGACGTGCCCGCCTCCCACCCCATGATCTGGTCAATCACACGGTCCGGGACGCCAAGCAGCATGAGGACGGTCGCGGCGGTGTGCCGGGCGTCGTGCAGGCGCGCGTCGCGTACCCCCGCATCGTTCAGCAGCCTTTTCCAATCGTGGTAGTCCGTGTTCGGGCTCAGCGGTCCGCCGAGCGGTTTCGTGAACACGTAGTCCGACTCGGTCCACAGGTTTCCGGCAGTCTTGCGCTCCCGGGCCTGGGCTTCCCTGTGCGTTCGCAGCATCACGACCAGGGGGCCCGGCAGGGGAACCGCACGGCGGCCGGCGCGCGACTTTGTGTTCTTCGTCTCGCGCCGCACCTGCTTGCGGTCCGGGCAGTACCCGGCCTTCCGGCCGCATGTATCTGCCTCCTTGCACCCGTGCTCGTACTTCGGGCGTAGTCGGTTCCGGCGGAGCTTCAGGTACTCGTGGTTCAGGTCCACGTCGGACCAGCGCAGCCCCAGCGTCTCCCCCTGCCGCAGACCGAGCGCCAGTGCCAGCATCCAACGGGCGCTGTTGCGTCGCTTGTTCACCTCGATCAGCAGACTCTGCACCTCTTCGACCGAGTAGGGATCGATCTCCTCCTCCGGTTCCTCCACTCGCGGCGGTTTGGCCAGCGCGGCGGCGTTCTTCGCGGCGTGGCCACGTCGCACCGCCTCACCAAGGGCAGTACGAGCGGTGCGGTGCGCCTGGTGGGCCGTAGCAGGCTTGCTGCCGTTCTTCTGCATCCGGCGATACAGGCTCTCCAGGTGCTCCGGCTCCAGGCGGTCGATGCGGTGCCTACCGATGCCGGGAACGAGGTGCACGCGAACCGCAACCTCGTAGCCGTCATAGGTGTTCTCGCTGACGACGTCCTTGGCGATGTTCTCGACCCAGTGCCACAGCCACTTCTCGACCGTCCACAGCTTGCCGGGCTGCTGTGCGGTTCCCTGGTCGCGCTGCTTTTCCAGCCGCTTGACCTCTGCGGTCAGGGCGTCTTCAGAGGTGCGGGTGATGTGCCTGCGGTAGGGCTCGCCATTGTCCTTGTAACCCATCGGCACCCGGGCGTGCCAACGGCCGTCCTTGCCAAAGTAGATGGCCGTTTCGCCATTGGCCCGGCGAGTTCGCTTCTTCTCCGCCACGGGCGGGATCTCCTTAAATCGGTGGGGCAGAACGACCGGAGCGCCGCCCCAGCGGGGGCGGCGCTCCGGTGTTGAGCAGGTCAGGCTGCGAAGCCCTCAGCGCGGCGGCGCGCGATGTACGCGGCCGGGGCGTCGGCAGGCACCCGGCGGAGTCGGCCGATCATCAGGGATTCCAGAGCCCCCGAGCGGATGAGGGTGAAGCAGGTGGTGCGGCCGATCTGGAGGCGGCGCGCGGCTTCCTCAACGGTGAGGAGAACGAGGGTGCTGTCAGCGATTTGGGCGGTCTCCATGTGACGCTCCTTTTGTCGTCCATCGCTTTGATGACGGAGGCATAGGGCTGAAGGCTTTCCGGGGGCGTGTCTGTCCGAGGTGCGGATTTCTGCGTCATTGCGTCATCAGCGTCATGCAGGGGGCCTGAGCTGGGGTTTTGTGTGACGCAGCGGTTTGGTGGTGCGTCATCGGTGTGTCATGGGCTGCGTCACGGCGTGACGCAGATGACGCAGGATGACGCAGAGGCTGCTGTCTGCGTCATGCTCGTGTCCGCAGGTCAGGGGCTGTTTCGCGGTGTGTATGACGCAGATGACGCAGGGTCTTCCCTCTTAGGACAAAAGAGGGGGCGTCTGTTGTGGTGCGGTGGCCCTCAGAGCGTGAAGAGGGAGCCGCTGCGCGGCGCGACCTTTGGGCGGCGTTCCGCCGAACAGCAAGAAGAGCACGCCGCGCCGGGTGCTCTTCTTGCTTGTCCAAGCGAGCGGGCCGTGCGGGTCAGAACGCGCCGGTCTGCTGGTGTGGCCTTGGGGTGGCCTGGCGGGTCATTTCGAGGTAGCGGCCTTCGCTGGTGCGGCCGGTGTCGATGAGGACGCCGCGGGCGGCGAGGGTGGGTTGGAGGCGCTTGAGGCGGTCGGAGAGGACTTTCCCGGTGGTCGGCCAGCCCTTGGGCAGGGGGCGTAGTTCGTCGCCGCTGTAGAGGCGGCTGAGGAGGTGGAGCCACTGCGTGGAGGTCATGCGCTGCTCGCCGCTGGGGTCGATGGTGTCCGCGTGCTGGAGGACGGTCTGGGCGAGAAGGTCGCCCTCGATCACGTCGTCGTTGAGGTCGTCCAGGCGGGCCCGGTAGGCGGCGAGGGCTCCGAGACCGGTGGCCGCGTCGAGCTGCGCGCACAGGTGTGCGAAGTCCGCCATCCTCAGATCGGTTGGCGTCTCGGCCTCGGCGGCGCGGACCTTGACCGTGAGGTCGAGCAGAGACCCGAGGGCGATGGGCAGGACCTCTTCGTACTCCGCCCACAGCTCCGCTTCGGTGCGCCGGACGCGGGGCCGCTCCAGGCGCAGGGGCAGGAGCCGTTCCGCGAGGTCGGGCCGGATGACTCCGACGTCGATGCCGGTCAGGAGCAGGGGGCGGCGGTAGCGGGCGCGGAAGACGTCGCCGTCGGTGAACAGGGCGCGTTTGACGTTCTCGGCTCCGGTGACGATGCAGCACATGGCGTCGGACAGGTCCGGCGTCATGTGGGACAGGTTGTCCAGGGCGGTGACCCACCCGGCCGCGACGGCCGCGATCAGGTTCTCCTCATCCTTCGGGGCCCGCCGCAGGTCACCGCTCATCCCCTCGACGATCCGCACGAGCATCCGCCCGCCGGTGGACTTGCCCGCGCCCTGCGGCCCGGTGAGGAACGGGGCCGGGACGGGGACGGACGGTCCGAGGCAGCCGATGAGCCAGGCGATGGCCAGGCACTCGGTCTCGGCACCCGCGAAGTTGCACAACCGCATCAGGAGGTCGATGCCCTTGCCGTCGGTGTCCTTGACGGGCAGGGGGAGTTCCCCGGTGAGCTGGGTGCGCCGCCAGCACACCTCGCGCGGGTCGGGGACGGCGATGTCCCAGCCGGTGGGGTGGATACGAACGGACTGCCCGTCGCTGCGCCCGAGGTCCAGCCACGTCGCTCCGTCGAAGCCGGGGGCGACGCGGATGTGGACGGCTTGGGTGTCCTCGGTCAGCGCGAGTGCCTCGATCAGGTCCAGAGCTTCCTTGAGGGCGGTGCCGTTGAACATGCCGTGTCCGTCCTTGTACAGGCCGACCATGAGTTCCTGCCGGTGGCTGCCCGTCGTGCCCTGCGAGCGGATCGGACGGGCCACGGGGTGCCCGTTCTTCTGCGCGTACACGGTCCCGTCGGCGGTGCGGAAGTACCGGAAGTGCGCCTGCGCGTAGTCGGTGATGACCTCGCGCGCCGGGTTCTTCTCGTCGTCAGCCACGGTCACAGCCCCAACCGGGTGAGGGCATTGGCCCACGCGTCCGAGCAGTGCCGGACGGACTCACCCTTGGACTGGGCAGCGGCGAACAGCCGCGCCATGTGGACATCGGTCAGGCAGCCACACCGCCCGTGCGCGGACAGCACCGCGAGGAACGTCTGGTAGACGATGGCGTGCACGGCACTACTCGCCTCGGTGATGCGCTGCTCGCCCATGGCGACGCCGCGCTCCAGGTAGGCGGGCCTACGGTGAGGGCAGTCCCCGCCAGCGGCCGGCACAGGCACCGCCACGACGCGCGGTGCGGGTCGTGGCGGCGACGGCTCCTTGATGACCAGCGCGCGCACCGTGTCCGGCAGCGCGGTCATGGTGCCGGTGCCGGGGCCGAGCCACCGGGCGTAGACCATCGTGGACTTGATGTCGACGCCGTCACGGACCGCGTTCGCGGACTGCACCGTGCCCCGGTACAGCCAGTGCTCGCCGCGCGTGGTCGGCACGGTGCGGGTGGCGGGCAGCGTACGGCGGGCCCAGGCGATGGCGTCGGCGTGGTCGAGGTCGACGACGGTCAGCCCGATACCGCCGGGGTGGTAGGCCACCGCGGCGGCTTGCTTCCAGGCCGGTGCCCATGCGGGGCTGGTGAGGGTCGCGGGGTCGGTGGTAGCGGCGGCCCACGCGTGGCACGGTGCCGGGCAGTCGCAGGAACCAGGGTTCTTCATGTTCGGTCGGCCGCTGCAGGCGTTGTCCCGGCAGGCCGCGCAGTTCCCGACCGGGAGCTTTCCCGCCCGCAACGGCAGGACGGGAACACCTTGCTGCGCGAGATCGAGGGCGACGCCGATGAGGCCGGGTGCTCGCCGGGTGGGGGTGGATTGGGTCATGCTGGGTGTCTCCAGTTCTGTAGAAGGTGCTGGCAGGCAAGGGCGGCCCCGGACTTTGGTGAGGCGGGGGCCGCCCTTGGCGTAGCTACGGGTTGGCGTCGGCGGTGTCGTCTGCCATCTCGTCGAGCCTGAGCAGCAGCTCGCCCAGCTGACGACGCGTGATGTCCCGGGCGTACGGGGCGGGCCAGTCGGCGTAGTCGAGTTCGATGGTCAGGATCTCGTTGGGGTCAATGTCCATGTCGGTGCTCCTTCGGGGTGCGGGCTGTGAGGATCAGCGCGGGCCGGGGCCAGGCGGCGCGCTGGATACGCAGACGGATCAAGGCCGTCCCTTCGGGTCAGCAGTCGCAGTTGTCGGATTTCTGGAGGCAGTCCCAGCAGCGGGGGCAGTCGCAGCCGCACGCGCACTGCTCGTGTTCGGGACCGAAGCTGTCGCAGTAGCAGCCGGACTCACCGCACGGCATCGACTCGGACTGTGGGCTGTCGAGCATCTGAATTCCTTAGCGGTGGTTGATGGTGCCGGTGGCCTTGCCGAAGAGGCCGGTGGCGGTGATGTTCTGGGTGATGTGGGTGGTCGACCGCCAGGTGCCGGTGCCGGTGCCGGTGCCGTTGCGGGCGAGGCGCAGGAGGACGGGCAGGCCGATGGCTCCGGCGGCGATGAGGGCGACGGTCGCCCAGAGGGCTTGGCTCATGGCGATCAGTCCCGGGGCTGCGTAGGAGAGTCCGATACCGGCGGCGGCGACACCGCCGCCGACCGTGGGGACGAGGAGGGCGGTGGTCTTGGCCCATGCCGGGATCGGCTGCGCGACCGGCACCGGCGGCGCCGGCGGGGCCTGCTGCGGGGTGTAGGCGAGGGTGCGGATGCCACCGGGGAGGGTGACCATCTGGACGCCGGGCGGGATCTCGGAGGGCAGCATCACCGGGCCGACCGGGTCGGGAAGGTAGGCGGGCCTGTCGGTGGGGCGAGGTGCTTGGGCGGTGATCGTGTACGTGGTGTCATGCACGACGGGGCTCCTTTGAACCGGGCGGCGGGGTGGCGGGTCAGGTGGTTATCTGGGCGAGGGCGGCGGCGATGCTGCTGAGCGCGCTGTTGATGGCGGGGGCGATGCCGGTCGAGGCGAGGAAGAAGCCGAGCAGGATGGCGGCGAGCGCGGGGCCGAAGCGGAGGTAGCCGGTGCGCACCAGGATCAGGACGATGACCAGGAGCAGGACGACGGCGGAAACGGTCAGGGCCATGGGGCGTCCTCACGTTGATTTCGGTTACCTGGGGTGATGTGTGGGGTGTGGGGCCACACATGCCGCTGGAAGGCCCCGGAACCGCCGCCAGAGAGCGGGTTCCGGGGCTTCTTCACGGGGCGTTCTGTGTGACGCACACGCCCCACACGGGCAGGTCAGAGACCTACACGCGGATGTGTGACGCACACAGGCTGTGTGGGTCGGCGTGTGTGGGTCTGTGTGGGTCGGCTGTGTGGGTCGAGAAGGCGTCGACTGTCACTTTGTGTCGCGGTAGCACTCGATGGCTTCGGCGAGGGTCTCGGCGAGATAGCCGCTCTTGGACTCGTCGCCGATGCGCACTGTTCCGGCCCCGGGGCGCTCAACGCCGACCTCGCGCAGCAGGCGGTTCAGCTCCGTGCCGAAGACGCGGGGGTCGAGGCCATGGGCGGCGGCCAAGTCACTGCTCCACATCCGTCCGCCCGCGGCGACGACGTGCTGATGGGCCTCGGCGAGGAGCTGCGGGATGGGGCTGGGCCGGTTCTCGGGGGTTCCGGCCTGCTGGATGACGCGGCCGAAGTCAGCTTGGATGACCGTAGCGTCGTTCCCGCCGCTCGGCGCGGCCTGGCCGGTGGTGGTGCGGGCGGCGTTGAGCATGGTCGACAGCAGATCGCTGCCCACCCGCGGTTCGGGCCGGGCCGGTGCCTGCCCGGTCGCGGCGACGATGCGGGGGGCGGGAGCGTTGTCGTCCTCGGGGTCGGCAGCTCCGGTCATCGGGATGCCGGTGAGCTGGTTGATCGGGGGGTAGAGGGTGTCCATGTCGGTGTAGGGGATGGTGGTCGGAGCAAGCTGCTTGGCCTTGTAGAGGCGGGGCAGGATGCGGCCCCACCGGCTCTCGTAGTACTCGCCCGGCTCGCTGTCGAGGAACACCGCTTCGAGCTTCGGCCGGCGGTCGGCGTAGACGGTACTCAGGGCCCTGATCTGCTTGGGCTTGATCCGGTACGCCTTGAACGCGGTCGGTTCGGACACGACGTCCTCCTCGTCGGGCGAGGAGTAGAACCCGCAGCCCCTGTACGGCGCCGACTTGGGGTTGATGCGGGCCCCGCCGGTCGGGAACAAGTGGCTGAGCTCCTCGGGGTCGGAGACGCGCATCCCGACCCGTACCCTGCTCTGCTTCTTCATGGCGGCGGTGATGACATCCTGGGTGGCGCGCAACCCGCAGATCACCACCCGGACCCGCACAGCGCGGCCGGTGTTGACGATGGTGTCCAGCTTGCGAAGCAGGACGGGCGGCAGCTCGGCGATCTCATCGACCACGACCAGGACTTCGGGCAGCTCGTGGGTGACGGTGAGCTTGTCGTCCTCGGTGAGCCGGTCCTGATGCCCCGTCTTGCGGGCGCCGATCCCGGCGATGACCGTGTCACACAGGATGTGGGCCTCTTCGACGGTGTCGGCGGTCCAGTCGATCAGCGGCACGGCCGCGGTCCCGTCGACCGCCCACGCGTGCAGCCACGGAAGGCTGATCCCGGCGCCGGTGACGTCGATGTGCATCACCACCGTGTTGTTCGTGCGCAGGGCCCCGGCGTTGGCGACGTTGATGGTGTTGGTCTTGCCGGAGCCGGTCTGGCCGACGACCAGGGCGCATTCGTCGACGACGGCGATCCGGGCTTCTTCGGCGTCGGGCTTGAGTCCGAGGGGGATGCCGTCGTAGATGCTGGTGACGGTGGTCTCGTCCGAGGTGTCGGGGAGGTCGAGGTCCTTGGCGAGGACGTCAACGGCAGTGACGCGGATGAGGGTCTGTCCGTAGACCTCGCCGTCGAGGATCTGGATGCCACCCCCCTTGGGCAGCCGCAGGTCCACGGCCAGCTTCCGTACCGCGTCGGCGGGGAGTTCCGGGGTGTCGGAGGGCATGCGGACGCGGACGGTGTAGCCGACGTCGCCCTTCCACGGCCGGACCCCTTCGACCTCGTGTCCTTCGAGGCGGAAGAGCCGTTCCAGGCGGTCGTGCCATTCACCGGCCTGCTTGTTCGCCCACTTCTGCAGCCGCCTTTGGTGGCGTTCGGTGCGGGCGGTTTCCTCAGCTTGGACCAGGCCGCGGGCCAGGGTCATCCCGGCCGCGGTCCCGGCCGCCCACCACCCGGCGGACGACCAGGTCAGGGCGGTGTGATCGGCCAGGGCGGACGCGGTCCAGCCCCCGGCGGCGAGCCAGGCCGCGCACCGGGCGACGGTGTGGCCGGCGGGGCGGTGCTGGTAGAGGTCGGCCCCGGCCTGGGCGACGGCCCCGGCCCCGGCGACCAGCAGGGCGTGCGAGGCGGGCAGACCGGCGACCGACCCGACGGTCGCGACGGTGTAGGCGCCGCCCGCGACCAGAGCAGCAGAGGTAGCGGCGGAGTGGTTCCAGCTCCAGTCCAGGGACGGGGCATCGGACTTGGCAGCCATCAAGGGCTCCTTCAGGAACGCGAGCAAGGGCAGGGTGGAGCGCCGTGGGGCCGCACACCGATCCTGTGTGCGGCCCCACGGCGGGGATGAGCTGTGGTTTCTTCGGTCAGACGTCCCACATGGCCTCGGACTCCTCGCCGTTGCGAGGGGCCTCGTGGCGGGAGATGTCCGGGGCGTGCAGGCGCCGGAAGTTCGGCATCAGTTCCTGCGCGGCGGACGCGGCGGACATCAGGAGCTGATGCACGTCCGCGATCGCGTCTACGACGGCCTTGTCGACGGGGTAGCGGTCGTTGGAACGGACCTGAAGGAGGTTGATCGCGGCGGCGATGTTCTCGATCCCGTCCGGGATGCCCTCGTACTCGGCGGCGACCTGGCTCATGTGACCGGGCTCGTAGCGGGAGTAGACGTGCGCGACATCCTGCGCGACCGCGACGAACTGCGACGGCTGACGCTGGTCGAAGCCCTGGCCGTCCTGGCGGCGCTCCAGGATGTTCCACATGTGCTCGCCCGGCCTCGGCTCCTCGTAGCGGCGCAGGTCGTTCTCGTGGACCTTGGCGAACAGCGGCCCGATCTCCTGCGCCTTCTGAACGGCCTGGTGGAGCAGGGCGTAGACCTGGGCGACCAGATCGGCCATCGCCGCGTCGGCCGGGTACTTGTCGGCGGTGTTGACCGCGAGCTGCCGCACCGCCTCGGCGGCCGACGCCACACCCTCGGGCAGGCCCCAGTACTCGGCGGCGACGGCGAGCATCATCGGCGGGTCGTAGGTGGCGTACGCGTCGCGCACGGCCTCGGTCTCCTGCTTGAACACGGACACGAGGTTTCCTCCGAAGTGGTCGGTGCCGAACTCATCGGCGGCGGGCCGGATGTGGCCGGGTTCATCGAAGTCGGTCAGGACATCCGGCCGGGTGGCCTTGTCCCAGCCGTCCTTGGCGCGGCGCATCAGGCGCCGGTGCACGGCGGTGGCCGCGAGCCTGGACCAGCGGGTGAAGTACGCGCCCCACTTGGCCCCGTTGCGGGGCGCCAGGTGCAGGAACCGCAAGACACCACCCGCCGTAGCCGCGAGCGCGCGCAGCAGCAGGCCGGGGATCAGGACCACGGCCCCGACCGCACCCGCCGCGACCTTCGCCACGGCACTGCGCAGCACATACCGGGCCCCCGCCGCGGCCTTCTTGGCCAGGGCACGACGTGCGGACCTGATCCGCTCCCGCAACGCCTGACCGGCCGGAGACTCGGCCATCTGACGGCCCAGACGGCGGGCCAGGGCGACGCCGCGCATCCCGGACCGGGCAGCCTTGCGCACCCAAGCCCTGACCGTCGACCGCCCGCGCCCGCCACCCTTGGCGCCGGGGGAGTTCGGGCTGCTCGGCCCCTTGCCATGCGGTCCGTTCTGGGTGCCGGTGCCGGACGGCCCGGTGCCGCCGCGGCGCTGGCTGAGACGGCGCAATATGCCGCCCCGCCCACCAGCAGCGTCCCGACCCCGGGACCCGGCCCCGGCCCCGGACTTCCCGAACAGCGAGCCCCGGCCGGCAGAACCACCCCCCGCGGACGTGGTGTTGCCGGACTGGGTGGGCTTCTTCGGCACGGATGCCCCGTTCCGCGAGGTCGGAGAGTGGCGGGCACTGGTGCGAGGAGTGGACGCTCCGGAGCTCACCGCGCCGAGCGTGGAGGAGCGACCCTGGCCGCCGGACCGGCCACCCCGGCCCGCGGAACCCGGGCCCGACCCGCCGCCCCCGGAACGGCCACCACTGCGGCCGGTGCCGGTACTGCCGAGCGTCGACCGGTGCCCGGAGGACCGCAGGACCCGCCCACCAGAACCCGTGGTCTGGGACTTGCGTGCCTTCCGGGCGGCGACACCGGCAGCGACCAGGCCACCCCCGGCGGCCACACTGGCCGCGGTCAGAACACCGACCGTCCCGGCCGACGCATACAGAGCGGACGCCCCGGTCGACGCAGCCTCGGTGCCGAACAGAGCCAGCGGCCACGCACGCAGCGAACTGCGCGGCCCCCGCGGGGTCGAAGAAGACCCGGTGTCGTCCGGGCCCTGGTTGAGGGTGATCTCGATCGGGAGGGACTGCCCGTCCGGGCCGTCGACCACCGTTGACGCTGCGGGTTCGGGCTGCGGGCTGGTTGTGTCGGGCGGGGCTTTCGTGCTCGCCTCAGTGGTAGACACTGGTCGGGCTCCTTGTCTGGAGTGAAAAGGGCGGGGATGCCCGGCCTGCTTCTCAGGGCCGGGCATCCCCGTACCAGCGAGAACGGGTTCAGCGGCAGCGGTGCGCGGTGGCGGGCCGCGTCATGTCATGCACCAGCCGGAGTCGCACAGGCCGTCGACCTCGTCGAATCCCGGCAGTACGTCCACGCCGTCGGGGATGGCGTCGCGCAGGGGCCTGCCGAACCGGGTGAGGTAGACGTGGTCCTTGCCGAGAGCGTCGCGCCGGGCGTTGAGGAGCTCTTCGAGCTGGCACGACCTCTCGAAGAGGTCGGGCTCGCGACGGCGCATGTCGTGCCAGGTCTCGGGCCGGTGGAACGGGCAGAACCAGCACGACGATTTGGGCGGGACAGGAAGACCGGCATCCCGGATGATCCGGGCACAGTCGATGCGCCTCAGCCCCAGTTCGAGCAGCGGGTAGACGATCTGCTCATGCGACTCACAGCGTCGGTTGTTCGCGCGGTGGATCTCGTCCAGGCTGATCCCGATGCCGATCGTGGCCGGGGCCTCCTTGGTGGCGCCCCGCCGCTTCAGCTCCCGGCCGATGACCTTGATCTTGAAATCAGCGGTGCAGGAGCGGGTACCGGGTGCCCCGTTCGACATCCGTACGGGGATGGCGAGGGACCGGCTTCCCTCCTTGGTGAGCTGGCCATACAGCGTCCGGGTCTCACCGCTGCGGACCATGACACGGTCCAACAGCACAAGGTCAATCCCATGCTCAGCCGCGAACGGCCGGGCGTACTCGTCCAGGTAGCGCAGCGTCCCCGGATGCTCCGAGTCATCCCCGACATTGGCCATCAGGAAGGTACGGAAGTCGATGCGGCCCTGCGCGGCCAGCACCAGCAGCGCCGTCGACTGGACACCGCCGCCATAACTGATCGAGCGAATCGTCATCACATGGCCTCGGCTTCGACGGCCCGCAGGCGCGGGCGGGACGGCTCCTCGTCGTCGCGGACGGCGAGGATCTGCTTGCGTCCCCACGACTCGCTCATCCCGAACGCCTCGCCCAGCGCACGGGCACTGAGCGGGCGGCCCGCCTGTACGGATTCGCCGTACGCACGGCGGGCGTCCTGCCGCATCCTCTCCAGTTCCGCTTCCTCGAACTGGTCCCGGGACAGGGCCGCATCGGTGGTCTCTTCCTCCGGGGTGCGGTCGGTGTGCGGGGTGTACGGATCAGGCGCCTGCACAGCGTCCGCATGGGCCGCGACCTGCGCAGACGGCTCCATGACGGGCAGCGGGGCAGGTGATTCGGCCGCCTCGGCGGCGGGTGTCTGCGCGGGGTGTGCGGGGGTATGCGCGGCGGGTGCGGATTCCTGCCCGTCCGGCACCCGCACGGCCTCGGCGGCGGTGCGTTGGTGCAGCACCTTCGCGACCAGATCCGACCCGAAGAAGATCGCACCGACCGGCAGTGACGTCGCGACGAGGACGAGTGCGTAGTGCGCGCTGTCCCAGTGAGCGAGGCGGACCATACCCGCGTCCGGCTGGTGCAGCGCGGGGACCAGGCCGTGCACGTAGTTGAGGACCAGCGACGCGACCGTGTACCCGCCCAGAACCTTGAGGGCGAACTGCCGGTCCTTGTCGACCAGGATCAGGGTGGCGATCAGGGCGAGAGCCATCAGGCCGTCCACGACGAACGGGTAGAGGGTCGCCGCGGCCGGATCAGCACCGACCGCACGGGCGATGTCACGCATGGCGTTCCAGGACACCCGGAACGCCATGCCGACCACGGCGACCAGCGCGACGACCAGGAGCACGCGGGGGTTGATGCGCTTCACGCCGCACCCCCGTCGGCCGGGCCCGCCGGGCGGACCGGGATGGAGGCCAGCAGCAGGACCGGCGACGTGTCGTCGCCGTACGTCTCGTTGCCCTCCGTCCACCCCCACTCGGCCCCGTCGACGGCCACGAACCCGAGCGCGGTGAGCACCCGTGAGCGCTCGGCCGCCGTCGGCACGGTGGGCGTGGGACCGAAGTGGTGCTCCGGCCATTCGGAGACCAGGTCACCCATCAGCACGACGTACAGGCGCCACCGGCCGCCACGGTTGGAGATCTGCGCGGTGTGCCCCCTCACGCGGCCACCGCCGAACCGGCCGCGAGGGCCTTGAGCGGGCGGCGGACCGTGCGGCGCGGGCGCCGGCCGTCCGGCCGCTGCGTCTTCATGGGCAGGGTGCGGAGCAGGGACTCGGCGTAGGCGGCGGTCTCCGGGTCACTCTCGCGCAGCTCCGCGAGGACCTCGTGCGCCACGTCCAGCCGCGCCGCCCGCTCCATGGCGGACTCGACAGCCGGGCCGGTGAACAGTTCCAGGTCGATGCCCAGGGCCAGCTCGGTGAACTCGGTCGCGGTAACGGGCTCGCGACCAGCAACGATGTTCTTCATGGGTCGTTTTCTCCTAGACGGTGGGACGGCCCGAAAGGCGGCCCCGGTGTGTCAGCACCGGGGCCGCGGGCCGTTCAGTGGTTCCGCCCGACGTTGCGAGCGGTCCGGCCACCAGCGGTGGCCGTGGTGCCCCGGGCCGGATTCGATCCGGCGCCCTCACGGCGTGGATGCCGGGGCGGTGGTGATCAGCTCGGGTAGCGCTCGGAGAGGTCGGCGTCGCGGACGTCCATCTCGCGGTTGAACTCCTCGTACTCGCGGGCGTCGATCTCTTCGTAGGCGGCGTTCATCTCGTCCAGTTCCTGCCGCCGCTGAGCGGCCCAGGCGATTGCTTCGTCGACGGGGTCCATAGGTCCTCCTGATCAGGGGCGGGACAAAACACGCGCTGCCGTGGCGGTCAGCGCGTCAGCCGCAGCTACGGCCGCCTCGCGACACGAGCCCAGAACCTCGGCAGTCTCGGCATTGCGCATGTCGTACGTGGCGCGGACGGCCGCGTCGATGTCGAGCCGAAGTGTCGGCAGGAGCACCGTGAGGGCGACCTGCGGGGCGGTGACGGCGGAGCGGGTGACGTGGCTCGCCTCGCGGGCCTCGGCCACCTCACCCGGGGTTGCGCCGGACAGGCGCAGGTCCTCCCGCGTCCACATTGCGCGGCGGTGATCCGCGAGCCGGGCGCTCAGGTCACCCAGGGCGGTCATGGCCCGGTCCCGCAGCGCCTGCCGGCGCTGGGCCCTGACCGTGTAGTACTGCTGGACGCCGACCACGGCGGCCCCCAGCACGGTGCCGACGACCGCGACAACAGCAGCAGCAATCTCCATGGACGTTCCCCTCCGGTGTTCAGGTTTGGTAGTGGTGCCTCATCAAGCAGGCAGGGCCAGCAGCCCCGGCAGGGGTGCCTTCCTGCCTGCATGACGAGGGCGATCCGGTGCTCATCACGCGGGGATCGCCTTTCGCAGGTGCGGCATCCCGACAGGCCCTCTCCAGGTGCCCGTGTGCCGCCCTTTCGGCAGCGTGGCCCGCTCGCCTCGGTCATCGCGCCCGTCTGCCCTTGCGGGTACGGGGATGGTCCGCTCACTCAGCCCGGCGGCCCCGGTTTCACCCAGAGACCACCACGCGCCACGCTGCTCCCGGGAAATCTCCGGCCTTCCCGGTAGCCGCTACGACCTGCCCTGCTCGCTCCCAGCGCGACCTAGCGCACCGACCAGCTCAACCGCTGTCACCTCCCACATCACCTGTGGGGTCGTCACCAGCGGGACACAGCAGATCTTCAGTTTTCAAACAGCAGGTCCTCCCCGACAAGCGCGGTAACCCCTGGTCAGAGGGGCTCTCGTCCTCACGAGACCCGCCGGGCGCTCTGCGGTCGTGCAACTCGAAGCAGCCCAAAGAAGGGCCCTCTCGTCGCTTCCGCCTCACGGCTGATGCGATACCTGTATTACAGGTCCTACATCGGGTGTCCGTCAAGCGGGGCGTCGGAACTTCTTGGGTTCGCGCCGGGGATTTCCTGGCGCACCATCAGCATCGCTGCTGGTCAGGGGCGTTGGTTACCCCATACGTGGACACCTTGAAGTCATCTGGATACCTTCAAGAGGTCCCAAGACGTCCCCGGGGGTTGAGATGTCCAACGAACGCCTCCGGTCGGCTCTGCTGGCGCAGGGCATGACCGTGCAGGACCTGGCTGACGCGATCGAGGTCAACCCGAAGACCATCGAGCGCTGGATCACCCAGGGCAAGGTTCCATACCGAAGGCACCAGTACGCCGCGGCGTCCGAGCTCGGCGTCGACGTGACGACGCTGTGGAACGACTCGCGTGCCGTCGATACGGCGGCCGACTTGAGCAAGGCGGAGATCGTCACGATCTATCCGCACCGCCACATGGTGCCCAACACCCTGTGGCGCGAGTTCTACGAACGAGCCGAATCGCACATCGACGTTCTCGTCTACTCCGGACTTTGGCTGTCGGAAGACCCTCTCTTTCACGACCTCCTGAGGAGGAAGGTGGGGGCGACCCAGGTACGAATCCTGCTCGGTGACCCTGACTGCGCTGCGGTGCATCAGCGCGGGATAGACGAAGGCCACCGCATCATGGACGGCAAGATTCGCAACGCCCTGGTGAATTACCGGCCGCTCTTCACGAGCCACCCGGGCATCGGCTTCCGTCTGCACGACGGAACCCTCTACAACTCGCTCTTTCGCTCCGATGACGAGCTACTCGTGAACACCCACGTGTATGGAATCGGGGCGTACATGGCGCCTGTCCTGCACCTGCGGCGACTGCCCGGCGGTGGGCTCTTCGACACCTACGCGAATAGCATCGAACAGGCGTGGGGCGGCGCACGCCCGGTCACTGATCACGACATCACAGGAGCTTGAGCATGGGACGCATCGACTATCTGCACGACCCCGACGCCCCGCCGGCCAACTCGGTCGTGCCCTCTGTCGTCGCCTTCGTGCAGAACGACGTCGGAGACGTCCTGCTCATCCAACGCTCGGACAACGGACGCTGGGCGTTGCCCGGAGGCGGCCACGACGTGGGCGAGTCCATCAGCGACACGGTTGTGCGCGAGGTCTGGGAAGAGACCGGGATCAAAGCTGAGGTCGTCGACATGTCGGGGATCTACACCGACCCCGGCCACGTGATGCTGTACGACGACGGCGAAGCCCGGCAGCAGTTCAGCATCTGCTTCCGGGCCCGCCCGGTCGGTGGTGCGGTCCGTACGAGCGACGAAACCACGCAGGTCCGCTGGGTCTCCCCGGCGGACCTCACAGAATTCGACATTCACCCCACCATGCGGCTCAGGATCGAGCACGCGATGGACCGGACACGCACCGCGCCCTACATCGGCTGACGCTTCGCGGCGGAAAGCTTCTCTACGACGCGTGCTGTGCTGGCAAGGATCTCGGGCTCGGCACGCCTGATGAACTTCCCGATCAAGCTGTCCGGACCGTAGCGGCCTGCGATCTCGTTCACGCGGTCCACAGGGTTTGTCGGGGTGCCGTCCGGCGTGGTGTTCATGTCGCAGTAGCAGAGAGCGTCCGCAAGGTGAGGTTCCTCCCGAGGAAACTCGCTCTCCAGCTCGTCACGCATGCCGCGCGCCTCTGCCTCCATCCACGCACAGGAATGGTGCGCGACAAGGCGCACCAGGCGTTCGTCGGCGTGGGCGACGTCTCGGAGATATCGCGCCCCGTCCAGCGGGTGGAAGCCGGTCTTGGCGAGGTCGGGCGAGTAGCCGATGTCGTGCAGAACTGCGGCCGCCTCCGTGAGGTCTGCGTCCGAGCCCAGGATCGAGGCGATCGTGCGGGCCCGCTCCGCCACCCCCTGTGAGTGGGCCCAACGGCGGGGCAGGGTCTCCGAGAGCAGCGATTCGGCGAGGGGGTAGGCCCAGTCGGTCAACGTCGTGGAACTCAAGGTTTCACACTCTCCTCTCCCGGCAGGGCCAGCACCGTACGCTGCTTTCCCTGCTTTCCTTCCGATACCAGTCCGGCAGCTTGCAGCTTGTCGAGTGCCTTGCTCACCGTCGGCCGCGAGACGTTGAAGCGCGCGGACAAGGCCGACGTGCTGGGGAAGGTCGCCCCCACGGAGAGCTTGTCATCCGTGATCACGTCGGCGAGACGTTCGGCCAGTGGCCGGCGGTCAATGGACTCCCCACGCCGCACCACCCGCCAGCGCCCACCAGGCACCGGTTCTGCGGCCCCCTCCTTCTGGAGAGCGCCGAAGACCCGGAGCGCGACGCCGCGGGACACACCGTGGTCGCGCATCAGTTCCGCAGCCGACGGCAGCTCGGTCATCTCTTCGTCGGCTTCAATCTGAGCTCTGACAACATCAGCGATCTTCAGGAAGGTCCCGCGGGGGCTGGCCTGCTGCGACACGCGTCTTCCCTCTCTCCGTCGTAGTTGTCTCAAGCCTGCCATGCTCTCCTTTCCGCAAGTACTGCCTGGTTCCCGCGCCAGCGCGGCCCGCAGAGCGCGAAAACCGGGCTTTGCAGGCCGCGTGTGGGCCAGGCTCCCCCACCCCACTCGTTGTCCTGATCTTTGTCCAGTGCGCTGACGGCCGCCCCAGTTCACCGTCGTACGCGCACCCCATCTGACCTGCCGCGCGGACCCCTGTGAACGCCCCTGTACGGCCGCGCGGACAGTTGGAAAGCGTGTTGGGGGCAACCCCTCACGAGTTCGAATCTCGTATCCTCCGCCATTGCTCTCACCGGGCAATACGTCGAAGGCCCCCGCAGCTTGCTGCGGGGGCCTTCGACGTTCGTGGTTGCAGTTCTGGTTGCAGTTGTCGCCAACGGGCTGCTGGCACCTACCGGCCGTTCAGCGCCTCGCGGCACACGCCGCAGAACATAGCCGTGTCGCGCCCGTACCGGCGCATCAGCTGGCCACACTCGGCACACGGCCCCAGCTCCCATGGCGGGCAGCCCAGAGCCGCAGAGGCGGCAGCCCGCTCGACGGGCAAGATCAGCGTGGACCTGCCAGACCGTTGCGCCGGCATGCGCGGCAGGGTGAATCCGCCGGTCGGCTGGCCAAGGTCTCGGATGGGCCGTGCGTCGCTGACGAACCAGCCCTCCTCACCCGCGCGGCAGTTTCTGTCGATCTCCTGCCCGGCGAAGGTGATCTCGTCGCCCTCCTCCTGCCCCGGTACCTCGGGGAGAGGAGTCTTCTCGCCGACCATCTCCCGCCAGCGCTCGCAGTCGGCCGCCGAAACCCACATGTGCCGTCCTGCCCGACCGCTTCCCCGATTGGGCACGTAGACCGGCACGCTTTCCCCTGTCGCACTCGACAACACGAGGTCTTCGAGGTGCACGGCCTTCTTCTCCGGCAGGCACAGGGCGGGCAGGAACCAGTCCGAGTGAACCTCGCCACAGTGACCGGCGCCATCGGTCAGCAGACAGTGACGGTCGCTGCTGGCCACACATCTCCAGACCTGAAGGTGGCGGTAGCCACCGCGGATCACCATCTCCTTCCCGCCAGCGATATCCCTCCAGGGCATGTCGTCCACGCGCGCCCAGGGCGCCCGGTCGATCAAGGAAGCTGTGCGGTCCTTCGCGACCCACAACGGTGTGATGTCCTGCTGCACAGCGTTGACCGAGCGACGATGCACACTGCTCGGACTGAGATGGTGATACTGGACCTCCCACCCGATCCGTATACCTCCAGGACCGGTGACGAGGGCGTCTGAGACGCTCCGGCGGTTTGCCGTGGGCACCTCGGCATCGGCCTCCAGGCCGTAGCGCGAAGCGGTCACGACGATCCGCTCCTTCGTGGCCTTGTGCTGCTCACTCTCCGCCGGTGTGGCTTTGTGCGTGACCGGCAGGTGCGATGCGACGAGCGGCCGTCGGCCCCCAACGCGCCCTCGGCGGACGAACATCCACGGGGACTTGCCGCCCGACTCCGATAGACAGTCCCGCCCGTCATGGTGCGCAAGGCATTCGAGCAACTGCGGGTCGCGGTCAGCAACCCTCGCGGTGATCTGCCGCAACAGATCAGGACGCCCCGGGTGACCGAGGTCAGGCAGGGACAGATTGATCTCTATGCCATATCCGGTGTGCCACACCCCATTTGCCATTCCTCCACCATAGGAACGGTGGTGAGTCTCCAACAGAGTGCGTCGTGAATGGTGGCGGCTCGCTCGCACTTCCGCCGGAGGCGTCCGGCCTCGATCGGCTGATGTCGATCAACCCGCCCTCATCTGTCGGCGCCCCTGAGTACAGTCCTGGAAGGGAACTTGGGGAGGGGCCGCGTGTCTTTCGAAAGTGATCAGTACACACACATCATGGAGCAGCTCAAAGAGGCTGAGCTGGGGGATCTGGCCAGTCAGCTGGATCAAGAAGTCCGGCAGGGTCGGGCAGTCTCGGAGGAGAAGCTCAAGCAGGAGCAGGCGAGCCAGTATGCGGCACGTGCCAGTCGGCTGGCGGAGAGGAAACTGCCACGCCTTGAGGAGTCCGACATCGCGGTGATCCCGTACACGGACGACGAGAACATCGAACTCATCCGTGGGGCCCTACTGACGCTCGCCGAGACCATGTACGCGTCGCGTAAGGCCGCGCTTGACGTAGCTGTGGCTCACGGGATGGACCTGACCATCGAGTTCGGTGACCCGGAGCTGGAAACGCCCTCCTCAATCGAACTGGATGAGGAAACGAGGCGGGCGCATGCCACGCTCGAACTGGTGCGGGAGTTGTTGTCTGAGGGAATCGACGCGCGCGCGGAGGTCAACCGATGAGCAGGGGAAGCCTGATCCAGGCCATCGAGAAGGCGATCGGTGTCCTGCAACCCATGTACCGCAATAGCGCAGATGAGTCCGACCTCTACGAGGCAGCGATTCTGACGCTCTGCCTCGATGCCGCGAGAGCGGCCGGCGGGACCACAATGCTCACGCAGGACGGCACGACTCCAGCCGCTGCGCTGCGCTTTCGCAGGTCTCCGGGAAACCTCTGGTCGGGCACCTTCACCTACATCCTGGTCAGCTTCCCCGGCATCCGGAAACAACTGGAGATCCACCTCGGCGTGTACGTCGTCGCCGCCAAATCTAAGGTCGCACACGAATGCGACGTCGCCATCATCGACTACAAGGAAGCCGAGCGCAGCCGGCAGGCCAGGGTGCACCCACGGACCGTCAAGCTCGTTGCGGCGATCGAAGCGAAGCACTACAGCTCCTCACCTCCCCTCGGCATCGGCAGGGGGTTCCTCGGGCTGGCCCAGGAAATGGGTGCGAAGAAGTGCTCGCTCGTTTTTCCGTCGGAAAGTTCCACCAATCTTGGGGCCCTGATCGCTGGGCGCCCGAGCGAGTCGTACCCCGAACTACTGCCGGGCACCGATGCCGCTAAGCGGCTGCGCTCGCAGCTCGACCAGGCCATCCGAAACTGGAAGAATAAGCGCTGATCCAGTGCGATCCGCCCATCACAGAGGGCGCCAACCAGTTTTGGTTGGCGCCCTCTCATGCTGATGTCATGGGCCGATAGCCGAGCAGCGGCTTACCAGCCGTCGGCGTCGCCGTACTTTCCCGGGTTCTGTGCGCGGTCCACAGCCTGTGCACACGCCTCGGCGAACGCGACCTTTACAGCCTCCTTGTCGATGCCGCGAGCCTGGGCCACAACGTCCTGCCCGATGCCGCGTGCGGTACGCCAGGCCGCCGGTCGGTCGGTGTAGGCATCAGTCTCGAAGTCCCAGGCCGGCACCGACCACTCTGCGGGGAGACCAGTCGCCTGCGGCTCGCCGCTGAGGAGGAATGCCGCTCGGGCGTGGAAGACCACGGTCCGCTCGGGCATCCCGTCGCGGATGGAACGCATACCGCCGGGGGCCTCGTGCTCCCAGCGCCAACGGTCCCATTCTTCGACCTCGGCGGTGTGATCCGGCCAGTCCTCGCTCCACTGCGCGACGACCTCGTTGGCATGATCACGGTGGAGAAAGGGCACCCGCCGCTCGCCGAGGCGAGCGACATGAACCATCAGCTCGGCCGGGACAGGGCTCTGGCTCGCCTCTGGCATCCGGCCGCCAGAGAGCTGAGGCAAGTCCGTGCCCCAAAGGAGACCGCCGATCTTGTCGGCAGTGTCCTTGAGGACACGGCTAGTCAGATGCTGGTAGCGGCGGCGCATCCGAGCGGACTTGCCTGGTTCCCAGCCCATGATTCCGTCCACCACCGCGTCAGAGACGCCGAGGATCAGCAGGACGGTCGCTGCGGTGTGGCGGGCGTCGTGGAGGCGGCCGTCACGAACTCCCGCCGCCTTCAGCAGGTCCTTCCACTTATGGAAGTCCGTGTTCGGGTTCAGAGGCTCACCGGTCGGCGAGGTGAAGACGTACCCCTTCTCCGTCCACAGATCGCGTGCACCCTTCCGCTCCCGGTCCTGCTCCTCCTTGTGCTGGCGGAGTAGCTCCATCAGCTCACCCGGGACGCCGATGGGCCTCTGACCGGCGCGGGACTTCACGCTCTTGGTCTCACGCCGAGTGTTGATCTTCTGGGGGCAGAAGCCCGGCTTACGCCCGCAGCGGTCGCCACATCCGTGCTGGTAACGGGGCCGCAGCCGGCCTCGGCGTACGCGGATCACGTCAAGTTCGAAGTCGACGTCGCTCCACTGCATGCCGAGGACTTCGCCCTGCCGCAAGCCGAGCGCCAGGGCGATGACCCAGCGTGCGGTGTTGCGATGCTTGTGCGCTTCGGCGAGCAGGCGCTGGACCTCCTCGACCGAGTACGGCTCGACCTCTTCCTCTTCGACACGAGGGCCTTTGGCGATAGTGGCTGGGTTGACCGTGAGGTGGGCCCGACGCACCGCCTCGTTGAGGGCGGTGCGGACGGTCCGGTGACTCTGGTGGGCGGTGCCGGCGGCGCTTCCGTTGTCCTGCATCTTCTTGTAGAAGCGCTCCAAGTGCTCGGGCGCCAGCTTCTCCAAGCGGTGGGCGCCGAGGCCGGGTATGAGGTGGTGGTAGACCGCGACGCGGTAGCCGTCGATGGTGTTCTCGGAGACGTTCGGCGCGGCAATGTTCTCGACCCAGTGGACGAGCCAGGTCTCCAACGTCCAGTTCTGGCCGGCCTTGCGGACAGCCCCCTTGTCCCGTTGACGCTCCAGTTCGCGGACGGCTTTGGTGACGTCAGGGCGGGTCTTGCGGCTGATGTGACGCCGGTCGGGTGTGCCGTCATCCTTGGAGCCGACGGTGACGTATCCGTGCCAACGGCCGTCCTTGCCATGGAAGATCGACGAGGCGCCGTTGGGCTGCCGACCCTTCGCCGACGCGCCCCGCGTCATGCTGCGGTCCCGAAGTCGCTGACCGTAAGGCGCCGGGCCAGGAAGTCGTTCACCGCCTCCGCTGGAATGCGGCGCAAGCTGCCGATCTTGACCGAGGCGATCTCGCCGGAGGTGACGTACTCGTACAGCTTCGTGCGGCCGATACCGATACGCCGCGCGGCTTCAGCAACGGTGAGGGCGACGAGGGTGGCGTCACCTTCGGCCGGGCGTCGTTCGGTAAGCAGATTCCGCAGGTCGTCCTCGGGGACGTCCAGCAGGTCGGCTATCAGGGCAAGCGGAAGTTCGCTTCGGTGCAAGGGAGGGTCCTCTCCTGGCAGGCCATGGGACGGCGAATCCCGATAGGCCGGCAAGTCGTTCAGGGATGGGCGTGAAGAGAAGGAGCCATCGACGGCAAGCCCGCACTGTTCGTAGCAGCGAGGGACCGGGTCAACTCTGTTCGGGTGGCGTGTCCATGCGCTCGCCGAGGTAGCTGCGGAGCTGCGTCGGGGCTCCGCGGTGGCGATGGAATTCGCCATTCGAGGCGATGGTCAGCTCGTGGGTCAGTAGAGCCTTGACCATGTCGTCCTGGTTGGGGTTGGCGTCCGTGTAGGCCGCGAGTTCGTCCTGGATTCGGCGCATTTCCTTGCCGAGATCCCGCCATTCCCTCCATCTCGCGACGTACTCGCCGACGAGACGTCGGACCAGCGGGTTGGCGAGCTGGCCGGGCGGGCTGGTCAGCTCATCGAAGGTCAGATCGAAGACCTTGCAGAAGCCGAGCGCCTCATCGAGGTTGACCCGGCGACGGGGCTTCCCGCTCTCGATGCGCCAGATCGCAGACTGATTGACCGGGTGGCCGGCATCTGCCATCCGCTCGGCGAGCGTGACCGTGCTCCATCCGCGCGCTTCGCGTTCGAGCTTGATGCGCTCCGCGACGTGTTCCTCGGCCGGCGGCCGGTCCGGCCCCGCGCGGGAGGCGCCTTCGTCACTGCTCATCACTGCACCTCCTTGCTGGGGCCCGACGGACAGCCGGGGCGATGGTGAAAACTAAACACCATTCCGGAGCGGAATGCAACCGTTGCGCTTCCAAAAAACTCAGGTACTGTAGACGTCCGCCCTCGAACGGGGGTGAACGCAAAAAGCCCCCGACGCTACGAACGTCGGGGGCCAAGCACGAACTCTCGTAACCGCCCATCCCTGAACGATCGACCCGCGTGGCCTGGGATTCGCCGTCCCGTACGGCCCGCAAGTTGAGGAGCTCAATGTCCAGTATGGACGAACCCCGGCCGACCGCGCCACACCTCGCGGGAACCGGCCGCCAGCCCACGGCGGGCGACCTCACCGCGGTTCCGCCACACGACGTCGACGCCGAGGCCGCCGTGCTGGGGGCCTGCATGCACAAGGGTGCGGTGATCGACGAAGTGCGCCTGCTGCTCGACGCGGCCGATTTCTACCGCCCCGCGCACGAGACGGTCTGGCGTGCCATCCTCGCCCTGCACAGCGAGGACAAGCCGACCGACCCCATCGTCCTGTCGCACCACCTGCGCGCCCAGGACGATCTGGAGCGGGTCGGGGGTGTGGTGTACGTCCACCAGCTCGCCGACGCCGTGCCCTCCGCCAGCAGCGCCGCCTACTACGCGGGCATCGTGCGCACGATGGCCGACCTCAGGCGTCTGCGCGCCTCCGGCATCCGGACCGCTCAGCAGGCGATGGAGCCGGGCGCCGATCCGGATGCCATTCGCAGCGAGGTAGAGGCAGAGGTCCAGGCGGAGCGCGAGCGGGCGCTCGCCTCGGGACAGGGCCGACTCTCCCGGTTCATCACCGACGGATGGCGCTTCGTCACCGAGACCGGCACCGACACCGAACCTCTCTGGGGAACGCGCGAGCAGACGGCCTGGTCGTCCGGCGAGAGCCTGATGATCGTCGGCGCGCCTGGCGTCGGGAAGACCACACTGGCCCACCAGGTGATCCTCGCCCGTCTGGGCCTGTCGGACAGCGTCCTGGACATGCCGGTCGCACCGAGCCGCCGGGTGCTGTACCTGGCACTGGACCGGTACAAGCAGATCGCCCGCGCCATGGCCCGCAGCATCGGACCCGAGCACGAGCAGCGCTTGCGCAACGGGCTCGCCGTCTGGCAAGGGCCCCTGCCCGCCGCCCTGGACAAGGAGCCCGACCTCCTCGCCGACCTCGCCGCTGCCCACCAGGCCGACACCATCGTGATCGACAGCCTCAAGGACGCGGTGAGCACCCTGGTCGACGACGCGCTTGGCGTCGCCTACAACAACGCCCGCCAGCGAGCCATCCGCAACGGCGTCGAAATCATGGAACTCCACCACCAGCGCAAGGCCACCGAAGGCGCCCCACGCGCCCAGAAGCCCACCCTGGACCGCGTCTACGGCTCCACCTGGATCACCTCCGGTGCGGGCAGTGTCCTCTTCGTCTCCGGGGAGGCGGGCGACCTCGCCGTCACCGTGCACCACCTCAAAACCCCCACCGGCGAGATCGGCCCCCTCCAGGTCATCCACGATCACGAACGCGGCACCTCAACGCTCGATCCCGCCCTCGACCCGGTCGCCATTCTGCGACAGCGTCCCGACGGCCTGACCGTGCGCGAACTCGCCATGATCCAGAGCGGCCAGAACAACCCCGAGCGCTCTGCCACCGAGAAGGCCAGGCGAACCCTGGACCGGCTCGTCAAGGCCGGACTCGCGGACAAGGCCGAAGGAGCAGCAGGCGGCACTGGGGGCGGCCAGCAGGCCCGCTACCGCGCCTCAGTCCGCCATATCGGCGCCGTCTCCTGACACAGCGCCGGACGCGGGAGCCGTACACGAGGGCGTACACGCACCCCTCCCCCGCGCACCGGCCCACGCCTCAACGCAGGCGTACACGCCAAGCACAAAACCCCAGGTCAGACGATCACGCGATCGTTCACGCCGTACACGCACGCCAGCGTTCACGCGTGAGCCCCCCTTTAGAAGGGGGCTCGCGTGTACGCCCCCTGCGTGAACGCCGTGATCGCCTCCGCAGAACCATCCCGGAGAACCCGCATGACCACACCCGCCACCCCTCATGACACCACCCAGCAAGCCCACGCGACGCCCCACGCCGAGCGCGTCCAAGACGTGAAGCCACAATCAACGGCCCAGCACGCCGCCGAGCGGTACGCCCTCGCCGCAGCCGGAACCGTCATCATCGCCCTCACCGCCGGCGGCTTCTGGCTCTCCTACGCACACCTCGCCCAAGTCGCCGGACAGCATGGACTGGGAACCTCCCCAGTCCGGCAATGGGCCTGGCCCGCCACCCTGGACGCCTTCATCGTCGCGGGCGAACTGCTCATGCTCCGCGCCGGCCTCCGCCGGGTGACCGACTGGTGGGCGGTCATCCTGACCGCTACTGGGTCGGTCGGATCCATTGCGCTCAACGTGGCCGGTGTCAGCGGCACGGACAACGCGAGCGTCGTGCCCTTGCTCGACTACGTGATCGCGGCGGTTCCCCCGACCGCAGCCCTGCTGGCCTTCGGCGTGCTGATGCGGCAGATCCACCAACTGGTCGACCGGCCCCTCGACCGCCCGGCACTCACTTCCGCCGAGGCGCCGGAACCGCAGGCCACGCCATCCGAACGCATCGCCAATCCACAGGCAACCGATTCCAGCCGAATGCCGCCGCCCCGGATTTCGGAGGGCCAGCCGCGTGGTGGGCGTCCGGTCAGCGCGACGGTCGAGGAATTGGTTGAGATCGGGCGGATCGCTGCGGCCGAGAAGCGCAAGCTCACACGGGGCATCGTGCAACAGGCCATACGTGACAAGGGACATACGGTCGGCGGCCAGAGGCTGACCGAAGTCATGGAAGTCCTCCGGTCGGAACCCGGCGTCGGACGGAAAGTCGGCTGATCGCCCGCCATCCGGTGGCCGGAACTCCTCCGGCCACCGGTCAAGCGGTCCCCGCCCCTCCGCCCGATCACTCATCCACACCCCCGCAGCCGTAGCCGTGGCCTCCGCACGCCACCACCCCGCCCACACCTTCCGGAGAACTATTCGTGACCCACGACCCGAACCACACCGAAGACGCCATCGATGGGCCGCCGACACTGACAAAGTCGCCTACGCTGACTGAACGTTTGCGGCGGGCGTTCGGACGGACGGCTCCTGGCGGAGCCAGTAGTACCCCGAGTCCGACTCATGGCCGGTCTTCGGGGGTCTCCGCCCCAAGGGTGGCGGAGACGGCCCAGCGCCAGGGGGCGCCGGACCAGGAAGCCAGTGCCGGTGACCGCTCTGACCCGGACGCGATCCACGCCTCCCAGCAAGCGATCCTCCGCCCGATACACGCCGATGCCCCCGCCGCCGGCGACCCCGCCCTGCGGAGCGTCCAGCCGACGATCCGCCGGTTCACCGGCACCAAGCGAACGGTCCGCGTCGGTCCCTTGCGGTTCACCGGCGCCGAGCACGTCCACCTCCAGGCGATCGCCGCCGAGCACGGCTACAAGGGTGAATCCGGCTTCGCTGCCGACATCGTCCTGGCCTTCATCGACGGCCGCTTCACCGCGAACCTTCCCCTGTCCGAGGATCGACGCCGCACGCATATGTTCCGCGCCCAGGTCTTGCGCGCCCTCAATCGCACCGGCGTCAACGTCAACCAGATCGCCCGCGCGCTCAACAGCGACTTCACGCCGCCCGATATCCGTCAGCGCCTCGACGAACTCCACCACCTGCTCGCCCTGATCGCGGATGCCCTGCGGCGGCCCACTGACTCGACGGAGGTCTGACCGAATGATCGCCGCCATCAAACCGGCAGGATCCAACACCCGCGGTCTGCTCGCCTACCTCTACGGCCCCGGCCGGCACGACGAACACCTCGACCCGCACCTGGTGACCGGCTTCGCGATGCTCGGCATGCCCGACCCCGGACGCGATGAGAACGCCACCCTGACCGATCTGGCCCGACACCTCGACGGGCCCGTTCACCTTCGGAACAGCGAGTTCGGCAAGCCCGTCACCGACCACGTCTGGCACTGCCCCGTCCGCGCCGCACCCGAAGACCGCCATCTCTCCGACACCGAGTGGGGCGAGATCGCCCAGCGCATCGTGTCCGCCGCTGGTATCGCCCCACTCGGCGACGATCTGGCCTGCCGCTGGATCGCCGTACGCCACGCCGACGACCACATCCACATCCTCGCCACCACCGTCCGCGAAGACGGCCGCCGCCCCAAACTGCACGACAGCGGCATGCGCGTCGGCGACGAGTGCCGTCAGATAGAGAAGGACTACGGGCTGCGCCGCCTACGGAAGGGCGACCGCACCGCCGCCCGGCGCCCCACCCAGGCCGAGATGCACAAAGCCGAGCGTCTCGGCTGGGAGCAGACCAGCCGCCAGTGGCTCCAGGACCACATCCGCGCCGCCATCCCGCACGCCACCAGCGCAGAGGAACTCCTCGCCTACCTCGAAGCCGACGACATCCTGGTCAAGCCCCGCCGCGGCCCCTCCGGGGACCTCCTCGGCTACGCCGTCGGCCGGCCCGGCGACCTGAATAAGGACGGCGAGCAGATCTACCACCCCGGCGGGAAGATCGCCCCCGACCTCACCCTGCCCAAACTCAAGGCCCGCCTGGAAACCAGCGCACCGGAGGAACACCCCACCGCCCGCCGCGACCGACCCCCCACTCCCTGGCATCAGGCCACCGACGCCCTCGACACCCTCCACCCAGAGACCACCAGCACGAGCGCCGACGAGGACGCACGGACACAGGCGAACATCAGCGCTCTGGGCGAACTGATCGAAGCCACCGCCCAGGCAGCGCCCGCCGACCATCGTGCCCAACTGCGCTCAGCCAGTGCGGCATTCGCCCGAGCACAGCGGTCACAGGTCCGGGCCGAGGACCGTGCCGCCCACGCCCTGCGGGCCGCGGCCCGCGACATCGCTCACACCGCCACTGGCCCCGACGGCAGCGCCCTCGCAGCCCTGACCGCCGCACTTCTCTGGGCCGCCATCCTCGCTGCACGCTGGCACGACGCCAAGGGCCATGCCCACCAGGCCGACGCTGCCCGCCAAGCCGTCCAGCACCTTCAGTCGGCAGCCGACGCCGCGCTCGCTCCCACGCTCACCGAACTCGAAGCCCGGCGCCCTGGTGAAGAGACCCGCCGCACTCTTGCCAACGACGTACGCGCATCCGTTCCCGAGCACGCCGAGCGGATCCTTACCGACCTTGGCTGGCACGCCCTCGCCACCGTCCTCGCCGACGCCGAAGCAGGTGGCCACAAGCCCCACCAGCTCCTCAAGGAAGCGGCCACCCGCCGAGAGCTCGGCACTGCCCACAGGCCCGCCCGCGTCCTGATCACCCGCATCCAGCACACCAGCCGCAACTCCGCGCCCAACCGCCGCGCCGAGGCAGCCCGCCTGCGAAGCATCAGCGCATCAGCTTTGGGCGCCCCTTCCCCCGCCGCCCAGCCGCGGACAACCGCAGCGCCCACGAGCCAGCCGAGCCGCCACCGACGCTGACCCGGCAGGAGAGCCGGGTCCCCAGAGACTCGCCAGCAGCCCGAAACGACAGGGCGTCTGTGAGCCCCGGAGGGCGTGGACCCGCATTACTGGCTGCGCTGGTGCGAGCCGCGTACGCTGGGCCGGTCGCCACGCGTGGTGACCGGCCCAGCCGTTGATACGCCCACTGTCCGTTCTCGGCCTCACTCCCGACGGAACATGCCGCCCCGCGCGCGATGCCTTCCAACGCGGCGTCCCCCAGGCTGCTCGGTCGCAGAAGCCGTGCTCACAGGCGCCCGGCGAGTCGGTTCATCGTGAAGGAGGAGAGACTGCCAGACCTGCTCCTGCAAGGCGCGGATGCACGGACCGCAGGCGAACATCGCCGCCTGGGCACCCGCCACACTCACCGGGCCGATCCATAGAACACGGGTCCATCGCTGGCCGCAGTAAAGCCAGCAGAAGCCGTCAGTCCACGTATTGCCGTCGTCAGTGTCTGCCGCAGCGGGCAGACCGCCGCGCGCGAACTTGGCGATGCCAGGTATGACTCGAGGCGTCACGGCCAGTTCTATAAACACAGCTCGGTCCCCAAGATCACTCGCTCGGGACAGCTGCCCTGGCCGAAGCCTGCTTGTCGGCGTCGGCGAAGAGAAGCGTGGGCTCGGCCAGGATGTCCCTGCCGGCCTCGCTCTTGTAGATCTCGTCGACGCTGCCGAATCGTGCCTCGGTGTAGTCGAGGTCGAGCAGGGCGGCTGCCTGTCGGACCGATGCCTCGTCGGGTCCTTCGATCTCGACGAAGGTGGGGAGGTCCGGCCAGGTGTCGAAGTCGAAGGCGACTTCGCCCAGGCGCCACTCCTCGCGGTAGTTCTCCTGGTAGCGGACTTCGCGCAGGCCGACGTTGCGGAGGATCTCGGCCATGGCGTGCAGGTCGGACACCTCGGTCTCGATCTCGGTGGTGCCGTCGATCGTCGTGGAGTCGGTGACCTGCTTCAGCGTGAGCGTGGAGCGGGTGGCCTCGTCCCTCAGGCGGACCCAGGCGCCGCCTTCGAGGGCGTCGTTCTCGAAGATCTTCCGGGTGAGGAGGGTGCGCGGAAATGCCTGGACGGCTCCGAGCGCCGTCAGTTTGGCCTGGAGGCCGTCGACGTCGACGGCGAGGAACTTGGCCTCGTACTCGTGCTTCATATGTCCTTCTTCCCGTAGCTCTAGGAGGGGGTGGACGCACGGGCGGCGAGGAGGAGGCCCATGCGGTGGTTGTGGTCCTGCAGCTGTCCGACGTGCGCCTGCTCGGTGAACTCGTTGGTCCGCAGTGTGAGCAGGACGTCCCAGTCCCCGATGAAGTAACGCCGCAGCTTCTCGGGGGATGTGTAGTGCTCCAGCACGTGATGGCGTTGCGTGAGGGGCATCATGAACTCCGCTCCGAACAGACCGCCGGGCCGGACCAGGCGCTGCATGCGGTCGACGAACTCGCCCAACGGCCGGTGGTGGTTGGCACTGTAATGCCACGAGCAGCTCGTCCAGACGGCATCACAGGGGGCGGGGACGGGGTCAGAGGCGAGGAAGTCCTCCTCCACGACCTGGACACGGTCATGAAGCCCTTCCTGCTTCAGCCGCTCGATCATTCCCATCGCGTGACCGGTTCTGTCACCCGGAAGTTGGACCTCGCCGCCGTGGAGGGCGAGCGGGTCGCGTTCGATGGCGATGACGCGGTAGCCGGCCGCGGCCAGGGGCACGACGAGTCTGCCGTCGCTCGCGCCGATGACCGTCACGGTGGAGTCAGGCTCCGTACGCTCCTTCAGCGCGGCGAGGAACTGAGGGAAGAAGGTGAGGGTGTGCCGCCACATGCTGGGTGTCTGCACTGGCTTGCTCTCCTTGCGGGTGGGTGCTCAGGACGGCTCGGAGTACCTCGTCGGGGGTGAGACCGGTGGTGTTCACGCGGTGCATCGGGAACGAGGCGTAGGCGTCGGTGATCTTGTCTGCGGTGATCTCGGCGAGCGCGTCCCAACGCGAGACAGGCTTGTCGCGCCTGGCGAGTCGGCGCTGGCGCTCGTCCCCCGCGCAGACGAGGTAGTAGGTGACGGGACGAGGGATGCCCGGCGGCAGGGACACGGAGAGGTCGGCTCCGAAAGCTCGGTGGTTGGCCAGGCACCGTGCGAAGTAGCTCTCGACGACGACCGGGATGCCGGCGGACAGGTACCGCTGGATCTGATCGGCCGCGGTGAACAGGGCCGAGAGGTAGAAGCACATGCGTGCCTCTGCATTGCTTAGCCGGTCGACCTCCCGCCGCAGTGCCTGGTAGGCGGGCGGCACGGTCGGGACCAGTACCGCGCCACGGGCTGCCGCGAGCAGGGGGGCGAGCGTCGACTTGCCGGTGCCGCGGAGCCCTTCGACGCTCTCGAACGACGCCGGGTCAGACACGTCCGTACACCACGTCCGGTACCGCGAGGGTGAGTTCGTCGGTGGCGGACGGCCGGTGGTCGATGTGGTCGGCGAGCTTGTCGTACCAGAAGGCGTGCGAGTCCTTGCCGACGGCCTTGCAGGACATGGTGAGCGCGCCGCGCGGGTCGGCTTCGATCCGTTCGATCTCCACAGGGCCTCCGGCGGGGAGGCAGGCGTCCGGTGCACCGAGCTCGGACAGGTCCTCGTCGAGGATCACCTCGATCTCCAGCTCAGCCGAGGCCAGGCGCTCCCGCAGACGGGTGTAGGCCGTGGCGTCGTTGACGAGGAGCTCGGGGTGATCGGCTGCGTTGCCGACCGGCCGGAGGCAGTGGAGTTTCAGCTGCTCCACCCCGTAGTGCTGCAGTGTGCGGGCGAGCGGCAGGACCTCATCGATGTTGCGTGAAGTGACCGTCATGGTCGCGCCGGCGCGGACGCCAAGCTGCTGGGCGATTTCGAGGGCGCTCAGGGCGCTGCTGTAGCTTCCGAACTTGCGGATCTTGTCGTTGGTCGTGCCGATGCCCTCCAGTGACACCCGGAGCAGGTCCAGGTCGGGGGCGATCTCGGTCAGCCGGCGCTCGATGCGGTAGCCGTTGGTGCAGATCTCGACCTGCATGCCCAGGTCCCGCTTGGCGTACCGGACGACCTGGGCGAGGTCTCGGTAGACGAACGGCTCGCCGCCCAGCAGGGTGACGGCCTCGGTGCCGTACTCGTCGCGCATCAGCGTGAGGAGGTTGACCGCCTCGTCCGTGGTGAAGGCGTCGGCATGCTGAAGGCGTTTGCCGTGGAAGCAGTGCAGGCATTCGAAGTTGCAACGGTAGAGCAGCTGCAGGTACAGCATCCGGATCCTGCGGATCCCGGTGACTTCGCTGATCACGAGGGTCTCCTTCGGGCATTTGCCTGGTGGGAGACCTGATATTGGCGGGGCAGGTACGGACCTCGTCACCGCGTATCGGGACGCTCCGAGGACGTCCCGGGACGTTTTCAGCGTGCGGAGAGGGCCTCCAGAATCCCGAGTACACGGCCGGTGTCCGTCAGATCGGGCAGAACCGTATGGGCACCGGCGTCTGCCAGCTCTTGGGGGCTGTGGACGCCGGAAGCGACCGCGATGATCTCGGAGCCTGTGGCGAGTGCGGCCTCCACGTCCCTCGGGGTGTCTCCGACGAGGACGACGGGCACGCCATCCGGGGCGCCCCGCAGCCGCTGGGCTCGCTCCCGGGCTACAGCGACCAGGTCGGGGCGCTGAAGGGCATCGGCCCCATAGGCGCCGACCGGCAGGTCGAGGAGGGGATCAAGGCCGAAGGCCGCTACCTTCACGCGGGCGTTGTCCGCGATATTGCCTGTGAGTACCGACGACACCCAACTGCTGCGCACGGAAACCTCCTTCAGGACTTCTCGCACGCCGGGCAGGGCTGTCCCCCGGCGGCTGAGGTCCTGGAGACGCACCTCACCTGCGCCGGACAGTGCCACCTCGATAGCGGTCCAGTCCGGCTCGGCCAGGCCGTTCCGCTGGAACATGTCGCGCATGATCAGCCGGTCAGTACGCCCTTCTGTCCGCGCCGGCCCCGCGGGCGCCCTTCCCGCCAGGGCCGTGAAGGCGGCGGCGTAGATCTCCTTGCTGACCCCGGCGTTCTCGATCAGGGTGTGGTCGATGTCCCACAGGACGATGAGCTCCATGCATCCAGCGTAAATACAGCGGTCATGGCCCCTCCTTCCGTGGAACGTCCCGAAACGTCCTTGCCGCTCCTGACCGGTCTCGGCTTGTATGGCGCCTGTGAACGAGCGATTGCACTCCGTGCTCGCCCAGCGCGGCATCCCACCTGAATCACTCGCCGAAGTCTGCGAGGTGGACCCCAAGACCGTTGGCCGGTGGCTCGGCGGGCGCGTTCCCCATCCTCGCCACCGGTTTCGCGTTGCCAAGCACTTACGGGTGGAGGAACTGTTCCTCTGGCCCACACCGTCGCCGAGCACGCCGCAGCAACTCACCGGTTCAGGGCAGGAGCTGGTCGGGACCTACCAGAACCGGGCGAGCGTCCCACGCGACACATGGCTGTCGCTGCTCAACGGCGCCCAGGAGCAGATCAGCATCCTCGTCTTCTCCGGCACCTTCTTCGCCCAGTCCAACCCGCACGTCGCCAGGATGCTCACCGAGCGCGCATCGAGCGGGGTGCGAGTGCGGCTCTGCTTCGGCGACTCGAAGGGCCGGGCCGCAGCAATCCGGGGCCACGAGGAAGGAATCGGCGACACACTCGCCGCCAAGATCCGCGCCTCCCTCACCTACTACCGGCCCCTGTTGTCCGAGCCCGGCTGTGAGTTGCGCCTGCACGACACCACGCTCTACACATCCATGTTCCGATACGACGATGACCTTCTGATCAACCCGCATGTCTGGGGCCAGCCGGCCAGCGCCAACCCCCTCCTGCATCTCCGCAGAGCAGACACGGCGGGCTGGTTCGACAACTACGCTCAGAGTTTCGAAGCTGTCTGGGCCACCGCACGGCCCTGGACACCAGACCAGGAGGGGCCCTCGCCGCATGGGCAGGACTGAGTACTACAACGACCCCAAGGCCCCCAAGGCGAACACGCTCATCCCCGCCAACAACCTGCTCGTCGTCGACGACAGTGGCGCCATACTCCTCCAGCGCCGCCGGGACACCGGCCAATGGGCCCTGCCCGGAGGAGCCCAGGACATCGGCGAGACCGCGGCCCAGTGCGCCGTGCGTGAATGCCTGGAAGAAACCGGCATCATCGCCGAGATCACAGGCTTCCTAGGGGTCTACACGAACCCCAACCACATCGTGGCCTACACCGACGGCGAGATCCGCCAGCAGTACGAGAACACCTACATCGGCCGGCCGGTGGGCGGTGAGCCCACGATCAACGACGAGGCCGACGGCGTCCGCTACGTCCAACCGAACGACCTGGACCAGTACGACATCCACCCCAGCATGCGCCAACAGATCGGCGATTACCTCGCCGGCACGTACCCCTACCTGGGGTGAGCCGCAAGCGCCGCCTCCACGCGACCCACGGCCGCGAGGATACCCGGCGACGCGCGACGGATGAACCGCCCCACCAGGCTGTCTGCCCCGTAACGCTCCATGATCTCCTCCAGCCGATCCTCGGCAGACGTGCCCTTCCCGTCAGGCGTCGTCGTCATGTCGCAATACACCAAGGCATCCACGAGCCGGTGGTCGTCGAGCAGCGGAAATTCGGCTTCCAGCTCGCCCTGCAGCCCGCGCTCCTCGGCCTCTAGCAAGGCCAACGAGTGGTTCGCCACCAGCCGCACCAGCCGCTCATCTGCGGCATGGTCGTCACGAAGAAACCGGGCACCATCCAGCGGATGAAAGCCTGTCACTGCCAGCCGCGGTGCGTAGCCCACGTCGTGAAGCACGGCGGCAGAAGCCAGCAGGTCCGCGTCACCACCCAGGAGTTCAGTCAGCTCGGCCGCGCGCCGCGCGACCCCTTGCGAGTGCATCCATCGACGAGGAAGGGACTCACGCAGCTCTACCTCGGCCACCGAACATGCCCACTTCGCCATCGATCGGTTCATGCTCATTACGTGCCCCAGCCGAATCAAGGCCGAACCCACCCTGCGTCTGCTGCTGAGCGGCACGCCCATGCACCTCGGACCGGCCAAGGCACAGGTCGGCAGGCACGTCCGCTGGCTCGCCGAGACTCTGCTGGCTTGGGCAGCCAGGGCAGCGATCCTGCACGGCGATGGGCACAAGATGGGCTAACACCCATGGCGACAATACTTTTTCCAGGTTCGCCGAAGCGATCATTTTGGGGCCTCAACGGTGGAGCAGCCAGGCCCCTATACCCATCCCCGCAAGCAGCAAGGGCCCATAAACAGGAGCAACCGCCCACGACCTAATATCGGGCCAATCCGGCCAGTAGTTGACGCGAGAACCCGCAGGCGACGCCAGGGCAGGATTCAAGGAGAATGCAGGAATTGAACGACCGGCCGCTACCTCGTCATAGAGCTTACGAAAGGCGCGCTCCTGCTTTAGATAATTAGCATCAAGAATACCGAAGACAAGCACCGCCAAGAGGCCGAGAAGCGCCACGAAGATCGAACTCTTCGTGATTGCATATCCGTAAGTCGCGGTTACAATTGGAAGCAGCCACGCCTTCGAGGATGACGACGCCTGCGACATGCGCGTAATTATCGCTTGGATGAACGACAAGTGCTGCCGGCGGTCCTCCGCCCCAACCGCGCTTGCTTCACTAAAAAGCGCAGACTGGATCGCAGCGAGAGTCTGGCTTTGAGCTTGACTACCTTCGGCCGCACCCGTAGGCCATCTAAGCACCATGCGATCCCCCGACCATCGGGGCACGAGGTGGAAATGCACGTGAGGTACGGTTTGAGTGGCGGCTACCCCGGTCGACTGAATCACGTTCAAACCATCCGGAGCTAGGGCCGAACGGATCGCACGCGCTGCCCTCAGGAGCGCTTCACCCAAATCACGGGCCTCAACAGCATTGAGATCGGTCAGGTCTGAAACGTGGCGATTCGGCACTACCAAGGTGTGACCGCGAGTGGCTTGTTCCAATGGAAAAAATGCGGTGACCCCTTGAGTGCGATACACCACCCTCGCACTGGAGTCACCTCCTGCGACAATCACGCAAAACGGGCATGCGGATTGATTTACCATGACCGCCTAATCACCCCTTGACCCGACCAAGACTCCAAGTTGTCACGCAGTTTATTATAAGTCGCCTTATTGTCAGTCTTTCCCGACCAATCCTGCGTCGTGGGATCAAATACTGGCACTACCCCCGCACCTATAGCCTTGACAAAGGGGTCGGAACCCGCACTATCAACGCTCCCCAGAGCCGAGAGTCCATGGATTCGGATCCCCAGCAGCGGCTTCTTGTCGGCCCATGCCTTTTTAATCTCGTGCATGACCCAGGGTCGACTTGCCGTGTACTTGCCGATCAAGACGATGACGGCCTTCTTGTACGCCATCTGTTCGTGAATCCACTTCTTGATTGCCTCGTCTCCACGCCTACGCACCTGCTCCCAGTCCTGCGAGTTCAACAGTGGCTGCGCTTCAAGAGCGTTAATATTGCGAACCAACTGGACGCGGTGGACATCTTGTTCGTAGTGGAAGCTGTAGAAGACTGTCTTGGCCATGGAAGCGCCAATCGAGAGTGCCGATGCGGACGACTGCGACTCTAGCTGCGACCTCCGACAACTTGTACGAGAACGCAAGAAGTCATGACCTTGTAGGCAAGGTGGTCACACACGGCAGCTCTGACGCGGACCGCAACCGCGAGTAGCCGCTCTGCGTCCGTCAGCGCCATGACCCAGAGGCCCAACACATGGATCCGGGGCGCCCGCAAGCGCGTGGCCAAGGGGCGCCGACCACAGCGGGCAGAGCGTCACAGTGTGATCTCCCTCTGAGATCATCCGCCCTGGCCGCAGCCCACCGCGTGCATTGGTGTCCTGGCTTTCGCGATTCTGAGTGCTCGGAAGCAAGCCCCAGCCACCACCCTGACAGAGGGAACGGACGAGAGGAGCTACACCGCCATGGGGGGCGTCTTCATCAACTACCGCAGGAGCCCGCGTGCCACAGATGCGGTGCACCGGCTGCGTGATCAGCTCAGCCATCACTTCGGTGAAGCACAAGTCTTCCTCGACACGTCGTCGATGCTGCCGGGTAACCGCTACCCAGACGACCTCAGAGGCCGAGTGCATGACTGCGAGGTTCTACTCGTCACCATTTCGGATGGCTGGCTGGAGGCGCGGGACCCGTCGGGCGCGCGATCCCTCGACCGCGAGGGCGACTGGGTGCGGCACGAGATCGAACTGGCGCTTGCCTCTGGGAAGACCGTGATTCCTCTGCTCCTTGACGCCGTAGAGCCACCGTCGCCCGAGTTGCTTCCCGCGTCGATCCGCGATCTGTCCCTGCGACAGGCACATCGGGTCCCCGCGGATGGCTGGGCGGCGGCCGTTGAGGAGCTGATCACCACGCTAGAGACCCTGGTGGCACCGGAGTGGGTGCCAGCAGTCCTATCCGAAGTGCGGCCGCCACGACGGCCCGGCCGGCTGCTCGGCTGGGCCACCGGCCTCCTCGCCGCCGCACTCTGCGTTGTCGTGCCGTGGGCAACTACAGCAACCGGGCCGCCCCCAGAACCGGGCGATGCCCCGGTCGCTCTGCTGCTGGTCCTGGCGTCCCTTGGGCTGATGGGCTTCGTTCTAATCGCTGTACTGCTGTCCTGCGGCCTCATGCGCCGCCCAGTTCAGGCATGGGAACGTGAACTGCAGGAGGCGACGCAAGAGATCTACCTCCGGGCAACCTATCCAGTGCCAGCCTTTCTCCTGTTGTTCACGGTAGTGCTTGTGATTCAAGTGTGGGGGCGGAGTCCTGGCTTCGCCGTCGTACTGATACTGGGCATGTGTGTCGCCGTCGGCCCGATGGCGGCCCGCTTCGTGCGCTCCCTCAAGGACGACCGCGAACGGTGGGTGCAGTGGCCGGAGGCGATGCCCTTGGCGGCCCCGATCGCGGTGATACGACGGGAGATCGCTCGACTTGACGTGCGTACGCAGGAGTGGGGCGCACCGATCCGGCGGGAGCAGCGGGACCGAGCACGGTTCGCGCTCGAAGAGCTGGCCGGGGCAGTGGCGGCTCAGCGACGGGCGGCGGAACGTGGACGGTTGCGATGGCTATGTGAGGCACAGCCCTGGATCTTCAGCGGGTACTTCCTGTGGTTGGCGCTCACCGTCGCCCTCACGCTCGCCTGGACTTTGCCCCTCGGAGTCGAAGGCGGCGGTGGGGCGCGGCTGCACGCAGCGCCCGTGGCCGCTGGGGTTGTGGGGTTCTGGCTGGCCTGGACGACCATGGAGTGCACTTATCGCTACCAGCGGTGGCAGCGCCGGATGTTTCACACAGAGGCGGCGCGACGGCTCACTCTGATAGGGGTGCGGGTCGACACGCTGAGTTTGCCGTCCCGTACGCGGCCGGCGACCACGTGAACGTCCAGGCCAGGGCGCTCGTCGTGCAGTCGGCTCACCAGTGCGGCAGTCAGCGAGCCGACCCCAGGGCCCCTGCAAACTGACTGCGGTACACAGAGAAGTACTGCAACCATGCCAACCGTCGGTGCTCTTCCTCAGCCGCTAACGTCGTCCTGACCAAGGACGGATGCCCGCGGCGACCTTCCGGCCCCTAGTTCGCCGCGAGCTGGTCGTCCTCAACGGCCACCAGCTCTGCGATCTTGGTGGCAACTACTGCCATCGAATCCTGAGCCGTGTCCAACCCGTTTCGGGACGCAAGTAGAGGGCTGACATCCCGGAGTTCGCCGTAGGTCGTCTCGTGCATGACAGGGAGCAGCAGGTCACGGACAAGGAGCTCCGAGAGTTCCTTGTCAGAGACGCCACCGTGCTTGAGGCGTGTCAGCAGCGCAGGGGTGACCAGAACGAGCCCCGTACGCGACCTCGCCAGCCCCTTGTCGATTTCCCGCATGAACGGTAGGCCGAGGGCGATGTCCTTCTCGCTGAACCAGACCGACACGCCCTCTGCTTCCAGCCGGTCGCACAGCTCTGTGGCAGCACCGCGCCGGTCATCCCACGCGTGGCAGAGAAAGACATCGCGAAGGTCAGGCTGTTCACGCGCGCGCAACACGGCGGCGTCGCGAACAGGAGCCAGACCCTTCACCTCGCCAGGCGTGTAGATCATGGAGGAGGTGCTCGGTGACCAAGGCGCCCGCATTTTGCCGCTACTGGTCGCACCGCCCCCGCCACCGCTCCGCGGTGTGTAGACCGGCGGCGGGTAGTAGGGCCGGGACGAAGAGTACCCGTAGCCTCCGCTGCCGCACGCGGGGCACGCCGCACGTCCGCTGGCGGTCCGATGACCCTGAGCTGGGGCTGTACAACGACTCATAACAACATGGTATTCGTGTGACTACTGCCAGGTTGCGTTTTTGCAAGGAAGAGACGGAGACCGACCGCTCAGTGCCTTCGGACTCCGCTTCGTCGGCCAGCTCGATCAGGGATCGACAGGGTTGCAGTTCCGGTTGCAGTCACCCCCATTCAGCACCGTCCGCTCCCTGGCAATCGCAGCGACCGGCCGCAGGTCAGGACGATGGCGGACGACCCTGAATCGCCGGACGAACATTTGGAAAGCGTGTTGGGGGCAACCCCTCACGAGTTCGAATCTCGTATCCTCCGCCAGTGCCTCACCGGGCACGTTGTCGAAGGGCCCCACCGTTCGCGGTGGGGCCCTTCGACGTGTGCCCAGCCTTCGTTGTCCTGGTCTTTCAGTCGTGGGCGCGACGCTCGTCGCCGGGTGGCACATGCGCGGGAGCTCTGTGGGGAACCTGTGGTGCCGGGCGTGTCCATGGCAGTCTTCTGCTAATTTCCTGACGGTTGTGGCCTGGCCCAACTTCCCTGTCCGGAAGGCGTGTCGGGGTCGGGGACGCGGGAAACGGGGGAAGGGCCATGACCTCTGCGGAGGGCTACCAGGTCGGGCACAAGGGCATGTCGGGCCAGGCCGGCGAACTAGACGGTTCCGGCGACGACGTGGGCAAGATCCGCAAGGCCGTCGCCGGCACGATGTGCTACCCGCAGGACGCCCTCGGCGGCTCCGACACCGGGCCCGCGTTCAACGCGTTCGCGGCCGCCTGGGAGGCCGAGACCAAGGTCCTCGAAGCGGCTCTGCACGAACTCGCGGACAAGGTCCGCCTCTCCAGCCACGCGTACCGCGGTTCCGACATCGACGTCCGTACGGGAGTCCACGCCGTCTCCGTCGGCTCGGCGGCCGACGCGGGCGTCAGCACGATGCCGGCCCACGCCCAGCGCCCGTCCGCGCTGACCACCTACTGACGGGACACGCGTCCATGACGGAATCCGCGAACGACCGCAGGCAGAAGCTCGACGGCCTGCGCGGGCGCATCTCCTCGGCCGGCAGCAAGAACGACCTGATCGACGCGATCGAGGACGCCCTCGGCGTCTCGGCACCAGTCGGCGACCCGAAGGTGATCGAGGCCCTGGGCAAGCGCTACACCGGCCAGACCGACGAGGCCGACGCGGTGAGCGACCGGATCGACAAGATCGCCCGCAAGGGTCTTCCGCAGGTCTGGGTCGGCGACACGAGCGTCCTCGCCTCCGACGTGGTGGGCGCCGCCTCCCGCGACGCCCAGCAGATGATCGAGGCGTTCCAGGGCGGCGGCAAGGCACTGATCGCGCTGTCCGACGCGCTGGAGGCCGCGCAAACCAAGGACGGCACCGGCCGCGGCAAGCTGCGCGAGGCCCGTGCCATGCTCGGCGGCAAGGACGGCTTCTTCGACGACTGGCACGAGGACGACGACGAGGAGGCCCTCCGGCTGCGGGCCCGCTCGCTGGCTTCCCACGGCGTCGACGACCTGCACGCGGCTGCCGCCGACGCCGACGACGCCGCCCGCGTCGCGGCCCGCGACCTCAACAAGTTCGCCGCCGAGGCCCGCGCAGGCCAGATGGACACCGACGAACTGACCGCCGCCGACCGCCTCGCCCTCGCCGACACCAGCAACGTCGGCGGCGACGCCGAACTGAACGAGATCCTCAGCGCCAACGACCTCGAACGCTCGGGCCGCGCCATGGAGAACCTCTCGCCCGCCGAACGGGCCCGTATGGAACGACTCCTGGCGAACGCGTCGAGCCCGCAGGAGAAGGCGTACCTCGTGAAGGCCCTCGCCTCGGGCTACGACATCGGCGAGGTCGAGAAGTTCGGAGGGAAGATCCACGGCAAGGACTCGACGTGGCTCCAGGAGCACCTGACCCCGGTCACCACCGGCTCGGGCACGGGACAGGAGGAGCAGAAGTTCGGTGACGAGCACTGGTCCCAGGACGACGAGACCTGCGTCCCGTCCTCGACGGTCACCGCGCGCGCCCTGGTCGACCCGGTCTACGCCCTCGAACTCACCGGAGGCCCCGACGGCCAGGGCAATGACCCCGACCACTTCCGCAAGCGCCTGCATGACGAGCAGTTCCGGATGAACGACGAGGGCGACGGCGAGTACGACGGCTGGTGGTGGGACCGCCACGCGGCCGGCATGGACTCCGACGGGCAGGAGAAGATCTCCGACAAGGAGCTCGGCCCGCGCACCGGCGACAAGTACGACGCACAGGAGATGGACGGCGCCGACGACCGGCGCGGCGTCCTGCCCGACATCGAGAAGTCCGTCGCCGACGGCAAGCCGGTCCCCTTCAACATCTCCCGCAAGGACGAGGACGGCAACATGCACGGCCACAGCCTGATGATCATCGGGCAGGAGGACGGGATGCTGCAGATCTACAACCCGTGGGGCACCACCGCGTGGGTGAGCGAGAACGACTTCATCAACGGCGACCTCAGCGCGGCCACCGACGACCGCTACTCCAAGGCCCATGAGGGCAATGTCAGCCGCGTCTACATCGAGCAGAACTGATGGTGTCCATGCGATCCGCCCTGCGTACGGCGTCCGCCCTGGCCGCCCTGCTCCTTGTCCTCACCGGTTGCGGCGGCTCCGGGCCCGCCGCGTACGGCACCGATGACCGAACCATCACCGTCGACCACGGCGAGAAGTTCACGCTGAAGGCCCCCGCCAACCCCGAGCTCGGCCAGAACTGGTACCTGGCGAGCCCGCGCGAGGACGCGGACGTCCTGAAGTACCGGGGCGACCGCGAGGACACCGGCGAGGGTGACGGAACCCAGTTCTTCGACTTCACGGCGCTTTCGCCCGGGAAGACGACGGTGAAGCTGCTGTTCTGCCCCTACGGCCGGTGCCACAGCGCCGAGGAGGCCGCGTCGAAGCCGGTCCCGACGGCCACGGGTGCCCCGAAGGACTCGGACCAGGAAGCCGCCTACTACCTCTATACGATCACCGTCCGCTGAGCCGGACCGGAACGGAACGACGATGGTCCACGACCGCTCCCCACACACCGACGACGAGGTACTCGCCGCCACCGACATCGAGGCGCTGCTGCGCCACGGCCTCAGCCGCGATGCCTTCCGCACCGCGCTCTTCGGCGACGGTGCGATCGCCGCCGCTGTCACCCTCGACCGGCTCGGTGTGCTGCCGCGCTCGGTGAAGTACGTCGCGAAGATCGTCCGGGTCGGCGGCCTCGCGTACGCGGCCGGGCTGGCCGAGCCCCTGCCGTCGGGCGCCGCGTCCGCATGCCTGCGGGACTGGCTGGAGACCGCCGCGCAGGCCGCCGACACACCGGATGACGAGGCGCGCGCCGCACGCTGGCTGGACACGGTCGCCGATCTCATCGGCCTGCGCCGCGGCAGCCGAGCCGCGACGGCGGGGCCCGGTCCGGCCTGATCCAAAGGAGTAATCGGCACCTCTCGCTGCGCGAAGCACCAAGGTCTCTCGTCGGCCTACGGGGTCGTGCAACGCAGGGAAAAGGAAGCCGAGGCAGAGAAGCGCAAGATCCACAGGAAGCGGCAGGCGCTGCGAGAACGTCTGAGACGTCGGCGTGTCAGACGTGGCTGAGGAGACGCTCCAACGGCCGGGGAACGCGCTCGATGTCCACGTGCGCGACCAACGCCTGCGCGTAGAGCGCCTTGCGGCCGCTGTGCGTGCCCATGAAGCGCCGCAGCTGGTGTTCCACGGGCCGTTCCCGCTGTGCCGACTGGCCCTGGAAGGTGTGGAAGCGGCGCGTCTCGCCCTGGGCCTCGATCACCTGCTGCACGCCCTCGGCGCCGACAGCGCGGATCAGCTCGTCCTCCAGGTCGGCGTCGCACACATGGAACCCGATTGTCTCCAGTTCGGCGTGCATGAGACCGGATCCGAGCCCGACCCGCTCAAGATGACGCCGGAAATGCCGCTCCTCGCCGATGTCACAGAGACCGGCCAGCGGGAGGCCGAGCCCTGGAGGACCGCACACGTCCAGGAAACGCCCGATGCTCGTCGCGCCTCCGAGCGGTACTACCGCGACGCCCTCTGCACCGAGGTCGCGGCCGTAGCGCGTGGCCAGCGCTTCGAGCGCAACCTGATCACTGCTCCCCTCGACGAGCACGATCGTCCGCACACCGCCGCCGGCCAGCTCCCTCGCCACCGAGGCGGCCGCACCCGCTTCCGGTCCGCCGGCCGCCCACGCGACCAGCGCCGAGCAGAATCGCCTCAACTCGTCCACAGGACCTCGCTTCCCGACGCCATCCTGGCACGGCTGAGATCTCAGGTTCCGTGGCCACTGGTGGCGGACGTTCCGCCGGTACAGAGGTCAGAAGCACTACTCGGGGACCTACTGGGCGGCGACGACGCAAAGTCAGGTGATCCACGGGTCGCATCTGGAACTCGTGGAGCGCGCACCCCTTCTGATGCACCATCAATCACACCAGTTCGGGTTGCGGTTCCGGTTGCCGTGCCGGTGCGGCCTTCTGTTCCCACAGTTTGGTGGTCCGCACGTAGCCGTAAACCACTGAGGTCATCGCCAGAATGAGAAGTGGTCCAAACACCCACGGATATGTGGCCATCTCCATCGACAGATAGCGATACGACACCAGGAGTGCGGCGAAGACCGTTGCGCCGTAGGCGACCAGCTGGACTCCTGACCGGTCCCAGCCACGTTCGAGCGAGCGCAGCGCTGCCTCGATCGTAAACGTGAACACCACGCCGGCAACGATATCCGCGCCATAGTGGTAGCCGAAGCCCAGTGTTGCGCCGAGGGTGGCGATCAGCCAGAACGCGCCTGCGAATCGCAGAATCCGTGGGCCCTTGCGGGAATGGATGAAGATCGCGGTGGCCCACGCTGTGTGCAGGCTGGGCATGCAGTTCCGTGGGGTGATCTCGTCGAATGGCATGTGGTGCGGGGTATCGACCGGCGGCGGCGTGTCCGGCCACAGGTTGGCCACCGCCCAGTGCCCGCCGTCTGCGCCGTAGGCGAAGATCGGTCCGACCACCGGGAAGATCATGTAGATGCCCGGCCCGAGGAGGCCGATCACCAGAAAGGTGCGCACCAGATGATGGCGCGGGAATCGGCGCTCGACCGCCACGTTACGCAGCTGGTACAGCGTGAAGATGACTGCTGCCACCGCGAGTTGAACGTAGACGTAGTCGAGAACATGGGCGCCGATCGGACCGGTGGCCCTGACGATCCGGCCTACCAGCCACGACGGGTCGCCCAGCGCGTGATCGGCGGTCGCCACGTACTGGTCGAGCACCTCCGGGCGGGTCTTCGACGTGATGAGTAGCCAGGCATCGCCGGTCTTGCGGCCGGTCACCAGCAGCAGGCCCAGCCCGACGCCCTTCAGCAGCAGGACACGTTCCCGGCCTGTGCGGCGCGTGATCGCGATGACCGCACAGCCCAACATCACCAACAACGCGCCGTTGCCGAAGGGATGACCTTCGGTCACTTTGATGTCGGCCGCCCACCGCACCAGTAGGAAGACGACGTCGATGCCGATCGCGGCACCAGCCGCGATGAACCGTTGCCGCCAGGTGAGCACCACCATCGTCAACGCCATACTGGCGTACAACAGGAAACCCGATTTGGGGGCGAACACCACCTCTCGTGCCTGGGTGGTGATCGGCCCCGGTACGCCGTAGCGACGCGCGGCGATCTCCAAGGCTATGAGGAATCCGAGGCCCACCACCCCCGCCGTGACCCACAGCATTGCCCGTGGTTGACGCCACGCGGCGAACATAGTTCGGCAGTTTCTTCGTGAAAACACCCGCGACGCTATAGGTATCAATTGTTTGGCCGATTTGTTAGACGTCAGTCGAATAGGTCACTCTTCGTGCCGGATAGCATGGTTTTCTGACGGCACTCCTCGTGAGTTCGAACATGCTAGCGGAGCAGTGCACGTGGGTTCGCTGGGTCACGGGTGGTGCGAAGGTCGGTCTCACTGGGCAGCACGTCGAAGGACCCCGCTGCTTGGAGCGGGGCCCTTGTCGAGTCCGGGTTGCCCTACACGTCGGCGAGCAGCGGATCGCAGGCGGTCGAGCGCCGGCGACCCGACGGTGAAGTCCACGGCGTACGCCAAGGACGGACCGGGCGAAGATGCCGGTGACACAGAGATGGGCCCCACCGCGAGCGGTGGGGCCCATCTGCATTCCATTCGTGGGCGCACATATGCAGTCCCCGGTAGTCCTTCTTGATTCCATGAGCTTTCAACCGTCGCTGAAAGTTCCGGGGTCAAGAGGATCCGCCGGGGGCCTGGCCAGAGCCAACGAGAGGGTCACGCGTATCGGTGAACGTCTTCGCCGACGGTGCGGCTCGCTCTGGTTTTCTGGTGTATTGAAGATTCTCCTCCCCATTTCGCCCACGTCAAGGGTTTTCGTACTTTTCCGGAAAAAACTTCTGGTGCCGATGCGCAGGGACCAGAACGCCGTGCTACGCGGCCCGCGCCACGGGAACATCGAGTTCGACGGATTCCGCGCCCTGGTGGTGGCTCACGTCAGGGACCGCCAACCATGATGGGTGGATGCCCGCGCATGAACCGGACCGGCACGACGCATGGCCCTCGCTGGAGCAGATCCTCGGGCTGATCGCCCCCGGAATACTCGATGTCGTCGTGGCACCGCGCGGTACCGGCGTGCCGGTGGCCGATGTGGTGCTGCACGATCCCGGTGAGGAACGGGACGACGATGCCCCGGCTGCGTCCGGGCTGATCCTGCTCGCCGTCGGTGTGGAGGTCGCCTCGCCCGAGGCGATCGACGTGCTGCGCGACGCCGACCGGGCCGGGGCCGCGGCCGTGGTCATGCGGCGGGGCCGTCGCGGGCCGCGGGCGGCACTGGTGGAGGCGGCCGGTCAGGGGCGTACGGCGTTGCTGACCCGGCAGCCGGGGCAGGGGTGGACGGAGGTGCTCGGTCGGTTGCGGACCGCTCTGGTGCACAGCTCCCCGTCCTGTTCCGCCATCGGATCGGCCGGCCCCGACGGGGTGGGCGGGTTGCGGCTGGGCGATCTGTCGGGGCTGGCCAATACGGTGGCCTACCTGGTCGGCGGTGCCATCACGATCGAGGATCCGCAGTCGCGAGTGCTGGCGTACTCGCGGATGGACCACGAACCCGATCCGATGCGCCGGCTGACGATCCTCGGGCAGGAGGTTCCTCGCTGGCGGGTCGACGAACTGCGCGAGAGTGGCTTCTTCCAAGCACTGTGGAGCACCGACGACGTGGTGCGCCGGGCCGCCGACGACCGGTCCGCCGAGCGGCTGGCCATCGCCGTGCGCCACGGGTCCGAGGTGCTCGGGTCCATCTGGGCCGCCGCCGACGGCCGGCCGCTCGCCGAGAGCGCGGCGGCGGCGCTGCGCACGGCGGCCCGGGCCGCCGTGCCGCATCTTTCCCACCATCGGACGTGGGGCCTGGCGGCGGCCAGGGCGCGGGAGGGTGCGGTGCACGCGGTCCTGGACGGGGCCGCGCACACGTCGCAGGCCGCGCACGATGCAGGGATCGCGGCGCACCGGCGGTACGCGGTGATGGTCGCTGAGGCGTACGACAGCCGGGCGGTCGGCTCCGCGGCCCCGGGCGCCGCCGAGCAGCGGGTTCTGGATGTGCTCGCCCTGCAGGCCGCCGCGTACCGGCCGGGGTGCGTGACCGCGCGGTCCGGGCGGCGGCTGTACGTCCTGGTCCCTGCGGGGGACGGTGAGGCCGAGCCGGCGCGCACCCTGCTGGCGACGGCTCGCTCGGTACCGCGCAGCGTGGTGTTCGCGGGCGTCGGGCCCGTGGCGGCGGGCCTGTCGGGGCTGCCCGCGTCGCGGGAGGCCGCGGAGCTGGTGGTGCGGGTGCTGCGGGACCGGGCGTCGGGGCTGCCGGTCGCGGAGGTGGTGTCGGCGGTGGCGGCGTTCGGCGAGGTGGTCGCCGACACGTCGGTGCTCCGGGTGCTCGACCTGGTCGAGCCGTTGTGGAATTCGCTGTCGGGGCCCGTGCACAAGATGGTGGAGCACGACCGCGCGCACGGTTCGCAGTACGGCGATTCGGTCGCCGCCTACCTCGACGCGTTCGGCGATACGGGCACGGCCGCGCAGCGCCTGAATGTGCACCCCAACACCTTGCGGTACCGGCTGAGCCGGGCCCGGAACCTGTTCGGCGTCGATCTGGCCGACCCGGCCGTGCGGCTACTGGCGGACATCGGGCTGCGGATCCCGGCGCGCGGAGCGCACGGGTCGAGCAGCCGTTGATCCCTGAGCTGTTCGGTGCGACAAAGAAACCGGGCAGGCATCGTCGTATCGGTCGAAGACACGCCTTGCTCTGCGCGTCGAAGCTGTCCGTACAGCCGACGTGACAGATGGAGGGTTGTTGTTGTGGTTCACATGACTTCCGGCTCGGCAGAAGGCTCGGCAGCCCAGCAGCGCGGTACCCGGCGTGCGGCGGCGCTGGCGGGTGCCGTCGAGGACGGGCTGCTCGGTCCGCACTCGCCCGTGGTCGGTCTCCTCGACGTGGACGGTGTGCTCGCCGCCGTCGACGCGCTGAACGAGGCGTTCCAAGGGCCCGCCCCGGTACGGCACACGTTCGCGGCCAAGGCGTGCGGCCTGGTGCCCGTGCTGCGGCTGCTCGCCGAGGCCGGGATGGGCTGCGAGGTGGCCTCGCCCGGTGAGCTGGAACAGGCGCTGGCGGCCGGGTTCACGTACGACCGGCTGGTCTTCGACAGCCCCGCGAAGACGGTCGAGGAGCTGGAGTTCGCCCTCACTCATGGCATCGCGATCAACCTGGACAACTTCCAGGAGATGGCCCGCGTCGACCGTCTGCTGGCCGGGCGAGCGGCCGCCGGGCCGATCGGGCTGCGGGTGAATCCCCAGGTGGGGGCTGGTGCCATCGATGCGATGAGCACCGCGACGGCGACCTCGAAGTTCGGCGTCGCGCTGCGCGATCCGGGGGCCGTCGACGCGGTGATCGACGCCTTCGCGCGTCGGCCGTGGCTCAGCCGCCTGCACGCACACGTCGGTTCCCAGGGCTGCCCACTGCCGCTCATCGCCCAGGGCATCCGCGTCGCGTACGAACTGGCCGAGCGCATCAACGCGCAGCTGGGCCGCGCACAGATCACCGGGCTCGACATCGGCGGCGGCCTGCCCGTCAACTTCGACAGCGAGGACGACCGTCCGACGTACGCCGATTACGTCGCAGAACTCCGTGACGCCGTGCCCGGCCTCTTCGAGGGGCGCTACACCCTGATCACGGAGTTCGGGCGCTCCCTGCTGGCCAAGAGCGGAACGGTCGCAACCCTCGTCGAGTACACCAAGTCGGCCGGGGGGCGGCAGATCGCGGTCACTCACGCGGGGGCCCAGGTGGCCACCCGCACGGTGTTCATGCCCGGTGCCTGGCCATTGCGCGTCGGGGCGTTCGACGCCGCCGGCCGCCCCAAGCAGGGCCCGAGGGAGATCGTCGACATCGCGGGTCCCTGCTGCTTCGCCGGGGACCTCACCGCGGCCGGGCGCGAGCTTCCGGTCATCGAGCCCGGCGACGTGGTGGCGCTGTACGACACCGGGGCGTACTACTTCTCGTCGCACTTCTCGTACAACTCGCTGCCGCGGCCCGCTGTTTACGGCTACCGGACCGGCACCGACGGGCGGGTGCGGTTCGCGCTGGTGCGAGAGCCGCAGAGTGTGCGTGAGGTCGTCGAGGAGAGCGGTCTCGCGCACGCGGACGCGCTGGTGGGCCTGGGCACGGACTGACGCCGGAACCGTGGCGCGGGGCCGGGTCCCGGTGCGGGGCCGGGTCCCGTGGCGCTGCCCGGCCCCGTGGTACCGCCCGGGTCAGCGGCACCGCCCGGGTCAGCGGACCCGCGCCACCCCGACGTACACCCCATTGGGCTCGTACTCCGGAGCCTCCGTGTCCTTGTACCACTCGGGGCCCGACACCAGTCCGGGGGCCACGAATTCGAGCCCCTCGAAGAACCGCTCGACCTGGGCGCGGTTACGGGGGAGCATCGTCATCCCGACGTCCCGGTACGTACCGCTGATCCGGTCCGTCAGCTCGGCCGGCAGGAAATCCGCGGTACCGTGCGAGAGCATCAGGTAGCTGCCGGACGGCAGGGCGTCGACCAGGGTCCGGGTGATGCCGTACGGGTCGTCCTCGTCCGCCATGAAGTGCATGAGCGCGATGAGTGACAGCGCGACGGGCCTGCTGAAGTCCAGGAACTCGCGGGCATGTCCGAGGATCGTCTCCGGGTTGTGTACATCCGCCTCGATGTACGAGGTGGCGCCCTCCGGTGTGCTGGTCAGCAGGGCCTCGGCGTGACGCAGGACGATCGGGTCGTTGTCGGTGTACACGACCCTGGCCGCCGGGTTGACCGCCTGGACGACTTGGTGCAGGTTCGGCTCGGTGGGGATGCCGGTGCCTATGTCGAGGAACTGGTCGACGCCCGTCCCGGCCACCCAGGCCGATGCGCGGTGCATGAACGCCCGGTTCAACCGGCAGGCCCGCCCGGCCACTTCGGGGAGCTTCTCGCCGACCTCCTGGTCGACGAGGTAGTTGTCCTTGCCGCCCAGGAGGTAGTCGTACACCCGTGCCGGATGCGGCCTGCTGGTGTCGATCCGGGACACGGACGTATCTGAACCTGCGGTCATGAAGGACTCCGATCACCGGGTAACGCCGCCGAGCGAGCCGTACGCCCGTACCCGCGAGGGCAGAGGCGTACGCATTCTAGGAGGACGGGAGGAGAACTTCACCGGATTCCGTGTTCAGGGGTCAGGGTTACGGGTTACGGGTCACGGGTTACGGACTCAGCGTTCCGGGCTCACGGCCTGCGGCCGAAGAACTCGACCTCGGCGACGGCGAGTTGGCGGCCACGGCCCGCTCCGTAGGTGTTTTCGGTGGTGAGCCGGGCCCGGACGATCTCCGAACCGCGCAGGTCGAAGGTCTGCTGGCCGGGCTGGTCCTTGACTCGCAGCTTCCTGCTGACCCGGGTTCCATCGGCGGAGGTGAGCTGGACGGTGATCCTGGCCGGGCGGGCCTGGGTGAGGAACTCGTCCATCTTGGTCGACGTACCGGAGAAGACCACCAGCTTCAGCACCCGTACCGGCTGCTCGAAGTCGCACTCCAGGTACTGGCCCACCCCCGTTTCGGGGGCCGCGTCCGACGGCGCCCAGTAACGGTTGTTGAAACCGTCGAACGCCGCGCCCGCAGGGTGGCCCGGAGCCGTGCTGGAGGCCCGGAACCGGGTCGGCGGCAGCGCCTCCGGCGTCCCGGTCTCGTCCTTGGCGAAGCCGAACCAGCCGGACAGATGCGGAAGAGCGAACCAGACGCCGCACGCCACCACGGTCAGCACGATCGGAAGCGTCAGGCCGGGGCGGCGCCACAGCCTGCGCCGCGGCCGGGTGCCGGCGACGGGCGCCTGGCGCGGTCGTCCGCGGAGGATCCGGCGCCACCACGGAGGCCGGGCCTCGGGCGGCGGGCCCGGGTCGAGGAGCAGCGCGCAGCGGATGCAAAGGGTGCGGTCCGGGGCGTTCTCCGTATGGCAGTTGGGGCAGCGGACGGGGGTGGCGGGAGGCGGTCCCTGGGGTGTGTGCGGGGGGCCCGGAGGTGCGTCGGGCAGCGCCTCGGGCCCGGGCACCGACTCGTCCGGCTCGTCTCCGGGACGACGCGGGGCGGCCGGAGCGACAGTGGGTTGGGGGTGGGGTTGGGGGTGGGGGTGCGGCTGCGGTTGCGGGGACGGCTGAGGCCGGGGCGCGGGAGACGGCGGTGGGGACGGCTCAGGCCGGGGCGGCGGCTGCGGTGCGGGAACAGGAGAAGCGGGAGTAGCAGGGGGAGCGGGAGAACCGCCACCAGCCCGCCGCGCCCCCTCCCACTCCAGGAACGCCCGGCACGACGTGCAGAACTGTGTCCCCGGCGCATTGCTCTGTCCGCACGCCTCACAGATCACGAGACCTCCAGGTCGAAGCCCACATGTGCCGGAATCTCCGTACGGATCAGCTCCTCCAGCCGCACCCGGTCGACCTGGTACGGCTGTGCCGCCCGCACCCGGACCGTCACCCACGGCCGCGGGCCGCCCGGGAACTGCGTGTGCGGCGTCGACGACCACGCCGTGCCGCCGCTCTCGACGATGTCCGGTTCGATCCCGGTCTCCAGGAACACCGCCTCCGCCAGCCCACGTCCGGTGCCGCGCCTGCTGTGCCGCTCGACCGCGCCCCGTACCGCCGCGCGCCGCTGCTCGACCGGGTGGTCCGCACGGGTGTCGACGGCCACCCACTGGGCCAGCCAGGCCAGGAAGTCCTCCGGCGCGCTGCGGGGGTCGAGGTGGGCGGGCAGATTGTCGATGGAGAGCAGGACCGGGGCGAGTACGTCGTCGAGCGCCGCGAGGAACCGTTGCAGGAAGTCCTGCTCCAGGTAGACCGCCGGGAGCTGTTCGACCAGCGGGTGGGGTGTCGGCAGGCCGGTCACGGCTGTACGCATGGTGGTCAGGCCTCCTGTACCCGGAGCTGGTGCTCGTAGCTGAAGACCAGTGCGTGCCGGTCCAGTGCGATCTTGGTGGTGGGTTCGCCGCGCTGCCCGGTCACCGGGTCCGCGGGGAAGAGCCGTACGTCCTCCACCAGGTCCACGCCCGGTACCTGTTGCAGTACGGCGAACGCCTCGCCCGACTGGATCGGCCGGCCGAACGGCCAGCCCTCGCCGCCCGGTCCGCCGCTCAGCGGATTGAAGTAGCCGTACAGGGCCGCAAGCGCCTCCTCGCGTACCCGCTCCAGCACGACGCCCCTGCGGGCCTGGATCGAGGCGACCACGGTGACCCCCTGGTAGTAGGGCGGTTCGACCACCAACCGGGCGCCGATGGGCCTTCGTTCGTCCAGATGCCCCGCGATCAGGGCGAGAGTGTGCTGCGGCGGGATGAGGTCGTTGAACCGGATCCGGCCCTGCTCGTCGCTGCCTCCGGCCGGTACGACGAGCAGCCGCACCCCGCCCGCCTCGACGTCCGAGTCCCCGCCGGCCGGGATGCACTGCACCCTGGACGCGTCGGGCGCGACCTCGCGGGCCAGCAGTTCGTAGTCGTGCGGTACGACGGCCCGGTGCAGGGTCCGCAGGGTCATCGGCCCGCGTACCCGTGCGCTGTCCACCGTCTCGCCGTCGACTCCGCCGAGGGCGGGCCGCCGGTTCTCCACCCGGGCCACGTACGGGACGGCGCTGCGCAGCACCCGGAGCGTGGAGCGGGCGACATTGCCGCGCAGGCCACCGCCCGTACGGTACGAACGCACCCGTACGGTGGCGCCCTTCGGCGGCACCGCGCCGTAGTAGCGGATGGAGCCGTCCCGTTCCCGTACCGCCGGACCGAATTCGACCCGCCCCGAGTTGGGGTCGAGCGTGATGTGCCGGTCGTCGGGTCCGGAGTGCGCGAAGTCGTCGACGCGGGTCCACTCCGTGCCCTGCGGGCCCCCCGCCGGGTCTGCGACCTCGACGACGAATTCCCCGGGGACGACCGGCGGGCGGCTCACCGTGAACGTCTGTCCGGGTACGCCTTCGGCCGGTCCGAGTACCTCGTCGGTGACGGTCTCGGCGTGCACCGCGCCGACGGTCGCACCGATCGTGAACGCCGTGATCCGGCGCACCACCGGGGGCGCCATGTAGGTGGGCTGCCCGGGGGCGGCCTCCACCAGGCGGCAGCGCAGCCAGCCGCCGGTCCGGCGCACGACAACGGCCGGAGTGTGTCCCTCCGGAAGGTGCAGGATCAGCTCCCCGGACCGGTTGAAGCCGCCGGTGTCGTCCTTCTCGACCTCGCAGACCGTCCAGGCGCTGCCGTCCCAGGCCTCCCAGAGCAGCGGCGGTCGCAGCGGGTCCACGCCGACGCCCTCGACCGCGCAGTCCAGCCGCAGCACGACGACGCCCGACGGAACGGCGGCCGACAGGCCCACATAGAGGGCGTCGCCGGGCGCGGGCGTGGTGTCGAAGCAGGGGACGGCCCGGCCGAGCGTGAGTTCCTCGGTACGGTCGACGGCGTCGCCGGACGTCGGCCAGGTGGCGAGATGGGCGAACTCGCACGGCACGATGGACAGTTCGCGGCCGGTCGTGAAGACGACCGCTTCCTCGGTCTCCGTACGGACGGTTGCCACCTCCGTACCGGCCCTCACCCGTACCGGTTCGGGCTGCGGCGCGGAGAGCCGGAACGTCACATCGGTGCGGGCGGCCGTGGGCGGGTGGAGCCGGACACCGATCAGGTCGAGGAAGGTCAGATAGCTCTTCTCCGGAACCCGGTTCACCCGGTAGACGAGCTGGTCGACCATGGTCGCGAAGGCTTCGATGAGGGTCACGCCGGGGTCCGACACATTGTGGTCGGTCCACTCGGGGCAGCGCTGCTGGACGAGGCGTTTCGCCTCGTCGACCAGGCCCTGGAAGCGGCGGTCGTCCAGATGCGGACTGGGCAGCGTCACGCGCCGTCCCCCTCCTCGTGCTGCGGGATCACATAGAACGGAAAGACCAGGTTCCGGGGGTCGTTGGCGCCCCGGACGGTGTAGCCGATGTCGATGTACAGGACCCCGTTGTCGACCTCGTCGAACCGGACGACGACCTCGGTGACCTCGATCCGGGGCTCCCACCGGTCCAGCGCCAGACGTACCTCGTACGCCAGCTGCCCGGCCGTGCCCGCGTCCGCCGGGGCGAACACGTAGTCGTTGATCGCGCAGCCGAACTCCGGGCGCATGGGACGCTCGCCCGGCGACGTCGCCAGGATCAGCCGGATGGACTCCTCCAGCTCGTGCTCGCCGCGCACCAGGGCGATGGAGCCGGTGGCGTCCGTACGCGGCGGGAAGGCCCAGCCCGCGCCGATGAACTGCTGCCCCATGGACGCTCAGCCTCCGATCAGCACCGTCGGGCAGCCGGACACGACGGGGGAGCCGCAGGCGGCCAGGTCCCCGACGCGTGCGGCGGGCTGCCCGCAGATCAGCACCGTGGCGCTGCCGGGCGGCGCGATCGCGGACGGCGGATGCACCGCGGGCGGCGGCGACGCGCACAGGTGCGGGGTGCCGACCGTGGCAGCGGGGAGGCCGCCGATGAGCACGGACGGGGCACCTGGCGGCCCGACCGTGCCGGGGTGTCCGGTGGGGTCGCCGACCCGTGCGGCTGCCGCCGCGGCTGCTGACATGGAAGTCCGCTCCTCTCGCTCAGCCCGCTCGGCGCGTCCGCGCCGTCAATTGATCCTCACCAGGGGCGCGTTGATGGCCAGGGAGCTGCCACCCTTGATGTCCGTCCGCTGTGTTCCGTTGACCGCGACCTGGGCGCCCCGGACGTCCACCGTGCCGCCGGTGGAGAGCTTGACCTCGCCGTTTCCGCCGTCGACCCGCACTCCGCCGCGGGACGTCAATGTGACGCTTTCACCGCTCAGTTCGAGCGCTCCCTGCCCGCCGTCCAGCGCGACCCCGTGCGCCGCTTTGATGGACACCTGCTGCTTGGCCTCGATGTTCACGCTGCCGTCGCTGTTGATCACGATCACGGTGCCCCTGCTGTCGAGATCGATCTTCAGTTTTCCGTCGCCGGTGAGCAGGCGTACGCCCTGCGGTCCGCCTGCGCCGTCCAGGAGTTCCAGCTGGTTTCCGCCCCTGGAGGCGACCGAACGCCGGTTGACGGCCCCGGTGGTCGGGTCGACCAGCCCGCCTCCCGGGGCGGATGCGGAGGTGGAAGGGGCCGGAACGCCGGTCACGGCACCGGCCTCCGCACCGGCTGCTCCTCCTGCCCCGGCACCGCCACCGCCACTTCCGCCGTTGCCACTGCCGCCGTTGCCATTGCCACCGTTGCCACTTCCGCCGCCGCTGCCCTGCGACGGCCGGTCCTTCCCGTTGTACAGACCGGCGAGGACGTACGGACGGTCCAGATGCCCGTGCTCGAATCCCACCAGGACCTCGTCCCCGACCTCGGGGATGAACGCCTCGCCGCCGCTCGTCCCGCCCGACTGCGCCGTGCGCGCCCAGTCGCTCGCGTACTCGTCCGACAGCCATGGGAACCGCACCTTGACCCGCCCCGAGCCCTCCGGATCGTGGGTGTCCGTCACCGTCCCGCTGACCAGCCCCACGCAGCGCGACCCGCCACTGGGCCCTGCTCCGGACCCGCCCGCCCCCGGCCCTCCGCCGGTCAGCCCGAACAGCGAACGCTCCTGCTGCCCGGAGACCGTGAGCCAGGTCTCGTACCCGCGCACCGGGTCGAAGACATGACGCGACGACGTGACCGTGTACCGCCCTTCGAAGGGCGCCCCCACCGCGTTGAGCGCCACCGCGCTGCCCGCCCGCACCTCCGGGTTCCCCCGGATCACCGCCTCCAGCTCGGCGAACGATCCGGCGATCCGCTCCGCCAGGGCCTTCGCCGCCTGGTCCACCTGCGCCTGCGCCCCGTACGCCGTGTCCGTGACCACGAAACGCGCCTCGCCGAAGGGCGCGGACACCTCGGCCGCGCTCACCCCCAGCTCCAGCGTGGCCGACTTCCCCGCGGGCGCCCGCCCGACGAGCGGCTGCTTGGTCGTGACATCCCAGCCACGGACCTCGACCTCGGAGACCTGTTCCGCACAGGACACTCCGGCCCGGCAGCGCAGCAGATTGCTGCCCATCTCCAGGACCAGCGGGTTCCGGTCGGCCCGAGCCGATCCGTCGGGAGCGCCGCTCGCCTCCGCGGGTCTGGTGATGTGCAGCTGTCCGTCGAGTACGTACGCCTGCGCACCCGCCTCCTCCGCGAGATCGCGCACGAACTCCCAGTCCGTGACGTTGGGCTGGGCGATGTGTTCGAGTACGGGGCCGGCCACGTCCACCGTCCCCGGCTTCAGCCCGGCGCGCTGCGCCACCCGGGCGCAGATGTCGGCGAGCGTCATGTTCTGGTAGCTGGCCACCCGACGGCCCCGGAACAGCCGGTGCGACTCGTCGAGCCCGCGTACGACGGTGAAGGTGCCGGTCTCGTCGAGCTCCACCTCCAGGGCGGTGACCACCCCTTTCAGCAGCGGCTTCGGCGCCGTGTCACCGCCCGCGCGGGCCAGCAGCCGGGCCTCGCTGCCGATCTTCAGCCCGGTCTGCTCCAGCAGCACCCGGTCCGGGTCGCGGAAGCGCAGGAGAAACAGGTCGGGGAGCGTCCGGCTGTCGTCGACGTACCCCTCGACCAGTGTGTTCACGAACTTGGGCGGCAGCGGCCGGCCGCCGAACTCCACCACCAGCGCCGTCGCGACGCCCGGCTGGGCCATCAGGACCGTCCCCCGTCCCGTTCCTCGTCGAGCCGGTTCAGCTCGTCGAGCGCGGGGAGCAGCAGCTGCTGTCCGGGGGCCAGGCGCATCGGGTCATCGATCCCGTTCGCCTCCGCGATCACCCGCCAGGCCGCCGGATCGCCGTACTCCCGCTGGGCGAGCGACGGCAGCGAATCCCCGGCGTCCAGCCGGTGAACCCGGCGGGCCGCGAGGGCGCCCGACGTCGGGTTCTGCCCCGGTGTGTCGCCGCTGATCTCCTCCATCGTCACCTGGCAAACGGCCCGGATCGGCACACCCGACGTGGTGAACAGGGTGTATTTCGCCTGTACTTGGCTTACGTAGCCGGGGAACCCGGTCAGCCCGCCCCAGTGGAAGACCACCCACGGCGGAGACGAACGCTGCTGCTGACGGGTCTCGCTCGTCGGCACACAGCACGCGAAGAGCTGCTCCACCGAGGTCACCACGCGGGTGTCCTGGGTGTCACTGGCGTCGAAGAACATCTCCACAGTGAGCTTGCTGGGCTGCGAGCCCTGATATTCCGGCGGGCCTGAACTCTTGGCGCCCTTGGCCGGACTCCGCTTCCAGGAGGCGGCCTTGGTGAGGCTCAGCTCCTTGGGGTTGAACTGGAAGTCGATCCGTCCGCACGGACCGCCGGGCGTGAGACCACCGCCGGTCGGCGGCGTCCGCAGTTCCAGATAGGCATGCTCCAGCTTGGGCCGGGCCGAAGCCCCCCGGCCCGCCTTCGCGGCCGCCGACGCCCCGGACGTACCGGCGGCGCTGAAGGCGATGGGACCTGCGCCACTCACTTCGGTCAGCCCTCCATCACATAGCCGTGATGGGCGATCTCGATCGTCTCCATCGCGACCTTGGGCGATTCGGGGGTGAATGAGGGGCCGGTCCAGCGGACGGGCACGACCTCCAGCAGCCCCCACTGGGCCACCTTCTGCCCGTCCCCGGTCCGCGCCTCGATGTGTGCCGTCTTGCGGCTGAACCCGGTCGTCATGGTGGCGAACCAGCGGGCCACCTTCTCGGTCTCCTTGGTCAGCGGCCTGGACAGCTTCACGTTCGAGTACTTCAGGCGGGTCGGCAGCTGCCACAGATGTCCGTTGTTGCCGCCCTCCTCCCGTGTTTCGAGCACCACTTCACAACCCAGCCCGTCACATGTGTTGAACGACCCGAGCTCGATGTCGTCGATCGTGACGACGAAGCAGACGCTGACTGCGGGATCGTTGTCCTGGGCGGTGGCCATGGCAGGTACCTCTCAATTCCCTGTGGTGTCGCTGCTGTTCATCGCTGTTCCTCAGTGCCGGGTGTTGATGAGAAACCCCGCTCGTTCGCGCTCCAGCCGCAGATCCGCCTTGAAGAGCCTGCTGAGCGGCGGGTACAGGGCGCGGACCAGCTCGTCGGTGACGACGGGCGCACCTCCTGGCGCGGCGCCGTGTCCGGGAGCGCCGGGCGCGCCGCGACCCTCGGCCGCAGGTCGGGGTTCCGGTTGCGGCTCCGGGTCGGGTTCGGGCGCGGCCTCCTGGGGCGGATCCGGTGGCGGTGGCTCCTCGGTCTCGGTCTCGCGCTGGACGACGGGCGGCGCGTACGACGGTGGCGGCGCCCCGAAGACGACGCTGCCGTCGGCCATCCGTTGCGCCACTCCGGAGGCCACGGCGACCGAACCGGCCGAGGTGAAGGAGGGGGCAGCGGGTCCGGACGGCGCTGACGGTACGGACGGTGAGGCCGATGTGGACATTGAGGGCGGTGCGGACGGTGAGGCCGGTGCGGTGCTGCTACCGGAACCCGGAAATGATCGAGGCACCGGCGGCCCCCCGACTGCCTGACGCTGCAAGGCGGGGAGCGACGGGGAAGGCGTACCCGCCGCTTGCCCCGGCGACGTGGCGACACGCTGCAGAACAGCCGGTACGGATACGGATGGGGTCACCGCCGCCGACGGCGCCCCCGACCCGGCAGACGTCCACCGCACGGGAACGGCATCGGGCAGGGACGGCGGCACGGGTCCGGGCACAGACCCCGTACCGGCGGACGCAGCCGCTGCCGCACCGTCCACGGCGGAACGCTGTACGGCGCCCGCCGCACCGCTCTGCCCTGACTGGAGCGTCAAGGGCCGGCCGGCGAGCAACGGCGCGACCGGCTCGCTGGCCGGGGGCGGCGCCAGGGGCGCCTGCGCGGGCACGGTGGGGGTCCGCTGCACCGCCTGCGTGGGAGCCGCCGATGTGGGAGCCGCCGATGTGGACTCCGACGCGGCGGGGACCAGGGGAGAGTCGCCGAGCAGCGGCGCGGTGGGCCCGTCGGAGTCCGGGGCCGGCTCCGGAGCCGCGGGCACCCGAGCGGCCTCGGGGGACTCACCGGTCCCGCCGTCCGCCACACTCCGGGCAACCGGCATCACCCCGGACTCCGCCGCATCCTGACCATCCGGACCATCGGCGGCAGGCAGTCGCTGCGCCGTCGGCGGCAGTGCGGGCATGGGCGCACCGAGACCGGGCACACGACGGGTCCGGTCCGCTGCCGGAGGCAGCACCGAACGCTGTACAGGCGGGGACGGGGTCGGGGGTGGGGGTCCGGGCGCGGCCGATTCGGATGTCGGCTCCGGTGCCGAGGCCGGCGCAAAGGGCTGCTCGCCCACCAGTCGGCGTACCGGCAACTCCGCCACGGCCGGCTCCCCGGCCGACGTCATCGCGGGCGCATCACCCGAAACAACGCGCTGCATGGGCACGGCCAGAGGGACGGACAGAGGCACGGGTAGAGGGACGGACAGGGAGACCGGCAGGGGGACGGACCTGGCCCCGACCGGCCGCTCCACCGAACGTTTCACGGTCCGCTGCACCGGCGACGGACGGTCCACGGTGACCGGTACGGCCGGGGCGGTGATCCCGTGCACCAGCCCGGTGGGCGCGTCCGGGCTGACCAGATGCCCGAGGGGCGTCCCGAGCGAGGCATCCTGCCGGGTGGAGAGCGATCCCTCGAACCCGGAAGGGTCGATGACCAGATCCGGGGTACCCACGCTCCGCTGAATGGGCGGCAGTTCGGCCACATCGACCCGCTCGCGCGGCTCAGCCGCCGGAGCAGCACTCCCGCTGCCGGACTCCGCACCCGCAGCCTTCCCCGTACCCGTACCCGTGCGCCCGCCAACGCGCAGCCAGGACATCAGGCCCATGAATTCTCCCGCCCTCCCTGCGCTGTGCGCTACTGCCCGTTGAGGCGAGCGATCTGTGCGACGAACCTCAGTCGTTCCGGGTGCTCCAGGTCCAGCAGCTCATCGAGCGGCCAGTGGAAGTGGTAGGCGAGGTACGCGACCTCCTCGTAGAGCAGGTCGGCCGCGTACGTCACGATTCCCCCAGGCGGCCACCGGCGAGATTCACCGCGAACTCCTCCTGGCAGGACGGACAGGTGACGGCGGCGCGCGTGTGTCCCTCGGCGTTGATCCGCCGATAGAAGTCCTGGAGAAAGGCCAGGTCGGAGGCGAAGAGGTCCTCGACGATGCCGGGGTGGATGTCGTCGATCGTGCCGATCCGGGTGACGACCCTGGCGATGAGCACGACCGAGAGGTACGCGGAGTTCTCCCGCACCCGGTCGTCCCGCAGCGGGACGAGTTCGTCGCGTGCGGTCGCGAGGCGCATGACGCCCGTGCGGTGCACGACGCCCGCCTCGTCCACGTACCCGCGCGGCAGCTCGAAGGTGAACTCGGTCCGGAGCGTGTCGCGTTGGCCCGACCGTCCGCTGCCGTCGGCCGCAAGGTGCGCGTCCGGCCGTTCAAGGGCCTCCGCCGGAGCCGTACGTCGCATCAGTCGAGTTCCATGCTCTCGTAGGTGATCGCAAGCTTCTCCGTCAGGACCGAGGTGTCACCGGCCTTGAGGGTGCCGATCTCCAAGGACTTCGGCCAGGCGTTGATGAGCTTGTAGCGCTTGATGGCAATGCCCTCGTGGTCGTACACGATCACCGCACCGTTGCGGCGGGCCGCGGTCATCCGGCCGAACCGGGAGTCCTTGATCCACCGTTCGAAGCTGTTGTCCTCGGTGAGACCGCGGGTCACGGTCACCTCACCGGCCTTCGGCCTGCCGGGGAGCTTCTTGATGGCGTAGCGGCCGTCGGCGGTGTTCTGCTTCAGCTCGATGACGTCCTGCTCCATCTTCAGACCGCTGACCTCGGTGATCTGCTTGATGACGACGCTGTCGAATTCGAGGCCGAAGGAGGCCCCGACGGTGCTGTCGAGATCGGGAAGTGGCACAACAGGCTCCTTTACCGCTTTTACCGCTTGGTGGACCTCAGGACGCCGCGCTGCTACGGCCCGGCGGCGCTACTCGTCGACGCCTCCGGTGCCCCCGGTCAGCTGGGAGAGGCGGAAGACGACGAACTCGGCCGGCCTGACCGGTGCCACCCCGATCTCGCAGATGACCTGACCCGCATCGATGCTTTCCGGCGGGTTGGTCTCGCGGTCGCACTTGACGTAGAACGCCTCTTCCGGGGTGAGCCCGAACAGCGCCCCCTTGCGCCACTCGTTGACCAGGAACGCCGAGACCGTGCGCCGGATACGGGCCCACAGGGCGTCGTCGTTCGGCTCGAAGACGACCCACTGCGTACCGGCGAGGATCGACTCCTCCAGGTAGTTGAAGAGGCGCCGGACGTTCAGATAGCGCCAGGCCGGGTCCGAGGCCAGTGTGCGCGCCCCCCAGACCCGGATGCCGCGTCCGGGGAAGGACCGGATGCAGTTCAGCCCGATCGGGTTGAGCAGATCGTGTTCGCCCTTGGTCAGCTGGGTCTGGAGGGCGACCGCCCCGCGGACGACCTCGTTGGCCGGGGCCTTGTGCACACCGCGCGACTCGTCGTTGCGCGCCCAGATCCCGGCGATGTGGCCGCTCGGCGGAACGAGCCGGGCACGCCCGGACGAGGGATCGGCGACCCGGATCCAGGGGTAGTAGAGCGTGGCGTACTTGGAGTCGAAGTTGGCGCGGCCGGTGCGCCAGGCACGGATCTGCTGCGGGCTCAGTCCGGGCGGCGGGTCGAGAACGGCGACGCGGTCACCCATCAACTCGCAGTGGGTGACGATCCCTTGCTGCACAGCGATGACCGATTCCAGGTCCAGAAGCCCGCGTTCGTACGCACTCATCAGGTCCGGTACGGCGACGGTCGTGACCTCTTCGACCGCTTCGAGCCCGCCGAGACCGGTCCGGCGGTCGGGATCGCCGACGTACAGCTCGGGGGTCAGCGCCCCGGCTGCGGGTGAGGCGGGCGCGGCAGGGGCCAGGGTCACGCTCTGCGGCTCGGGTTTGGCCGGGGCGGCGCCGCGGGCCGTCTCGCGTATCTCGATGAGCTCCGACTTCGCATTGACCCGGGTGGCGACGTTCTCCTTGCTGCGCTTGGTCGTGACGCTCGGGTACGTCTCGGCGACCTGCCCGTCCCGCTTCACGATCAGCTGGAAGACGTCGGAGGGCGGATCGTCCCCCTCCACCTCGGTCACGTCGACGGTGATCTCTCCGGCCACGCCGGGGCGGGGCTTCACCGCGTACGGCCCGAGCTGAGTCTCCGACCCTGCGGGCAACTGTCCGGCGGCCTCATTGCTTTCGTCCTCGGCCGGCGGCTCGGTGCCGTCACCGATGCGCACCACGTAACAGACGCCACCACCATTGGCGAAGAACCCGTACACGGCCGACGCCAGATACGTACCGTCGACGAAGTCACCGAACGTGCCGGCGAACTGGCTCCAGTTGGTGATCAGCGTCGGCTCGTCGAACGGGCCCTTCTGGGCGAAGCCGACGAAGGCGGCGACCGAGGTGCCCACCCCTTCGATCGGCCGGGACCCGGACTCGATCTCTTCGACGTAGACGCCCGGGGACAGGTACGACGGCATATGAGTCTCTCCTTGGCCGGGAACGCCCGCAATTCTCGTGACACCCGCGATCACCGGGAACGGACACTCGGCCGCCCACCCGTGCACCGGCCGCTGCCCGATCAGGCAATGCCCATGTGCTGTACGTACCGCCGGGAGCTGCCCCGACCGCGGTGCGCATGCCCTGCGTACTGCGCAGGCACTGCGCACACCCTGGGACGGCGACAGGGCACATGTGCGGCCGGGAGGGCGGATGAAGGCGGTTCCGGAGAAGGACCCCTCTACTGCTCGTTCCTCTCCCGCTCATCCGGACGTCTCCCGTACGACGACGGCACCGGAACGCCCGCCCGGCGACCGCCCCGCCCCCGACCCCCGCAGCCTGCAACGTCTTCAGCGCGCAGCGGGCAACGCGGCCGTCTCCCGCCTGGTCGCCCAGCGCTACACGGCCCCGGTGAAACCCTCCCCCGCCCAGGCCCCCGGCTTCCGCAAGGTCAAGGCGGACGTGGCGGCGAAGAAACTCCGCCTGGCCCACCACGCCCCCGCCACCACCGAGTCCAAATCAGCACAGGACGCGGCGGTCGCGCCCCCCGACGACAAGGAGGCCCAGGGCAAGGCGGCCAACGCCGAGAAGATGAACGCCGCGAAGCCCGGCGAGTTCAACAAGCAGGCGTTCATCGACGCGGTGAACAAGGCCATCGACGCCCAGGCCCCGAAGAACCTCGACCAGGCCGACAAGTTCTCCAAGTCCGGCAAGGCCGACCAGATCAAGGGCGAGGTCGACGGAAAGGTCAAGGACGGCAAGGAGTCCTCGGCCAAGGACATCGACACGGCCACCAAGGCCCCACCGGACACCTCGGCGGCCAAGGACAAACCCGTCACCCCGATGACCCCCGACCAGCCGCCCGCCAACCCCGGCGCCCCATCCGCAGCAGACGCCGTCCCCGCTCAACAACCTCCCGCCGTAACGGACTTCTCCAAGGGCCCCGCCGCCAACGACAAGGCAATGGCGGACGCGGAGGTCACCGAGGAGCAGCTCGCCAAGGGCAACGAGCCCGAGTTCGACCAGGCCCTGACCGCGAAGAAGACCGCCGAGACGGACTCCGCGAAGGCCCCCGCCAAGGGCAAAGCAGCCGAAGCCCAACAACTCTCGACCGCCAAGGCCGGAGCCGCAGCCTCCGGCGCCCAGGCCATGAACGCCCTGACCGCGACCCGCACTTCGGCGGGCAAACAGGTCGACGGCGGCAAGGGCGAGACAAAGTCGAAGGACGAGAAGAAACGCGCCGAGGTAACGGCCAAGCTCCAGACGGTCTACGACAGCACGAAGAGGGACGTCGAAGGAACCCTCTCCGACCTGGACAAAAAGGTCGACACCGCGTTCACCCAAGGAGAGAAAGCGGCCCGGGACGCGTTCACCGCCGACCACAAGCGCCGCATGAAGAAGTACAAGGACAAACGCTACTCAGGGATGTTCGGCCCGGCGAAGTGGGCCAAGGACAAGCTGATGGGCATGCCGGAGGAGGCCAACGACCTCTTCCAGGAAGCCCGCAAGCTCTACGTCGCGAAGATGCAGACCGTCATCTCCTCCGTCGCCGACATCATCGGCGCCGAACTCGGCAAGGCAAAGGCCCGCATCGCCAAGGGCCGGGCAGAACTGAAGGCCGAGGTCGACAAACTCCCCGCAGACCTCCGCCAGTTCGGCCAGGAAGCCGCCAACGACTTCGCAGGCAAATTCGACGACCTCGAAGCCACAGTCAACGAGAAGTCCGAACAACTCGTCCAGGACCTCGCCAACAAATACACCGCCGCCCTGAACAAGGTCGACGAGGAGATCAAGAAGCTCCAGGAAGCCAACCAGGGCCTCGTTCAGAAGGCGAAGGACCTGATCGTCGGCACCGTCAAAACGATCAACGAGCTGAAGAACCTCCTCCTCGGCATCCTCGCCAAGGCCGCCTCCGCCATCATGAAGATCATCAAGGACCCCATCGGGTTCCTCGGCAACCTCGTACGCGCGGTCGGTGCCGGCCTCAACCTTTTCATCACCAACGTCGCCGAACACCTCAAGACAGGCGTCGTCTCCTGGCTCCTGGGCACCGCGGTCAAGGCGGGCCTCGAACTCCCCCAGAAGTTCGACCTCAAGGGCATCATCCAGCTCATCGCCTCCCTTCTCGGCCTGACCTGGGACAACATCCGCGCCCGCATCACCCGCAAGGGCATCCCCGACCAGGCCCTGACCGCCGTCGAAGCCTCCGTCCCCGTCGCGAAGAAACTCGCCACCGAGGGCCCCGCGGGCGCCGTCAAGGAAATCGAGGCCGAGGCCGGCGACCTCAAGGCCACCATCCTCGAAAAACTCACCAGCTACCTGATCCCCACCGTCATCATCGCCGGGATCACCTGGATCATCTCCCTCCTCAACCCCGCCTCCGCCTTCGTCCGCGCGGTCAAGGGAATCATCGACATCGTCACGTTCATCGTGAACCAGGGCGCCCAGATAGTGGAGTTCGTCAACGCGGTCCTGGACGCGGTCGTCGCCATAGCCAACGGCGGATCGGCGGGCGTCCCGAAGATGGTCGAGGCCGCCCTGGCGGCCAGCGTCCCGCTCCTCATCGGCTTCCTCGCCTCCCTCCTGGGCATCGGCGGCCTGGCCAACAAGGTGAAGTCCGTCTTCCACGCGGTCGCCAGGCCCGTGAACAGGGCCATCGACAAGATCGTGGGCTTCATCGCCAAGGCCGCAAGGAAAATCTGGAGCAAATTCAAGAATAAAAACAAGAAGAAGGAAGATAAGCAACAAAACAAGAAGCTCGACGATAAACCCTCACCCAAGATCCTCGTTCCGTTCAACATGGTGGGCGAGGCCCACACGCTGACCTTTTCCCCCAAAGGGCGCGACGTCGACGTCCTCATGGCGTCAGCGAACGAGGATTTATTCATTGACAAGTTCAGTAGAGTCCATGTCGCTATCGATAATTTTAAGCACTATATGGAGACCATCGAGGACAAAGCAGTGAAGGAACGATTCCAAAAACACATCCTTCCCAGGATCGAATCCATCAACGAAACCCATGTCACCACTTTCAAGGCCATATACAGGAGGCGTTGGGCCGGCAAGCACGAACGCAGTAACGAGGCTGAAAGACATCTGATTTCCCAAGTGATCGACGAAGCCCAGCGCGAACTACAGAGCCTGAAGAAGTGGGCAGCCAAGACCGGCATCCCAGATCTCGCTCCTGATGCCATCGACAAGACAATCGACGAAAAAGGAGGCCAGATATGGCGCGAGGAGTACGAGAGGAAGAAGAGAAGAATCGACGCCATTATCGAAAAATTCGATTACAACGGCAACCCGATCCAATACCGCGGAAGCATGTCCACTGGATGGCGCGGGGAGCAGAAGGGCAAGACACACTTCAACCCACAAGAGTTCGACATCGACATGTTCGTGGTGGATCCGGAGGAATTCCAACGCGTTGTGGAAAAGAAGGGCAGACGCCGCAAGTGGGACAAGGCCATCTTCCCCGACATGCAATACACCCCCAAGTTAGTACATCTAGGCCAGATGATCGGCGCCGCATTGGCAGCAGAATTCCCTGACGTCAAGGGCATCGGGGAGTCGACAATCGTCCTCCGAGAGAAACAACCCGGCGGATAGAGCACAAGATCATTCGATCAGAACTACCGCATGCACCGGCACGGCATCTAGACGGCGTTTACATGAGTTGCTAACATCTTTGATGCTCGGGATGGAATCTAACCATGCCAACGGGGAGTGTCGATGCCGAAGAAGGTACTGGAGTTCTCCGTCAGAACAAGCAGTTCGGCACCGATGGAAGAAGTGCGCGAATTACTTGAAGGCGCTTTCGGCTGCAAGTTCACCGAAGGCGAGTACGAAAGAATCCCAGCCTTCACCACCCACACACTGGGTATGCAGATCGGACTTTTCTACTGGGGTGGCGACTATCTTCTGGAGAGCAGGATCGCAGATCAGGCGTTTCTCAACGTATCCCTGGGTGAGGGCCTCGAGAGCATCTGCATCAGTGAGGCAGTTGCCAACACACTCACCATCCTGGGCGCAGGGGAATGGCGAGTGCCATCCGATGCGGACGTCGAGAAGGATTCCGAGTACGCAGAGGAAATGGAGCAACGTTTCCTCAACGAAAACGAGCCCCCCTCTTGGGCCAGCGACTCATAAATCCTACTGGCGCGCCGAGATCGCCCGCTGTATCGCCGACTGCAGGATAAGGCTGCGGATGGGCCTCACATCGAGCAGCTCACCCCATGCCATCCACACGCGGCGCCAGAGACCTGCTGTCGCTCCGGACACCTCGGGATGGTTTCTGCCGGATCAACCCCTTGAGGGAGAGTCCGTTCAGCGCCACTCATGCGTATTTCTCCGCCTTCTCCCGCACCATTCTGACCGACTCGTCCGGGCTTGCTCCTTCGTGATTGCCCGGCTGCCCGACGACTCGGCGCAGCGCGGCCTCATTAAGCACGGCCCACAGCAACCTCCACCTGACAGACCAATTGTCAGGAGCCGGCCACCCGCACCGGCAGCGACTTCAGCCCGTTGATGAAGTTCGACACCAAACGGCTTGACGGGGCCGCGAGTTGGAGCGGGCCGGGTGGCAGGGCTCGGCACGCCTCTGCGTACAGAGCGCGCAACTGCAAGCGCGCGAAGTGCGCGCCCAGGCAGACGTGCGGGCCGTCGCCGAAGGAGACGTGGGGGTTGGGGGTTCGGGCGACGTCCAGGGTGAAGGGGTCGGGGAAGACGCGTTCGTCGTGGTTGGCGGAGGCGTGGAAGACGACCACCTTGTCGCCGGTACGGATACGGGTGCCGGCCAGCTCCGTGTCCCGGGTGGCCGTGCGGCGGAAGGTCAGGACCGGGGGGTGGCGGCGGAGGAGTTCGTCGACGGCGCCCGCGAACCCGACCTCGCCGTCGCGCAGGCGGCGGTACGCGTCGGGGTGCTCCGCCAGGAGGTGCAGGCCGCCGGGGGCCGCGCTGCGTACGGTGTCGTTGCCGGCCACCACCAGCAGGAAGAAGAACATCTCCATTTCGGGGGCGGTCAGTTCGGGGTCCATGGCCAGGGACGTCATGACGTCGTCGGTGGGATGGCGGCGCTTGTGGGCGGCCAGGGCGTGCGCGTAGTCGAACATGTCGCGCAGGGCGGATGGGGAGCGGGGGTTGACTGGTCTGCCGTCCGGGCCGATTTCCCGGGTACCGGCCTCGTCGGGGTCCTGGTAGCCGATGACGCGCTGCGTCCAGTGGAGGAGAAGCGCGCGGTCGGTGTCCGGTACGCCGAGCAGGTCGGTGAGGTTGAGCAGGGCGTAGTCGTCGGTGACCTGGGTGACGAGGTCGCAGGTGCCGTCGCCGGCCCGCGCCTCGGCCACCGCGCGGGTGAGCAGGGCGCGGGCGCGTTCACGGGCGACGGTCTCGAAGCGGTCGATGCGCTTCGGGGTGAAGGCGCGGCTGACGAGGACGCGCAGGCGTCGGTGGTGCGGCGGGTCCTGGTTGAGCATCATGCGGCGGATGAACGGCAGGTCGGCGGGGTCAGGGTCGCGGATCTGGGTGGCGCCCAGGTACGAGGAGTACGTCGAGGAGTCCTTCAGGACCCGGACCACGTCCTCGTGCCGGGTGACCGCCCAGAAGCCGGGGCCCGCCGACCAGCCGAGCACCTCCGGCTCCTCCTGCCACGCCACGGGGTGGTGGTCGCGCAGGTAGCGGTAGCGGTCGTGGGGGATGCCCTGCCCGTACAGCCTCGGATCGAAGACATCTGGTACGGGCATTTCGGCAGGGGCGGGACCGCTCATGCCTCCGCGTCCGCCCGCAGGAAGTCCTCCATCACGCGGATCAGGTCGAGCGGGGTCTCGTCCATCGCGTAGTGGCCGCACGACGGCAGCTCCACCAGTTCGGCCCGGGGGAACCAGCGCATCCAGGTGGCGCGCTGCAACTCGGCGGAGAGGGCCGGGTCCAGCGCGCCCACGACGGCGAGAGCGGGCACGGGCGAACCCTCGATCTGGTCGTGGAAGTCCTCGCCCGCCCAGGAGTCCAGCCAGGCCCGGAACGCCTTGACGTCACTGCAGTCGACCGAGCGGCGCACCATCCGGTCAAGCCAGCCCGCCGGGCGCCGACCCCCGGTGGTGGTGTCGAGGATGACCCGGCGGTTCTGCGGGGTGTGTGCCGCCGCGGCGAAGAGTTCCCACTGCTCGGGCGGGAGGGGCAGGCCGGACGCGGGGACGGGCGAGACCCCGACGATTCTGCGCACCCGCTCCGGCGCGGCGGCCAGCGTCCGCTGGATGACGGAGCCGCCCATCGAGTGGCCGATCAGCGAGAACCGCTCCCAGCCGAGCCGGTCGGCCAGCGCGAGCACGTCCTTCGCCCCCTCGGCCGTGGTGTACGAGCCGTCCGTGTCCCGGGCCTCGCCGTAGCCGCGCAGGTCCACCACCGCGTACTGGAACGAACCGAGGTCGAGATCCGGCAGCACGGGGGCGTATGCGGAGCGGTCTGCGAGCCAGCCGTGCACCGCGATCACCTTGTGCGGGCCGTCGCCGTGCAGTTCATGGGGCAGGACAGACAATGCGTTCACGCTGACTCCCGTCACGTACGGAGAAGACCGGTCGGTCACCGGCCGACCCCGACCACGGTGGCGGCAACCACCGGCCCGCGCAAGGGCCCGCGCACAGGCGGCCGGTGTCCGGCCGGCGGCCTCACGCCAGCAGTCCCAGATACGGGCCGAATTCCGACGCCAGCGTCAGCCGGCCCAGTTTCTGGTACTCGCGCTGGATCGCGTGGATCAGTGTCGGCATCGTCACCGGCTCGCCCGTGTCCGCCGCCAGGTACGCGGAGGTCACCGCGATCGAGCGGATGTTGCCGCCCGCCAGCTCGAAGTTCTCCGCGCAGAAGGCGAGGTCCAGGTCCTTGCCCCGGGGGAGTACCGGGCCCAGACAGCGCTCCCAGAGGACGAGGCGTTGTTCGGGGTCCGGGACCGGGAAGTCGATGACCAGGTCCAAGCGGCGGGTGAAGGCGTCGTCCAAGTTGGCCCGGAGGTTGGTGGCGAGGATGGCCAGGCCGTCGAAGGACTCCATGCGCTGGAGGAGGTACGCGCTCTCGACGTTCGCGTAGCGGTCGTGGGCGTCCTTCACGTCCGAGCGTTTACCGAAGATCGCGTCCGCCTCGTCGAAGAGCAGGACCCCGTTCACGCCCGCCGCTTCGGAGAAGATCCGTTCCAGGTTCTTCTCCGTCTCGCCCACGTACTTGTCGATCACCGTCGCCAGATCGACCGTGTAGAGGTCCAGGCCCAGGTCCGCGGCGATGACCTCCGCCGACATCGTCTTGCCGGTGCCTGAGTCGCCCGCGAAGAGGGCGGAGACGCCCCGTCCCCTGCCGCCGCCGGGGCGCATGCCCCACTCCCCCAGGACCCGGTCGCGATGGCGCGCGCGGGCGGTCAGTTCGCGGAGCTGGGCGTGGGTGTCCGGGGGGAGAACGAGGTCGTTCCAGGTGACGGTGGGTTCGATGCGGCGGGCCAGACGGTCCAGGCCCGCCGCGTTCTGGGCGCGGGCGCCCTGGCGGACGTGGTCGGGGGTGAGGGTGCCGCCGTCCAGGTGGATGGTCTGGGCAGCGCCCCGGGCGGCGCGGGTGATCTGTTCCGGGGTGAGGAGGAACGGCGAGAGCAGGCGGTCCACGTCAATGGTCTCGGGGACGGGAGCCTCGTACGCGTCGGTCCAGAGGGCGGCCCTGGTCGAGGGCTCCACGCGTGGGGCGTGCAGGAGGAGGGGCGGGGCGGCTGACCAGGCGGCGTCCCAGGGGGTCCGGCCCACCAGGATCGTGGGGACCGGGGTGCCGGTGAGCAGCCGGAGGAGTTCCGGGTGTTCGCGGGAGACCGCGTCGAGCGGGGCGCAGACCAGACCGGCGCCGGTCAGCCGGGCCTCGCGGACCAGGGAACGGGCCGCCTCGGCGGGGGACGGGTCCTCGGCCAGTCGTGCCAGGTCCAGGCCCAGCGCCCGGTGGCCCGCGAGGGTCAGCGCCGAGGCCGCGAGAGCCGTGCCCGCACCGCCCTGGTCCTCGCGGAGATAGGCCAGCGAGGCGCCTCGGGCGAGCGCCGCGGCCAGCGGGGCCGGGTCGCCGACGCCCGGTACGGCGTGCCAGGGTGCGAGGAGGTCGGCCAGCCGCGGGTCGGGTGTGTCGTCGCCCAGGAGGTGCGCGGTGACCCGGTCGGGGACGCGCAGTGCCCGGCTCAGGAACGGGCGGTCCAGGTCCTCTGCCAGGAGAAGGCGGCCCTCACGGAGTGGTGCGAGGGCCGACAGCCGGCCGCGCGCCGCCTGGTCGGCGGGGGACAGACCGCACAGACCCAGAGCCAGGCCGATGGACGGGCGGCGGCGGGTGACGTCGTCGTTCAGGTAGCCGTAGAACGCCTCGAAGCGGTCGTCGAGATCCGGTACGAGCGTGATGAGGAGGATCTCGATATCGAGGGCGGTGAGGTCGAACTCGGTGGCCAGGGCGTTCAGTCGGGATGGTTCGGCCGGTGTCTCTACGTGGTCCGGGACGGGGGACGGGAAGGCGCGGGCCTCGTCCGTGTCCAGCAGACGGGCGATGTTCTCGTCCGTGAGGTAGAGACCGCGGAAGGCGTCGTCCGGGTCCGGATCGGTGAGCTGCCGGGCCTCGACCGCTCGTCGGATGCGTTGCTCCACCGCTACCGCGCGGGCGAGCAGATGACGCAGGTTCGGGTCGCCCGCGGTTGTCATTCGGTGCCGTCCTCCGTGCTGTACGCCGCGTGGTCGGCTCCGCTGCCCGGCGTTGCGTCCGCCGCGTGGTCCGCCCCGCTGCCCCGTGTGCCGTCCGCCGCAGCGGCCTTGCGGTTCTCGGTGATACGGAAGGAGAGGCCTCGGCGCCGTTCCGTGACGGGGATACCGGGGACAGGGGTACCGGGGACGGCCCCACCCGGACCCCCCGGTCGGCCGGGCCGCCCTCCGTACACCGGGAGCCCCCCGCGCCCCGGCATCGGTTCCGACAACGGCTCGGCCCCCTCGGGCACATCCCCGAAGCGGGCCTGCAAGCCCTCGTCCCCCACCGGCGGCCCGACCACATAGCTCGGCGACGCCGTCACCGGCACACTGATCACCAGGTCCAGCGAGGGCTTCAACTCGCCCCCCAGCGCGCTCCATACGTCGGCGAACGAGCGGTCCTCCGGCGGCGGCAGCGCGATCGACATCGGTACGGACGCCCCGATCTCGGCCAAGGAACCCGTCAGCCGCTCCGGAGGCAGCGCCTCGTAGCGCAGCAAGCAGCCGAGCAGCGACGAGAGCAGCCGGTGCTCGTCCTCCGGGCGCTTCGTCCATGCCGTGATCAGGTATGACAGCTTGAAGAAGCGGGGCGGGCGGCGGCGGGCGATGATCGTGCCGCGCTCGTCGTACTCGTTGTGCAGGCCTCGCTCGCGCCTGCGCATGTCCTCGCGTATGTCGTAGAGGTAGAGGTTGACCACAGGGGCGTTGACCTTCGCCGCCCACTCCCGGGTCGGGGCGTCGAAGACGACCGCGATCTGGCCGCCTTCGAGCACCTCCGCCCTGATCAGAGCCCGCAGTACGTCGTCGACCTCGTGGATCACCCGATCACTCCCGTATGGTCGCCGGCGCTCACGCGCGGCCCGCGAAGTCCGGTGGCTGGAGATTCCGCTGGACCACCAGGACCGGTTTCTGCAGTCGGTCGAGGTCGCGCGAGCCCGCCCGCAGCATGCGCGGGCCGAGCTTGTCCTTGCGCAGAACCGGGACCTGGACCTCAAAGGTGCCGTCGCGGCTCACGGTCACACCGGACATCTCCGCAGTGATCCCGATGTTCCACGTGAAACGTACGGTCTGCCCCGGCGGATAGTCCTTGCCCCGCGCCAGCACCACTTGCCCCGGCTTGACGACCTGCGGGGTAACGGTCAGCGAGGGCTTCAGGACGCGCAGCCGTTCGGTGTCCTGGTTGTTGCCCTTCCGACGGTCGGGCAGCGTGCCGCGCACGGTGGCCCGTACGTCCTCGGTGACCGCCGCGCGGTACGTCGCCGTCTGGGTCACCTCGATGCGGCCACCCGCCGGAATGGTGCAGGGTTTCGCCGCCGTGCAGCGGGTCAGGGCGGCCAGGCTGCGGTCCTTCGCCTTGGAGGGTTTCGGCCAGGACGAACCGATGACCACCCCGGTCGCCGCGTCCGGGCCTGCGTTGGTGACCGTGAAACGGGCTCGGGCAGGACGCCCTGTGTACGTACGGTCCGGGCTGACATCGACCTCCATCGCCACGTCCGCCGAGGGCGGCACGGGGGCCTCCAGTATCTCGATCTGCGCTGTGTCCGTCCCCGTATTGCCGGCCGAGTCGGTGGCCGAGCAGGTCACCGTGGTGCTGCCGACCGGGAAGAGCGAGCCGGAGGGCGGGGTGCAAGTGACGGGGAGGGTGCCGTCAGTGGCGTCCTGGGCGGTGGCGCCGTACGTCACGCGCGCGCCCTTCTTGTCCTTGGCCCGGACGGTCAGATCGTCCACGGTGACGACAGGCGCGTCGATGTCGTTCACATCGATATTGATCTGCTCCTGAAAGTCGGGATCGGCAGCCGCGGCCGGTCCGATGGTGTCCGTGCCGGGTACCTGGGTGCCCATCAGGAACTGGACGGTGCAGGTCAGTCGGGTGCCCTGGGGCGCGTCCGCGGAGACGTCGATGTTCTCCGCGAAGTGCGCGGTGTCCCCGCTGGTGACCTGCTGAGTGGGCGGGTCGAGGCTGACGGACAGGTGAGGGTCGCAGTTGTCGAGACGGTAGCCGACGGAGGTGGGGAGATTGTCGAAGCCCTCGATGATGGCTTCGGTCACTCCGTCCCCGGGAATTCCGTCGAGCATGCGGCCGTTGGTGGCTGCGGTGATCCGCTTGGCCTGGTCGGGCTCGTGGTACGGGTCCTGGTAGGTGGGGCTTGTGTATCCGTAGCCGTTGAGCCCGTCGCCGTTCTCGGTCTCCACGTCGACAGCGATGACGCGTACGCCCTTGTCCTGGAGCGCGAACACCGCTTCCTCGTAAGGGATCTTGTTGCTGGGGTTGTGGCTCGACGCGTCACCGACCAGGACGACCACCGGGCTGGCGCCGTCCCGGAAGACGGTTTCGCCGTCCGCGCCGTTGGCCACCTTCCACAGCGCGTAGATCCAGTCCTCGGACGGGCCCTTGCTCCTGCCGCCACGGGTGATGGTCAGCTTGTCGACACCCTCCTTCTGTACGTCGTCCAGGTTCGTCGTCAGTCCTTGGAGGACAGCGAACTCAGCCGTCGGATCGTCCTTCTCGTCGCCGTAGGTGGCCACCGCGAAGCGGGAATCCGGCTGCTGTGCACGGACCTTCGTCGTGATGTCGTTCAAACCCGCCTGTACATCGCCGATCGGGGCCCTCATGCTCCCGGTGCCATCCACCAGCAGCACCACATCAGGCCTCGGCGGTATGGCCGGCGTACGAACCTGCTTGGCCACGCCCGTGGACCCGCCGGGGTCGACCGCGTCCGTGAACTCGGCAGGCGTAACCCATGGCTCGGGCATGTCCACCGTCGGCGCCCCGGAGGTCACGGCCGAGCCGGGGGCGATGCCGGTGGCCAAGAGGAGAACGGCCAGCACAGGGATACGGAGCACGGCGAGGGTCCTGCGCGAGGCGGAGGGCCGGGGCCGGGCCGGCCGGGCCGACCGCGACCGCGAAGCCCGCTGAAGCAGCTGGAACCAGCGCACGGAAGTCCTCCCCCACCCTCGGCCGATCGGCGTACCGGGCCCCACGGTCCCGTACCCGCGGCCGATGCGCAGTGGTGCGGGAGTCACACCCCCGGGAAGCCGTCACTGCCCTTTCGGGCAGGCACCGCACCCGCCGGACGCACGTGCCGGACCGCTCGGATCAGCCCCTGCCGCCACGCAGGCTCAGATCAACCCCTGCCGCATCGCGTACGCCACCGCATGCGACCGGTTCCGCAGTTGCAGCCGGGTCATCACCGAATGCAGCACGTTCTTGATCGTGCGCTCGGAATAGGCCAGCTTCGTCGCGATGTCCGCGGTGTCGTACCCCTCCGCGACCAGGCGGAGCACATCCACCTCACGCGCTGCCAGACCGGTGAAGTGCAGGCCACGAGGGCCGAGCACCTGCCCCTGAAGGCGGCCCACCTGCTCGAGCAGCCTTCCCAGCAGGTCGGAGGGCAGATGTCCTTCGCCCCGCGCCACCGTCCCTATGACCTGCACCAGGTGCTCCGGGGTCGACTCGGAGCGTCTGACCACACCGGCGACACCGCACTCCGCGGCGCTCACCAGTTTCTGCTCGTCGATGTCCGTGGTGACGAGGACGGTGCGCGAGGTGCTGGTGCGCTGAATGTGGCGCATCATCATCAGGACCTCATCGTCGACCGTGTCCACGACGACGACCACGATCTGAGGTGAGGCGTCGCCCTCCCCCCACTCCGTCACGCTGACTTCGGGCCGGGTACGCAGCTGACTGGCCACGCCCGCCTGCGAGATCGGATCCTGGGCCCGTAATGCGACAGTGATGCGCTCCATGGCAATGCTCCCCCTGGGTAGCAGCCGATGGCATCACACTGAACACAACCATCACGGCTGCTTTCGTGTGCCTCATTCGTCCTGAGGCGGTCAAACGATTCCCACGTACACCTACAGGGAAACAGAAAAGCCGATCCGGGCACAGACTCTGCCCAGAAGTGTTCCTTCACGGCCGATGTCGGCATTCGGCGCGGACCCTACGGTGCGCCCTATGAGTCTCACGGCAAGCCTCGACGATTCGTCCGTCACTGCCGCACCGGGCGAGGAGACGGCTCTCCCCCTGCGGATCCTCAACTCCGGCAGCACCGTCGAGGAATACCGCTTCGAGGTGGTCGGTGAGTGTGCCGCCTGGTCGACGGTGGAGCCGGCGACCCTGTCTCTGTATCCGGGCGACTCGCAGACGGTCTCCCTCGTGCTGCGTCCGCCCCGCGACTCGACCGTACTAGCAGGGGAGACGCCCTTCGGGATCCGGGTGGTGCCCACCAGCGAACAGGGCGACACGGTGGTGCCCGAAGGGCGGGTGACCGTACTCCCCTTCACCGAGACGACCGCCGAGCTGGTACCGCGCAGCTCGCACGGCGCCTGGCGCGGCAGGCACCAACTCGCCGTCGACAACCGGGGAAACACTCCGGCGACCGTGCGGCTGGGGGCTCAGTCGGGGACGGAGCGGGCCCGGGTCACGTTCGCGGCGGACACCCTGCAGATCGCGCCCGGCAAAGCCGAGTTCGGAAAGCTGCGGATCCGGCCGGCGAAGCGCGTGTGGCGCGGCACGCCGGTCACCCATCCCTTCCAGGTGGTCGCCACACCGGACGTAGCGGAGGGCCAGGCCCCGGTCGCGCCGGTGGTCCTGGACGGCTCGTACCAACAGGAGCCGATCCTGCCGCGCTGGCTTCCCAGGGCGCTCATCACCGCGGCTGTTCTGCTGATCGCGCTCGTCGGGCTCTGGTACGCGCTGCTGCGACCGGCCGTGAAGTCGGCGGCCCGGGAGGCAATCACGCCGGACGCGGTCCGGTCCGCCGCCGCCGCGGCCGACGAGAGCAAGACTCCGGACCCCGGCTCGGCGGCCGGAGCGGGTTCGGGCGGAGGCGACGCCTCGGGTGCGAACGACGGCTCACCGAAGCCGAGCCCCTCACCGAGCCCCGGCGCCTCCGACGGCACCTCGGACGGCACCTCCGACGGCTCCGCGGCCGCCGCCCCGACCAGTGCGCAGGTGCAGGTCAGGGACTCGGTGGGCGGCGGGTCGAACACCTCGACGGCCCTTCAGGTGCCCAGCGGAAAAACCTTCCAACTGACGGACATCGTGGTCCAGAACCCGCAGGGCGACGCGGGAACGCTCGTGGTCTCCTCCGGCCGGGACGCGCCCGTGCTCAGGCTGGCACTGGAGAACTTCCGGGACTCCGACTACCACTTCGTCACGCCGATCCAGGTGCCCGCGGGAGGCAAGGTCACGATGACCGTCGACTGCCGGAAGGTGGGCAAGCCGGTGAACGCGCCGACGCCTTCGCGGTGTGCGGAGTCGCTGTTCCTGGGCGGCACAATGCGGACGGAGACCGCGGGCTGACACCACGGACGGACACCGGGGACGGACACCGCGGATCAGGCCGGCCGGTCAGCGGGCCCGTCAAGCAGGCGGAGCCTCTTCCTCCTCCTCGGCCCCTTCCTCCGCCCGTTGGACGAAGGCGCCCTGCACATCGGCAGGTTGCTCGTCCTCGTCCTCCGTCGCCGCCCTTTGCACAGCGGGCGTCGCGACGGGGGACGAGTCATGACCGGCCGTCCCCGTCGCAGCCGCCGAAGCCGGGGCCGGGGCCGGGTCCGCCAGCACCCGGTCGGCGTTCGCAACGGCCTCCCGCTCGAACCGGTCGGACGGATCGCTCACCCGGATACCGCCCGGCGCCTCCGTACCCTCCACCGGGCCGTTGCGCTGCTGGATCACGTGGGTGAGCTCATGAGCCAGTGTGGTGCGGCCCTGTGGCGAGGACGGATCGTACGCGTCCCGCTGGAAGACCACGTTGTTGCCGACCGTGTACGCATGGGCGCCCACACCCTTCGCCGACTCGTGTGCGGCGGAGCCGGTGTGTATGCGTACGTCGGAGAAGTCCGCGCCCATCCGCCCCTCCAGATCGGTGCGGGTATCGGTGTCCAGGGGCTGCCCTCCGCCGGACGAGATCACGTCGTGCACGGGGGAGCGCTCTTCCTCCTCCTGCCTCCGGAACATCGACCCCACTGCGCTGTTGCCGACCGCCCGTTGGAGCACGCTCATGCCGCCGGCCCCGACCACATCGGCCCGCCCTGCGGCCGCCGCGCGGTAGAGGTGCGGGGTGTCCGCCGCCTCCCGGCCCTCGGTGGTGCTCGACGCGTGCGGGGCTTCGTCGTGCTCCTGCCCGTGCCCGTGGTCCCGCTCGTGGTCGTGTTCCTGGTCCCGTTCCTGTGCGTACATCGTCATCTCCCCTGACCGCACCCCGGTCGAAGGCGCGTCGTGATGGCCCCACCACTCCACCTTCACGACGTGCCACTGCCTCGTCCAGCCCGGACCCCGCCGGCCAGGGGCAGCCGACGCTGCCCCTTCGGGCATCCGAACCGTTCGTACGGTCCCGCGAAACCCGGCGGGCCCACGCCCACGGCTGCCGGCCGGCTGTCGTGCAGCCTCGAACCGGATCCGGCGGCAAACGGCTGCATCGGCGGGCAGTGGGGTGGCCGGGCCGCTCCGCCGTCGAGATGATCGAAGGCATGACCGAGAGCAACAAGGACCAGGACATCACCCTGCGGATCGCCCAGCAGCCGGGGGCGGACGAACTCCTCGCGCGCAGCCCGCTCGCCGCTCTGGTCGGCATGCTGCTGGATCAGCAGGTGCCGATGGAATGGGCCTTCTCCGGCCCGTACACCCTGGCCGGGCGGATGGGCAAAGACGACCTGGACGCCCATGAGATCGCCGCGTACGACCCGGAGGCCTTCGCTGAACTCTTCACCGCCAAACCTGCCCTGCACCGCTACCCGGGCTCCATGGCCAAGCGGGTCCAGCAGTTGTGCCAGTACCTGGTGGCGGAGTACGACGGCGACGCGGGCGCGGTGTGGAGCGATGTCTCCAGCGGGGCCGAGCTGCGAAAACGACTGAACGCCCTGCCGGGATTCGGCACCCAGAAGGCGCAGATCTTCCTGGCGCTGCTGGGCAAGCAGTTCGGGGTCCGGCCGGCGGGCTGGCGGGAGGCTGCCGGACCGTACGGTGAGGCGGGCTCGCGCCGGTCGGTCGCCGACATCACCGGCCCGGAATCACTCGCCGAGGTCCGCGCTTTCAAGCAGCAGGCCAAACACGCGGCCAGGGCGGCCAAACGCGCAGCCGGACAGTAGCCGACGAACAGACAGCACCCGACGCCACGCCCGTGTCCGACGCGCCGGTGCCGGAACCGCCGTCGGCGCCCGAATCCGCGTCTCTGCCCGTGCTGTCGCGGTCACTCATCACGGCCCATGTTCCAAAATGTCCATTTTTGTGGCGTTCTCGCCAGCGTCGCAGTCCCACCCCATGGCTGCGCCCGGAGGCTCTTGCCCGGTAGGCTTTCCGTGTGATCTTCAAGCGCATCGGAAATGGGCGGCCATATCCCGACCACGGCCGGGAAAGCACCCGGCAGTGGGCGGATGTCGCGCCGCGCCCGGTCCGCCTCGATCAGCTGGTGACCACCAAGGGCAATCTGGACCTGGAGACCCTCCTCGCCGAGGACTCGACGTTCTACGGCGACCTGTTCGCGCACGTCGTGAAGTGGCAGGGCGACCTCTACCTGGAGGACGGACTGCACCGCGCGGTCCGCGCCGCACTCCAGCAGCGCCAAGTACTGCACGCCCGGGTACTCGAACTCGGCTGACGGAGCCCGGCGGGTTCCTTCCACGGACCCGCAAGCCCTGCGGGCCGCTCCGGGTTCGTTCGGGTGCTTTCGCACCCGGGCGGGCGCGATCCATTGATCATTTAGTAGGCATCATCGCCGGGTCGCACTACGCTGCGCCCATGAGCATGCTCACTCCCCCCGGCATGGGCGGAAACTACCGCATCACGGGCGACAAGTACCCGCGCATGCGCCGTCCCCGGCGTCGGGGCAGACTGATCCTCGTTGTCACCACTTCCGTGGTTGCACTCGGGCTGGCCGGGTGGGGCACGCTGCAGCTCATCGATGTCTTCACGGGCGGCGCCGGGAAGGCCAGCGCCGCCGACAACACGACGGGCTGCCCGTCAGCCAAGCCGTCGGCGCCCGCGAAGGCGCTGCCGAAACCCGCGAAGATCACCGTCAACGTCTACAACGCGACAACGCGCAGCGGGCTCGCCAAGAAGGCCGCCGACGAGCTGAAGAAGCGCGGCTTCACCATCGGCAAGGTGGGGAACGCCTCGGCCGCGTACGACAAGAAGGTCTCCGGTCCGGGGGTGCTGCTGGGCGCCCCGTCGGCCACGAACGGCTCGTTCCCGGTCCTCGGTACGCAGTTGCAGGGGACCGTTTCGAAGACCGACGCCCGCAAGACGGCGGACGTCGATCTGATTCTCGGTACGAAGTTCAAGTCGTTCAGCACACCCCAGGCGGCCGCCGCGGCGCTCGCCGCCCTGGCGAAGCCGGCCCCCGCACCGTCCTGCTGACGGCTGCCGGGTCGACCCCGGCAGCCCAGCCCTTAGCCGGCCGTGCCGTACATCCGGTCGCCCGCATCGCCGAGGCCCGGGACGATGTAGCCGTTCTCGTTGAGCCGCTCGTCGACCGAGGCGGTGACCACGGTGACCGGCGTACCCGCCAGCTCGCGCTCCATCACCTCGACGCCCTCGGGCGCCGCGAGCAGCACGACCGCGGTGACATCGTCCGCACCGCGCTTGATCAGTTCCTGAATGGCCGCGACCAGCGTGCCTCCAGTGGCCAGCATCGGGTCCAGGACGTACACCTGGCGGCCCGAGAGGTCCTCCGGCATCCGCGTCGCGTAGGTGGACGCCTGCAGCGTCTCCTCGTCACGGATCATGCCCAGGAAGCCCACCTCAGCGGTCGGCAGGAGCCGCACCATGCCGTCGAGCATGCCGAGACCGGCCCGCAGGATCGGTACGACCAGGGGGCGAGGGTGCGACAGCTTCACACCGGTCGTCGGTGTGACCGGGGTCTCGATATCGACCTGCTCGGTGCGCACATCCCGGGTGGCCTCGTAGGCGAGCAGGGTGACCAACTCGTCGGCGAGCCGCCGGAAGGTCGGGGAGTCGGTGCGCCTGTCGCGCAGGGTGGTGAGTTTATGCGCGACCAGTGGGTGGTCGACGACGTGGATCCGCATGGGCTCAACAGTAACCGGGCCTCCCGCACCCGTGCGCTGGCATCAACCACACGTTCGGAGGGAAGGTGGGGGCACACGGAGCCAGCCTTGGGGTGATGAGCCGATGCCGGACGGGCAACAGCCAAAGCGGGAGCAGCCGGACACGCCGGCCCCGCAGAACGCGGAGGAGGCCGACGCGGCGCGCCGCAGGCGGCGCGCCCAGTTTCTGCGCGAGCTGCATGAGGCGAAGGCGCTCCGCGACCGGGTCCAGCCGCGCCGGGCCAGGGCGGCCCGGATGCGCCAGGCCATGCGGATGCGGACCTTCCGCTGGTAGGTCGGACGGCGGCACGGTGTCCCCCTGGTGGCGGCGTCCAGGAGAACTGATGGCCGACGCAACGGCCGAACTCCTCTCGCAAAGCCTATGTTTCTGCCACGATTCCGATGGGCGGGACGCAGGGCAGCCGGGCCACCGACTGCCCTCCCGCCGGACCGACACCCCTATGACCAGTGGGAGAGTCACGGTGTACTTCGCCGCACTGCTCGCGCGCACCGAAGACGGGTGGGAAGCGAGCGACACGGAACTCGACGATGTGGAGACCCTGTCCGACCTGACGGATCTGGCCCGTGAGGCCTCGGTGGACGAGGACACGGTGCTCGTCTTCATCGAGCAGGAGGACGCCTGGTTCGGCGTCGTCCGGGTGGACGGTGAGGAGGACCCCCGGATCTTCATCTCGGACGCCACCGCCGCCGCTCGCTCCTCGTACGGCGAGATCCTGCTCACCGATGAACTGCTCGGCCGCGAACCAGGGGCCGAGGACACGATTGCCGCCCTCGAAGAGCTCGTCGGCCTCGACGGTACGGAGGACGGCGAGCCGGACATCACCCCCGACAACGACAACGACAACGAACTCGATGCCGACGCGGTACCGACGGGCCCGCTCGGTGACACCGGGATCCTGGCCGACCTCGGGCTCCCCGAGGCGGAGCTGCTGATGCTGCGCACGGACGCGCTGGTGGAGATCGCGGACGCGCTGGGTGCGGCCGAGGTCCTGGAGACCGTCCGTTAGGGTCCGCGGGTGAGCGAAGCACCGCACCCGCAAGGACCGCCGGAAGCGCACGAACCCGTAAGGGACCCGCACGATCCCGTGAGAGACCCGTGGCGGGCGCATATGCGCCGCGCCCTGGCCGAGGCCGACCTGGCGGCGCGGGCCGGCGATGTGCCGGTCGGCGCCGTCGTGCTCGGCCCGGACGGCTCCCTGCTCGCCACGGGACACAACGAACGCGAGGCGACCGGCGACCCGACCGCGCACGCCGAGATCCTCGCCGTCCGCCGGGCCGCAGCGGCGCTCGGACAATGGCGGCTGTCCGGATGCACCCTGGTGGTCACCCTGGAGCCCTGCACGATGTGCGCAGGCGCGCTGGTGCAGTCCCGGGTGGACCGGGTGGTCTACGGGGCACGGGACGAGAAGGCGGGGGCGGCGGGCTCGCTCTGGGACGTCATGCGCGACCGGCGGCTCAACCACCGCCCCGAGGTGATCCAGGGAGTGCTGGAGGACGTCTGCGCCGACCGGCTCACGGCCTTCTTCCGCGACCTCTGACCAGGCTTTTCCGCATCCGCGGCCTGCTGCGGCGAATCGGATTTCGGCGGACGGCCGGAATGGTCTAAGCTCTCTCTCGGTAGCGTGTCCGAGCGGCCGAAGGAGCTCGCCTCGAAAGCGAGTGTGGGGAAACTCACCGAGGGTTCAAATCCCTCCGCTACCGCCAGCAAAACCGCCTCTGACCTGTAAAGACAGGTTGGGGGCGGTTTTTTGCTGCCGTTCGTGCAACTCCAGCCCCCTCAGATCCTCGGCCATGCCGACGATCGCGCCTCGCGAGCGGGATACGGATACGGATACGACTGTGGTCCCGGGCGCGACGGTCGTCGCACCCGGGACCACGGTCGCGAAGTCCGGTCGGGGGAAGCGGCATCGGGGGGACAAGCCGCTTCCCCCGATGAGAACAGGCTCCTCAAGCCCTCACCGCAGCCAGGGGGAAGGCTCGCGGTGAGAACCCCACAGCGAGGTCCTGTTCCTCGCCCTTCGGATTCCTGCCAGGTCCGCCGGGCGCACCGTCCATCCTGCGGCCTCGCCGAAGCCCTACGAGCGGACGAAGGGCCCCGATCACCAGGTCCTTGGTCCTTAAAGGCCGTGTGAACGGTCGGAATCACCAGCCGGATACGACCATTCGTGCGGATAGAATCGCCCGACTGCACAGGGGATCGAAGGGGAGGCAGGGGCTGATGGTGCAAGCGAAGAAGATAGCTCTCTACGTGATAGTCATCTTCGTGCTGTACACGATCATCACGTCCCCGGCCCGGGCGGCGGATCTTGTCCAGATAGGATTCGAGGGCGTTTCGAGTGCCGCACAGAGCGTCGGGGACTTCATGACCGAGCTCGTGAAGTAGGAGTACCCCATGATCCGCCATCTGGTCCTGTTCAAGCTGAACGACGGCGTCGAACGGGACGACCCGCGGGTCGTCGCCGGGGCGAAGGCCTTCCAGGAGCTGGCAGGGAAGGTTCCCGAGCTGGAGTTCTGGGAGTGTGCCTGGAACATCACCGACCGCCCGATCGCGTACGACTTCGCCATCAACTCCGCGGTCGCCGACGAGGACGCTCTGAAGCGCTATATCGAGAACCCCGCCCATCAGGCCGCCGCCGGGCAGTGGCGCGCGTTCGCGACCTGGGTGATCGCCGACTATCCGTTCTGATTCAGACCCACCGGCTGATCCCGCCGGCCCCTGAGCCCCCCGCCACCACGGCGAGGGGCTTTCTTAGTGTTTAAACCAAGTTGAACCCAACACGACGCTATACGGTGCTTGCACACAGTGGACATGTCTTGTGATGCTATGACCGCTTTTGACGGATGAGTTGATCGAAGTTGACCGCAAAGGGGTGGCGTCACCGTGCCGGCCAGTACAGCGCCTCAAGTGCCTCCCCAGACCGTCCAGACCACCCAGACTCCCGAAACCGACGAGACTGTCGAGACGGTCCGGACCGAGATGCCCGACGGCACGACGCCGCCCGCCAGGACCAGGGGTGCGGACACCAGGGCGCTCACTCAGGTCCTTTTCGGACAGCTCAAGAACCTGGAGCCGGGTACCTCGGAGCACGGCCGCGTACGGGCGGCACTGATCGAGGCGAACCTCCCTCTGGTGCGGTACGCCGCGGCGCGCTTCCGGAGCCGTAACGAGCCGATGGAGGACGTCGTCCAGGTCGGCACGATCGGCCTGATCAACGCCATCGACCGGTTCGACCCCGAACGCGGTGTCCAATTCCCGACCTTCGCGATGCCGACCGTCGTCGGCGAGATCAAGCGGTACTTCCGGGACAACGTACGGACCGTTCACGTCCCGCGCCGGCTGCACGAGCTCTGGGTCCAGGTCACCGGCGCCACCGAGGACCTGACGACCGCTCACGGCCGCTCGCCCACCACTGCCGAGATCGCCGAGCGGCTGAGAATCTCCGAGGACGAGGTGCTGGCCTGCATCGAGGCCGGCCGCTCCTACCACGCGACCTCGCTGGAGGCCGCGCAGGAGGGCGACGGACTGCCCGGCCTCCTGGACCGGCTCGGCTACGAGGACCCGGCCCTCGCGGGGGTCGAGCACCGCGACCTGGTCCGGCATCTGCTCGTACAACTGCCCGAGCGCGAACAGCGCATCCTGCTGCTGCGCTACTACAGCAATCTGACGCAGTCGCAGATCAGCGCCGAACTGGGTGTCTCCCAGATGCATGTGTCAAGGCTGCTGGCCCGTAGCTTCGCCCGACTTCGATCCGCAAACAGGATCGAGGCGTAACCGGAACGGGTAGAGCACTCGAAGTCCGGTTCGGGCGACCGAAATGCCGCACACCCCCTGTTAACTGCGCATACGACACAGGAACTTGTCGACATGTCGCTACAGCGTGTTGCCGACATGTGACATTCTGCGGAAACCGCGTTTGCCGTGGCGCCGCCTCCGGTATTCAGGTGGAGGCTGCGTTCCTCCGATGGTCGCGGCTCAACGCGACCGTCCGCGACCTCAAGGGGGTGGCATGTCCGCAGAACAGGGCAGCTCGAAGGTGCTCACGCTCACGAAGAGCGCACCCGCACCAGTTGTGCTCACCAGCTCGTCGGAAGCCATCGACACCCGCACTCTGTCCCGCTCCCTGTTCCTGCGGCTCGCCGCACTGGGGCCCGCACCGGACCCCGATGGAACGGACAGCCCGGAGCGTGCCTACGTACGGGACACACTCATCGAACTCAACCTCCCGCTGGTGCGTTACGCCGCGGCGCGGTTCCGTAGCCGCAACGAGCCGATGGAGGACATCGTCCAGGTCGGCACGATCGGCCTGATCAAGGCAATCGACCGGTTCGACTGCGAGCGGGGCGTGGAATTCCCGACGTTCGCGATGCCGACCGTCGTCGGGGAGATCAAACGCTTCTTCCGCGACACCTCGTGGTCGGTGCGCGTCCCGCGCCGCCTCCAGGAGCTGCGGCTCGCGCTGACCAAGACCAGCGACGACCTCGCTCAGAAGCTCGACCGCTCGCCGACCGTGCCCGAGCTGGCCAAGGCGCTCGGCGTCTCCGAGGAGGACGTGGTCGACGGACTGGCCGTCGGCAACGCGTACACCGCCTCCTCGCTGGACTCGCCCTCGCCCGAGGACGACGGCGGTGAGGGCTCCCTCGCGGACCGTCTCGGATACGAGGACTCGGCGCTGGAGGGCGTCGAGTACCGCGAATCTCTCAAGCCGCTGCTGGCCAAGCTCCCGCCGCGCGAACGCCAGATCATCATGCTGCGGTTCTTCGCCAACATGACGCAGTCCCAGATCGGCGAGGAGGTCGGCATCTCGCAGATGCACGTCTCGCGCCTGCTGACCCGTACGCTCACGCAGCTCAGGGAAGGACTCATCGCCGACTGACCGCCGTGGACTGCCGCAACATGGCACAAGGGTTCCGCATTGACGGACCGTCAGCCACACTGGCGCGATGCGACGTCAGATACTCGACTCGACCGGCCGCCGGGGCACCGTGATCGCCGCCTCGGCGGCCGTGCTGTGTCTGGGCGGCGCCCTGGCTGCCTGCGGCGGCGGGGCGGCGGACGACGGCTATGTGGCGGTCGGCGCGGCGGGCGCGGGCCCCGGGAGAGCGCCGTCGGGGAAGGTGACGCTGGTGCCGCTGGACAGGGGCGGCAAGGACGGTGGGAGTGCCGGAGCCCGGGCCGACGGCGGCGGGCCTTCGCCGGGCGCCCGGGCCGGTGACGACGGCTCCGGGGGCACGAGCGCTGCGGGCGACGGGGCCATCCGGCCGTCCGGTACGCCTGACACATCCGGGCCCGGCACCGGCGGTACGGCCGGCGGCGCCGGCAGTGCGGTCGGCGGTACAGGTGGTACGACCGGCGGTACGGGTGGTACGAACGGCTCCGGTGGCGCCGGTGGCGGCTCCACGGACCCCGCCACCCCGTCGGCGCCCGGCCCCACCACGCCCGCGGGGCCCGCCGTGCTGGTGGTGGGCGCCCCCGAGCGGGCAGCCGCGGATGAGCGCTGGTGCGAGAAGGTGACCCTGAAGTTCCGCAACACCGGGGGATCACCGGCGCGTTCGGGAACCGTCACCTTCGCCACGCACATCATCGGCGGGCTGGGGGTCGACTGGGCGACCATCGAGTCGACCGCGCCGCTGCCCGCGCCGATCGACGCGGGAGCGGCGCGGACGAAGACGTACACCGTCTGCGTGGACGCCTGGCGGGTGCCCCTGGGGATGCATGTCGAGACCCGGGACGTCACCGCCGTATCGAAGTGACGGGTGGAGGCAGGTGGTACGGAGGAACCCGTGCGCCGGTCAGCCGAGCGCGAGCCAGGCGACCGCTGCGAGGACGACGAGCACCGCGACGACGGTGACGATCACCCCGGTCTTCGGTCCGGACGAGGCGGCCGGCTGCTGCCGACGCTGCGGCTCGCCCTCGTCGACGAAGGCGCGGAACATCTGAGTGCTGCCCGCGGGGTCGTAATTGCCCTCGGGGCCCTGGGGGTTGCCATTTACCGGCGGCTGATTACGCATGAATGCATTCCCACTCGATCGGGTTAAGTGCTCGTCGGATACTGCGATATGAAGTCTGTGGAACTGTAACGTCGTCACGTGGGAGAGGGTCCTGCGGCCAACGCTCGACGCCTCTCGCGCCAGGGACTCTGCCCGCCACGGACTGGATCACGCGCGTGACACGTGCCGCCACCGGGGTGCGAAAGCGGAGAACCAGGTCATCCAAGACCGTTCGGGATGGCCCGCCAGACGCACAGCACCTCGCGCCGGGTGCCAAGAAACGGTTGTATGCCATGGGGCAGGACCCTAGCGGTCCGGCGGCACCCCACGCCCCTGCGGGGCGACGGCCGGGCCCCGACTATCGCTCGGGACCTACTGCCGTTCCGGGGCCGCCGTCCACACCGCCGGTGTGGCACGAGACACACCCGCCGCGCCCCGCACACGCCGGGCGCTTGGCCCAGGCCCTACCCAGCCTTTTGCTTTCCTTTACTTATGCAAGCCTCATTTCGTTTGCCTGTGACAACCAACAGATTCTATGGTTGCCCTAAGCAACAAGATGAACCGTGAGATGCCTGGGGGGCCCGTGGCCGTACGGAGTCAGTACGAAGAACTGGCCCGGCAGCTCAGCGCCATCGGGGCCGTCAAACGGGGTCTCGCCCGCATGCTGCCCGCCGAATGCCCTGGCGGCTCCGCCGCCGTGCTGGCGCTTCTCCGTGAGCACGGCGAAATGCGAATCAGCAGACTGGCCGAGCTGCTGGCCGTCGACATGTCGGTGACCAGCCGTCATGTCGCCCATGTGGCAGAGCGTGGCTGGATCGAACGGTCCTTGGACCCGACGGACAAGCGGTCCCGCATCCTGCGGCTGACCCCCGCCGGACACGACGTGCTCAACGATCTGAACCGGCGGACCACCGACATGTTCATCCACAACCTGTCCGACTGGTCCGACGAAGACGTCGGTCAGCTCAACACGCTGCTGGCCCGGCTGCGTGACAGTTTCGCCTGCCGCGGCCCAGGAGGGTGCACCCCCGGGAAGCACACCGGCGACTGCCGTTCCCGGCCTGCCGACAGCGACAACGACTCGCACACCCGTACACCTGTGTAACAGAAGCAAAGACAAGGAACTCAATGGCTACGACCACACCAACCGGTGTGCGGGGCGGCCACGCCAAGCACGGGGGATCGTCCGATGCCTCGTCCGGCACGCCGATGACACACCGGCAGATCATGGAAGCACTGGCCGGGCTGATGCTCGGCATGTTCGTCGCGATCCTGTCGTCCACGGTCGTCTCCAACGCTCTTCCGGAGATCATCTCCGACCTCGGCGGCGGGCAGAGCGCCTACACCTGGGTCGTCACGGCCTCGCTGCTGGCCATGACCGCCACCACCCCCCTGTGGGGCAAGCTCTCCGACCTGTTCAGCAAGAAGCTGCTGGTCCAGATAGCGCTCATCATCTATGTCGCGGGCTCGGTCGTCGCCGGTATGTCGACCAGCAGCGGCATGCTGATTGCCTGTCGTGTCATCCAGGGCATCGGTATCGGCGGTCTCTCCGCCCTCGCGCAGATCGTGATGGCGGCGATGATCGCCCCGCGCGAACGTGGTCGCTACAGCGGATACATCGGTGCGGTGTACGCCGTCGGCACCGTCGGTGGTCCGCTGCTCGGCGGTGTCATCACGGACACCAGCTGGATGGGCTGGCGCTGGTGCTTCTACGTCGGTGTGCCGTTCGCGGTCGCCGCGCTCATCGTGCTCCAGAAGACGCTGAAGCTCCCGGTCGTGAAGCGTCAGGTCAAGGTCGACTGGTGGGGCGCGTTCTTCATCAGCGCCGCCGCGTCGCTGCTGCTCATCTGGGTGACCTTCGCGGGCAACAAGTACGACTGGCTCTCCTGGCAGACCGCCGCGATGCTCGCCGGCTCAGCCGCGCTCACCGCGCTCTTCCTCGTCGTCGAGTCCAGGGCCGGCGAGCCGATCATCCCGCTGCGCCTCTTCCGTAACCGCACCATCACGCTGGCTTCGCTGGCCTCACTGTTCATCGGCATCGCGATGTTCGCGGGCACCGTCTTCTTCAGCCAGTACTTCCAGCTGGCGCGCGGCAAGTCGCCGACGATGTCCGGCATCATGACGATCCCGATGATCGCGGGTCTGTTCATCTCCTCGACGGTCTCCGGCCGGATCATCACCAGGACGGGCCGCTGGAAGGCCTGGCTGGTCACGGGTGGCTTCCTGGTCACCGCCGGGCTCGGGATGCTGGGCACCATCCGGTACGACACCGAGTACTGGCACATCGCGGTCTTCATGGCCGTGACGGGTCTCGGCATCGGCATGATGATGCAGAACCTGGTGCTCGCCGCGCAGAACCAGGTCGATCCGTCCGACCTCGGCTCGGTCAGCTCGGTCGTCAACTTCTTCCGTTCGCTCGGTGGTGCGATCGGCGTCTCGGCGTTGGGCGCTGTCATGGCGAACCGCGTCACCCACTACGTCGAGGAAGGTCTCGCGGCGCTCGGCCCCAAGGGCGAGGCCCTGGGCCACGGCGGCACCGGTGGCGGAGGCATCCCCGACCTGGACACGCTGCCCGCACCGTTCCGGACGATCGTGGAGAGCGCCTACGGGCACGGTGTCGGCGATGTCTTCCTGATCGCCGCTCCGGCCGCGCTGATCGCCTTCCTGGTCACGATCTTCATCAAGGAGGTCGCGCTGAAGACGAACGCCGTGAGCGAGGTCCCGGCCACAGCCGCGGTCCCCGTCGCGGAGGCGGTCGAGGTTCCGGCCGTCGCTGCCGCGCCGGTCTCCCGGGCAACGGCCCAGGCCACCCCGGCCTCCTCGGCCGACACGCCGAAAGCCCCGGTCGCCACTCTGCAGGGCTCGGCCGTGCACGGTGTGGTGCGCGGCGCCGAGGGCGCACCCGTCGCACAGTCCGCCGTCACACTGATCTCGCTTGACGGCCGGCAGCTGGGACGCTCCGTCGCCCGGACCGACGGCAGCTACGCTCTGGACGCGCCGGGCTCCGGCAGCTACGTCCTGATCGCGTCCGCCGACGGCTTCCAGCCGCATGCGTCCACCGTGGTCGTCGGTGACGAGCCGCTCTCGTACGACATCCTGCTCTCCGGTACGAGCGGCCTGGCCGGAACCGTGCGGACCGCCGAGACCGCTGCGCCGGTCGCAGGTGCCATGGTCGTCGTGACCGATGTGCGCGGCGATGTGCTGGCCACCGGCACGTCCGGTGAGACGGGCGAGTTCACCTTCGGTGAGCTGGTCCCCGGTTCGGTGACCGTCGCGGTGAACGCCGCAGGGTTCCGTCCACTGGCGCTGCCGGTGGAGATCGGCGGCCAGGGCGTCACCCGTGTCGAGGCCGCACTGCAGTCCGGTGCGCTGGTGCAGGGCGTCGTGCGGGCCGGTTCCGGCCGCCGGCCGCTGCCGGACGCCCGGGTCACGCTGGTCGACGCGGCGGGCAATGTGGTCGCCACCTCGACGACCGGGGACGACGGGGCGTACGCCTTCACCGACCTGGACGCGGGCGAGTACTCGGTCGTCGCGACCGGCTACCCGCCGGTGGCCGGCGCGCTGACCGTGGCCGGTCGCGGGATCGAGGGCCACGACATCGAGCTCGCCCACCCCGGCGAGTGACGGCCTCGCCCACGATTGGCGGCGACGTCGCTGACAATCGTGGGCGAGGTCGTACAACCACAAACCCCCGGCGGGGCGGCGTTTCGAGCGGAGATGCTGTACCGGCCGGTGGAAATGGGCCCCGGTGGCGGGGACGGCAGGCAGGGGACGGTCTGTCGCCCCCGCCCCGGGGTCCGACTCATTGAGTCATTGAGCAAGGAGAGATAACGGGATGGGACTTCGCGCACAGGTACGGACGCCGGACGGCTGGGCGGTCCAGCACGCGGTCGTGACGGTCACCGACATGACCGGCGCACAGGTACTGCGGGCCACTGCCGACGAGGACGGGGCGGTACGGACCGACACGGCCTTGCAGGCCGGTGCGTACACGGTGATCGTCACGGCGGTCGGGTACGCCCCCGCCGCCTCCACCGCCCTCGTCACCGCGAGCGGACGGGTCGAGGCCGGCACGGTGGTGCTGGCCCGCCAGGGCGGCGTGGAGCTGCCGCCGCCGGGCGTCTGGTCGCTGGACCCGGCGCACTCCTCGGTGGGCGCGGTCGCGCAGCACCTGGGGATCTCCAGCGTGCACGGCCGGTTCACCGAGTTCGACGGCCGGATCGAGATCGCGAAGGACGTCGAGCAGTCCCGGGTCGACGCCGTCATCAGTGCGGCCAGCATCGACACCGGCAACGGCATGCGCGACAAGCACCTGCGTTCGCCGGACTTCCTGGACTCGGACCGGTTCCCGGAGATCACGTACCGTTCGAACGGGCTGACCCCGGCAGGACCCGACCGCTGGCTGGTCCACGGCGAGCTGTCGATGCACGGCGTCGTGCGCCCGATCGACCTGAACCTGAGCTACCTCGGGACGGGTCCGGACCCGTGGGGCGGGGTGCGTGCGGCCTTCAGCGCAACGGCGGAGCTGCGCCGCCAGGACTTCGCCATGAACTACAACCAGGTGGTGCAGGCGGGCATCTCGGCGATCGGTACGACGCTGCGGGTGCAGCTCGACATCCAGGCCGTACAGGGTGAATCCCTGCCGTCCTAGGGCGTGACCGGCAAGGTTTGCGGACATGGCACCCGGCACTGCGACGCACCGCCGATGGCGGAGGCGCGGGTGCCGGGGACGGCCGTGGATGTGGGGCGCGGGTACTGAGGGACGAACATGGTCTCAGCGGTCCCGCATCGCCTCGATGCCCGCGATCAGCAGGTCCAGGGCGAAGGTGAAGTCCCGGTCGCGCATCTCCTCGACCGTGTCGCCGCCGCGGGCGTCCATCAGGTCCTGCGAGGACTCGACGATCCGGCTGAGCTGCGGCTGGCTCCGGATGGCGCCCAGCGCCTCTTGGAAGAACTCGTCCTGGCTGACCCCCGTCTCCGCGCTGCGCTGCACGAAGTGGGCCTCGATGGTGCCGAATCCGTACACGAACTGGAAGACCGCGGAGAGCGCGCCCGTCTGCTGGTGCAGCGGCAGCCCCGTCGCCCGGATCACGTCCTGGATGGCGTGCGAGAACAGCATCGAGTACGGGCCCATATTGAGGAAGTGACCGGCGAGCGGCGACACCCAGACATGCCGGACCAGCAATTCCCGGTAGGAGGTGGCCAGTTCGCGCAGCCGGTCGTGCCAGTGCGCGTCCTCGCGAGGGGACGCGATCTCGCTGTAGACCGAGTCGAGGGCCAGCTCCAGCAGATCGTCCTTGGTGTCCACGTACCAGTAGAGGGACATCGCGGTGACGTCCAGCTCGGCGGCAAGCCGTCGCATGGAGAATTTGGCGAGGCCCTCCGCGTCCAGCAGCCGGACCGTGGCCGCGGTTATCCTGTCGCGGTCGAGACCGGTCGGCTGATCCGATTTACGGGTGCGCGACGGTGCCCTCTGCTCCAGCCACACACTGGTCCTGGCAGGGTTCTTCACACGGTCGGCCGCGGACACCATGGCGCACTCTCCTCGTCTTGCTCGGCGGAATGCACCGGATACGTACCCGTGCGCACGAAGCGGATTCGTACGGTCCGATGCACCCCGCCTCGATGCTATGCCGCTGCCACCTGCTCGGCCGAGTCCGCCCGAGCAGATTCTGCCCGCTCCGCGCGGCGCAGGAGTGCCGCGGCCAGCAGGCCGCCCGCCAGTACCGCCGCCGCTCCGACCAGCTGGCTGGTCTCCAGTCCCGAGGCGAAGGCGTCCGTGATCCGTGCCCGTTCGCCGTCGTCGGTGGCCGAGGCGAGCGCGGCGGGCAGTGAGGCGGCCCCGACGGCCGCCGGCACGAGAGCCGCGAACCGGGAGTTGAGCACCGCGCCCAGGACGGCGACCCCCAGACCGTTGCCGAACTCGGCGAGCGTGCCGTTGACCCCGGCGCCCACGCCGGCCTTCTCCGGCGGAATGGCGCTCATGATCGCGTTGGCCATGGCGGGCCCGGCGAGCGCGATGCCCGCGCCCATCACGACCAGGCCGAGCAGCATGCCGCCGTAACCGTTGCCGCCGAGCAGCGCGATCGCGGCGAGGCCGGCGGCCAGCAGGCTCATCCCGGCCGCGATGGTGACGGGTGTCCCCAGCTTGGGCACCAGCCTGGCCCCCAGTCCGGTCAGGTTGAGCGCGACGACGCTCAGCGCCAGCGGAGCCGTACGCAGACCGGCCTCCAGTGGCCCGTAACCGAGGACGAACTGAAGCTGCTGGGTGAGCAGGAACAGCGAGCCGCCCATCCCGAACGCGACCAGGATCGCGCCCGCGACCGCCCCGATGAACTTCTGGTTCCGGAAGAAGTGCATGTCCAGCATCGGGTACGGGATGTGCAGCTCCCACAGCACGAACCCGGTGAGGACGGCGACCCCGACGAAGGCGGTCAGCAGCACCCGGCCCGACGTCCAGCCGTGTTCCGGGCCGGAGATGATCGCGTACACGACGGATGCCATGCCGATGGTGGAGAGCAGCGCGCCGAGCAGGTCGGGGCGCTCGCCACTGGGGTTCTTGGACTCGGGAACGAGCCGGACGACGGCGGCCAGACCGATGAGCGCGACGGGAATGTTGATCAGGAAGATCGCGCCCCACCAGAAGTGGTCGAGCATCACTCCGCCGACCAGCGGGCCGACGGCGAAGCCGAGTGAGCTGACGGTCGACCAGATGCCGATCGCCTTGACCCGCTCGGAGTCGTCGAAGATCTGCACGACGACGGCCAGGGTCGTCGTCATCAGCAGCGCACCACCGATGCCCATGCCCGCGCGCGCGGCGATCAGCTGCGCGGACGTCTGGGCCAGTCCGGCCACCAGCGAACCGATGCCGAACAGGGCGAGCCCCGCGACCAGCATCTTCTTGCGTCCGTAGCGGTCGGCGGAGCTGCCGGCCGTGAGCAGCAGTCCCGACTGGACCAGCGAATAGGCGTTGATCATCCACTGCACATCGGCGGTGGAGGCGTCCAGCTCCCGGGTGAGGGAGGGGATCGCGACGTTGAGAACGGTGTTGTCGAGCAGCACGGTGAGCTGGGCGAGGCAGATGACGCCAAGGATCAGCCAGCGTTGCGGGTGGCTGGGCGGCGAGAGGTGGTTCTGCTCGGCGGCGATCGCCGTCATGCGGACTCCTGATGCCTTATACGGTGCACGAGCATGAGTTGTACACCGTATAGCTCGCCCCATACGGTGTACAGCTCATTTCCGCGCGTTACCGTGCTCGCCGCTGATCCGGCAAGGACTGGAGTGGCATGTCACCGCGTCGTCGTAGGGCGGAAGTGCTCATCGCAACGGGCCCGCCGGGGGCCGCCCTCGCGCCCACCGCATCGGCCGCCGCTGCTGCTGCGGCGCCGGGCCAAGGACTGTCCCGTACCCCCGCTTCGATCGCTTCGATCCGCGCGCCTACTCACCCGGCTTGATGAGATATCCCGCCCCGCGCCTGGTGTGGATCATCGGCGACCGCCCGGCGTCGATCTTCTTGCGCAGATACGAGATGTACAGCTCGACGACGTTCGCCTGCCCGCCGAAGTCGTAGTTCCACACCCGGTCCAGGATCTGTGCCTTGCTCAGCACCCGCCGCGGATTGCGCATCAGGAAGCGCAACAGCTCGAACTCGGTCGCCGTGAGGTGGATGGACGTTTCGCCCCGGCTCACCTCGTGGCTGTCCTCGTCGAGCATCAGATCGCCGACGACGAGGGTCGACTCGCTGCGTACGGCCGCCGTACCCGACCGCCGGATCAGACCGCGCAGCCGCGCCACTACCTCCTCCAGGCTGAACGGCTTGGTGACGTAGTCGTCGCCGCCCGCCGTGAGCCCGGCGATCCGGCCCTCCATCGCGTCGCGCGCGGTCAGGAACAGCACGGGGACCTCGGAGAGCTCCCGCCGCAGTCTGCCGAGCACGGCGAACCCGTCCGTGTCGGGCAGCATCACATCGAGGATCACCGCATCGGGCCGGAAGTCGCGTGCCATCCGTATGGCGCCGGCCCCGTCCCCGACGCTGCGCACCTCCCAGCCCTCGTAACGCAGGGCCATGGAGAGCAGCTCGGCAAGCGGAGCCTCGTCGTCCACCACCAGCACACGGACGGGGCTGCGATCCGCCCTCAGCAGTTCGGTACGCCCCTGGGGCGAGGTCGTCGTCGTCATGCCTCAACCCTGTGAGGCTCCTCTGAGAGAGCCCTTTCCCGATTCTGTGATTTCTCTGAGAAAAGCTGCCCTTCGTGGACCGTCAGTCCACGGCGAACAACGCGCTCGCGTTCCCGTGACAGACCGCGCGCAGCCAGTCGTCCCCCAACTCCAGCCGTTCCAGCGCGTGCAGCTGATGCGCGTACGCATACGGGATGTTCGGGAAGTCCGTCCCCAGCAGAATCCGGTCCCCGAGCGCCGCGAGCCGCCCCCGCTCGGCCACCGGGAACGGCGTGAAGTCCTCGGTGAAATCCGTGAACGCCATCGTCGTATCGAGCCGTACCTCCGGGTACGTCTGGGCCAGCGACAGGAACTCCGTGTACTCCGGCATCCCCATGTGCGCCACGATCAGCCGCAGCCGCGGATGCCGGGCAAGCAGCCGGCCGACCGGTTCGGGCCCCGTGTACTTGCCGGGCGCCGGCCCGGAGCCGCAGTGCATCACCACCGGAACCCCGGCCTCCGCGAGCAGCCCCCACACCGGCTCCAACAGCGGGTCGTTGGCGTCGTACGCGCCGACCTGAAGGTGCGACTTGAAGACCCGCGCCCCCGCCTCCACGGCCTCTCGTACGTACCGTTCCACGCCCTCTTCCGGGAAGAACGTCGCCGTGTGCAGGCAGTCCGGCACCCGGCGCGCGAAGTCGGCCGCCCAGCCGTTCAGCCAGGCCGCCATGCCGGCCTTGTGCGGATAGAGCATCGAGGTGAACCGGAGCACGCCGAACGAGCGCAGCAGGGCGAGGCGTTCGTCCTCGTCGTGCCGGTACTCGATCGGCCACTCCATTCCGGTCAGCGGCCCCGCGGAGTCGAAGTACGCCCAGACCTTGCGGAGCACCCGCTCCGGCATGAAGTGTGTATGGACATCGATGATCCCAGGCAGCCCCAGCCGTTGCCAGAACCGCATGACGTCGTCGCAGTCACCACTCATCCCGCACCCCTCTCCCGTCCGGTCTCTCCGGCCCTGCGGGACCGACGATCTCAGAACAGCCCGCCCTGCAGGCCACCGGCCCCGATGTCGGCCACCGGCACCCCCACCCGTGCCTGCGCATCGGCGCCCGCCAGCTCCCACCCGGTCATCAGCCGGGTATCCAGCACCACGACCCCGTCCGCCACCGTCTCCAGATGCAGATCGGGCCCGGCCGCCGCCACCAGCCGCCCCGCGACCACGCCCCCGTCCACCAACTCGGTGACCGCCCACCCCACTTCGACTTCTCCGTCCAGCCCGAACAGCCCGGCGTGATCGACCGCATCGAACGGCAACCGCTCCAGCGACTGGGGCCACCCGGCCCCCTCCAGCGCCGCGGCCCGCCCGTACAGTTCCGCCACCTCGGCACGCCGCTCCGCCGCCCCCGGCAGCACCGCGCGCACGGCCCGTTTCCTGGCGTACGGAATCCGGTCCGGCACCCCGAGCGCCGACCGCAGCAGCTCCTCGGTCCGCCGCGCCGCCATCAACGGCCCCCTCCCCAGCCAGCTGAACACCACGGCCCCCTGCTCCCGCAGCCGCGCCGCCTCCCGCTCCTCGGCGGTGATCCCGACCTTCACCATCCCCGGCCCGAACCAGGCGAGATACACGCGGTACGTCCGGGGGTCATCGGCGATCGTGTCAGCGGCAACCGAGTGCGCCCGGTCCAGCCGCGCGCACTCAGGACAACGCGCCCCCGTGCTCCGCCCCGACACCGCGGCCCCCACCGGACACACATTCCCGCGCGCCCCGACGCAGCATCGCTCCCCCACGGCCCGGAACCCGAGTTCCGTCCCGTAGGCCGGCGCACTCACCCGAACGGCCCCGCCCCGCCGCCACCCGAGCACGGGCGCCCCCTGCGCGTCGGGCCATCGCAGCCCGGTGCACTGCCACCCCATGCGCGAACTCCCGGATTCCGTTTCAGGCGGAGGGAATACCAAGAGGCGCCCGGACGAATCCGGGGCCTCCTGCCATTGTGCACTCGGCAGGATTCGAACCCGCAACTGGCCGTACGCCCTAGTCGGATATGTGAGGGCTCGTCAGGGCGGCCCCGAAATATCCCTTGGTACTGCGGACGGTGATTCCGGCGTTCTTGCCGCACAGGTTGACCGAATTGCTCAGGACCGGACCGGACGCCGAGCCACGGGCGGTCCACAGGCAACCGTCGCTGTTCTCGGTGGGTATGCCGACGATCGTCTCTGCCTTGCCGTCCTTGTTGAGGTCGGTGAGGTGGACGGTCGCGCCGAACTGGTCGCCGGACTCTGCAGTGCCGGGCACGCCGGCCGTGTTCTGGGTGTATCCGACCGCTTTGGTTGTGGTCAGGCCGGAGGCGGAGCCGCGCAGCAAAACGGTCGTGCCTGCAAGCTTGAGCGTGCCGACCGCCTCGCCGGGAGAGCCGACGAGGACGTCGGCATACCCGTCGGCGTTGACGTCGCCGACGCTGAGCGACTGTCCGAACTGGTCGCCGTCCTCAGCCGTTCCCGGGACTCCGGCCGTGTTCTGGTGGAAGACCTTTGGCCGCTGGTCGGCAGTGATGCCCTGCGCGCTGCCGTAGAGGACCTGGATCTCGCCACCGCGGTGCGCCGCGCCGGTCGCGTTCATAAGGGAATCGTCACGCGCGATACCAGTGACGAGGTCTCCGTAGCCGTCACCGTTGATGTCACCGATCTGGCCGGCGTGGCCGTCGGCGTAGGGAAGTTTGGTGGGCCAATTGACAAACTCGCCGCCGCTCGGGGGACCGTTGTCGACGTACACAGGTCCGCGAAGGTCGTCGTCCGAGGGCCCAGGCAGCCAGAAACGCTCCGCTCTGCCGTCGCCGTTGACATCGCCCATCACCACGCCACGGGCATCGCCGACGCGCCATTCCTGGTAGTTGGAGGCGGCCTTGCCGGTACGGGTGAAGGGGCCGGTATAGGAGGCGCCGTTGCAGCGCGAGCCGATACTCACCTCCGGGGCGCCGTCCCCGTTCATGTCGCCTGTGGCGAGGGACTTCCCGAAGCCACAGTACGTCCTGCCGTCTCCGTATCCGGCTGGAGGAGAGATGGCCGCACCGCCCGTCAGCCCGCCGGGCCCACCCCATACGACGGTCGCAGAGCCCCGGAGCTTCTTGTCGCCGACCTGCTCTCTCGGGGTGCCGACAAGCAGGTCCGCGTACCCGTCCCGATCCAGATCGGCGCTGGCGACCGTCGTGCCGAAGGCGTCCCTGTCCTCGGGGTCGCCGGGGATCCCGGAGGTCGCCTGCGTGATGACCGTCCGGCGCGTGGTGCCCACTGATGAGGCCGACCCGTACAGGACGACGACCGCGCCGGCTTCCTCCACGCTGCCATTGGCTGCGTAGGGCGCGCCGACAGCCAGATCCCGGTAGCCGTCACCGTTGAAATCGTCCTGGACGGCTGCGGTATTGGCCCCCTTGTAAGGGCTGGTCGCGGAAGCCGTCGTCGGGAGGAGGGCGACGGCGAGGAGGGGGGCGAGCACGGCGGCGGCCGTGGCTGCTCTGTGCAAGGAGACTCCTTGGCGGAAGGACGGGGACTGCAGGGACCGCGAAGCGACTGGAGCGACAGCACCTGAAGCTCAGCCGCCCTACTGGACACACGAGAAGCCCTCAGGGTTGTGCGCGGTTCTCTCCCGTCTCAGGGCTGCGCCCGCTCCGCATCGGCCTCCGGCGAGGCCCTGTGCGCCCGCTCCGGCGTCCGCAAGGTCCACCTCCACGGCCTGCCACACGTGCGCGTCCCTGCTCTACGAACAGAACGCCGACGCCCGCATGATCACGGAGGTCCTGGGCCACAGCTCGATCCGCGTGACCACGAACATCTACACCTTCGTGCGGCTGGACTCCCAGCGGTCCGCCTTCGACCGCGTCGGGGACGCGCTGAGGGGTGACGGCAACGGGTCGGACGATGACGACAGCGCGGCCGGTGTCCTCGTAGTCGTCTGATCGGTCCGGCGGCGGTCCTTCGAAGCGGTTGCCGTCAACCACTGCCGTCAAGGCATAAGCCGGAGGCCCCCGGGATTTCTCCTGGGGGCCTCCGGTCTGCTGTGCACTCGGCAGGATTCGAACCTGCAACTTTCTGATCCGTAGGCGGGTGCGCACGCGGATCATGTGGTCTGTCACAACTTCATTGGCCCGTTGCAGGGGGCTGGCTGTGGAGCGCTCCTCAGCGGTCAGCGGGCTCAGCGTGCGAACGGCCCGCCCAGTCGCATATACGACAGCTTCAGCGACGTCACGGAGTACGACTTCGAGCCCGTCGTCGTGATGCCCGAGCCGGAGCCCTTCAGCAGGTGGACGAGGCCCCAGCGGTCCTGGTAGCCCAGCTGTTCGTTAGTGTCGATCATGAGGTCGGCGCGGCCGTCGCGGGTGTAGTCGGTGAGCTTGAGGTGGGCGCCGAACTGATCCTCGGTCTCGGCGGTGCCGGTGATGCCGGAGGTGTCCTGGGTGTAGGACTTGGCGCCAGTGCCGGACAGGCCGCCCGCGCGGCCGAGGAGGACGGTGACCGCGCCGGCGTTGCGCTTGGTGCCGAGGTCCTCGCCGCGGGCGCCGACGGCGAGGTCCGCGTAGCCGTCGCCGTTGACGTCGCCGGCGGCAATGGCGGAGCCGAAGTAGTCCTCGTTCTCGGAGGAGCCGGGCACGCCGGTGGTGTTCTGGGTGAACTTGACCGGCTTGCGGGCGGTGTTGGGACCGTTCGAGCCGCCGTACTGGACGGTGACGTAACCGCGTTCGCCATCTCCCCGCTCGTAACCGCGGCCGATGGCGAGGTCGCCGTAACCGTCCTTGTCGAAGTCGCCGATGGAGAGGATGTCGCCGCCCTGGTGGCCCCCGTCGTCGGGCACCCGCAGCTCGCCCGCGCGCTGGGTGAAGGTGCTGCCACCGCGGTGGAAGTAGGCCCGCAGGTCCAGGTCGCTGGTGCCGCCCTGGAGGTCGGAGCCGAGGATGTACAGGTCGGTGGCGGCATCGGCGGTGACCCGGCCGGCGACCAGGTTGGGGGCCCACAGGTAGCCGTAGGAGCCGCCCAGAGAGTCCCAGCCGCTCTTACCGCCGGTGCGTGTGAAGGGGCCCTTCAAAAGGACCACGCCCGCCCGGCTGTTGCTGGTAACGGCCAGGTCCTGGTCCCCGTCGCCGTCGAAGTCGCCGGACACCACATCCTCGCCGAACACGTCACCCGAGTGCTCGTACTCCTGCGGGACCGGCGAGTTGAAGCCCGTGCCCGAGCCGAGGCCCTTCGCGCTGCCCCAGACGACGGTCAGCCCGCCGCGCATCTGCACGTCGCCAACGTCCTCGCCGGGCGAGGAGACAACCAGGTCGGCGTAGCCGTCGCGGTCGAGGTCGGCCGTGGTGGCGGCGGTTCCCCACCCGTCCTCCGCCTCCACCGCGCCCGGGATGCCCGGCGAGTCCTGGTGGATGATCTGGACGCGAGTGCCCGGACCGGACGACGTGCCGTAGACGACGGTGACCCGGCCGTCCTTGCCGTGCGAGCCGCCCAGCATGACGAAGTCGCGGTAGCCATCGCCGTTGAAGTCGTCGGACAGCTTGGCGGGGGCCGCCGACGCCCCAGGGGCCGTCAGGAGCGGTGTGCAGACCGCTGCCGCGAGGGCCACGGCAGCAGCGAGGACGGTACGTCTGGCGTGCATGGGTCTCCATTGTCGAGAACGTGCTGTGAGCGGCCTGTTGATCTGATCGACTGCGCTCTACGACGTACGCGGCGGCCGAATGGTTGTACGTACGCTCTGGGACAGCTGTAGGACAGCTCTCCAACAGGGAGAACCGGTGCTCACACCGTCAGCGGCACCGGGCGGCCGCCGGTACGAGCTGCGACGCGCTGCCGAGATCGGGCACGGCCTGCTGTGGGACGTCGCCCACGCTGCTCCAGGCCCAGGGCACCCTCTCCGTCTCGTCTGCGCTGATTGCCCGAGAGATGCTGATGCTCCGACTAGCTAAGCGTGGATTCCGGACGCGTTGATGCCACCCGCTGATGCCAAAGGCCCCCTGGACGATGTCCAGGGGGCCTTTGAGCTGTGTGCACTCGGCAGGATTCGAACCTGCAACCTTCTGATCCGTAGTCAGATGCTCTATCCGTTAAGCTACGAGTGCTTGCTCGCGGTGTTGGCCGCTTGCTTTACCTCCCGGGCTTTTCTGCCTGGTCGGCGTTGCGGGAACAACATTACATGACCTGCGCCGTAGCGCGAAATCCATTAGCCGCACCACCTCTGACCTGCGAAAACGCCCCGTTTGGCGGCGCCGCGGGTAACTGTCCGACCGGAAGCCCGAGCAAGCCGTGCGCCACCGCGGGGTCGCATCCGGGCCGCCCGGGCCCGGATACGACCGAAGCCCCGTGTCAGTGACACGGGGCTTCGGTGATGAAGCGGAGGCGGAGGGATTTGAACCCTCGATGGGCTTTAAGACCCAAACCGCATTAGCAGTGCGGCGCCATAGACCGGACTAGGCGACGCCTCCAGCACACCTCACGCGAGCGCGAGTGGTGTGTGCAGATGATGACACAGCTGAGTGCTGCGTCACCAATCGCTGCCTACGGTACTAGGCAGTCGGGCACGAGGGCAAAGCGCATGCGGTTGCGCAACGCCGTGGCGTGCGGAGCGTTAGTGGTGAGGGAGGCGCCGCCTCCCCGTTCTTCCGTCCGCTCCATCCGCTGCCTTGACCCTCCCGCCGAAGTGCACGAGCACAGGAGTCCGCATGTTGCGTCGCCTCGCCCTCACCGCCGTCGCGTCTTTCGCCGCGCTGTCCGCCGCCACGCCTGCCGCGACCGCGGCCACCGCCCCCCTTCCGCTGCCGCTGCCGACGTCGCTGCCGCTGTCCGTGCTGCACGGCGACGACACCGATACCCGGCTGACGGTGACGGTCTCGGGCACGGGGTATCCCGCGGCCGAGGGCGTCTTCGAGCTGGAGTGCGGACCGACGGGTGGCAGCCATCCGGCGGCGCAGCAGGCCTGTGACCGGCTGGAGGAGCTGGCGGGCGAGGGCACGGACCCGTTCGCTCCGGTGCCCGGGGACGCGATGTGCACCCAGCAGTTCGGGGGTCCGGCCACCGCACGGGTCACCGGGACCTGGCGGGGAAGGAGCATCGATACGGCCTTCGACCGGGCCGACGGCTGCGCGATCTCGCGCTGGAACGCTCTGCGGCCGGTGCTCCCCAACGTCCGATGAGCAGGAGTCCACAACCCTGCCCGGGGCATGTCGAGCGAGGCATGACGGGCTGGAGTCGTACACCGTATGCACAGAACCTTGGTGAGAGCTCCCTCCCATCCGCCGCCCCATGCCCCTCCCCTGCCTTTAGACTCCTTCCGTGACAGTCCGCGGCCCGAGGGGCAAGATGGGGCCCGCTGTCGGCAAGGTGCGGTAATCAGGGAGGAAGCGTCGTCGTGAGCAGCAGGCCATCCCGAGGCACTGCTCGCCTCGCAGCCATACTCGATGCTCTCCCCGACGGGCTGCTGCTCGTCAATTGCAACGGCACGGTCGTCAACGCCAACACCATTGCGCTGGAAATGTTCGAGACGCCGGGCACCGCACTCGTCGGGCGCGGGCTCCTCGACCTGCTGCCGGAGTTCGACTCCAAGCTGATTCCGGGGTCGATGCGTCGGCCCGATTCCGCCGACGGCCGCGGCCGTACGAAGCCGACACGGATGACCGCACGACGGACCGACGGCAACGAGTACCCGGTCGAGGTCACCAGCGCCAGCCTGGAGGACGGGCAGGCCGCGTACAACGACTTCCAGAGCAGTTACAGCGGCAGCTACACGGGTGACGAGCTTCTGATGCTCGTCGTACGGGATCTGTCGGGCACCGTCGACACCGAGGCCGAACTGGCCCGTTCGCAGCGGCAGACCGAGATGATCCTGCGGGCCGCGGCCGAGGGCGTCGTCGGCACGGACACGGACGGCCGGGTCGTCCTGGTCAACCCCGCCGCCGCGCAGATCCTCGGCTTCCGCGCCAGCGATCTGGGCGGCCAGGAGCTGCATCCGCTGATCCTGCACTCCCGGGCGGAGGGCGAGCCGTTCCCGTACGAGGAGTCGCCTCTCGCCGACACCCTCAGGTCCGGCCGCAAGCACCGGGTGCGCGGGCAGGTCCTGTGGTCCAAGAGCGGTGCGCAGGTGCCGGTCGACCTGACCACCGCGCCGGTCCGGGACGGGGACCAGCTGGTCGGTGCGGTCATGACGTTCACCGACCGCAGGCCGTACGAGGAGCTCAGCAAGCAGCACAAGGCCGAGGTCGCCGAACTGACCGCGGACCACACCGCGCAGGTCACCGGACTGACGGAACAGCACAGCACGGAGCTGGCCGACCGGGCCGAGCGGTACACGGCCGAACTGGAAGCGCAGGCCGAAGAGCTGGCGGCGCTGACCGCCCGGCACAGCCAGCTCACCGCCGTACTCGGCGAGTCGCTGCGCGGGCCGCTGGAGGAGCTGCGCGGCGAACTCTCCACGCTCGCCGCCGACCCGGCCGGCCAGCTGTGGCCGGAGGCCAACCAGATCCTTCACCACCTGGCCGCGGGCTACGCCCGGATGACGACACTCGTCGACAATGTGCTCGGCTACCAGCGCCTGGACGCCGGCTCGGAGGAGCTGGTCAAGGCGAACGTGCTGCTCGACTCGGTCGTGACGGCCGGTATCGACGCGGCCGTCGAGCTGATCGGTCCCGGGCGCGCCCAGTTCGCGGTGCACGCGCCGCCGATCGAGGCCGAGGTGGACGCGGCCCGGCTGGTGACCGCGCTCGCTCATCTGGTCGCGGATGTCGCCGGGGTCGACTCGACCGGCAAGGCCCGCGTGGTGCCGGGCAGTGGCTATGTCGACTCGACGGTCGTCGTCGCGGCGGCGCAGCGCGGTGAGGTCGTACGGATCGAGGTGCGCGGGCCGTACGCCGGGGGAGACGCGGTGCACGAGCCGATCGTGCGCGGGATCGTACGGGCGCACGGCGGCGTGCTCCAGACGCACGAGGTGCCGGGAATGAGCGGCAGCGCGTACGTGCTCGAAGTGCCGCTGGGCGCGGGCTCGGGAACGGTGATGCCGCCGATGTCCGAGCCCGAACCCGAGCCGGAGCCGACGCCGGCCGGTCAGAGCGCGCCGGGCGGGGGACGGCGGCGGGCACGGCGGGCGTCCACGGATGCGTTCCTGGAGAGCCCCGTGGATGATTCCGGGGCAGGGGCCGGGTCCGGGAACGGAGACACCGCGGCAGCCGAGCCGACGGGCCGGCGACGGGCGCGTCGTGAGCCCGCGGTGCCGGGCTCGCAGGAGACGCAGGGTGGGCAGGGCACGGCGCACAGCCCGCACGAGATCATTCCGGCCCAGCAGAGCGAGGGGTCGGGGCGCAGGCGTGGTCGGCCGAGTCCGGCCGAGACCGGTGCTCGGCATTCATTTCCGGCTCAGCTGTCCCAGTTGCCCGAGCAGGATCAGGGGCAGAGGCCTGGGCAGCCTGCTGTCGAGCAGCAGGGGCCGGGGCAGGCATTGGCACTGCCTGCGGCCTCGGAGCCGTCCGAGGCGGCGGTGGTGACGGCGGCCGAGGGCGCGCAGAGCGGCGGTGCCCGTCCGCAGCGTGGGCAGACCGTTCCGCCGCAGGGCGTTCCGGCCGAGGCGCCGGTTCCGGTGCCTGCGGGTGGACACCGGGCGCGCCATGGCGGCGAGAACCAGCTGGCCCTGCCGGCTTCCGCTTCCGCTTCGGAGGGTCTCCCGCAGGTCGGTGACGGTCCGGCGTCGGCGCCTCAGCCGACCGGGCGGCGGGCGCGGCGGGCGTTGGCGGCCACGCAGGAGCGTTCCGCTCGGGCCGAGCCGGCCGGGCCTCGTAGCGCGTTCGCGCTCCCGCCCGCGGATGCCGACCGGGCCCCGTCCACGGCCGCCGGCGCGGACGCCTCGCTGCCCGGACGCCACGACGCCGTACGCATCGCGTCCGACGACGACCGCACGCCGCCCCAGGCGCAGCCCGTACCGACCGGGCGGCGCCGGGCACGTCACGCCGACGCTCCCCAGCAGGCCGGACGGGCCGTCGGGCAGCCTGCGGAGCAGCAGCCCGTGCAGTCCGGCGGCTGGGCGGAGAACGGCGCCTCGGGGCAGGGTCCGGCCGCGCCGGCCATGCCGGGCGATCATGCCGACGAGCGGGTCGGCAACCACCCCGGCAAGCAGACCGTCGATCAGCCCGGCAGCCGGTCCGCCGGCGATCCGGAATGGCCCGCGGCCGACCACACCACGCACACCACCGGCACCACAGCCGCCGCAGGCACCGCCGACGCCACCGGCAGCGCGGAGCGCCGTCCGCAGAACATCGCGCCCGTGGCGGACGCGCACAAGCAGCCGCTGCCCGCGGAGGCTCCGATGCCCGGCGGCTCGCCGGACTCGACCCAGGGACGTGCGTTCAGCGTGCGGACGCTCGGGCAGGGTGTGCCGTTCGCCCAGCACATCGGGCACCAGCAGAACCAGACGCTCGGCGGTGCCGGACGGCGCCGTAAGCTCGCCGCCCCGCCGGAGGACGAGCGCACCCCGCAGTCCGCGCCGTCCCAGTCCGGCGCCGCGCAAGGCCAGGGCCCGGGTTCGGGACAGTTGCTCTCCGCTCCGGAGGCCGAAGGACGCGCGTACGCGATAGGGGCACCCGACGAGGGCGCCGAGGGGCCGGAGCCGCTGGACGGTCCGGGTGGCGCGGTGGAGGTCGCCAACCGTCCCTCGCCGCAGCCGGTCGACGACGAGTTGCCCCCGGAGCCGCTGGACAACCCGCGTCGGCTGCTCGTCTGGCCCGCGCCCGATGTCTCCACCCAGCAGGCGCTGAGCGACCGCGGCTACCGGCCGGTGATCGTGCACTCGCGCGAGGAGGTCGACGCCCAGATCGCGGCTTTCCCCGCCGCGCTCTTCGTCGACCCGCTCACCGGTCCCATCACCCGCAAGGCGCTGCAGTCGCTGCGTCAGGCGGCGGTGGCTGCCGAGGTCCCGGTGCTGGTGACGGCTGGTCTGGGTCAGGCTACGCGTGAGGCCGCGTACGGTGCCGACCCCGCCGTGCTCCTCAAGGCGCTCGCCCCGCGCGACAGCGAGCAGCATCCGCCGCGGGTGCTGCTGATCGAGGAGCGCGAGGAGATCGCGCTGGCGCTGACGGAGACGTTGGAACGCCGCGGCATGCAGGTCGCACGGGCATCCACCGACAACGAGGCGGTGGCGCTCGCCACCCGGATGCGGCCCAATCTGGTGGTGATGGACCTGCTGCAGGTACGCCTCCGCCGGGCCGGGATCGTCGACTGGCTGCGCGCCAACGGCCAGTTGAACCGGACCCCGCTGGTCGTCTACACCTCCGCCGACATGACCGGGTCGGAACTGCCGAAGCTCAGTTCGGGCGAGACCGTTCTCTTCCTGGCCGAGCGCTCCACCAGCGACGAGGTGCAGTCGCGCATCGTCGACCTGCTCGCGAAGATCGGCACGAACTGACCCGCGGAGAGCCACAGATGACGGCGAGGGCGGTGCGGGAGATCCCGTACCGCCCTCGCCGTACTCCCCGACCGGTTCGGGTCAGAGCCGGGTCACGTCAAGCCGACCCAGCCTATGTTCTTCACGAATTTTCTTCTTGTCGAACTTGCCGACGCTCGTCTTCGGCACCGCGGGAATGATCGTCCAGCGCTCCGGCAGCTGCCACTTGGCGATGCCGGACTCGGCGAGGAAGTTCTTCAGCACTTCGTACTCGGTGGTGGCACCGTCCTTGAGGACGACGGTCGCGAGCGGGCGCTCGCCCCACTTGTCGTCCGGGACGGCGACGACCGCCGCCTCGGCCACATCCGGGTGCGCCATGAGCGCGTTCTCCAGGTCGACGCTGGAGATCCATTCGCCGCCGGACTTGATGACGTCCTTGGCGCGGTCGGTGAGGGTGAGGAAACCGTCCTCGCTGATCACGCCGACGTCACCGGTCTTCAGCCAGCCGTCCTCGCTGAATTTGTCCTCGGGGCGCAGGGCCTCGCCGTCCGCGCCCCCGTAATAGGCAGCGGCGATCCAGGGGCCGCGCACCTCCAGCTCACCGGCCGATTCGTTGTCCCACGGCAGATGCTCGCCACGGGGGCCGACCAGGCGTGCCTCGACGCCGGCCGGGAAGCGGCCCTGGGTGACGCGGTAGGGCCACTCCTGCTCCTGGGTCAGCCCGGCAGGCGGGTGGGCCATGGTGCCGAGCGGCGAGGTCTCTGTCATGCCCCAGGCGTGGCAGAGGCGGACGCCGAGCTTGTCGTACGCCTTCATGAGGGAGGGGGGACAGGCGGCGCCGCCGATGGTGACGCGGGCCATCGAGGTGAGATCGCGCGGGTTGGCGGTGACCTCGGCGAGCAGCCCCTGCCAGATGGTGGGGACGGCGGCGGCATGGGTCGGCTTCTCGCGCTCGATCATGTCGGCGAGCGGGGCGGGCTGCAGGAACCGGTCCGGCATGAGCATGCTGACGCCGGACATGAACGCGGCGTGCGGCAGACCCCATGCGTTCACATGGAACTGGGGGACGACCACCAGCGTGGTGTCCTTGTCGGTCAGGCCCATCGACTCGGCCATGTTGACCTGCATGGAGTGCAGGTAGAGGGAGCGGTGGGAGTAGGCGACGCCCTTGGGGTCACCCGTGGTGCCGGAGGTGTAGCACATGGCGGCGGCCTGGCGTTCGTCGAGCTCGGGCCAGTCGTAGCTGGTCGGACGGCCGGCGATCAGCTCCTCGTACTCGTGCACCCGGGGCGCCGCGCCGTCGAGGGCGGAACGGTCGCCGGGTCCCGTGACGATCACATGCTCGACCGACGTCAGATGGGGGAGGAGCGGCGCGAGCAACGGCAGCAGGGAGCCGTTGACGATGACGACCTTGTCGTCGGCGTGCTCGATGATCCAGATCAGCTGCTCGGCGGGGAGGCGGAGGTTGAGCGTGTGGAGGACCGCGCCCATCGACGGGATCGCGAGATACGCCTCGACGTGCTCGGCGTTGTTCCACATGAGGGTGCTTATTCGCTGGTCGCCGTCGACGCCGAGCTCGTCGCGCAGCGCGTTGGCGAGCTGCGCGGCCCGCCTCCCGATCTCGGCAAAGCTGCGCCGCTGTGGCTGGGGCTCGCCGGTCCAGGTCGTGACCTGGGACTTCCCGTGAATGGTCATCCCGTGTTCGAGGATGCGGGTGACAGTCAGCGGTACGTCCTGCATCGTGCTCAGCACGGCGTCCTCCTGGTGGGCGCTACGCGGCAGTAGAGTTCCGCTGATTCTGCTCAGACACCTTGCGGTATGTCACTGGTTCCGCGAGTACGAATCCGTCTCATTCGGCGAAAAGGCCTGCCCAGCGCGCTGCCGCCACCCGGGGTTCACCGCACCGGAGCCAGCTCCGGGTCCTCCCTGAGCTTGCCGAGCGCCCGCGACACCGCGCTCTTCACGGTGCCGATGGACACCCCGAGCACCTCGGCCGTCTGGGCCTCGCTCAGATCCTCGTAGTACCGCAGGACCACCATCGCCCGTTGCCGGTCCGGAAGTTTCAGCACGGCACGCCACATGGCGTCGTGCAACGTCTGGGTCTCGGCCGGGTCGGGAGCCCCGGGGGCCTCCTGTTCGGGCAGTTCGTCGCAGGCGAACTCGTCGACCTTGCGCTTGCGCCACTGCGAGGTCCGGGTGTTCAGCAGTGCCCGGCGGACATAGCCGTCGAGCGCCCGGTGGTCCTCGATCCGCTCCCAGGCCACATACGTCTTGGTGAGCGCGGTCTGCAGCAGATCCTCGGCATCGCTCGGGTTCGCGGTGAGCGAGCGCGCGGCACGCAGCAGTACGGGCCCCCGCGCCCGTACGAACGAGGAGAACGACGGATACGGAGCGTGCGGAGCCCGCGAGGCATACGGAGTGCGCGCGGCGTACGCGCCGTGCGGGACGTGTCCGATGGTGGCAACTCCCCCGGAGGTGCCCGTGCAGACTGGCGTGGTCATGGCTCCACGCTAGGAGCGGGCGCCGTCCCGGGGATCGGCCCCAGGTCCCGAAACCGCGTCCGCCTCAGGGTGTACGGGTGCGGCCTGTCCCACCTCCTGTAGGTGGAGCCGTCGTCATCGGGGCTCAGGGTCGCCCCCCGATGCCCTGCCGGGACGGAGACCGCACCCGGCGGGCTCACAGAGCCTGCCGGGCGACCTCTGATCGGGCGGCCACGGCCTGGCACGCACGCTTCCGGCGTTGCCGAAATGCCCTAGTAGCTCCGCTACAAGGCCATTCCCGTCGCCTTGGAATCGCACGCACCAGGCCGCGTTCGCTCTCCGATCGAAGGTCACCCGACAGGCTCTCAGTCGTCCGCCCCCAGGATCATTCCCGAGGTGGGCACGCCGGTGCCTGCCGTGACCAGGACCCTGGCCGCCCCGGGCAGCTGGTTCACCGACGAGCCCCGGATCTGCCGGACCGCCTCCGCGATGCCGTTCATCCCGTGCAGATATGCCTCGCCCAGCTGGCCGCCATGCGTGTTCAGGGGCAGCGCGTCGGCCGCGACGAAGTCGGCGGCCTCGCCAGGGGCGCAGAAGCCGAACTCCTCCAGCTGCATCAGGACGAACGGTGTGAAGTGGTCGTAGAGAATGCCCACATCGATGTCGGAGGGTGAGAGACCGGAATTCCGCCAGAGCTGCCGGGCGACCACCCCCATCTCCGGCAGGCCGGTCAGATCGTCGCGGTAGAAGCTGGTCATCTGCTCCTGCGCCCGCCCGGCCCCCTGAGCGGCGGCGACGATCACAGCGGGCGGCTGCGGCAGATCCCGGGCCCGCTCCGCACTGGTGACGACGATCGCCTGGCCACCGTCGGTCTCCTGACAGCAGTCGAGCAGCCGCAGAGGTTCGACGATCCACCGCGATGCGGCATGGTCGGCCAGGGTGATCGGCTTCCCGTAGAAGTACGCCGCGGGGTTCCGGGCGGCATGGCGCCGGTCGGTGACCGCGACATGGCCGAACACGTCCGGCGTCAGCCCGTAGGTGTGCAGGTAGCGCTGGGAGGCCATGGCGACCCAGGAGGCCGGCGTGAGCAGTCCGAAGGGAAGGTTCCAGCCGAGTGCGGTGCCCTCCGCGGTGGGCTCCCGCTGCTGCACCCCGGAGCCGAACCTGCGCTCGGAGCGCTCGTTGAACGCGCGGTAGCAGACGACGACGTCGGCCACCCCGCTCGCCACGGCCAGAGCCGCCTGCTGCACGGTGGCGCAGGCCGCGCCGCCTCCGTAGTGGATGCGGGAGAAGAACGACAGCTCACCGATCCCGGCCGCGTGAGCGACGGTGATCTCGGGGCTGGTGTCCATGGTGAAGGTGACCAGGCCGTCGACATCGGCGGGGGTCAGCCCGGCGTCGTCCAGGGCGGCCCGCACCGCCTCGACGGCCAGTTTGAGTTCGCTGCGTCCGGAATCCTTGGAGAACTCGGTCGCACCGATCCCCACGACCGCCGCCTTGCCGCCGAGCGAGTCGGCCCTGCGCACGCTCATGCCGCCCTCTCCGAAACGCCGATGGTCACCGTGCCGGTGACATGCCTGCCGAGACCGTTGGTTCCGACGACCGACACCTCGGCCGTCCCGTCGTCCCCGATGGCGGTGACCGTGCCGCTCAGGACCATGGTGTCCCCCGGATAGTTGGGCACGCCCAGTCTGATGGCGACCTTGCGGAGCACTGCCGACGGGCCGAAGCGGTCGGTGACGTACCTGCCGACCAGGCCGTTGGTCGTCAGGATGTTCATGAAGATGTCCGGGGAGCCCTTCTCCCGGGCGAGTTCCGCGTCATGGTGCACGTCCTGGTAGTCGCGGGAGGCGATGGCGCCTGCCACGATCAGGGTGCGGGTCACCGCGATCTCCAATGGCGCCAGTTCCTCGCCGACCTTCACTCCGGTCCCTCCTTCACCAGCGACTGGCCGAGCTCCTGCAGTACTTCGCTGCCGCATCCCAGATAGGCGTCGAGCTGACGGCCCCACAGGAAATGGCGGTGTACGGGATGGTCGAGGTCCGCGCCTGTTCCGCCGTGCAGATGCTGTCCGGCGTGCACCACCCGCTTTCCTGCCTCCGACGCCCACCAGGCGGCGGTCAGCGCCTGCGGTCCGTACGGCAGTCCTGTGTCGTGCCGCCAGGCAGCCTCGTACGCGGTGACCCGTATCGCCTCGGTGTCCATATGGGCGTCGGCGGCGCGCAGCAGCACCGCCTGCTTGGTGGAGAGCGGGCGCCCGAACTGCTCCCGGGTGTTCGTGTGGGCGACGGCCCGGGCCAGCGACCCGGCGCATACCCCGGCCTGCAACCCGGCGAACGCAGTCCGGCTCGCGGCCAGCACCGCCTCGTACGCCCCGGCGCCCCCGAGCCGCTCCCCGGGCGCCCGGTCCAGGACGAGCCGCGCCGCCGACCACGGCGCCGTGGTCTCCACCTGCTCCGTCACCACACCCTGGTCAGCGGTCCGCACGATCCACAGCCCCCGGTCCGATTCCGCGACGAGGACGAGGTCCGCGTCCCGCAACCACGGCACGTACGGCACGCTGCCGCTGAGCCGTCCCTCGCCGTCCGCCCGTATCCCACCGCGAGCCGGGAACGCCCCGGTGGCGACAGCCGTGCCGTCCCGCAGCGGAGGCAGCAGTCGCTCCCGCTGTTCGTCCGTGCCGTGCCCGGCGACGGCGAGCAGCCCGTACACACAGCTCGCCGCGAACGGCACCTGCGCCGTCGCCCGGCCCTGCTCCTCCAGCAGGAGCACCAGGCCCAGCAGCCCGAGCTCCTCGACGGCTGCGGTCAGTCCGGCCGCGCAGAGCTCCTTCCACAGCTCGGCGTCCGTCCCCGTGCCGGCCCCGGCCAGGCGCTCGTGCGTCGACAGATCCCCGAAGATCTGCGCCGCCAGCCCCTGCGCCGCGGTCTGCTCCTCGGTGGGTGCGAAGTCCATGTCAGCCCTCACCTCCACGGAAGACCGGAATCTCCAAATCCGGGTCGGTACGGAGGAATTCCAGTCGTACCGGCATTCCCGTCCGCACCTTGTCGTACGGCACGCCGACCACATTGCCGACCATCCGCACCCCCTCCGCCAGCTCTATCAGTGCCACCGCGTACGGCCCGCCCTCCTCGGAGGTGCTGAAGGCGGGGAAGGGCGGGTGGTGCATCACGACGTGACTGAAGACGGTGCCCTCGCCACCCGCCTCGACCGTGTCCCATTCCTGGCAGCCGCACCCGTTACAGCCGGGCAGCCAGGGGAAACGCAGTGTCGCGCACTCGCCGCACCTCTGGATCAGCAGCCTGTGCTCGGCGACGCCCTGCCAGAAGCCGGCATTGTCCCGGTTGATCACCGGCCTCGGGCGCAGGCTCCGGCCGCCGCGGGACGACGCACGCTTCACCGATGCCGGTGTCTTCACGGATGCCGGTGTCTTCACCGGTGCCGGTGTGTACTTGAGGATCCGGAAGCGGTGCGTCCCGGCGGGCTCCCCTTCCGCGCGGACGTCCATGCGCGTCGTCACGAAGTAGCCCGTCCCCAGCTTGGTCGTCTTCCGCTCCGAGACCGACTCGATCAGCGCGTCGAACGTGATCCGGTCGCCGGGACGCAGCGGCCGCAGATATTCCTGCTCGCAGTCGGTCGCGACCACCGAGGTGTACCCCGCGCCGTCGAGCAGTCCGAACAGCTCCTCGTACGCCCGGGAGCGGTCGGTGTGACCCGACAGGCCGCCCATCGTCCACGCCTGCAGCATCGTCGGCGGGGCGATCGCCTCCGGCCCCGTGCAGGCGGGGTTGGTGTCCCCCATCGCCTCGCACCAGTGCCTGATCATGGGCTCGTTGACGAGGTCCTTGCCGACGCCCGCGGTCGCGGCGGCGCGCCCCTCGAACTCCTTGAGCCGCCCGTACAACTCGTCCCGCTCCTCGCGCCCCTCCGGCTCTTCCCGCGTGCCCGTCACCGCTTGCCCCTCTTCATGCCGAGCCGCATGGTCGCGACGATCTCCCGCTGCACCTCGCTCACTCCGCCCCCAAAGGTGTTGATCTGCGCCGCCCTGTTCATCCGCTCCAGCTCCCCGTCCCTGAAGGAGCCGGGAGAACCGCCCCGGATCATCCCGGCCTCGCCCGTGATTTCCTGGCAGATCCGATACACCTCGACAGCGCTCTCGGTTCCGACGAACTTCACGCCGCTCGCCTCGCCCGGGGCCAGCGAACCCGCGCCGACATCCCCCACCAGCCGCCAGTTGAGCAGGCGCGTCGCCGCCAGCCGGGCGTACGCCTCGGCCAGCCGGGTCCGCACCCATGGCTCGTCCACCGGACGCCGGCCCGTCACCGGGTCGGGAACGCGAGCGAAGGCGAGTGCCGCCTCGTAGAAGTCCTCGGCCTGCATTCCAATGGCGGCGAGAGCCACGCGTTCATGGTTCAGCTGGTTGGTGATCAGCCCCCAGCCGCCGTTCTCCTCCCCGACCAGATGGGTGGCGGGCACCCGTATCCCGTCGTAGTAGGTGGACGTCGTGATCAGCCCGCCCACGGTCTCGATCGGAGTCCAGGCGAACCCAGGAGCGTCCGTCGGGACCAGAATGATCGAGATGCCCTGGTGCTTGGGCGCGTCCGGGTCCGTGCGGCAGGCGAGCCAGATCCAGTCGGCGTTCTGCGCATTGCTGGTGAAGATCTTCTGCCCGTCGATCACCCAGGAGTCGCCGTCCCGCACAGCCCTGGTGCGCAGCGCGGCGAGGTCCGTACCGGCCTCCGGCTCGCTGTAGCCGATGGCGAAGACGAGGTCGCCGCTGAGGATCCTGGGCAGGAAGTACGCCTTCTGCTCCTCGGTCCCGTATTTCATCAGCGTCGGCCCGACGGTGTTGAGGGTGACCATCGAAACGGGCGCCCCTGCCCGGTAGGCCTCGTCGAAGAAGACGAACTGCTCGTCGGAGCCGCGGCCCTGGCCGCCGTACTCGACGGGCCAGCCGAGTCCGAGCATGCCGTCCGCGCCGATCCGGCGCAGCAGTCGGCGTTGCTCGGCCGGGTCCTCGCTCCCGGGCCTCGTCGTCGCATCCCTCCCTGGCATGACCTTGCGGAAATACGTACGGAGTTCGGCGCGCAGCTGTCGCTGACGCTCCGTCTGGGCGAGGTGCACGGCGGCGGCCTCCCGGACACGGGCGTACGGATCAGGGTTTCTGACTGTCCGTCAGATCTGCACTCGCTGTCAAGGTCGACGACGCTCCCGAGCGGCCGCCGGACAAGAGAAGCGGGCTGCGCAAGGTCACCGAAGTACCCTTGCGCAGCCCGCTGTTCAACCAGCCCTGGCCCGACCCCCCCGACCGGGCCCATGGCCGACCCTGGATCACCAGAGACTGGAGAAGTTCACCACGACGGTCTCGCAGTGCTGGTCGATCGCCGTGAACGACGATCCGTTCACCTGCGCCAAGTTGCTCCGATTCGACGCTCCGGAGCCGACGGCCTGCTGCTGCGACGTGGACGAATTACCGGAGTTGATGCCGCCGACGCCGCTGCCGGCGACCGTCGCAACGGCCGCGTTCGATCCGTCGCTCGCGAACGAGCCGTTGTCGGCCTGGGCCACGCCATTGAAGAGCACGGCGGCGAGGGGCAGCGCCGCAACGGCGGCGAGGGCACGAGCGGTACGGATGCTTGCCATGTCAATTCCTCCAGGAACCGAAAGTACGGCTTTTCCCGAGGCAGTTGGCCGACCGCCCCGGTGTTGGTCACGACGTCGCGAGACCAGAGTTGCCCACCGAATCCCCAGCGAATCACCCATGTGATCCAATTCCCCCGCACGTATGAGGATCACCCGATAAACCCTCTCGCGCCCCCACGCCTCCCAGCTCACGCCCTCCGACACCCCTTCCATCCTCTCCGAGCCGCACCATCCCGCACCCCCAAGGGAAGAAGCGTTCCGGCATCGAGCCCCCGGCTCCGCGCCCAGTGATCCGAAGCGGCGCAGGTTTGCGGTTCAGTGACCAACAGACGCCCGGCCGGGCGGCCGGGCGGCCGGTGCAGAAACGAAGGATGCCACCCTTGCTTTCCAAGGTTCCCCTAGCAATTCGCGCCTAAGGATTTTAAAAACCTCGGTTCAAAGCCAGACCTACCTACGAAGTTGCGCTCAAGGGGGTCGGTCGGCAAGAATCAACCCGCCCCAGTTCGCACCGAGTTGGCGAACAGGCTTGGAGCGTTCGCGCGCCGACAGCAAGAAGGTGGCAGCGAATCGGTTCGACCGAACCAGGCAGGCGTACGCCTCACACGGCAACCATCCTTCAGGCAAAGGCGGTTACGTCGGACCGCGGTGCACGGTCACCGGCTACACGCGACAAAAGAACATGCCGATAGGACGCTTGCTTCCCCTCCAAGAGATGACAAGCGCCTTCGGTCAAACAGGAGGAACCATGTCCAAGGACCGGAACCACCCCACAACCTATTGCACGTGCAATAGGTTAGCGGGTACGGAGGTTAGCCCCGAGCTTGCCTCGAACGCAAGCAGAGAAGATTCCCGAGCTTCCCTCATCCAGGCCATCGCTGCCGTGATCACGGCACTGGCGAGCCTGCTCGCCGTGATTCTGATCAAGGTCTAGGACCGAGAGCCCCGTGCCCGTTGAGTGCCCGGCAAGAGGGGAAGCAAGGGGAAACACGGGGCCTCACGGCGGAAGACCAAGAAACCCGCTGGTCATCGGAACCTCCGACGCAACCGCCTGGCACGTACCTGGTCTTCCAAACTGGTGCTCCAGGATCCCGAGCGCGCCGGCGCTTATTCGGCGGAAACGCCCCCTCGCGGAAACGACGAAGGTCCCGGCCTGCCAGGCCCTTCGGTTCTCTCGCTGCCGCGCGCTGCGGGACTACTTCACGTCGACGAAGTCACCGGCGGCGTTGACTGCGGGAGTCGAGGTCGTACCGGCGAAGCTCCAGCGCCAGTAGCCGTCCTCCACCGCCTTGACCGTGGTCTTCAGCGTGCCGGTGCTGGAGCCCTTCACCGTTTTGACGGTGGTGTATGCGCTGCTGTTCTTCTTCCGGAACTGGAGTTTGACCAACTGGGACGCGTAGCCCGCGTACTTACGGGTGTCCCAGTTGGCCCGGTCCAGCTTGCCCGTGACCGTGATGGTGCTGCCCTTCTTCACCGGCTCCGGGGAGGCGTTGACCGTCAGCCGCGACAGCCGCTGGAACCTGACCGAGGAGAACGTGTCCTTCTCGGTGAAGTTCCCGTCCTTGCCCCATGCGCCGGCGTAGACCCGCCAGGTCGTGGCGTTGGTGTTCCACAGGTATCCGGGATCGACCGTGATGGTGAGGGTGCAGGTCGAAGTTGTGGCGTTCGCCGCCTTGCACTTCGCCCTTTCCCCGTCCGGGTGGAACCCGAAGCCGTACAGGTTCGGGTTGCTGTCGCGGCCCCTCCAGATGTAAGAGAGAGCGTCCTCGATGCCCGAGGAGTGGGACGCGGTGACGGAGACCGTCACCTTCTTGGTGGCAGTGGTACCGAGCACGATCGGCTTTCCACTGTTGACAACGACCTTGCTGATCACCGGGGTGGCGTCCGCCCGCGTCAGCGCGAACGAAGGGCTGCTCGCCTGAGAGACCGGCACGGCGAGGGCGGACAGGGTCAGGGCGCCGGAGACAGCGGCAACAGTGGCACGAATACGCATTTGTTCCCCAAGTCTGGTCTGTGGGTCTGCTGACCCGACAGGCCAGACCTAGGGCGAACGTGAAAGGTTGTGCACGAAGATGAAATCTTCGCGAAGATCGATTTGAGGCGGCCAACACCCCGCTCCGCCCCGTCGGTCGAACCAGCAGTCCCTGGCCGGCTCCGCCGTCCGCGGCGGATCTGCCGAGTGCTTGCCGTACCCCTCGATGTGGTCGTGGACGACCTGGTGGTCGGCGTGGCCGGGTTAACCTTGCGCCGGCGGATGAGCGTGCCGCCCTCGCGGTTGGCGGTGATTCGAGCAGACATAGACGCGCCGCCCCCTCTGAGACGCTGGGCAGATGCTGACTGAGGAGGCATCGCTTCTGGGCATCCAGAAGGCCGCCTTCGTCACGCACATCCGCCGGACGTACTACAGCGACCAGAGGTGGCCCGTGGCGCCGGCCGACATCGTGGTGCCCGTCGCTCACTGCGAGATCGTCTACGAGACCCCGATCAACCGGTAACCGCGGTAACTGGCAGGCGTCCGCCGCCCCGTGGATCTCCTCAAGCCATGTTCAGGCCGTGCCCCTCCCGTGCCCGACCGTGCCCGATCGGGCGGGAAACCACGGGGAGACGCGGTGGCCGGCGGCCAGCGAACAGCACAACGGCCCCCGACCGTCATGCCTGGTCAGGGGCCATTCAGCTGGGCGGTGGGTGTGGGATTTGAACCCACGGTGACATCGCTGCCACGACGGTTTTCAAGAGAGCGCTGCAGGACTCGCCTTCACCGCGGCTGACCTGGTCCTTACCCGCTCCTCGCGCCCTTCGCCGACTCGGGCGGTCCACACCTGGTCCACTGGGTCGGTTCGGTGCTACCTGCCGGCCTGCGAGATCAGCACTTGAGCGAGGTGGGGAGCAACCTCCGCAGCGCCCGCCCCGAGGGCGGCAAGAGTGACGGACTCATCAGGTTCGGTCCGCAGCGGGCGCCTCGCACGCCCGAAGCCCATCGGGTGCGCAGACTGTCGGGACTGCCGTGGGTCAAAGGTGTCGACACTCATGAGTGCCTCGGTCGACACGCCGGCCGCCACCACGATGCGGTCCGTCTGGACGATATTCAGCGCCCCGGAAAACCTCAGTAGGTCGGCGACCTGCTGAGGCAAAGCGTCAGGATCCAAGATTGCGCCAAGGCCGTCTCGGGGCAACGTAGCCAGCGTGGAGAGCTGCCCGGTCTTGTACAGACGGCATTCCACGAGCTTGCCCCGCTGAGGCGTGCCCCACGACGGTGGCCGACTGGCGGGAATGCCGACGGCTACGTACTCATCAGCCGTGATGGGGTTCAGCGCGACGTCGCCCCCGATCATCCGAGTAGCCCGGATTCGGTCCATCAGCGACGCACTCAGCTGGTCCAGCTCGCGGGCCGAGTAGCCGGGGAAGTCCATTGGCACGACGTGCAGTTCCAGCACGGAATCGTAGTTGCTGACACGCTGGGTAGCCGCACCGTCCGAGGTCCAGTGCATGGTCGGTTGCTGCACAAGCTTGGCGAAGGCCAAAGGAGACGCAGCTGACTCCAGCTCCTTGACCTTCTGTACGACTTTAGTCATCAACTCCACGGAAGTATGGAAGGAGTCGCGGAACACTCCAGTGGCACAGGCTTCCACGACGCGTACGAACTCGTGTTGATCCGGTTCGAACACAACGCCTTGCTTGCGGTAGACGATCCTGGGCATGCCTGCTGCCTGTGCAGCCACCCACTCGTCATGCGTGGCCGATTGCCCAGTCTCGGAGAAGACATGGCCGTAGAACGGGCCAAGGAGGAAGAGACATACATCGGCGGTTTCCAGAGCCTTCAGGCACGCCTCCCGGCTGGGGGTGGTCTGGGCGGAGAAGTCCTCGAATCGCACAGGCGTGTGACCCAGTGAGCGAATCAGCCCGTTCAAGGCGTCGCGCTCTTCCTCAAGACCTTTGCGGGCGCTGCTGATGAAGATCTTCACGCTGCGGTGCCTCCACTGCTCCGGGTTCGCCTTCACGACGAAGCGGTTGGCTCATGTGTCTAGTGTGCCGACCCTGGGAAGGAGTTGCCCCATGTCCGACGCTTCAGACGAGGCAATACGCGCTTACTGGAAAGAGCACCGTGAGCAGCTGCGGCAGTGCGAAACCCAACGCTCCATACTGACGAACCTCCTCATCGTCGTTACGGCGGCTCTGAGCGCTCTGATCGTTCAGCAGAAGTTCACGATCAATGTCGTGCCCCTCTGCATCTTCGTCGCGCTGACGGGCGCGTACGGGGCTGTTGCCGTATCCAAGTACTACGAACGTGCCTCCTACCACCTCTCTCAGGCGCGGGCATTGACCGCAGACCTGGTGACGCGAGGGGTGTTGGGGTCCAAAGAAGGACTCGAGCAAGCGCGTGGGGAGCACAACCGCAGGTTTCCTCGGCTGCACCGAGTCCGACTGCACCGCCTTTGGGTGGTGCTGCACCTGGCCATCGCTCTCTACGGCGTGTGCCTTTTCTGCGTGTGTGTGGCGGTGGCCTGAGGGAAAGAAGGTGTCGAGGATCGAGTGCGCTGCCGGCCTCCTGGACGACCTCGTCAGCCGACAGTGCCTCGACGGCCTCCGGCCAGGGGCGTTCTTCCACAGGTTGCCTGTCTGCGCTCAAATCCCAGTAGTAGCCCTGATCCTCAAAGCCCTTCCGCCGTCGCGCATCGAACGCCCCGCTGGCAGGGACCGAGATGTCCCACTTCGACACGCCCGTAGGTCGGCCCCTGCCACACGCAGCTCTGCCGGAACGGCCTGGCGCTCACAGCGGTGGCTGACATCCCGCTATTCGTCAGCCTGACGCGAGTCCTGGCCGAACCCTGCCCTGGCCACCTCCCCCTCTGCGATGCTGGAGGTCGATCGAGAGGGGCCGCAGCGATGCAGTGGAAGATCCACGGGGAACGTCCGATCTACGAGAACAGCTGGGTGAACCTGTGGCTCACCGACGTCGAGACGCCGGACGGGAACCGCTGGGAGCACCACGTCGTCAAGCTCCGGCACCTGGCCGTGGCCGCCGTCGTCAACGAGCGCCGCGAGGTGCTGATGATGTGGCGGCACCGCTTCATCACGGACGCGTGGGCGTGGGAGCTGCCCATGGGGCTGGTCGAGGAGGGCGAGACACCTGCAGACGCAGCAGCCCGTGAGGTACTGGAGGAGACCGGCTGGCGGCCCGGCCCGATCAAGCCGCTGATCTACGCCGAGCCGGCCAACGGCATCACCGACTCCCAGCACCACATCTTCCGGGCCGACGGGGCAACGTACGAGGGTCCGCCGACCGAGAAGAACGAGTCGGACCGGATCGAGTGGATCCCGCTGGCCGACGTGCGGGGCATGATCGACCGGCGCGAGATCGTCAGCAGTGGCTCTCTGGTCGGGCTGCTCTATGTGCTCATGGACGAGGCGATCCGCTGACCTGACGGGGCAGCACTTCCCGGAGCCGGGACTCGAACGCCACTGCGGCCGGTTCCCGGCGGAAGGGCTCCAGCTGCTCGTAGAACTCCCGAAGGTGGCCGGCGACTCGTTGTGAGCTGACGGCCGCCGCCGGGGCCAGGGCGTCCATGGCGGTGTGGCACGCCTCGTCGAGTTTGCCGCGCTGGAGCTGGGTGCGGGCGAGCCAGAAGGCGTGGAAGGCTCGGCCTCGGTGGTTCGATGCGTGTTCCCGGCGGAGGGCGTCCGCGATGAGGGGCTCGGCGAGGGCTGCTTCGCCCAAACGGCCGTGCGCGATGCCGGTGTCCACGATCAGCTTCGGCTCATCGAAGTAGGCAACCCAGGCCGGGTCCGGATCACCGGTGCTGATCCGTCCGAAGTGGGTGTGGGCTTCCGAGATCGCGGTGTGGGTCGCACCGTGGTTGCCGAGGGTGGCGTGGGCGAAGGCTTCGCGCATCGCGAGCATGGCCAGCACGCGCGGTGTCGTCCCTGCGGCCGCTCGGGCCTGGTCCTGGGCGGCCGTAACGAGTGCGAGGGCGTCGCCGGGCTTGTCCTGGTAGGTGGCCTGGAGGCTCATGCAGGCGAGAACGTTGGCCATGAACTGGCGGTCGTCGATGGCCTTGGCCAGGCCGAGGGATTCGGTGAAGTAGGCGCGTGCCTGGTTGTACTGGCGAGCGTCGAAGTAGGTCCATCCGGTGAGCCGGGACAGTTCGGCCGCGATGCTGTGCAGGCCGTCCCGCAGAGGAGCCGGCCTCTGCTCTTTGAGGAGATCGACGACGTAGCGGAGCTGGCCGACGACCGCCGGCCGTAAGGTCTCGCCGCCGTGCTCGTCGTCCCGGCGCCAGTAGTCCGCGATCGACGAGTGCAGCGCGTCCAGCGTCGACGGGCTGAGGTCCCGCTCGGCCGCCAGGGCGAGGATGCTGTCGACGTCCGCCCCCGGTAGTCCGGCGACAAGCGGCTCGACGGCTGAGGCCGGTACCTCGGCCGGTTCGCGGGGCGTGACCGTCAGGCTGGGTGGCGTCTCCCAGGAGCGTCGGGCAAGGCCGAGCATGTGTCCGGGGATGCGTAGTCCGTCCGAGATCCGTTCGATCACGTCCATGTGCAGCAACTGCCGCCGCCCGGAGATTACTTCGCCCACGCGGCTCGGGGTCAGATCGCAGCGGCGCGCGATCATCGACGGATAGATGCCTGCTCGTGCCTTGACCAGCTGAAAGATGCGGCCGAAGTCTCTGGCCTGGCATGCCTCGATCATCACTGGGTCCGTGAGCAGGCTGACCGGGAGTTCCTTCGAGCGAGATGGCTCGGGCATCGGGCACGCTCCGGCATGAGGACTACGGATCGCTGCACTTGGTCAACCGAGGGTGATGTTACCCAAGTTGGGTAATCCGCTTGGCCTTTCTGGCCGGGCCTGCGGATCGCGATGCTCCTGGCCATGGCGAACGGACAGGACGACGTACGGATGACGTTGCGGGTCTCCCGCGACTCCGGCCAGACGTGGGGGCCTCTCACGGAGGTACGCGTGGGCGAGGACCCGGTGGTCCCGGAGAACCCGGGCCGCTACCCGCCGTGCGTCTGCCCCCGGTGCTCGCAGCAGGCCCGAAAGGCCGTCTCATCCTTCCGGAGAGTGTCGTGATGCGGTGCGTGCACTGGCGCGGGGTGCCCCTCGACCTGGCACGGGAAGCGCGGGAGACGTCAGCCGCCCAGTACGTCGACAGGGCAGTGCAGTGCCAGCTGTCCGCGCACGACGAAGGTGAGCACTTCGGTCTCCTCACCGACGCCGGCGCATACGGGACCGCGCTGTGGCTCCGCTGGCACGGGGCGGACCAGGCGGAACTTGTCGTACTGCCGGACTGTCCGGTGGCTGCCCCGGGTCCTGACGGTGAGGGCTGCTGTCTGTTCGCCGACCACGCCAAGCAGCACACCTGGGAAGACGCCCTGGAGGAGGTCTCGTGCCCCAACTGATCGCGAGCCCGCACAAGACCCGGCGCCCTCACTCGCCTCGCAACGAACAGTGCGGGGACTGCGGTGGCAGCGGCGCCAACTCGTCCGGCAAAACCTGCGGCACCTGCAACGGGCTGGGCGAGATCCACTGTTGCGTCGGCCGCCAGGAGCCCCGTGTGCTGTCCCGCTCCGTGATCCGAAAGGAGGGCCACCGATGGCCCACGCTCTGATCGCCTCCCCGTTCCTCGACGGACACCTTCTCCTCAAGCCGGGAGCACGGGCCGGCGCCCGCATCTCCGCCGACCACTTCGAGGACCTGCGCCAGGCCGCTGCCGACGGTGAGTCGCTTCCCACCTGGACGGTGCAGACCGCCTCCGACGTGTGGGGCCTGGACCTGGGCGGCCGACCTGCGCAGGGCACCGTACTGGTGCGCGAGCCGTCCCCGTACGCCTACTGCCGGGCCTCCTGGGAGATCAACCTCGGCTGCAACTTCAGCTGCAAGCACTGCTACCTCGGCGAGCGCCCCTTCTCCGGCCTCGCCTGGGACGACAAGGTGCGGCTGCTGGACATCATGCGCGAGGCCGGTGTCCTCTGGTTCCAGATCACCGGCGGCGAACCCACCATGGACCCCCACTTCCAGGGCGCCTACCGGTACGCCTGGCAGGCCGGGATGATGCTCACCATCTCCACCAACGGCTCGCTGCTCTGGCGGCCGGACCTCCTCAAGCTCTTCCGGGACTGCCCGCCCTATCGGCTGGTCGTCAGCATGTACGGGGCGAGCGAAGAGTCCTTCGACACGCTCACCCAGCGCCGCGGGGCGTGGAAGGCGTTCCGGCGCGGCATCGACGCCGCACGCGAGGCGTGCCTGCCGCTGCGCATCAACGTCGTCGTGACCGAGGACAACGCCTCCGAGGCCGACGAGATGGCCGCCCTCGCCGACGAGTGGAACGTCGAGAACCACGCATACACGAACATGACGCCCACGATCTACGGCGGCGGAGAGCCTCTGCTTGCCCAGTCCGCCGCCCATCTGCGGCAGCGCAAGCCGTTCGCCGGCTGCAACGCGGGACACACCTTCTTCCACGCCGACCCCCACGCCAAGGTCTCGATCTGCAAGGTCGGCCGCGACGACCAGATCGACCTCATGGCCGAAGGCATCGACGGCCTCACCCGGCTCGGCGCCATCGCCGACCGCCTCATGCTTCGCACCGGTGGGTGCGAAGGCTGCGCCCTGTCCGGCACCTGCCGGGTCTGCCGCCCCCTGGCCAAGCACTACCAGGAGGCGAAGGCGCCGCTGCACAGCTACTGCCAACACGGAGACAAGGAGAACGCCTCATGACCCCGCCCGTACCGGTGACCATCCTCCCCGGCCCGCCGATCTCGGCCCGCCGCGCGGCCCCGCCCGTCGCGACCGCGTCGATCACCGCCGTCCAGGACCTCGACGTGATCGTGGAAAGCGCGGAGTGCTCCTGCGACGCCGGTGACGACAACCCCCACTGATCGACACGATCCGGTCAACTCTGTTCAGGCCCCGGCGTACTCGCGTCGGGGCCTGAGCCCTGACCGGCCCACCGCTAGGGTGCCGCTCATGTTCTTCCGCTGGGACTGGCTCCGGCCCGTACTGACCGCACCGATCGTGCCGACTCTTAGTCCCGTCCACCCCGACGCCCTGACCGTCGGCATCTTCGAGGACATCCTGCGAGCAGCCGACACCGGGGACTTCCTGCCCTACGACAAGGACCGGCGCTGGGGCGGCGAGAAGGACGAGAAAGTCCTCCGCGAGGACGTGGTGCACCAGCCCGAGCACACCCTCATCCCCACCCTGACCCAGCGCGGACGCGGCACTGTGAAGGTCTTCGCCTACGGGCTCCGCGACAGCGTCGTGGATGAGGCCGCCGAGCTGGCCGCCAAGCTCGCCGCCGCGCACGATGTGGTCAACGCCCGGGTCGTACGCCCCCTCGGCCCCGGGACCGCACACCCGCGCGGTACCCGCATCCAGCTGAAGGACTTCACTGCCGGCCCCTGCCCCGATCCCAGCGGTCCGGTCCGCCCCGTGACCGACTGGCCGGCCACTGTGCAGGACACCTTCGCCCCGTTTGCCGAGGCCATGGCGGGCGATGGCCTGGCCTTCCTCCACACCCAGATGCAGGCCGGCCGGTGCGGCCCGGTCCTCGCCGCCGCCGTCGAGGACCGCGTCGTGGGCGCGATCGGCCCCATGGAGGTGCTCCCCGATGCCATCGAACGCCCCCAACTCATGCCCCAGTACTTCGCCGTCCTGCCCGAGGCCCGAGGCCAGGGTCTGGGACGCATCCTGTGGCGGGCGGCGATGCACTGGGGCCAGTCCCACGGCGCCGCCTACCAACTCCTCCAGACCGAGGTCGGCGGCCCCTCTGACCGGCTGTGCCAGGCCGATGGACTGACCTCCCTCGGCTTCATCCACACCACAGCGGCGTAACCGCCGGATCTGGGACGCTGCGAGGTCGCAACCTGTCCAGTGCCTCTTGGGTGATCCGCCGAATCACCGCGCCTCGTCACCATCGATGCGTGTGTTGTAGGCGTGCGTGATGTACGTCGTCGCGGCCTGAGAGATGATCTCCGGCATGACGAACGGGGCGGCCGGGGCAGGCTCGGATAGCGACGAGGCCGACGCCTGGCGCACACGATTGGGCTGGGCGTTCGGCCTCATAGCCGACGATCCCGCTGAGCGAGAGGTGGCACTCGCTCATCTGGATGGGGCCCGGAGGAATGCCTGGGCGGCTCTCGACCGGTGGAACGAGTTGTGGCATCTCACGAGGCCGCTGGGACCGGAGGAGCAGTATCAGGAGCCGACCTTCAGGCGGGCGCGCGAGGTGTACGCAGACATGTGTAGCCATTCCGTGCCCGAAGGACTGTGGGTGGGCGAGGGCGCCCACGGGCCGAGCCTGCCCTACGCGCTTCTCTTCCTGGAGTGGGAAGCGCGGTTCCCCCGCGAGTGGACAGAGCATGCAAAGGCATGGGGCACGAAACAGTCGCTTATCCGCCGCATGGCCGTTGCCGACCATGATCAACCGACCAGGGCGAAGCTCATCGACCTCGTCGAGATCGTCGTCCAGCGGGCCTATCGCTGCAAGGACCGCGAGTACGTTCGCGTCGCACGAGCAGTCGACGGCGAGGATCTCCGCCACAGGCTCGGCACGGCCGCCGCCTCGGACAACCCATGGGCACGCCTTCACGCCGGCTACGTCCTCTGGCTTCTCGATCGCCCCGATGTACCGAACACGCGCCACGTCTGGCGAACGTGGGTCGCGGAAGCGTCCGGAAGGCAGCGTGGCTCCCCCGGTCCCCGCGGATAGTTCCGGGCTCCCGCACGCACCCCTCCCCCTGCTCCCGGCGCCCACCCTGAGTGTCGGAGTCTTCACGCGCCAACCACCGCCCATGCTCTGGCCGTTCGCTCATGCAGGCGCGGGTTTCCACGCGGCCGGCCGGAGCGGCTTTGGCCGGTGTCCTGTTCGGGTTGGGGTCGGGCATGTTCAGGGGGCCGTACGCTGGCCCGGCAACTCGGGCAGGCTATGCCCCCGTCATCATCCGCATGAGGCGCCGCGCCAGGAACGAGACGGTGGAGCCCTTCCGCGCTCGCATGGGACAGCCCCGGACGGACGCTTGTTCCGCGCGGTGAGGGGCAGGCGGGTCCGGTCCACGGAATACACCGAGGTGTGGCAGGCGGCCCGAGCGAAAAGCCTGTCCCCTGAGGAGGTGGAAACGCCCCTCGCGGAGGTGCCGTACTCCCTGCGGCACGCCTGCGTGTCGCTCTGGATCAAGGCCGGGGTGGACCCGGTGGAGGTCGCCCGTCGTGCCGGCCACAGTCCGGACGTCCTGTGGAAGTTCTACGCAAAGCTGCTCCGAGGCCATCAGGACGCGTCGAACCGCATGATCGATGCCGCCCTGGAGACCCGCCGGGACGCCTGACCACCGCGGCCAACTTGGCCACAGGTTGGCCACACGCACTGGTCAGCCTCGGGAAACATGCGGTACGGGGTGAGACAGGGTGAACGCAGAGGGCGGGCCTCCAGACCGGAGACCCGCCCTCTGACCTGCTACTTCTCTGACCTGGCGGTGGGTGTGGGATTTGAACCCACGGTGACTCGCGCCACGACGGTTTTCAAGACCGTTCCCTTAGGCCGCTCGGGCAACCCACCCCGCGCCTCGGTCGATGGACCGAGGTTGATGCGAGGACAGCCTAGCCGGTCAGCTGTCGCCCTTGCGCTCCCCCAGGGTGACTTCGGCCGTTGCCGTCCTGCCGTCGCGCTTGTAGGTCAGTGTCACCCGGTCGCCGGGCTTGTGGGTCCAGATCTCACCGATCAGGGTCGGGCCGCTGTCGATCACGGTGTCGTCGAATTTCGTGATGACATCGCCCGGCTTGAGGCCGGCCTTGTCCGCAGGACCGCCCTTCGCCACGGCCGCCGTACCACCCGCGCCCTGCTCGGCAATGGCAGCGCCGCCGGTCCTCTCGTCCATCGTGACCGTGGCACCGATCACCGGGTAGACCGGCTGACCGGTCTTGATCAGTTGCTGTGCAACGTTCGTCGCCTGGTTGATCGGGATTGCGAAGCCGAGGCCGATGGAGCCCGCCTGGGTCTGACCCATACCGCTGCCGGTCGACTGGATGGCCGAGTTGATGCCGATGACCGCTCCGCGCGCATCGAGCAGCGGGCCACCGGAGTTGCCCGGGTTGATCGAGGCGTCGGTCTGCAGGGCGCTCATGTACGAGTTGCTGCCACCGGAACCGTCGCCGGAGGCGACCGGGCGGTTCTTGGCGCTGATGATGCCCGTGGTCACTGTGTTGGACAGACCGAACGGGGCGCCGATCGCGATCGTCGAATCACCGACCGCGACCTGGTCCGAGTCGCCGAGGGGCAGGGGGGCGAGCCCCGACGGCGGGTTCTTCAGCTTCAGCACGGCGACGTCGTAGCCCTGTGCCCGGCCGACCACCTCGGCGTTGTACTTCTTGCCGTTGGAGAACGTCGCCGTGAGCTGGCCGTTGTCCGCAGCGGAGGCCACCACGTGGTTGTTCGTAAGAATGTGGCCCTGCTTGTCGTACACGAAGCCGGTGCCCGTACCGCCCTCGCCGTCACCGCCCTGCGCATCAATGGTGACCACGCTCGGCAGCGCCTTTGCGGCCACGCCCGCGACCGTGTCGGGATCGCGCTTGAGGTCCTGCGGGTTGTCCGACGCCGCGACCGTGGTCGAACCGTTGCCGTTCCGGTCGGCCGCCCAGTAGCCGAGGGCGCCGCCGGCACTGCCCGCGATCAGCGCCGCCACTACCACTGCGGCCATCAAGCCGCCCCTGCGCCGCTTGCGCGGGCCTTCGGGGGAGTGGAGCTGGGCCGAGGCGCCCCAGACCGGACCGGCACCGCCGCCGTCCGCGCCGTGGTGCGCGTACACGGGGACGGCGGGCGGGGGCGGCGGGGGCCAGTTGGCTTCGGCGGCCGACTGGAGCCCGGGGGGAGGCGTACCCGGCATGGAAGCCATGGGGGTGGTCGCGGCGGCCGGTTCCTCCGTCGGAGAGAACGGCTGCTGCGTCCGGGGCGACTGCTGTGCGGCTGCCGCGTCCTGCGTCTTCATGTACGCCGAGGCGTCGGGCGTGGACGCGGGCGTGCTCTCAGGTGACCCCTGAGGAGCATCGGCCGGCACTGGAGGTACGGACGGAACGGCATTGGCCGCGGTGCCCTCGTTGCCCTCGTTCTCTGTGCTCACAGCTCTTTAACTCCTCGGTTCCACATCATTTTCGGCAAGAGATCCGCTGCGTACGTGTCAGGGACAGCTTTTCCCAAGGCACGTCAGGCCACTGTAAACAGGACCTGTGCATCCGCACCTCCCATCTTTACATCCGGCAAAACGGTCTCTCGGCCCGAGGTGTGCACAGCCGCGACGCAAGGTGCGGATACCCGTGGCGCAAGCTGTACGCAGCGGACGCCGCTCGGTGACACCATGACTCAGTGACCCACGCACGGCAGCAATCCATGCACCATTCCATCCAGGTCATCGCCCACCGAGGCGCGTCCGACGACGCCCCCGAGCACACCCTGGCGGCATACCGGAAGGCGATCGAGGACGGCGCCGACGCACTGGAGTGCGATGTACGGCTCACCGCTGACGGCCACCTCGTCTGTGTACACGACCGCCGGGTGAATCGCACCTCCAACGGCCGAGGCGCCGTCTCCACGCTGGAGCTCTCCGAGCTCGCGGCCCTCGACTTCGGCTCCTGGAAGGACCGCGAGGAGTCGGAGTCCCCGGACTGGGATCCGGTGCCGGGAGAACTCACCTCCGTACTCACTCTGGAGCGACTGCTCGAACTGGTCGCCGAGACACGGGCCGCCGGGCGCCCGCTCCAACTGGCCATCGAGACCAAGCACCCCACCCGCTGGGCGGGCCAGGTCGAAGAACGGCTGCTGCATCTGCTGAAGCTCTTCGAACTCGACGTCCCGCCGGCCGACGGCCCTTCACCGGTACGGATCATGAGCTTCTCGGCACGCTCCCTGTACCGCATCCAGGCCGCGTCCCCCACCCTGCCCACCGTCTACCTGATGCAGTTCGTCTCGCCGCGCCTGCGTGACGGGCGACTGCCGGCCGGGGCTCGGATCGCCGGTCCGGGGATGCGGATCGTACGCAGCCACCCCGGCTACATCGAGCGGCTGCACCGTGCGGGACATCGCGCGCACGTCTGGACGGTCAACGAACCCGAGGACGTCGAGCTCTGCATCGATCTCGGCGTCGAGGCAATCATCACGAACCGCCCGAAGCAGGTTCTGTCACAACTGGGACGCTCTTAACATCAGTTACACGGAGTGCACCGGCGCATTCGAACCGTATTCGATCGTTACGAGTGCGTCATTGCCGGGCGATTGTCCGGTTTCCGGTCCAGTTCAGGAGGGCATCCACTCCGTGGCGTGGGGCAAAGGAGGTCTCGGGGGTGGCGTTGGTGGTGGCACAGGAAGTGCTGACGTCGTCGAGCATGGCCGTACCCCATGGTCCTGCGGGCGTGGGGCAGGCGCGGCACCGGATGCGCGAGCAACTGCGCAGCTACGGGGTGCCGGACTCGGTCGTCGACGATGCTGAATTGATCCTTTCCGAACTACTCAGCAATGCCTGTCGGCACGGCAGGCCGCTGGGGCGGCACACAGATGTGGGTGACGGCGACGTCCGCGCTGCATGGCGCGTGGACAGAACGGGCGGCCTGACCGTCGAAGTGACGGACGGAGGCGGTCCGACCCGACCGATTCCGGCCACACCGTCGGTGACGGCGCGCGGCGGCCGCGGGCTCAACATCATCAGCGCGCTCGCCGAGGAGTGGGGCGTACGCGACAGCTCGTCGGGCGAGGTCACCGTCTGGGTCCTCGTCAGCGAGGGGCACAGGCGGGCGTCCGGAGCACAAGGCGTGCCTGGCGTGTCAGGGCTCGACGGGCTGGGCTTCGCCGACACCTTCGACGACGCGGGCTGACGTTCCCGTACGGGTACGGATGCCTGCGCAGGCAGCGGCGGTACGAGCGCCCGCACGCGTGTCGACGGAGAGGCATACGCGCGCGGTTCGCACTCCTGTACCGCCCGGCGCTCAGGCGGATGCGTTCCGGACGCGACACGGGCCGCTAGGCTCACGGCCCAGACCGCACTGTCGCAACCGGGAGAAAGCCCACCATGGCCAAGAAGCGCCCTCAGACCAAGGCCGGGAAGCAGCAGCTCAAGGACGGTGAGATCCCGGTGGTAGGGGCTCGCGAGCCCTGCCCGTGCGGTTCGGGCCGCCGCTACAAGGCGTGTCACGGCCGCGCCGCCGCCCAGGCGGTGACCGAGCTCGTCCACCGCCCCTTCGAGGGCCTGGCCGGCGAGTGCGACTGGGTGGCTCTGCGCGAGCTGGTGCCCGCTGCCACGGTCGAGCTGACACTGAAGGACGGGCTGCCCGAGGGCGTGCCCTCCGTGACGCTCGCGACGGTCCTGCCGATGGCTTGGCCGGCGCTCCGCCGCGACGACGGCTCGGTACTGCTCGCCCTGCAGAACGACACCCCGTCCGGTGACCTCAGCCGTGACCTCGCGGACACGCTGCAGCGGGCGCTGGACGCCGAGCCCGGTTCGCCCGTGGCCGCCCGGCGCGCACCGGCCGACGGTCCGCGGCTGCAGGACGTACTCGACCCCGAGGCGGCGTTCGAGCCGGTTGTCCACTCCGGTTTCGAGTTCTGGGTTCCGGACGCGGAGAACGCCACGCCCGAGGTGTCCGCATCCCTGGAGCGCGCGAACGAGGCGGCGATCCCGACGGTGCTGCTCTCCGGCGTGGACGCCGCGTACTGGTGCGAGACCCCGGAGAAGAACCACCTGCGCTGGGTCATGCCGCACCCCGAGGAGCAACTTCTCGACGCGCTCGCCCGACTGCACGCTGCCGGCACCTCCTCGCTGGGCGAAGGGACGCGGCTGGTCGGTTCCTTCCGGGCGCACGGGCTGATGGTCCCGGTCTGGGATCTGCCGAGCGCGATGGGGGCCGCGGAGTGCGAGAAGCCCGCGGCCGAGCTCGCGGAGCGGCTGGCGGCGGCGCTCGCCTCGGATGCGCCGCTCACCGCCGAGGAGCGGCGGGCTCGTGGCGGGCTCACCAATCGCCAAGTGACGCTCAGCTGACAGTGACGACCCCCGGGGCCGTTCGGTGACGCGTGTCACAACTCGCCGTACTCGCAGGTAGATCACTGTCCTAATACGTGAGATCGAATTTGCGAATGGCAGATCTCTTGTTACCGTTCTAGAAGCCCGGTCGCTGGTGCATCCCCCGTCGCCAGCGATCGGGCGTTTTCATTTCCCGGGTACGGCGCACAGCGCGCGATGCGGCGCACGAGCCCGCGCACGATCCCCTCGCCGGTGCGGCCCGACCCTTGCTTCCGCGTCAGGGCCTGGCAGATCGGCGCCCGTGCGCCGTCGCCAACCCGGCGCTGCGGAGCCCGGATTGACGATTCGCCATCGGCGGCGGAGCCTCCTTTGCCGACGCACCGCCGATTCCACCGGAGCGACCGACCTCGGACAGAAGTTGTCACTCCCTTGCGGATACCCTTCCACGGAACCGCTCGAATAGATCTTCGAAGAATGCCTCGCAAGAGTCCTGAAGATCCATCAGAAATCCCTCCGTCAAAGCACTTTGCAGCGGCAGACTTTGCATCGACCGACATGAGACCGGCGCTGCATGTAGTAGCCCACCTGTCAGCGTCCATCGATGCCCGTCGGCTTCGCCCGAATTCGTAACGGTTCGCTGAAGATGTCGGCCGAATATGAACACCCCGGTGCCGCACGCCCTCTTACTCCGGGAACTCAGGTCGGCTCACGTCCGAATGAGTGAGCCGACCACGAATTTCGCAACCGGGCGGAGCGGTGCAACCGGTAACCACCCGCCGGCCACTCGTCAGTAGGCGAGCCGACTGCCGCCGTCCGGTGCGCTGTTGCTCGCCTCGACCAGTGCGTCGAGCAGCGTCCCCACATCCGGCAGCCACGGCGCGGCGGATCCGGGGGCGGGCTCTCCCCTGTCCGAGCGCAGCCGGGAGCTCGGGGAAGGAGCCCGTTCCCAGCGCACCTGCCCTGCCCCCACCTCTGACGGCGGAAGGACGAGATAGCCGCCCTCGCCGTGGAAACGCAGCGAGCTGGGCACCCAGTCCTTGGCGTGCAGCAGCTCGCCGAGCCGTTCGAGGGTGTAGGGGGCGACCAGCAGCGACCACCGGGTCGGCGTCGCCACCACGGGGCCGAGCCGCGTGCCCATCCGGTCCAGCTCGGCCAGCGCCCGGGCGGCGGCCACGGCCGGCAAGCTCAGCGCGCACGGGGCGCGGCCGCCGGTGGCCAGCACGATCGGGGCGGTGGGCCGGTTGGCCCACCACCAGCGCACCATGCGCTCGTCGGTGGTCGCCGCGAGGAGGCCGGGATCGAAGGGATGTGCGCCGGGCACGGCGCACTCGGGATCGGGACAGGCACAGCCACGGTCACGACCACCGCGGCCGCCGGCCGCCTCGAGTCCCACTCCGGGGAGCACGGGCCACTGCCATGCGGTGGCACAGGTCAGGACCGCGTCCAGTTGGGCAGGCCTTGCCCTGCGCCGGAGCCGGAGCCTGCGTCGCCTTCCGAGGATCTCGCGCATGAGCGCTCGTTCCTTTCCGTTGAACGCCGAGGGTCCACATCACACCACGCGCGCATCACAACGCGCGTTCATCACTTCACTGTGCGTACATGCTCTTCAAATCTGCGGTACGGGTGGGTCGTCGGTACCGAGCATGCGCTGAGCCGGGTCGAGCAAGGGCGAGACGTGTCCGGGACACAAGCATGGCGAGGAGCAGCGCATACATCGCGCCTGCCGTCCCAACGCGCAAACCCCGCCACTCGGGGGTGCGGGCGTGACCGTCACAGATGAGGACGTCCGGGCCCGCTGCCAGGTTCCGGGGCGATCAGAACTGCCCCTGGTCATCACCGATTACGTACCCAGCGTGCCCGAAATGACGCTCTCCCTGGGACTTCACCCCGAGGACACCCCCTGTCGAGCGCACCCAGTCGACCCCAAATTGCCGCCATAGGGTGCATTTTTTGGCCAACTTATGAGTCACTTGGACACCACGAATCCCGCAGGGACAATGCTGGACATGGCCTTACTTGTACGTGTACATGTGGACGCTGCGTGTACACGTGGATGCACTGATAGCGGCGCAGAATGACATGGGGGTTTGCGATGCTATTCGACGAAACACACCGGCGGGAAAGCCCACTGCCATGAGCGCCCCGCACCTACCGAAAGTGGCTGGAATCGATCGCATGGTTCCTGTTTCAGCGCATACTGCCGGTTCTCTGTCCGGAGTACCGGCCGCCCCCGGAGTACCGGCCGCGCCCGGAGCGTTCACCCAGGACCGGCTGGCCGGCTGGGTCTCCGACCTCACCACGCTGCACGAGCTCACCGAGCGACTCGCCAGAACCAGCACACTCGAGGACGCGCTGCACGAACTGCTGGACGCCGGAGCCGCCCTGGTCGGTGCCCGCCGCGGTCTTGCCGTCTTCGAACCGTCCGACCGCCGCGGCCCCGTAAGCACCATCGGCCTCGGACTCGCCCATGCCGAGCTCGGACACATCGAGACGGTGCCGCGCAGCGCCACCTCCTACGGCCGGATCCTGGAAGGACTCCCGGACGCCGAAGGAGCGCAGACCACCTCCGATCTGCTCGGCGACACCAGCCTGGACTCCCGCCGCCGCGAGGTCGCCGCCCGGCTCGGATACGCCGCCAGCTACACCCTGCCGCTCACCGCCGAGGCGACCGGCAATCTCGGTGTCGCCGTGTGGCTGTACGACGAACCCGCCGAACCACTGGAACGCCAGCGCCATCTCGTCGGCCTCTACGCCGGATACGCCGGCGAGCACCTGGCCAGGCTGCTGGAGCTGGAGCGGGCCAGGGCAGATGTCGCCACCGTCACGGAGGAGTTGCTGCCCAGCCGAATGCCGCGGGTCACCGGAGTACAGCTGGCCGCACGCCATCGCACGGCACCGCAGGGCGGCGGCGACTGGTACGACGCGCTGGCCCTGCCGGAAGGTGCACTCGGCCTTGCCGTGGGCTCGGTGAACGGCTCCGGCCCGAGCGCCCTGGCCGCCATGGGCAGGCTGCGTGCCGGTCTGCGGGCGTACGCGGTGATGGAGGGCGAGGATCCGGTCGCCGTGCTCTCGGATCTGGAACTGCTGCTGCGGCTGACCGAACCCGCCCGTTCGGCGACAGCCCTGTTCGCCTACTGCGAACCCGCCCGCCGCACGATCCTGCTGGCCGGGGCCGGCCACACCCCACCGCTCGTGATCGGCGACCTGCGCACCGAGTTCGTCGAGACGTCGGTCTCCGCACCGCTGGGCATGCTCGCCTGTTGGGAGGCACCCAGCGTAGAGATCGCCCTCGCGCCCGGCGAGACCGTACTCCTCTACACCGACGGGCTGCTGCGCCGCACCGGCGACTCGATGGACCGGGCGTACGCACGGCTCCACTCGGCGGCGGCGTGCGTACCGAAGGCGCTGCGTGACGACGCCGGGTCCGTTGCCGACCATGTTCTGCGGACCGTGCTGCCGGACGGGCCCGGTCAGGGCAACGGCATGGAGGAGGCCGTCATTCTGGCCGCCCGCTTCGACTGAGCCGGCTCGCCCCGGCCGCGCTGTGCGGCCCGCCCCGGCCAAGCTGTGTAACAGGTCTTCCGGCCCTGTGCCCCCTTCCGTACGCCCGTACGATGGACGGGTCCAGTGTCGTATCAAGGAGAGACAAATCGTGGCTGAGGAGCTCACCCCGGAGAACCCGGAGACCGAAGAAGAGACGGTCAAGCAGCGGAAGAACGGCCTGTACCCGGGCGTCTCCGATGAACTCGCCGCGAACATGAAGTCCGGTTGGGCCGATACCGAGCTGCATGGCCTCGAACCCATCGCTCAGGCCGAGCACACGGCCGCCCGCCGCGCAGCGCTCTCCGCGCGTTTCCCCGGTGAGCGTCTGGTCATCCCCGCGGGCAAGCTGAAGACCCGTTCCAATGACACCGAGTACGCCTTCCGCCCCTCCACCGAGTACGCGTACCTCACCGGCGACCAGACCCAGGACGGCGTCCTCGTAATGGAGCCGACCCAGGACGGGCACGAGGCGACCATCCACCTGCTGCCGCGGTCCAACCGCGAGAACGGCGAGTTCTGGCTCGACGGCCAGGGCGAGCTGTGGGTCGGCCGGCGCCACTCCCTCACCGAGGCCGAGCAGCTGCTGGGCATCCCGGCGAAGGACGTGCGCGAGCTCCCGGCCGCGCTGGTCGAGGCCACCGGCCCGGTCCGTAACGTCCGCGGCCACGACGTCGGCATCGAGGCCGCGCTGACCGACAAGGTCACCGCGGAGCGCGACGAGGAACTGCGTGTCTTCCTCTCCGAGGCCCGACTGGTCAAGGACGCCTTCGAAATCGCCGAACTGCAGAAGGCCTGCGACGCCACTGCACGCGGCTTCGAGGACGTCGTCAAGGTCCTCGACAAGGCCGAGGCGACGAGCGAGCGTTACATCGAGGGCACCTTCTTCCTGCGCGCCCGCATCGAGGGCAACGACATCGGCTACGGCTCGATCTGCGCGGCCGGCCCGCACGCCACCACCCTGCACTGGGTGCGCAACGACGGCGCGGTGCGCTCCGGCGAGCTGCTGCTGCTCGACGCCGGTGTGGAGACCAATGACCTCTACACCGCCGACGTGACGCGCACCCTTCCGATCAACGGCACGTTCACGCCGCTGCAGCGGAAGATCTACGACGCCGTGTACGAGGCCCAGGAAGCGGGCATCGCGGCCGTCAAGCCCGGTGCCGACTACCGCGACTTCCATGACGCCGCGCAGCGCGTGCTCGCCGAGAAGCTCGTCGAGTGGGGCCTGCTGGGCGATCTGTCCGTGGACAAGGTCCTGGAGCTGGGCCTCCAGCGCCGCTGGACGCTGCACGGCACCGGCCACATGCTCGGCATGGACGTCCACGACTGCGCCGCCGCGCGCACCGAGACGTACGTCAACGGAACGCTTGAGCCCGGCGTATGCCTCACGGTCGAGCCCGGTCTGTACTTCCAGGCCGACGACCTGACCGTCCCCGAGGAGTACCGGGGCATCGGTGTCCGGATCGAGGACGACATCCTCGTCACCGAGGACGGCAACCGGAATCTCTCCGACAAGCTGCCGCGCCGGGCCGACGAGGTCGAGGCGTGGATGGCTCGGCTCAAGGGCTGATCCGGAACCTCCGGCACGTCCGGCGACGGACCCCTGCGCGTCGAAGGGCGCCCCGCTCAGGACACCATGAGCAGGGCGCCCTCCCGCCATTTCAGGACCTTGTCGAAGCTCACCACGGCACCACGGCCGGGACGGTTGCCGAAGTGGACGTGATCGGCGAGCTGCTCGATCAGACAGAGCCCCCGGCCGTCTTCCGCACTGAGTGGCGGGTAGTGCTGGGGATCGTGCTGATGGGCGGAAGTGCGCCTCATGCGCCGGGCGGGGAAACCGGGCCCCGAGTCGGTGACCTCGATACGGCACTTCTCGCCGTCCAGATAAGCGGTGACCCGGTACTGCCCACAGGCCGTCCCCGGCATTTCGTCCCAGACATCCCGAGGATCCCGGCCGACGCTCTGCTCTCCCTGGGCCTTGTGGTCGCCTCCGTGCTCAACGGCGTTGGCACAGGCCTCGCTGAGCGCGACCGACAGGTCGAAGGAGATCTCCGGATCCACGCCCGCGGTCTCCATCGCGCCCAGCAGGAAACGACGGGCGAGCGGAACGCTCGCAGCCTCGCGCCGCAAATGGAGGGACCACCAGATGCTCATGCTCCAGCCTCCTGGCTGCGGCTCGACATACCGATACGTATTGCCGCGCAGGACCGTTCGTAAGCACAGACCGGATGTGAGACCGCTCATTCGGCGGATACCAGCACTTCGTACACCCGTGTATGCCAGACCCGGCCGATGGCACCGACTGGTGCCCAAACCCGGCCACAGCGGCCTCGGCCCGCATTCAGTCGGACGGAAGGTGACCTTCCGGACCTGCCGTACGAAGGCCCGGGGCACGGTGCAATGATGGCCCCGCCATGTCTATGCCTGTCGCACGCGCCGGAGCCGGTCTGCGGCTCCTGAGGGCCGCGGTGTTCACCGCGGTCTGTGTTGTGCTTTCCGCGGCAGGTCACTCCCTGGCATCCTGCGCGGCTGTCCCCTGGTGGACCCTGCTCGCCGGATTCCTGGGGATTTTCGCGGTGACGGCACCGCTCGCCGGACGCGAGCGCTCACTGCCGTCCATCGCCGCCGCACTGGCCGGCGGACAGATCGCCCTGCACACCCTCTTCGGCGTGGGTACGCACACCACCTCGACAGACGCCGCGGCAGGCGACGACACACTGATCCGGTTCGCGGCAAGCCTCGTGTGCGGCACGGGACCCGCGCAGTTGAACGCCGCCGAAGCCCGCCGCATCATCACCACCGCGGGCATCGACCCGGCGTCGGTGGCGGCCGGCGGACACCAGCACATGGCCTCCGTATCCGGCTCGAACCCGGCCGCCCTCGCCGGTCTGCTGCCCAGCCTGCCCATGCTGCTCGGCCACCTGCTGGCCGCCGTGGCCACCGGCTGGCTGCTGCGGCGCGGCGAGATCGCCCTGTTCCGGCTGGCCCGGCTCTCCGCGCACGGCGCTCAGCAGATAGCGGCCTGGGCCCGGCTGCGTGCGCTGCGCGCCGCGCTCGCGCTCGTGAACGCCCTGCGCGCCGGACTCCCCGGAGGCCCGGCGACCGGGCCGCGCACCCCCCGTACCGCGGTCGACGCCCCGGTCCCCGCCAGCGGGGACCCGTTGCAGCACATGGTGATCAGGCGCGGGCCGCCACCCGTATACGCACTCGCAGCCTGACGCGACACCCTCCACTCGATGCACCCACGACTCGACACGCGCACCCACCCAGTGCCTACGAGCCGGCATACGAACGCCATACGTGAGGTAGAGGTGTCGCGAAGTCGCGCACCCGCGCGCCGTACCACCTTCTCTTCGTGCTTCTGTGGAGTGATCCCTGTCATGAATGTTTCCCGCGTCGCCCTCGCCGGCGGCATCGCCGCGTCCAGCGTGCTGATTTTCGCCGGTACGGCCTCCGCACACGTCAGCGTGCAGCCCCAGGGAGAGGCCGCCAAGGGCGGCTACGCCACCGTCAACTTCAAGGTCCCCAACGAGCGCGACGACGCCTCGACGACCAAGCTCGAGGTCAACTTCCCGACCGACCACCCGCTGGCCTCCGTCATGCCGCAGGCCGTACCCGGCTGGGACATCGAGGTCACCAAGAGCAAGCTGGCCAAGCCGCTCGAGACGCACGGCCAGAAGATCAGCGAAGCCGTCTCGAAGGTCACCTGGACCGCCACCGGCGACAAGGACGAACGCGGTATCCGCCCGGGCAGCTTCCAGCAGTTCCCGCTCTCCGTCGGCCAGCTCCCCGAGGACGCCGACCAACTGGTGTTCAAGGCCATCCAGGCGTACGACGACAAGGAAGTCGTCCGCTGGATCGAGGAGCAGAAGGACGGTGCCGCCGAGCCCGAGAGCCCGGCGCCCGTCCTCAAGCTGACCGCGGCGACCGCCGGTGAGCACGGCGCGGCCGCCGACGACAAGAGCAGCGCCGACGCCACGGCGAAGGCAGCGGACAAGCAGACGACGGCCGCGTCGGACGAATCCTCCAGTGACACCACGGCCCGCGTCCTCGGCATCGTCGGCATCGTCATCGGCGCCGCGGGGGTGGTCTTTGGCGTACTCGCCGGCCGCCGCCGCGCCGCCTGACCCACAGTCCCACCAGTTCTACCGACCCACCAGGAATCAGTGCTCCATGCGTAAGAAAACGGTGCTGGCCGCGGCGTTCGTCGCTGCGGCCACACTCACCCTGTCCGCCTGCGGCAGCAGCGACGACAGCGCCAAGACGCCCGTCGCCGATGTGTCGACCCAGGCCAAGACCAAGGCAGCGACGGTCCTCGACCAGCCGTTCACCAAGCCCGACCTCGTCCTCACCGACACCCACGGCAAGAAGTACGACCTCCGTGAGCAGACCAAGGGCAAGCCGACGCTGATCTACTTCGGCTACACCAACTGCCCCGACGTCTGCCCGCTCATCATGAGCAACATCGCCATCGCCAAGAAGTCCCTCCCCAAGGCCGACCAGGACAAGCTCCAGGTCGTCTTCGTGACCACCGACCCCGAGCGGGACACCCCGGCCTCGCTGGGGAGCTGGCTCAAGGCCCAGGACCCCTCCTTCATCGGCCTCACCGGCGACTTCCCGACCATCCAGGCGGGCGCACGCCAGATCGGCATCGGCATCGACGCCCCGAAGAAGCTGAAGGACGGAACCGTCGAGTCGATGCACGGTTCCCAGGTCATCGCTTTCTCCCCGAAGACCGACAAGGGATACCTCGTCTACAGCGAGGACACCTCTCCCGACGACTACACCAAAGACCTGCCCAAGATCATCAAGGGAGAGACCCCGTGAACCGCCGCACCGCCCTCGCCGGAACCATGGCCCTCGTCACCGGACTGATGCTGAGCGGATGCTCGTCCTCGGACAGCAAGCCCGAGCTGAAGGTGACCGGCGCATTCATGCCGCAGCCCGTCAGCGACATGGCAGGCGGCTTCCTCGTCGTGAAGAACGACAGCGACATATCCGACCGGCTCACCTCGGTCACCAGCCCCATCTCGGACGACGTCTCGATCCACGAGACGAAGAACGGAAAGATGCACATGGTGAAGTCCTTCGAGGTGCCCGCGAACGGCCAGCTGACTCTGGAACGCGGCGGAAAGCACATCATGTTCATGAAGCTCAAGAAGCAGCCCAAGCAGGGCGAGAAGGTGCCCGTGGAGCTGCACTTCGAGAAGGCCGACCCGATCAAGGTCGACCTTCCCGTGAAGGAGACCAATCACGCCCCGATGAAGCACTGAGGGACTGACTCGTCATGACAGCCACCGCCCCGCGCTTCGGATCGTCCCCGTCCATTCCCGTGCTGCGCAGGCCACTCGCCGCGGCCGCACTCCTCGTCGCCCTTGTCGGCATGGTGTTCAGCCTGCTGCTGGGCGGCGCGGGCTCCGCGTCCGCGCACGCCGCGCTCACCGGGAGCGATCCGAAGGACGGGGCGGTGGTCGACACCGCTCCCCAGGCTGTCCAGCTCACCTTCTCGGAAGGGGTCGCGCTCTCCGACGACTCCATCAGGGTCCTGGACCCCAGCGGCAAACGCGCCGACACCGGCACCGCACCGCGCAATCTGCAGTGCGGCTCCGCCGTGAAGTTCAGCGTCCCGCTGCACAGCGGGCTGCCCGACGGCACGTACACCGTCGCCTGGCAGGCCCTCTCCGCGGACAGCCACCCCGTCTCGGGCGCGTTCACCTTCTCCATCGGAGCGCCTTCGAAGACCACCGTCGCGCTCCCGGCCGACGAGGCCGGGGGCGGACTCGTCGGCGCCCTCTACGGCATCGCGCGCTACGCCGCGTACGCCGGTTTCATCCTGCTGGTCGGCGGCGCCGCCTTCATACTGGCCTGCTGGCAGCCCGGGGCGAGTGCACGCCCCCTGCAACGCCTGGTCGTACGCGGCTGGATGGCCCTCACCGCGTCCACCCTGGCCATGTTGTTCCTGCGCAACCCGTACACCGGCTCCGGGAATCTCGCGGACGCGTTCGACCTCAGCGGTCTGAAGGACGTGCTCGACACCAAGCCGGGGGCGGCACTCGTATCCCGGCTGCTGCTGCTCGGCGTCTCCGCACTCTTCATCGCCGTGCTCTTCGGGACATACGCGAAGCGCGAGGGCGAGAGCGAGAAGAAGGACCTCACCTTCGGACTGGCCATCGGCGGCACGGTGATCGCCGCCGGGATCGCCGGGACCTGGGCGCTCGCCGAACACGCCTCGACCGGGATCCAGCCGGGCATCGCCATGCCGGTCGACATCCTCCATCTGCTGGCCGTCGCAGTCTGGCTGGGCGGGCTGGCGGCCCTGCTGGTCGCGCTGTACCGGACACCGGACATCGGAGCCGCGGCCGTACAGCGCTTCTCCCGTATCGCGTTCGGCAGCGTGCTCGTGATCACCGCCACCGGGATCTATCAGTCCTGGCGCCAGGTCGGCACATGGTCCGCGCTCACCGGCACCGGGTACGGGCAACTGCTGCTCGTGAAGATGGGGCTCGTTGCCGTTCTGGTCGGGATCGCCTGGATCTCGCGTCGCTGGACCGCACGGCTGGTCACGAGCGGAATCGAAACGGAGGGAACGGAGGCCGGCCCCGAGGCCGAGGACGAAGTGGAGGAGGCCGAGGCCAGGGCCGGGGCCAGGGCCGAGGCCGAAGCCGAAGCCGAAGCCGAAGCCGAGGCCGAGGAGTCCCGGGCCCCGGGCACACCGGCGTCCGTGGCTGGGGACCCCGCTCGGGCGGCCCAGCTCGCCCGGCAGAGGGCCGCCGTGGCCACCGCCAAGAAGAAGCGGGTCCGCGACGCCGACCCCAATCGGTCCGGGCTCCGCCGCTCGGTGCTGGCGGAAGTAGGAGTCGCCGTGGCGCTGTTGGCCGTGACGACCGCACTGACCTCGACCGAGCCGGGGCGTACCGAGGAAGCGGCCCGCGCCTCGACGTCGGCAGCCGCACCCGCGGCCGAAGGCCCAGTCAATCTGACGCTGCCCTTCGACACAGGCGGCAAGAACGGCAGGGGAAGGGTGCGGATGGTCATCGACCCCGCCCGTACCGGCGCCAATGACCTCCACATCTGGATCGACAGCGTCGACGGCCAGGCCATGGACATCCCCGAGCTGAAGCTCGCCTTCACTCTGGAGTCCAAGGACATCGGCCCGCTCCCCGTCGTCCCTGACCGGATCGCCGAGGGCCACTGGACAGCGAGCGACGTCCAGATCCCGATGGCGGGCAACTGGAAGGTCGCGGTGACCGTGCGCACGTCGGACATCGATCAGACGACCATCGACAAGAACGTGAAGATCGGCTGAGCAGGATCGTGAGCGAAAACAACAACAAGAAGACCTCCGCGGGCAGCGGGGACGACAAAGCCAGTGGCAGCGGCGCCATCTCCCGGCGACGGCTGCTCGGCAGCGCGGGCGCGGCCGGTGCGACCGGGCTGGTACTGGGTATGGCGGGCGGTGCGACCGGCTATGCAGCGACCCGGCCCGACGAGCCGACCGCTCTGACCACGGTCGGCTCCACCCAGGTGATGTTTCACGGGAAACATCAACCAGGGATCACCACTCCGCTTCAAGCCTGCGGCCATCTCGTCGCCTTCGATCTGGCACCCGGTGCGGGACGGACGGAAGCGGCTGCCTTGATGCGCCGGTGGTCGACCGTGGCCCGGCGGCTGATGGCCGGCAAAGACGCCGACAGCGGCGCGGTGGACGGCGCGTCCCATGACACCGGGATCGCCCTGGATGCCGGACCATCCTCGCTGACCGTCACCTTCGGCTTCGGCCGCACCTTCTTCGAACGCACGGGCCTGGTCGACCACCGGCCACCGGGGCTCGACCCGCTCCCGCCGTTCTCCTCCGACCACATCGATGCCAAGCGCTCCAACGGTGACCTCTGGGTACAGATCGGCGCCGACGACGCACTCGTCGCCTTCCACGCGCTGCGTGCCGTGCAGAAAGAGGCCGCCCCGGCCGCCAGGGTCCGCTGGCAGATGAACGGCTTCAACCGCACCCCCGGCGCCACCGCGCAGCCGATGACGGTCCGCAATCTGATGGGCCAGATCGACGGCACAGGTAACCCGAAGCCCACCGAGAGCGACTTCGACCGGCGCGTCTTCGTCCCGGACGGGACCGATACGAAGTACGACTGGCTGGCAGGCGGCTCGTATGCGGTCGTACGACGGATCAGGATGCTGCTCGACGACTGGGAGAAGCTCCCGGTGGAACGGCAGGAGCAGGTCATGGGGCGCCGCAAGAAGGACGGCGCTCCGCTGAGCGGTGGCACCGAGACCACCGCGATGGACCTCGACAGGGCGGGCCCCGACGGCAAGCTCCTGATCCCGGACAACGCCCACGCCCGGATCTCCTCCCCCCAGAAGAACAGCGGCGCAGCCATGCTGCGGCGCCCCTTCTCGTACCACGACGGCATCGCGGCGGACGGCACTCCGGACGCCGGGCTGCTGTTCATCTGCTGGCAGGCGGATCCGCTGCGGGGGTTCGTTCCGGTGCAGCGCAAGCTGGACCGGGGCGATGCTCTGTCGCCGTTCATCCGGCACGAGGCCAGCGGCCTGTTCGCGGTGCCGGCTGGTGCGGCGGACGGCGAATACGTGGGGCAGCGGCTACTGGAGTCCTGAGCGACCGGGGCACATTAGGGTGACGGTATGTCCGCCACGCGCTACGCATATCTCGGCCCTGAAGGCACCTTCACCGAGGTCGCCCTCCGTACGCTCCCGGAAGCCGCCACCCGGGAACTCGTCCCTATGGTCTCCGTGCCGGTGGCTCTGGACGCGGTGCGCAGCGGGGCCGCTGCGGCAGCGCTCGTACCGATTGAGAACTCCGTCGAGGGCGGCATCACAGCGACGCTCGACGAGCTGACCACTGGCGAACCGCTGATGATCTACCGCGAGGTGCTGCTCTCCATCACCTTCGCGCTGCTGGTGCGGCCCGGCACCAAGCTGTCGGACATCAAGTCGGTCACCGCGCACCCGGCCGCGCAGCCGCAGGTGCGCAACTGGATGGCCGCCCATCTCCCGGACGCCGTATGGGAGTCGGCGGCCTCCAACGCCGACGGTGCCCGGCTGGTGCAGGAGGGACGGTACGACGCCGCCTTCGCCGGTGAGTTCGCGGCGGCGACCTACGGTCTCGAACCGCTGGTGACCGAGATCCATGACGCGGTGAACGCCCAGACCCGCTTCGTCCTGGTGGGCCGCCCGGCCCGGCCGGCGGCGCCGACGGGTGCGGACAAGACGTCGGTGGTCATCTGGCTGGGCGATGACCACCCCGGTGCGCTGCTCGAGCTGCTCCAGGAGTTCGCGGTGCGCGGGGTGAACCTGATGCTGATCCAGTCGCGGCCGACGGGGGCCGGTATCGGGAACTACTGCTTCGCGGTGGACGCCGAGGGGCACATCGCGGACCGCCGGGTCGGCGAGGCACTGATGGGGCTGAAGCGGATCTGCCCGAAGGTGCGGTTCCTCGGCTCGTACCCGCGGGCCGACGTGGCGATGCAGGACGTGCGGCCGCTGCGAGCGGGGACGTCGGACGCGGAGTTCACGGAGGCCTCGGACTGGCTGGCCCGAAATCTGGACGGCCGGGGCTGACTGCGGTGAGGGGCTGGCGGTCCCCGGGCTGACGGTCCCCGGGCCGGTGCGCCCGGGTGTCAGCGCACCTGAACCGCTGGTGTTATCTACCGCTCTTCATCATCCACAGGGTTATCCACAGAGGCGGTTCTCGACCTGGGGACAAGTCGACACCCCAGTGCGACATGGTCGACATATCACCTGAGTCGACCCAGATGCACACACGGGCCAACAGCTCGCCCGGATTGCCCCGCGTCACCTCAATTCAATTGATCAACTCTTCAGGGTGGCGAATTCCCACCCGAACGAGCGTCTGAAGTGGGTTTAAGTGGGCAATCCATGAGCCCCCAAGCGACTTTCGGAATGATCCCCTCCGGTATCCACACCCCTCCCCCACAGCCTGTGGATAACTTTGAAGAGCACCAACGCTTGTGGACAAGTGACAGTCAACTCCCTTGCCAGGCAAGGTGGATACGTCAAGCCGATTGACGCCTTCTTGCCCATTTAGGGGAATAACCTCTTTTTACTGACGGTCGAGATCGACATCAGCCACGTAACACCCTCCAACATTACCAATTCAGGCAATTCGGGCAAAGTGACACGCTTGGCAATATCGGTTCGAGCCGGCGAAGCGCACACCGGTAGCCTGGAGGGGTGATTGACCTTCGCCTGCTTCGTGAGGACCCCGACCGTGTTCGCGCCTCCCAGCGCGCCCGTGGAGAGGACGTCGCGCTCGTCGACGCCCTTCTCTCCGCCGACGAGCGGCGCAGGTCGTCCGGCGTCCGCTTCGACGAACTCCGCTCCGAGCAGAAATCGCTCGGCAAACTCATCCCCAAGGCTTCGCCCGAGGAGCGCGCCGAGCTCCTCAAGAGGGCCGAGCAGCTGAAGGCTGATGTCAAGGCGGCCGACGCGGCACAGGACAAGGCCGACGCCGAGGCCAAGAGCCTGATGCTCCAGCTCGGCAACATCGTCCACGAGGACGTGCCGGTCGGTGGCGAGGAGGACTTCGTCGTCCTGGAGACGCACGGCACGATCCGTGACTTCGGGGCCGAGGGCTTCGAGCCCAAGGACCATCTGGAGCTCGGCGAGAAGCTCGGCGCCATCGACATGGAGCGTGGCGCCAAGGTCTCCGGTTCGCGCTTCTACTACCTGACGGGTGTCGGCGCGCTGCTGGAGCTCGCCCTCGTCAACGCGGCGATCGCGCAGGCCACCGAAGCCGGCTTCGTCCCGATGCTGACGCCGGCGCTGGTCCGCCCGCGCGCCATGGAGGGCACCGGCTTCCTCGGCCAGGCCGCGGAGAACGTGTACCACCTGGCGAAGGACGACTTCTACCTGGTCGGCACCTCCGAGGTCCCGCTCGCCGCGTACCACATGGACGAGATCATCGAGGCCGACAAGCTGCCACTGCGGTACGCAGGCTTCTCGCCGTGCTTCCGCCGCGAGGCCGGTACGTACGGCAAGGACACCCGGGGAATCTTCCGTGTCCACCAGTTCGACAAGGTCGAGATGTTCTCGTACGTCGACCCGGCGGACGCCGAGGCCGAGCACCGCAGGCTCCTGGACTGGGAGAAGCAGTGGCTCACCGCTCTTGAGCTGCCCTTCCAGGTAATCGATGTCGCCACCGGCGATCTTGGGGCCTCGGCATCCCGGAAGTTCGACTGCGAGGCGTGGATTCCGACGCAGGGCAAGTACCGCGAGCTGACGTCCGCTTCGAACTGCGACGGTTTCCAAGCGCGCCGCCTGTCCGTCCGCATGCGCGACGGTAAGAAGGTCCAGCCGCTGGCTACGCTGAACGGCACGCTGTGCGCCGTACCGCGCACGATCGTGGCGATCCTGGAGAACCACCAGCTGGCCGACGGCTCCGTACGGGTGCCCGAGGTGCTCCGGCCGTACCTGGGCGGGCGCGAGGTTCTGGAGCCGGTCGCCAAGTGACCTTTCCGTACAAGCTCGTCGCGACCGATCTCGACGGCACGCTGCTGCGTAACGACGACACGGTCTCCGAGCGCACCCGTGAGGCACTGGCCGCGGTCACTGCGGCCGGTACCGCGCACATCATCGTCACAGGTCGCGCTGTCCCGTGGACCCGGCACATCCTGGACGACCTGGGTTACGAGGGGCTCGCGGTCTGCGGCCAGGGAGCGCAGGTCTACCACGCGGGAGAGCGCAAGCTGCTGACCTCGCTGACGCTGGACCGGCAGCTCGCCGGTCTCGCGCTGTCCAAGGTCGAGGCCGAGGTCGGTCCGCTGGCACTCGCGGCGAGCCGCGACGGGCTCGACGGCGAAGTGCTGGTCGGCCCCGGCTACCGCGTACAGGAAGGGCCGCTTCCGACCGTCTTCGCTGAGGACCCGGCCGAGTTGTGGTCGGCCCCCCTGAACAAGGTCTACATCCAGCACCCCGATCTCGACGACGACGCACTGGCGAATGCCGCGCGCTCAGCCGTCGGCAATCTGGTGGACGTGGTCATGGCCGGTCCTGGTGTGGTGGAGATCCTGCCGCTGGGGCTGAGCAAGGCGACCGGACTCTCACTGGCCGCGCGCCGACTGGGCCTGAAGGCCGCGGACACCTTGGCCTTCGGTGACATGCCGAACGACATCCCGATGTTCGCCTGGGCGCAACGGGGTGTAGCGATGGCCAATGCACATGCGGATCTGAAGGCCGTGGCCCAGGAGATCACCACGTCCAACGAGGACGACGGCATCGCTGTGGTACTGGAACAGCTGCTCCAGGGCGCGTTTCAAAGGTAGCGCCGTTCGCGCGCGCAGGGCGGGGCCAGGGGCGTCTGGCGTCTGGCGTCTGGCGTCTGGCGTCTGGCGTCTGGCGTCTGGCGTCTGGCGTCTGGCGTCTGGCGCATGCGATCGCACGGCGGCGCTGCCTCCACGCATCCTGCACAACGAACCGATATCCGTACGGGTACACGTACTACCGTCCGAAAGAATGCGTCAACCCCCGCCCAGAAAGCGAGGGTTGACGAAGATCCAAGTGATCAGCGGCGGAGCGCGGGACAGGAATCCGGCGGGAAACTCCCGGTCACTCCTCGCCGGCCAGCTTCAGTGTGCGCAGCTTCTGCCCCGCGTACCAGGTCGCCACCACCGTGACCGCCGCCAGCAGGACCGTCGCGACCGGTAGCCCGACATCGGAGGTGATCGTGCCCGCCCCGCCGACCTTCTCGGCAACCGCGAGAGACCACTGCTGAACGCTGAGCGTACGCGCCCCCGGCACCAGGGTGCCGAACAGGGCTTCCCACACCAGTGCGTAGACAAGGCCGAAGACGACAGCGTGCCGGCTGACGGTGCCCAGCAGCAGGAACAACGCGCTGTACGCGATCGAGGCGACCAGCGCCGCGATGGTGTACGCCACCGCGATCTGCTGGCCGTTGCCGTTGAGGATCAGCCCCGCGACCAGCGTGGGCAACGCGGAGAAGACCATCGTGACGGCGATGGCCACGATCAGCTTGGTGGAGATGATCGTCGGCCGCTTCACCGGCTTGGCCAGCAGATAAACGATCGATCCGTCATCGATCTCGGGACCGATGGCCCCGGTTCCGGCGATCACGCCGATCAGCGGCACCATCGTGGCAATGGCGAAGCCGCCCAGCACATCCGAGGCGACCTGGTCATCTACTCCGGCGAACACCCGTACCGCCACCGCGATGATCAACAGCAGTGCCGGCAGGACGAAGAGAATGGCGGCCCGACGCCGGCCGAGCAGAGCCCGGTAGGTGAGCCGGGCGACTGTGGGGTCGTACATGACGCTTCACAGCTCCTTTCAGGCCACTACTCAGGCCGCTACGAGATAGGAAAAGACCGATTCGAGGGACTCGTCGGACGGCGAAACGGTCAGAAGGCGAATCCCGTGGTCACGTGCGACCTTGGGCAGCAACTCGGTGAAGCGTCCGAAGTCGACCGCCTGGATACGCAGGGCCTGTTCGCCCAGGTCCACCTCGATGCCGGCCGTCGACGGGTCCGCGATGAGCGCGGCAGCGAGGGCGCGGTCGTCACTGGAACGTACGAGATAGCGGTGCGGACGGTCCGTCATCAGTCGGCGGATCTTCCGGAAGTCACCGGACGCCGCGTGCCGTCCCGCCACGATCACCTCGATGTGCGAGGCGAGTTGTTCGACCTCTTCGAGGATGTGGGAGGAGAAGAGCACGGTACGGCCCTGGGCCCCCATCCGCCGCAGCAGCGCCATCAACTGCATCCGCTGGCGCGGATCCATCCCGTTGAACGGCTCGTCGAGCAGCAGCACCGACGGTTCGTGAACCAGGGCGGACGCCATCTTCACGCGCTGGCGCATGCCCTTGCTGTACGTCGAGATCTGGCGGTCCTGCGCGTACTCCATCTCGACCGTGGCCAGCGCCTTCTGCGCCGCCGCATCGTCGAGTCCCTGAAGTTCCGCATTGGCGACGACGAATTCGCGGCCGGTCAGGAAGTCGTACATCCCTTCCCGTTCCGGCACGATCCCGATCTCCTTGTACACCGCTTCATTGCGCCAGATCGGCCGGCCGTCGAGCGTGACCGTGCCCGTCGACGGAGCGAGGAAACCGGCCATCATGTTGATCAGCGTGGACTTTCCCGCGCCGTTGGGGCCGAGCAGCCCGGTGACGCCCGGGCCCACCGTCATGCTCACGTCGTTGACGGCGACCACATTGCCGAACCAGCGCGAGGTGTGGTCGATCTCGATGGTGGTCACAGCCCGACCCTCCGGTAGCGGCGCATCAGTACGGCGTACGAGCCGGCGACGAGCGCGAGAACAACGATCAGATAGACCACGCCGGCCCCCGCCCCCAGTCCTTCCCCTCCGGGGAAGGACGAATTGGCTCCGAGAAACGCGGTCTGTACACCGCCGATCAACGTGATGGGGGAGAACAGCCCCAGCCACTCGATGGCCCCCGCCGAACCCGTCTGCCAGGCAATGGCCTGGATCGTGGAGACCGCGCCGTAGGAGATGGTCAGTACGGCGATCACCGCGGCAACACCGAAACCGCGGCGCGGTGTCAGCGCGGCCATCACCAGGCCCAGTCCGGCGAAAAGCACGGAGAGCAGCGCCACCGACACCAGCCCCTGTCCGAATCCCTTGGTCTGCTCGGCGAAGTCGAACTTCCCGAGCAGTGCGCCCGCGTAGAGGATGACGAGCGGCGTCCCGGTGAGAATGAAGAGCGCGGACGCCATGGCTGCCATTTTGGCAATGACGTAGTCGAAGCGTTCGATCGGCCGGGAGAAGTACAGCGGAACGCTTCTGAAACGCAGGTCTCTGGAAACCGACTGCGGCGCCTGAGCGGCGACGAACAAGCCGATGACAGCCTGCATGTAGATCGCGAAGGACGTGTACTTGATCTGCAGGGCCGTGCTGCCCGGAATGGAGATGGAGACAGCGACGATGATCGCCGCGACCACGCACATCACGCCGAAGAGAAGCATCGGCAGCACCTTGGACTTGGCAGAACGTCCCAGTCCGAAGGCGCCCCGCAGGGACTGCGAGTACAGCGAGCGGCGCGCGTAGCCGCGGCCGAGCCGGGGGCCGTCGTAGGAGCGGTACCCGATGTTGTGGATCCGGGAGGCGTCGCTCCCGCTCACGGCCCCGGTCTCAGTGCTCATCACGACCGCTCCCCTTCTGCTGTACGACCGCGCCGACCGCGGACACGGCCTGCGCCACGACTGCGGCCTGCGGTGCCTCTTCGGTACGGAAGACCTCGGCGATGTGGTGGCGACGCTGCTCCATCCGTACGAGCCCGAGCGCGAGCCCGGCAACGCTGTCGCGCACGATGTCGTACGTCTCCTCGCCGGTCGCCTCGATCAGCAGGATGTGGCCCGCACCGGGCAGCGCCTGCCCGTCGAGACCGTCGTGGCCCACGAGCTTGACACCGGCCCGGGTAAGGACCTGACGCAGCGCGTCGGTGCCGTCCGGGTGGGTGTCGCTGTCGGTCACCTCGACCGCGAGGGTCGTGGTGGTCTGCGTGAAGTCGCTGGTGGAGCTGGAGCGCAGAAGTGTGCCGCCATCGATGACGACGACATGGTCGCAGGTGCGTTCCAGCTCGCCCAGGAGGTGCGAGGTGACCAGGACCGAGATGCCGAAGTCCGTGTATACGCGGCGGATCAGCCCGAGCATCTCGTCGCGGCCGACCGGGTCGAGGCCGTTGGTCGGCTCGTCGAGCAGGACCAGCTGCGGGTCGTGGACCAGTGCCTGGGCCAGTTTCACGCGCTGCTTCATGCCGGTCGAGTAGCCGCCGATGGGGCGGTAGCGCTCCTCGTACAGACCGACGTGGCGCAGTGTGTCGGCGGTGCGCTCGCGTGCTGCCGTCGGCGGCAGTCCGGACATCCGCGCCATGTGGACGACGAACTCGGTGGCCGAGACGTCCGGCGGCAGACAGTCGTGCTCGGGCATGTAGCCGACCCGTTCCCGGATGGCGGCGCCATTGGTGGCGACGTCGAGTCCGAGCACCGAGGCCCGGCCTTCGGTGGCAGGGGACAGACCCAGCAGGATCTTGATCAATGTGGACTTGCCGGCTCCGTTGGAACCCACCAGGCCGGTCACACCGGGTCCGATGTCCAAGGAGAGCCGGTCAAGCGCGGTCACCCGGGGGAACCGCTTGCTCAGGCTTTCGGTCGCGATCACAGTCACGCCTTCGAAGATAGTGGCGAGGACCACACCGGTCGTCAGCCCTGGCGGCTGGATCCGCATCAGACTCCAGGCGTACGGACCCGTAGGGGGGCCACCATGAGGAAGGAGCCCGGAGGCCGGGGAAAGGGTCTCCCCGAGTTGTCCACAGGCCTCCACGCACCTCTTGACGCAGTCGCCGGACATTGTCACATTCATCAGTGTCACGTTACGGACACGTACCGCACACGGCAGGGGAACGGACGGTGGCATGACCTCGGCAGTGAAGGACGCACAGGCCCCAAAGCTGCGGGCGTTCAGGGAAGTACGACGTCTCGCCTACGATTGCGCGGAGGCGGTCGCCGCCCCGGTGGTGACCGGCTCCGAGGCCCGAGAACAGGGCGCCTTCCGGCTGAACGATCTGCCGCATGTGCGGCGCCGGGCCGAGGTGAGGGTGGCGGCATGAGTCTGCAGAGTCTGCCGGGAGCCCGCGAGCGCCGGGTGCGTACGGGCGGAATCGAGTTGTGTGTCGCCGAGTTGGGCAACGAGGGACGGCCGACGATCGTCCTCGTGCACGGCTACCCGGACAGCAAGGAAGTCTGGACGGACGTGGCCAGGCAACTGGCCGACCAGTGGCACGTCGTGCTGTACGACGTACGCGGACACGGTCGGTCCACAGCCCCGGCGCCACTGCGCGGCGGTTTCACCCTGGAAAAGCTCACCGATGACTTTCTGGCCGTCGCCGACGCGGTGAGCCCGGACCGGCCGGTGCATCTGGTCGGGCACGACTGGGGGTCGGTCCAGTCCTGGGAGTTCGTCACGGTCAAGCGCACCGAGGGCCGGATCGCCTCGTTCACGTCGATGTCCGGGCCTTCCCTGGACCATTTCGGGCATTGGATCAAGCAACGGATGACCCGGCCCACCCCGCGCCGTGTCGGCCAGCTGCTCGGCCAGGGCGCCAAGTCCTGGTACATCTACCTGCTGCATACGCCGGTCCTGCCCGAGCTCGCCTGGCGCGGCCCGCTCGGCAAGCAGTGGCCGCGAATTCTCCGGCGACTGGAGAAGGTGCCCGCGGGCGACTATCCGACGCCCTCCCTGCCCGACGATGCGGCGCACGGCGCCTGGCTCTACCGCGACAACGTCCGGGCCCGGCTGCGCAGACCCCGTACCGACGCCTATGCGCATGTTCCGGTCCAGCTGATCACGCCGACCGGCGACATCTTCCTGTCGGAGAAGCTGTACGACCAACTGGATCTGTGGACCCCCCAGTTGCTACGTCGCTCCCTGCCGGGCAAGCACTGGGTGCCGCGCACCAGACCGGACCGGCTCGCCTCCTGGATCAGTGAGTTCGTCGCAGCCACCGAGGCAGCTCAGGAGGACGGCCGGCCGATGCAGGACACCGCGCCGGCCGGGGCGTACGCGGACAGGTTCGGCGGACAGTTGGTCCTTGTGACGGGCGCGGCCGACGGCATCGGACAGGCCACCGTTTTCGCCTTCGCCGAGGCGGGCGCACGGGTGGTGGCCGTGGACCGGGATGCGGAGGGGGCAGCCAGGACGGCGGAGATGGCCCGGCTGATCGGCTCCCCGGCAGCCTGGGGCGAAGCGGTCGACGTCAGCGACGAACAGGCGATGGAGAAGCTGGCCGAGAAGGTCGCCACCGAGTACGGCATCGTCGACGTCCTGGTCAACAACGCAGGGATCGGCCTGTCCGGCTCCTTCCTGGAGACCACGAGCGAGGACTGGAGGAATGTCCTCGACGTCAATCTGTGGGGGGTCATCCACGGCTGCCGGATCTTCGGCAAGCAGATGGCCGAACGCGGCCAGGGCGGCCATATCGTCAACACGGCTTCCGCCGCCGCCTATCAGCCTTCCCGAGTGCTGCCCGCGTACAGCACCTCCAAGGCGGCCGTGCTGATGCTCAGCGAGTGTCTGCGGGCCGAGCTCGCCGACCGGTCGATCGGGGTCAGCGCGATCTGCCCCGGCATCGTCAACACGAACATCACCGCGACAACGCACTTCGCAGGTGCCGACGCCGCGGAGGAGAAACGTCTGCAGAAGCGGACCGGCCGGTTGTACGGGCTGCGCAACTATCCGCCGGAGAGGGTTGCCGACGCGATCCTCAAGGCGGTGGTGCGCAATCAGGCCGTCGTGCCGGTGACACCAGAGGCCCGCGGCGCCCGGTTCCTGTCCCGGTTCAGCCCCGGTGCGCTGCGCAGAATCGCCCGGCTGAAGCCGCCGCTGTGAGCGGCCCCGGGCAGTCGTCGGCGGTGGCCGGCCGATCCTCCGCCGAGTACCGGATCGAGGACCTGGCGCATGCGAGCGGCGCCACGGTCCGTACGATCCGCGCCTACCAGGACCGCGGCCTGCTGCCGACGCCGGAACGGCGCGGCCGGGCCAATATGTACCGGGACACCCACCTCGCCCGGCTCCGGCAGATCGCCGATCTGCTGGATCGCGGCTACACCCTGGCCAGCATCAAGGAACTCCTGGAGGCCTGGGACACGGGCCGCGGTCTGGGCGGGGTGCTCGGGCTCGTCGCCGAGGTGCACGGCCCCTGGTCGGATGAACGGGCCGACCGGATCACCCTGGCCGAGCTGAACACCAGGTTCGGCGGCAGCCCGTACGACGAGACGGTCGCCGAGGCGGTGGAGCTCGGCGTAATCGAACGCATCCCGGGCCAGGATGACGAGTTCCTGGTTCCGAGCCCTCACGAGCTCGCAGTGGTAGTCGAGTTGTACGCAGCCGGTGTGCCGCTCAGCGCAATCTCGCACCATCTGACGGAACTTCGCCGTCAGGTCGAGCAGATCGCCTCGCGCTTCCTGGAGTTCACCACGGAGCACGTCTTCGCGCGATATCTCGGCCACCGCCGGCCTACGGACTTGTACGCGGCGGACGCGGCCGCAATGGTGCGCAGGCTGCGTCCGCTTGCTCAGCACACGATTGACGCCGAACTGGCGTGTGCGATGCGTACGTTCGCCACCCGGCACCTGCAGCGCCATCTCGGTGCTGATACCCCGCTCGCCTCAGAGACCTCGACATCGGCGACGCCCAAGGTGGATCTCCCAACGGAGACAATTCGCTCCGTACAACGGCTCGTTGGTCCGGAGAACGTGTCCGCCTTCATCGCGGCAGCGGCGGAACGCGAGGTGCAGTCAAGGACTTTGGATGCGCTAGCGCCATCCACCGGGTAAAGTAAGACATATTACCCAAATCGTTTGATTCTTCGGCGACTTGTCCACAGAATCGCCAATTAGCCTGTGGATAAGTCAAGTTCGCTGTGGATCAAACCTGTGGACGAAAATTGCTACAGCGAATAAAATTACTGTAGTGAATCGGGGTGAAATCCGGATGCGAGTGAGCAACCGCCGCGGGCACTCTGACGGGATGGACGACAAACGCACTGTGAAGGTGTCCAAGTACCTCTCGAAGCACCTGCGGCACCAACCGGAGCGGATCGGAATCACACTCGACGCCAACGGCTGGGTGACGATCGACGAACTGCTGCGCGCCACCGCTCGCAACAGCTTCCCCCTCACCCGGGCCGAACTCGACCACGTCGTCGCCGTCAACGACAAGCAGCGCTTCGCCGTGGAGGACGGCCGCATTCGTGCGAGCCAGGGCCACACCGTCCCGGTCGATCTCGCTCTTCCGCCGGCCGAGCCGCCCGCTTACCTCTACCACGGCACGGTGGGCCGTGCGCTGGACGCGATCCGCAGCGAGGGCCTGCGCCCCATGGACCGCACACACGTCCATCTCTCACCCGACCGCGAGACGGCGACGGCGGTCGGCGCCCGGCGCGGCCGCCCCGTCGTCCTGTCGGTGGACGCGGCCGCGATGCGCCGCGCGGGCCACACCTTCTACGTCAGCGCCAACGGAGTCTGGCTCACCGCTGCCGTACCGCCCGCGTTCCTGCGTTTGCGCGACTGATCCCACGGCCGGTCCGCCAGTGCTGGTGCGCCTCCACGAAGGCGGGCCCACCGGTTTTCGGACCCGTATGGTCGTAGCCATGCGTCTGAGCACTGTGATTCTTCCTGTCCACCGCTGGAGCGAGGGCCAAAAGGTCTGGCAGCGCGCCGAGGAAATAGGGTTCCACGCCGCCTACACCTACGACCATCTGTCGTGGCGGACCTTCCGCGACGGCCCGTGGTTCGGCGCGGTACCGACCCTCACCGCCGCGGCTGCCGCCACACGGCGAATGCGCCTGGGCACCCTCGTCACCTCCCCCAACTTCCGGCACCCCGTCACGCTCGCCAAGGACCTCATAACGCTGGACGACGTCTCCGACGGACGCGTCACCCTTGGCATCGGCGCGGGCGGCAACGGCTTCGATGCCACGACGCTGCGCCGGAGCGGCGAGCAGGCGTGGACGCCGCGCGAGCGGGCCGACCACTTCGATGAGTTCGTACCGCTGCTCGACCAGCTGCTGCGGGAGCCCTCGGTGACATACGAAGGCCGGTTCTACGCGGCGAACGAGGCCCGGAGCATCCCCGGCTGTGTGCAGCGGCCCCGGCTGCCGTTCGCAGTGGCCGCCACCGGGCCTCGCGGGATGAAGCTCGCTGCGCAGTACGGCCAGGCCTGGGTCACCACGGGCGACCCGAAGCTGTACGAAGCGGGCACCCCGGAGCAGTCCGTCGAGGCCATCCGCGGGCAGCTCACCAAGCTGGGCACGGCCTGCGAGTCCGTCGACCGCGATGTCGCCGAGCTGGACAAGATCCTTCTCACCGGTTTCACACCGGACCGCCCGCTGCGATCCTTCGACGCCTTCGTGGATTTCGCGGGCACTCACTTCGGACTGGGCTTCACGGAGATCGTCATTCACTGGCCGATCCCCGACTCCGACTTCGCGGCGGACGAGAAGGTCTTCGAGCGGATCGCCACCGAGGGCCTGGCCCAGCTCGGCCGCTGACAGGCCCGGCACGGCCGCCGACCGGACCGACGCGCCGCGCCGATCGACGCGGCGCGACCGCTCAGGACCGTTGGCATATGCATAAGGCATGTTCTCCTGGTCAAGGGCGCGCATCCTCATATGTGCGCCCCTGTGCACGCCCGTGCGCCTTCGTACGCGAGAATGGGCGCGTGACCTCAGCTACCGACTCGCCTTCGCCTGCTGCTCCCCGGCTGATCGCCACCGACCTGGACGGCACTCTGCTGCGCGACGACAAGACGGTCTCGGACCGTACGGTCGCCGCACTCGCCGCCGCCGAGGAGGCCGGTATCGAGGTCTTCTTCGTCACCGGACGCCCGGCCCGCTGGATGGATGTCGTCAGCGACCATGTCCACGGCCACGGCCTGGCGATCTGCGCGAACGGCGCCGCGGTCGCGGATCTGCACGCGGACGGCAAACTGGTCAAGGTCCGCCCGCTGGAGCGCGACATCGCCCTCGACGTCGTGCACACACTGCGCGCCGCCGCCCCCGGCACCTCCTTCGCAGTCGAACTGACCACCGGCATCCACTACGAACCGGCCTACCCGCCCTTCCAGGTGGACCCGGGTGCCACCGTCGCCATCGCCGAGAAGCTGCTCCACGAGGAGACGCCAGGCACCGGCGCCCCCGTGCTGAAGCTCCTCGCCCACCACGCCGAACTGGCCCCGGACGACTTCCTCGCCCTGGCCCGAACGGCAGCAGGCGGCCTGGCCTCCTTCACTCGGTCCAGCCCAACGGCCCTGTTGGAAGTCAGTGGCCCCGGAGTCTCCAAAGCCAGCACCCTGGCGCTCTGCTGCGCCGAGCGCGGCATCTCTCCCGCCGAGGTCGTCGCCTTCGGAGACATGCCCAACGACGTGGACATGCTGCGCTGGGCGGGCACGTCGTACGCGATGGGCAACGCCCACCCGGCCGCACTCACCGCTGCCTCCGGCCGGACCGCCACCAACAGCGACGACGGCGTCGCGGTTGTCATCGAGCGGATCCTCGCCGAGCGCCGGACGTTTGATGCGGCACGCTGAGGCCCGCGCCCGGCAGCGCCTTTGCCGGCCGGGCCCCTGAGCGCCCGACCGCCCTCAGATCGGCGCTTCCCACACCACCGTCGTGCCGCACCCGTTCTCCCCGATACCGGGCCCGAACCAGCTCGCACCGCCGAGGGATTCCGCCCGGCTCGCCAGATTCCGCAGCCCGCTGCGCCGGCCACCCTCCGGGATACCCACCCCGTCGTCGGCAACCGACAGCCGCACCGCGTCCCTCCCGTCGGGAAGCGTGGCGGTCGCATCGACGACCACGTCGATCAACGACGCCTCGGCATGCCGGAAGGCGTTGGACAGCGCCTCCCGCAGCGCAGCGATCAGGTTTTTGCCGGTCAGCTCGCCGACCAGCGAGTCGACCGGGCCGAGGAAGCGGTGCGAAGGCTTGAAGCCCAGCGGCACCGCCGCCATGTTGATCTCGCGCAGCACACGGGTCCGCAGCCCGGACGGCGCCTCGGCCGGTTCCTGCTGAAGTGCGAAGATCGCGGTACGGATCTCCTGGATGGTCACGTCCAGTTCGTCAACCGCCCGGCCGACACCCGTCTGCACCTCGGGCACGACCGACCGGCGCTGGGCGCTCTCCAACATCATCCCGGTGGCGAACAGCCGCTGGATCACCAGGTCGTGCAGATCGCGGGCGATCCGGTCGCGGTCCTCGTACACCGCGAGCCGCTCCCGGTCCCGCTGTGCCTCGGCCATCATCAGCGCGAGTGCGGCCTGCGAGGCGAACTGGGTGGCAAGAGTCCGTTCCGTCTCCGTGAACGGTCTCTCGCCCCGGGCGCGAGGGGTGGCGAGCGCGCCCAGCACCCGTCCACCGCTGTGCAGGGGCAGCAGCATGTTGGGGCCGAACCGGTGGGCCAGCGTGGAGACCATGCGGGGATCGTCGGCCGAGTCGTCCACGAAGACCGCCTCACCGCGCAGCAGCTTCGCCACCACCGGGCTCTCCGGCCCGATGATCAGCCCCAACTGGGCGGCGGTGTTGTCCGCGGAGACGGCGACGATCTCCAAGCCGCCCTCCTCGGTCGGCAGCAGCACGATCCCGGCGGCGGACGCGGCGAGACGGCGGGCCTGTTCGGCAACGACGGAGAGCGCGTCATCGGCGTCACCGCCGGACAGCAGGGCGGTGGTCACGGCCACCGAGCCGTCGATCCACCGCTCGCGCTGGCGTGCCGCTTCGTACAGCCGGGCGTTGCCGATGGCTATCCCGGCCTCCGTGGCGAGTACGCGCACCATGTGCAGGTCGTAGTCGTTGAACTCGCCCCCGTCGCACTTCTCGGCCAGATAGAGATTTCCGAAGATCTCTCCCTGTACCCGGATCGGGACGCCGAGGAAGCTCCGCATCGGCGGATGGCCGGGCGGGAAGCCGGCGAACCTCGGATCGGCCGTCAGATCGGCCAGCTTCACCGGTACCGGGGCGTGGATCAGTGCGCCGAGCAATCCCCGGAGCCCGTCCGGGCGGTGGCCGATCTTGTGCGCCACCTCGTCCGAAACTCCGTACGTGACGAAATCGGAGAGCCCCGCACCCTCCTCGTCGACAACGCCGATGGCGGCGTAGCGGGAGTGGGCGAGGTCCGCTGCCGTCTCGCAGATCCGGTCAAGGGTGGAGTGCAGTTCGAGGCCCGTGCCGACGGAACGCATGGCTTCCAGCAGCTGCGGTACACGGGCGGTGAGTTCGGTGGACAGGCCCTGCAGGCTGCGGGTCGCCTGTGTCGCGGCTTCGAGTGAGTCCTTCGGCTCCTGCTCTGGCATACCTCGAGACTAGTTAGTCCCTATTGGTGGGGAAAGTCGGCTATCGTGCCGTCCTGCTCATGCCCGCACACCCACGGCTTCTTCGGGCACCCCTACGGTCTCCCGCTCACGCTCCAGCATCCGGCGCAACGGCCCCTCCTCAGCGGCGAGATCGGCGTACGGTCCCCGCTGCACGACCCGGCCGGCATCCAGCACCACCACCTCATCGACGGCTTCGAGCCCTTGGAGGCGGTGGGTGATCAATACCGTCGTACGCCCCCGGGTGGCGGCCAGCAGGTCCGCGGTCAGTGCGTCGGCGGTCGCCAGGTCGAGATGTTCCGCGGGCTCGTCGAGAACGAGTACGGGAAAGTCGGCGAGGAGCGCCCGGGCCAGGGCGAGGCGCTGGCGCTGGCCGCCGGAGAGGCGTGCGCCGTGTTCGCCGACGAGGGTGTCGAGCCCGTCGGGCAGCGCCTCGGCCCAGTCGAGCAGCCGAGCCTGGTCGAGAGCGTCCCGCAGTTCCTCATCCGTCGCTTCGGTACGGGCCAGCCTGAGGTTCTCCCGGATGGAACTGTCGAAGATATGGGCGTCCTGGGCACACAGCCCGACGAACTGCCGGACCGTGTCCCCCTCCAGCGCGGAGGCCTCGACACCGCCGATCCGGTACGTCCCCGCCCGTGCGTCCAGGAAGCGGAGCAGGACCTGCGCGAGGGTCGTCTTCCCCGAGCCGGAGGGCCCGACGACGGCAATGCGCCGGTCGGCCGTCAGCCTCAGGTCGACGGCGTCCAAGGCATCCCGCTCGGCTCCCGCGTACCGTGCCGACAGCCCCTTTACCTCCAGCGGGAAGGGCGATTCGGGTGTCTCGGCCGGGCTGCCGGGTTCGCGCACGGGCAGCGGGGCGTCCAGCACCTCGTACACCCGCTCCGCACTCCGCTTGACCCGCTGCCGGTACTGCACGGCGAGCGGCAGACCGGTCACGGCCTCGAAGGCGGCCAGCGGCGTGAGTACCACCACCGCGAGATCCACGCCCGCAAGCCGCCCGTCGTACACGGCGGGGAGGGCGACGAGCGCGGTGGTGACGACGGTGAGGCCGCTGATCAGAGCGATGAGACCGCCGCCGAGCGCGGTGGCGGTGGCCGCGCGGGCAGCTATGCGAGTCAGGACGCCGTCGGCCTCCTGGGTCCGCTCCGAGCAGGTGGGCAGGGCGCCCGCAACGGTCAGTTCGGCGGTCCCGCCGAGCAGGTCCGTGATCCGGGTGGCCAGATCGGCGCGTGCCGGAGCCAGTTGGCGTTCCGCGTGGCGGGAGCAGGCGCCGCTGATCAACGGCACTCCCACTCCGGCCAGCAGCAGCCCGGCGGCCAGCACGACGCCTGCCGCAGGCAGCAGACAGCCGATGAATCCGGCGGCCGCCGCCCCTACGACGACGGCGGTCCCGGCCGGCAGCAGCCAGCGCAGCCAGTAGTCCTGCAAGGCGTCGACATCGGCGACGAGCCGGGAGAGCAGGTCCCCGCGCCGGGTGCGGCGCAGACCGGCCGGCGCGATGCGCTCCAGCCCTCGGTAGACCGCGACGCGCAGCTCGGCGAGCATCTTGAGCACGGCGTCGTGCGACACCAGGCGCTCGGCGTAGCGGAAGACGGCTCGGCCGATACCGAAAGCACGGGTCGCGGTAACAGCGACCATCAGATAGAGCACCGGGGGCTGTTCGGAGGCGCGGGAGATCAGCCAGCCGGAGACAGCCATGAGTCCGACGGCCGAGCCCAGGGCGAGGCTTCCCAGCAGCAGCGCGAGCGCCAGCCGTCCGCGCTGTGCCCCTGCGGCCTCCCTGACCCGGGCCAAAACCTGACCCGAGCGGGCCGCGGTGTCCCGCAGCGCACCGGGCTCCGGTACCGCGTCACTTTCGTCGGCGGGTGCGCTTGTCGGCTGTGGCACCGCGGCGGACGTCTCGGGCTTCTCCGGCCGAAGTGTCACGCCCGGTTCCAGTGTCACCACCCGGTCGGCCACCGAGAGCAGCGCCGGGCGGTGCACGACCAGCAGCACGGTCCGTCCCTCCGCCAGTCTCCGTACCGCCTCGACGATGCCCGCTTCCGTCTCGCCGTCCAGGCTCGCGGTCGGCTCGTCGAGCAGCAGCAGCGGCCGGTCGGCGAGGAAGGCCCGGGCGAGCGCGAGACGCTGGCGCTGGCCGGCGGAGAGGCCCGAACCGTCCTCGCCGAGAAGCGTCTGCGCGCCGTCCGGCAGTTCCGCCACGAAGTCGTGTGCCCCCGCGTCCCGCAGCGCCGCCATCACGGCGTCGTCGTCCGCGTCCGGCCGGGCCAGCCGTACGTTCTCCGCGATCGTGCCCGCGAAGAGATACGGGCGCTGCGGCACCCAGGCAATCCGTTCCCGCCAGCGCTCGGGTGCCATTGTCGCCAGATCGACGCCCCCGATCCGTACCCGTCCCTCGTCGGGTGCCGTGAATCCCAGCACCACATCGAGCAGAGTGGACTTCCCCACGCCGCTCGGGCCGACCAGGGCAACTATCTCTCCCTCGTCCACCATCAACGAGGCTCTGTCCAGGGAAGGTTCGGTACGGCCCTCGTGTCGTACGGTCACCCCCTCCAGCTCAAGCCGCAGCGACTCCGGAATGTCCGCAGTCCCGCCCGGCCGGGGCTCGGTCTCCAGGACCGAGAAGATCTCCTCCGCGGCCGAGAGCCCCTCGGCAGCCGCGTGATACTGCGCGCCAACCTGGCGGATCGGCAGATAGGCCTCGGGCGCCAGGATCAGCACCACCAGGCCGGTGTAGAGGTCGAGCTCGCCGTTCACGAGCCTCATGCCGATAGTGACGGCGACAAGGGCCACCGACAGGGTCGCGAACAGCTCCAGTGCGAAGGACGACAGGAACGCAATCCGCAGCGTCCGCAGCGTGGCCCGCCGGTACTGCGAGGTGATGGTGCGGATGGATTCGGCCTGTGCCTTGGCCCGGCCGAAGACCTTCAGCGTCGGCAGTCCGGCGACCACATCGAGGAAGTGCCCGGAGAGCCGGGACAACAGCTGCCACTGGCGGTCCATCCGCGACTTGGTGGCCAAGCCGATCAGGATCATGAAGAGCGGGATGAGTGGCAGTGTGACCACGATGATCACTGCCGAGACCCAGTCCTCGGTGACGATCCTGGCAAGGACCGCCACCGGGACGACCACCGCGAGTCCGAGCTGCGGCAGATAGCGCGCGAAGTAGTCATCGAGGACGTCGACACCACGGGTGGCGAGCGCAACCAGGGAGCCGGTGCGCTGCCCGCTCAGCCAGCCGGGCCCGAGCGCCGCGGCCCGCTCCAGAAGTCGGCCGCGGAGTTCGGACTTGACCGCCGCACTGGCCCGGTACGCGGCCAGTTCGGTCAGCCAGGAGACCAGCCCCCGGCCGAGCGCGACGGCCGCAAGCAGGATCAGCGGAGTCCGCAGTCCGGAGACGGTCAGTCCGTCCTCGAACCCGCCCACCACCACTTCGGCGATGAGCATGGCCTGGGCGATGACCAGCGCCGCCCCGACAACTCCGAGTGCCACCACTGCTGCCAGGAAGAGGCGAGTGGCGCGGGCGTAGCGGAACAGGCGCGGGTCGATCGGTTTCACGTGAAACAGCCCCCAGTGAGCTCGGTCGGCGGATCAGGGCCTGCCCGGCGGTTCAGGGTCGGACAGGCCCCAGGTGCGTTCAGTGGGCTTCGGCGATGTGCTGCGTACCGATGCGCTTACGGAACACCCAGTACGTCCAGCCCTGGTAGAGCAGGACGATCGGGGTGGCGATCCCTGCGCACCAGGTCATGATCTTCAGCGTGTACGGGGTGGACGAGGCGTTGGTGACCGTGAGGCTCCAGGCGTCGTTCAGCGAGGACGGCATGACGTTCGGGAAGAGCGTCAGGAAGAGCATCGCGACCACACCCACGATGGTCACGCCGGAGAGCGCGAACGACCAGCCTTCACGTCCCGCCGCGACCGCGCCGATCGCACTGACCAGCGCCACCACGGCGATGATCATCGCCAGCAGGCTCCAGCCGTCGCCGTTGTCGATCTGGGTCCAGATCAGGAAGCCGAGTGCGAGCACCGCGGTGACCGGCCCCAGCTTGAGCGCCAGCTTGCGCGCCCGCTCCCGGATGTCCCCGACGGTCTTGAGCCCCGCGAACACCGCACCGTGGAAGGTGAAGAGGGAGAGCGTGACCAGTCCACCGAGGATGGCGTACGGGTTGAGCAGATCCCAGAAGTTACCTACGTACTCCATGCTGGCATCGATCTTCACGCCGCGCACTATGTTCCCGAAGGCGACGCCCCAGAGCAGGGCCGGGATCAGCGAGGTCCAGAAGATCGCGTGTTCCCAGTTGGTCTGCCACCTCTCCTCGGGACGCTTCGACCGGTACTCGAAGGCGACGCCCCGCACGATCAGACAGACCAGGATGATCAGCAGCGGCAGATAGAAGCCGGAGAACAGGGTGGCATACCACTCGGGGAAGGCGGCGAAGGTTGCACCGCCCGCGGTGAGCAGCCATACCTCGTTGCCGTCCCAGACAGGCCCGATCGTATTGATCAGGACCCTCCGCTCCTTGCGGTCGCGGGCCAGCAGCTTGGTGAGAACACCGATCCCGAAGTCGAATCCCTCCAGGAAGAAGTAGCCGGTCCAGAGGACGGCGATGAGTACGAACCAGACGTCGTGGAGTTCCATCTCTCAGCTCCTCTGCTCTCAGTAGGAGAAGGCCATCGGCCGGTCGGCGTCACGGTCGTCGCCGCCGATCTTGGTAGGCGGGTTGAGGTCGGCCTCCGTGAGCTCCGGCGGTCCGGCCTTGATGTACTTCACAAGCAGCTTGACCTCGATCACCGCGAGCGCGGCGTAGAGCAGGGTGAAGCCGATCATCGAGGTGAGCACCTCGGCCTGCGAGACGCCGGGGGAGACCGCGTCGCGGGTCTCGAACACGCCGTAGACGACCCAGGGCTGGCGGCCCATCTCGGTGAAGATCCAGCCCCAGGAGTTGGCGATCAGCGGGAAGAGCAGCGTCCAGAGCGCGAGGATCCAATAGCACTTGGTGAGCTTCGGACTGAGGGCCTTGTTCCTGAAGAGGACCAGATGGGGCACTTCGTCCTCACCGGTCCGCATCGCCGGCGGCAGCAGGAACTTCCGCCGCGTCAGCCACAGTCCGAGGAGACCGAGGGCGAAGGACGCCATCCCGAAGCCGATCATCCAACGGAAGCTCCAGAACGCGACCGGGATGTTGGGGCGGTAGTCGCCGGGGCCGAACTTCTCCTGCTCGGCCTTGTTGATGTCGTTGATGCCGGGGACGTACGAGTTGAAATCGCCGTCCGCGAGGAAGGAAAGTACCCCCGGAATGGAGACCTCGACGGTGTTGTGCCCCTTGGCCACGTCACCGACCGCGAAGAGCGAGAAGGGCGCCGAGTCCTGCCCCTCCCAGAGCGCCTCAGCGGCGGCCATCTTCATCGGCTGCTGCTTGAACATGACCTTGCCGAGCTGGTCACCGCTGATGGCGGTGAGCAGTCCAGCGATCGCCACGGTGACCAGTCCGAGCCGCAGCGAGGTCCGCATCACCGGAATGTGCTTCTTGCGCGCCAAATGGAAGGCGGCGATGCCGACCATGAACGCGCCTCCGACGAGGAAGGCAGCGGTAATGGTGTGGAAGAACTGGGCAACCGCGGTGTTCTGGGTGAGCACCTGCCAGAAGTCGGTGAGCTCGGCCCGGCCGCGCTCCTCGTTGATCTCGTAGCCGACCGGATGCTGCATCCAGGAGTTGGCCGCCAGGATGAAGTACGCAGACAGGAAGGTCCCGATGGAGACCATCCAGATACAGGCGAGATGGATCTTCTTCGGCAGCCTGTCCCAGCCGAAGATCCACAGTCCGATGAACGTGGACTCGAAGAAGAAGGCGATGAGTGCCTCGAAGGCGAGCGGGGCGCCGAAGATGTCGCCGACGAAGCGCGAGTAGTCGGACCAGTTCATGCCGAACTGGAACTCCTGGACGATGCCGGTGACGACACCCATGGCGATGTTGATCAGGAAGAGCTTGCCCCAGAACTTCGTCGCTCTGAGGTACTTCTCGTTGTTCGTCCGGACCCAGGCGGTCTGCAGGCCGGCGGTGAGCGCGGCGAGAGAGATCGTCAGTGGGACGAACAGGAAGTGGTAGACGGTGGTGATACCGAACTGCCATCGCGCCAGGGTTTCCGGCGCCAGAGCTAGCTCCACGTCGTCTTCTCCTTACGTCGCCGTAGTCACACCGGCAGTTTGCCCTTTAAATCCGATTAGTCACGGGAGGAAACAAGACACGCTTGTGAACGCGTTCACATTCACAAACAATTATGACGCACGGACTTTCGGGACGTTCGGGCGGGGTACCCCTCTTGGGATGTTCCGATCAATCTGCCCCGAAGCAGACAACCGGGAAGCTGCGTTCCGGGCACCTCTCAGGCCTCGAACGCAGAGGCCCCGTACCTCGACGAACGAGGTACGGGGCCCTGACCTTCCGGTGTGCGCAGGCGGCCTGTGCCGCTCTACAGCGCCTGGCGGTACGACTCCGTCACCTTCAGGAACAGGTCGTTCGCCTCCTCCTCCCCGATCGAGACGCGCACACCCTCGCCCGCGAATGGCCTGACCACCACGCCGGCCCGCTCGCACATCGCCGCGAAGTCGGCGGTACGGTCCCCGAGCCGCAGCCAGACGAAGTTCGCCTGGGACTCCGGCACGGCCCACCCCTGGTCCGCCAGCGTCCGCTGCACCCGGTCGCGCTCGCACACCAAGGAGCCGACCCGCCCCAGCAGTTCGTCCTCGGCACGCAGCGAGGCCACCGCCGCGTCCTGTGCAAGCTGGCTGACCCCGAAGGGCACCGCCGTCTTGCGCAGCGCGGCCGCCACCGGCTCGTGGGCAACGGCGAAACCGACCCGCAGACCGGCCAGTCCGTACGCCTTGGAGAACGTCCGCAGCACCGCCACATTGGGCCGGTCCCGGTAGATCTCGATGCCGTCCGGCACCTCGACGTCGCGGATGAACTCCCTGTACGCCTCGTCGAGCACCACCAGGACATCGCCCGGCACCCGGTCCAGGAACCGCTCCAGCTCGGCCCGGCGCACCACGGTGCCGGTCGGGTTGTTCGGGTTGCAGACGAAGATCATCCGGGTGCGGTCCGTGATCGCGTCCGCCATCGCGTTGAGGTCGTGCACCTCACCGTCGGTCAGCGGCACCTTCACCGAGGTCGCACCGCTGACCTGCGTGATGATCGGGTAGGCCTCGAAGGAGCGCCAGGCATAGATGACCTCGTCGCCCGGGCCCGAAGTGGCCTGGAGCAGTTGTTGCGCCACACCGACCGAGCCGGTTCCGGTGGCGAGGTGCGAGACGGGCACGCCGAAACGGTCGGCCAGCTCGTTCATCAGACCGGTGCAGGCCATGTCCGGGTAGCGATTGAAGTTCGCAGCCGCGGCCAGTGCGGACTCCATCACCCCGGGCAACGGCGGATACGGGTTCTCGTTGGAGGACAGCTTGAACGCAACCGGCCCGCCGGCGGCAGCCGGCTTGCCCGGTACATAGGCGGGGACGCCGTCCAGCTCGGCGCGCAGCTTGGGGCTCGTCTCACTCACCGCAGGTCCTCCTCGACCGTCTGTACACATCAATACTGCTCACCTTATGAGGATCGAGCGCTGCTGCGAATGGCCGGAGCGTCCACTCGTCCGGTGCGACCGGGAATGGGGGGAGCGCTTTCTCTGACTGATGTGCGCCGGTGGCTCACTCCGTGGCGCGCGTCCCTCGAAGAGGTGAGATGAGGACTCTTCGAGACATCGACCATTTAGTAGGCCCATCGGGTTCGATGCATGACACACTGTGGGAGATCCCGTCAACGCCCTTAATTTGCAAGACATTTGACCCTTTATGATCATGCAGAAACGTGCCTGTCGACGAGTGAATATGCGACCAGGCCAACCTCCCGTCCGAGACCTAATATCGGCTCGCCATGACAGCAGCAGGGAAACACCACGTGAGCCGGACGGAGACACCCCGGCGCGGCGGTCGGCAAGGACGAGCGGGAATCCGGGATGTGGCCGCCGCCGCCGGGGTCTCCATCACGACCGTCTCCGACGCGCTCAACGGCAAGGGCAGGCTCCCGGACGCCACCCGCCGCCATGTCCGCGAGGTCGCAGAGCGCCTGGGCTACCGCCCTTCCGCCGCGGCCCGAACCCTCCGTACCGGGAAGTCCGGCCTCATCGGCCTGACCGTGACGACCTACGGGGACGAACCTTTCACCTTCACCGAATTCGCCTACTTCGCCGAGATGGCCAGAGCGGCCACCTCCGCCGCGCTCGCCCGCGGCTACGCCCTCGTCATCCTGCCGGCCACCTCACGCCACGACGTCTGGTCGAACGTCGCTCTCGACGGCACCGTCGTGATCGACCCCTCCGACCAGGACCCGGTCGTCACGGAGCTCGTACGCCAAGGGCTGCCCGTCGTCTCGGACGGACGTCCGGCCGGAACCCTTCCGGTCACCGCCTGGGTCGACAACGACCACCGAGCCGCCGTGCTCGACCTGCTCGACCATCTCGCCGCCGCCGGGGCCCGCCGCATCGGCCTGCTCACCGGCACCACCACCGACACGTACACCCGCCTCTCCACCACCGCGTACCTGCATTGGTGCGAGCGCGTGGGCCAGGAACCGGTGTACGAGTCCTACCCCGCCCACGACCCGCGCGCGGGTGCGGTCGCCGCCGACCGGCTCCTCGCCCGCCCGGACCGGCCCGACGCCGTCTACGGGCTTTTCGATCCCAATGGCACCGATCTGCTGGCAGCCGCGCGCCGGTACGGTCTGCGCGTCCCTGAGGACCTTCTGCTGGTCTGTTGCAGCGAGTCCACCGTGTACGCGACGACCGAGCCCCCCATCACCACACTCTCGCTAAAGCCGCGCAGAATCGGCACGGCGGTCGTCCAGCTCCTGATCGACGCCATCGAAGGCGTGGATCAGGACGGACCGGTGGAGCAGGTCGTACCGACAGAACTCATCGTCCGGACCTCCTCGCAACGCCGTCCGCCCCGCACCACGGTCAGCGCACCGCGCTCCCCCGCCGGGGATTGATCAGGCCAATTCGGACCAAACGGCCGGTGAACCTGATGTGCGCCCGGATTCACCACCCCTGGTGCGTCACACAGCACGATCCGCATTCCTATGATGGGGCGCACGACACCGCGGACCGCCCGACCAGCAGGGCCCGTCAGGTGTACGGCGGCGCGACGGTGGTGGAGGGGTCGATGACACAGGGGGCCGGTCAGGAACCCGTGGTGCGGACTGCGACGTTGCGTGACTTCCGCGTACCGCCCTATGCGCAGACTCCGGTGCCGCCTTCGCCTCCGCACCCGGGCAATGCCGTTCCGGGAGACGAGCTGCCGGAGGGGTACACACCCACCGCGCGCGACCTTCCCGTGATCAATCGCGGTGACACCGTCCAGGTGCGGGCCGTCCCCGACCCCCGGCCCGTCCCGGATCCGGGTCTCGGACCGCTGTACGTCGTCGGCGATGTCCACGGCTATCTGGACGAACTCCACGCCGCCCTCGCCGAACAGGGCCTCATCGATGCCGGGGGCAACTGGGCCGCGGGCAATACCCGGCTCTGGTTCCTCGGCGACTTCACCGACCGGGGCCCCGACGGCATCGGCGTCATCGACCTCGTGATGCGTCTCTCCGCCGAGGCCGCGGCCGCCGGCGGCTACTGCAAGGCCCTGATGGGCAATCACGAACTACTGCTCATCGGCGCCAAGCGGTTCGGCGACACCCCGGTGAACTCCGGCGCGGGCACCGCCACGTTCCAGGCCGCCTGGCTGCTCAACGGCGGCCAGAAGAATGACATGGAGCGTCTTCAGGACGTCCACCTCCAGTGGATGTCCCGGCTCGACGCGATCGTCGAGGAGGACGGGCATCTGCTGATGCACTCCGACACGACGGCGTACCTCGACTACGGCACCACCATCGAGGACGTCAACGACGCCGTGCACGCCATTCTCACGCGTAACGACGCCGATGAATGCTGGGACCTCTTCCGGAAGCTCACCAAGCGGTTCGCCTTCCGCGACGAGGCGGGTCCGCAGGCCGTCCGGGAGCTGATGTCGGCCTACGGCGGGCAGCGCATCGTCCATGGTCACAGCCCCATTCCATACCTTCTCGGCGAGGTCGGCTCAGAGGACGGCGAAGACGGTTCCGGCCCCGTCGTCGAAGGCCCTCACGTGTACGCGGACGGGCTCGCCATCGCCATGGACGGCGGTGTGACCATGGCCGGAAAGCTATTGGTCGTCCAGCTGCCCCTGCATGACTGACGTTCTTCTGGGAAGACGCATCCACGACCTGACCACGCCGACCGCTGGGCCTATTTCCGGAAACCCCCTGTCACCTCGTGCCGTGGGCGCTTTACCATCGGCGTATCAGTAGCAGGCTCTCCTCCGTTTCCGCCCAACTGCCCGGTCCCAGCGGGTACTCAGGCCCTACGGAGCATCGGGGGATGCACATGAACAGCGCTCCGCACCTGCTGACCGAGGACCGCCCCGAGTACGAGCGGATCCTCGACGACGCACTGCGTCACGCCCATGAACGACCGGATCTGGCCGCAGTCGGCGAGCGGCTCAATGCGGTGCAGCTGCGCACCATGGCGCTGGACGCCACGGCACTGATCACCGAGACGGCCGCCGCCGAATACAACCACTATGTGAAGGCCCGCGAGGAACTGCGCGGACCGGCCGAAGGGGCGAGCCAGGAGTCGCACCCCGAGTCCGGCACGGACAGCCGGAACCAGTCGGGCGCCGGCATAGGAGCCGTCGTCACGGTCCTGGCGCCCGTGCTGGCCGGCACCGCCGCGTTCATATTCCTACTGTCCGGCTATCTGCTGAAACTGCTCAATCCGCCGCCGTCCTTCGCCTCCACGATGGTCGCCACAGGCTGGTTCTTCGCAGCGGTCATGGCCGCCGCCATCCTGGCCGCGGCCGTAGGACTGCTCATCACCGCGCTGCGCAACGGGTCGACGTCGCAGCCCGCCGAAGATGCCGATATCGAGTTGCCGGAGGATGTGGCGCGCGCCCGAGAGGCATGGCGCCACGCACTGCTGGAGCGCGGCATCCTGCCGTTCCTGCGGGACGCGCTCGCCGACCCCGATGCCGGCCGCGCGTCGCGCACGCCGCACCGTTCGGCGAACCGCATCCCGAAGATCGGCTACAGTCGGCCGGACTTCTCCAGTCCGGACGATGGCCCGGCGGGCCCCCGCCCGACGTTCACCAGCCCGGACTTCACCAGCCCCGACTTCGGCGCACCCGAGCACGAACCGGACTGACCGGGTCCGGCGCCGACCCCGAGGACGCCGGTACGGCTCCTTCGTCGAACCCAAGCCGAGTGCCGGAACCAGCGTGGGTCAGAGGTCCCAGGCCTTCGGACGCGCCAGTGCCTCCCATTCGGGACGGAGCAATGAGAGCACCGCGACATCATGGCGGCGACCCCGGTGCAGGCAGGCCGAGCGACGTATCCCCTCCTGGACAAAACCCGACTTGGCGAGGACGGCGAGCGCGGCCGCGTTGTCCGTGTGGGTGACCGCTTGGAGGCGGTGCATGGGCAACTCGCCGAACGCCAGATCCGTCAACGCATCAAGTGCGTCCGTGCCGTATCCCTGACCGCGGTGCTGCGGAGCCAGCATCAATTCGACGTCGGCCGTACCGTCGGCAACGTTCTGCTCGGTCAGGGCTGTGTGACCGACAGGTGTGCCGTCGGGAAGCACGACGATGAAGTTGTCACAGTCCTGGTCGTCGTGATCGCGCTCGATGCGCTCACGCAGCGACGAGAGCGAACGCGGCCAGATGCCCATCGCATGGGCGGTTGCCGGATCCGACCGCCACTCCTGCAGCAGCTCGGCGTCATCGACTTCGACGGGAACGAATGCGACCCTCCGCCCCCTCCAGCACGACTGTCGGTCTGCCTCGGTCTTCTCCACCGCGATGTCACTCATGCGCGGATCCTACGAATGCGCAAACGCCATGATCACCTGGTTTTCATCCAGGCACCCCACTCGTCGCCGCTTCGGTGCTGACCGTCCGGATCCCGCTGTGCGCTCACAGAGAACAGCCGATGAGTGGCGAAGGCCTGCGGCAGGCCTCCGCCACTCATCCACGCCGTCGGGCGGGCTCAGTCCGCAACCGGCAGATAGACCCGGTTGCCGGCCGCCGCGAACTCCTTGGACTTCTCCGCCATGCCCGCGTCGATCTCCGCCTGGGAACCGCCGTGTTCACGACGGATGTCCTGGGAGATCTTCATCGAACAGAACTTCGGGCCGCACATCGAGCAGAAGTGCGCCGTCTTCGCCGGCTCGGCCGGCAGCGTCTCGTCGTGGAATTCCCGCGCCGTGACCGGGTCGAGAGCCAGATTGAACTGGTCCTCCCAGCGAAATTCGAAACGGGCGTCGGAGAGCGCATCGTCCCAGGCCTGCGCCCCCGGGTGCCCCTTGGCGAGGTCCGCCGCATGAGCCGCGATCTTGTACGTGATGACGCCGGTCTTCACATCGTCCCGGTTGGGCAGACCGAGGTGCTCCTTGGGAGTGACATAGCAGAGCATCGCCGTGCCCCACCAGGCGATCAGCGCCGCACCGATGCCCGAGGTGATGTGGTCGTATGCCGGGGCGACATCGGTGGTCAGCGGGCCGAGCGTGTAGAACGGCGCCTCCTCGCAGATCTCCTGCTGGAGGTCGATGTTCTCCTTGATCTTGTGCATCGGCACATGGCCCGGGCCCTCGATCATGGTCTGGACACCGAACCGCTTGGCGATCGTGTTCAGTTCACCGAGCGTGCGCAGTTCGGCGAACTGGGCCTCGTCGTTGGCATCGGCGATCGAGCCGGGGCGCAGCCCGTCGCCCAGCGAATACGTCACGTCGTACGTGGCGAGGATCTCGCAGAGCTCCTCGAAGTGCTCGTACAGGAACGACTCCTTGTGGTGTGCGAGGCACCACGCTGCCATGATCGAGCCGCCGCGGGAGACGATGCCGGTCTTGCGGCGGGCGGTCAGCGGGACATACGGCAGGCGCACGCCGGCGTGGACCGTCATGTAGTCGACGCCCTGCTCGGCCTGCTCGATAACGGTGTCCTTGTAGATCTCCCAGGTCAGCTCCTCGGCTCGGCCATCGACCTTTTCGAGGGCCTGGTAGAGGGGAACGGTGCCGATCGGCACGGGGGAGTTGCGTAGAACCCACTCACGGGTGGTGTGGATGTTGCGCCCGGTGGAAAGGTCCATGACCGTGTCGGCGCCCCAGCGCGTCGCCCATGTCATCTTCTCCACCTCCTCCTCGATGGAGGACGTCACCGCGGAGTTGCCGATGTTGGCATTGACCTTCACCAGGAACCGCTTACCGATGATCATCGGCTCGGTCTCGGGGTGGTTGACGTTGGCCGGCAGCACGGCCCGGCCCGCGGCGATCTCCTCGCGCACCACCTGGGGTTCGACGTTCTCCCGGATCGCCACGTACTCCATTTCCGGGGTGATCTCACCCCGGCGGGCGTACGCGAGCTGGGTCACCGGCTGCCCGTCCCGGCTGCGACGGGGCAGGCGCGGGCGGCCGGGGAAGACCGCGTCAAGGTTGCGCAGCCCTTCCCCAAGCTCTCGGCTTCGCTCAAGCAGGGGAGACCCCATTCGCGGCGAGGTGTGCTTGAGCCCGTCGTCCTCGGGGCAGGCGGGGCGGCCCGGGTACTCCTCGGTGTCGCCGCGCGCGATGATCCAGTTCTCCCGCAGCGGTGCGAGCCCGCGACGGACATCGGTCTCGGTGGTGGGATCGGTGTACGGCCCGGACGTGTCGTACAGTGTCACGTCCTTGCCGTTGGTGAGGTGCACCTGACGAACCGGCACCCGGATGTCCGGGCGTGAGCCCTGGGCGTACCCCTTGTGCCAGCCGATGGACTTCCCGGCCTCGTCGCTCTGGTTCGAGGCAGGCGTGCGTGCGTCCGATGTGGTCATGAGACCTACTCCCTACGCCGGCATTACCCGGTAACAGGTTCGGCGGTCGGCGCAGCCTCTCCCGTACGGATGTACGGATATCAGCGCCCTCTCAGCCCGGTGCTCCGAGCTCCCGCGTGTGCAAAGGTTCCTCCACGCTAGCGCCCTGTCCGACGTAATGAACAGAGGGTCCTTCCCGCCTTGCGATGATCGGCCGGTGACGTCCACCCGTATCGACACCGAACCGCAGGGCCATCAGCACGGCCACTCGCACAGCCACGGCCCTGCCGCGCCCGTCTCCAAGCATCTGCGCAAGGTCATCGCGGCCGTGCTCATCCCGTTCGCCACCGCGGTCGTCGTCGGCCTGGTGGTGCTCTGGCCTGGCGGCGCGCCCTCGCACGAGCGGACCGGCGTCGGCTTCGACCGGCAGACCCAGCAGGGAAAGGTGGTGAACATCGACAAGGTGGACTGCAAGGACGTGAACGCCGCCCAGACGCCCGTCGGCGGCGAGAGCACCCCGTCGTCGGGGAGCGGACCCGGGCTGTGCGCGAAGGCCACCGTCGAGGTAAGGACCGGCCACGACAAAGGCCGGATCTTCGCCGAGATCGTCCAGCCCGATGCACCCCGTCAGTTACGCGAGGGGCAGGACGTGGTCGTGGCGTACGCCCCCGACGCACCCCGTGAACTGCAGTACTCGGTGATGGACGTGAACCGGAAGTTCCCGATGACGCTGCTGGCCGGGATCTTTGCCCTGGCCGTGATCGCGGTGGGCAGGATGCGCGGGGTGATGGCACTGGTCGCGCTCGCCGTATCGTTCGCCGTGCTGACCCTGTTCATCCTCCCAGCCATCCTCCAGGGCTCGAATCCCCTGCTCGTCGCGGTGGTCGGCGCCAGCGCGATCATGCTGATCGCGCTCTACATGTGCCACGGCCTGACCGCCCGCACATCGGTCGCGGTGATCGGCACCCTGATCTCATTGCTGCTGATCGGGCTGCTCGGATCGCAATTCATCAGCTGGGCGAGCCTGACCGGCAACACCGACGACAGCACCGGTCTCATCCACGGCCTGTACCCGCACATCGACATGAGCGGTCTGCTGCTGGCCGGTGTCATCATCGGCTCGCTCGGGGTACTCGACGATGTAACGGTCACCCAGACATCGGCGGTCTGGGAGCTGCACCAGGCGAACCCGACGATGGGTGCTCGGGGGCTCTACCGGGCAGGGATCAGGATCGGGCGCGATCACATCGCCTCGGTCGTCAATACGCTGGTGCTCGCCTACGCGGGCGCCGCACTGCCGCTGCTGCTGCTGTTCTCGATCGCCCAGAGCAGCGTGGGGACGGTGGCCAACAGCGAGCTGGTGGCGGAGGAGATAGTACGAACGCTGGTCGGTTCGATCGGACTGGTCGCCTCGGTGCCGGTGACAACGGTGCTCGCTGCGCTGGTCGTCTCCGCGGACCGCACGGGGGTCGGCGCGGAAGCCGGAGCTTCGGCACCCGTACGGACCGGGAAAGGCCGTCGTCGCAGGACGAAGCCTTGAACGCCTCCTTACGGAGAGCGATTCACCCATTCGGCAGGTGTTGCGTTCGACCGGCGGGCCGGTCGGCGACGCCGCGCTCTTCAGCCGGCGTTCTGTTCCTCGGCAAGGATCCGGCCCAGGGCCTCTTCCAGGTTGCCCTCGAAGTCACCCAGCGTGCACTCCTGCCCGAGCGGCACAAGCTTGTCCGTCCGGTCAAGAAATGCCACAAGTGGTGCCGTACCGGCTCTGAAGAGGGCGCGATCCGTGCCCACCTGCAGTCGGATATGCACATCGGACAGCCCTTCGGGCTCCGTGGGCCCGATATGCACATCGCCGTCACCACTGGGGCTGTTGAGGCCGTCGAGCAGCAGCTCACGGCCGAATGCCCAGGTGACGGGGGCGTCGCCAGGCAGATGGAAGGTCATCCGGATCGCATACGGATCGCGTACTTCGTACCGGAGCTCCACCGGGATCCGGAAAGAGAGCTCCTCGGAGACGAGGAAGCTCATCATGACCTCAGCTTGAACCGACTCGCGCATCGTCCAACCCCGCAGTAGATGAATCTGGCCAGGAATGATCCCCCATGGCCCTATTGACGCCATCGTGGTGCACGCGATAGCAGATCACAAGGAGTGATTTTTCAGATACTGATAGAGAACACGAACGAACGCAAGAGGCTGGCCACTTCGCCACGTAGTTGTTCGACTGCGGGGAGCAACCGCTCTTCCTGCTCCAGGGGTACCGAAATCGCCATCGCGGCAGCGGTGAATCCGGCCGTGATCGGAATGGCTGCGCAGACCGTCCCCAAGGCGTACTCCTGTCGTTCGATGACAGGTTCCATTCGTTCCAACGACCGCAATCGTTCAAGAAACGCCGGGCGGTCCCTCACCGAGTAGCGGGTCAGCGGCCTCACAGGGTGCCGGTCCAAATGGTCGTCACGGGCCTTCTCGTCGAGTTGGCTCAGCAGACACTGGCCGATCGCATGGGCGTGCCCGGTCTCCCGGAAGGACGCCCACTCGTCCACCGCGGGCGTGGCGGGGTCGTCGGCGACCGCGATGAGTTCGATCTCACCCTCGCGGTAGACGGCGCAGTACACCGGTGCACCAATGGTGTCGCGCCAGCGGCTCAGCGACTCGGTCATTCTGCTGCGACGATTCTGCAGCGAACCCTCGCCGACCAGTCGCTCAGCGGCGGTCCCGAAGAAGAACACGCCGTTCTCCCGGCGCAGATAGCCCTCATGGGTCAGGGTGCGCAGCAGATGGTAGGCAGTGGGAAGGGGAAGGCCCGCTTCCCTGGCCAGCTGTTTCGCGGGTGCCCCGTCTCGATGAGCGCCCACAGCTTCCAGCAGCCGAAGCGCTCGCTGAACCGAACCGATCAGCGTCGGGACAGCAGTGCTCGATGCCGTGGTCAACGGTCACCCCCAGGCATGGTGACGGGCGGTCAGCCCGCCTGTGGGGGCCGCCCCCACACACCGCCGCATGACTGGGGTCCGGAGGCCGAACGCCGTACAAACCACTGGTCAGGGTGGCGACGGGCAGTTAATTCCCCAGGTGGCGGCAGCGGACTGCCACCATATCCGCCGCATCCGCAAAGAGGGTCGTTTCGTCTTGCACTTAGCCCAGCTGGGCTAATCACCCGGCTGGCTTCCGATCGTCCTACCAGTCGCTGCGCGAGGAGGAGGACGACACGAACTTGCGTACGACGAAGACGAGTCCGCCGACCAGGATCACGAAGACCAGAACCTTGAAGAGCAGACCGATCACGAACCCGACCACGCTGGCGATCAGACCGCCGAACACGACGATCGCGATGACCGGCACCGCGATCCACTTCACCCACCAGGGCATCCCTGCGAATATCTCCCGCACGGCCATCGTCCTTGCCTCGTCTCTGTGAGTTCCTGTTTCGATACTTCGATGCTAGAGGCGCAAAGGGGACCGACGGAGGTTCCGCAGCCCTTGAAGTCCCCTGATCGCCCCCCTAGGGATCCCTGAGACCGGAGCCCGGCCCTCCGTGTAAGCGGCTCAGCTCTCCGGCGGGGAGAAGACCACCATGATCCGCAGGTCCTCGGTGATGTGGTGGAACTTGTGGGCCACCCCGGCAGGTACGTACACCACGCTTCCTCTGCCCACCTGCGTGGTTTCCATGCCGACCGTGATCGAGGCGCGGCCGCTGACAACGAAGTAGACCTCGTCCTCCTTGTGCGGCTGCTGCGGATCCAGTTCGCCGGCATCCAGTGCGTACAGACCGACGGACATGTTGCGTTCCTTCACGAACTGCAGATACGCGCCGTCGTTGGCGGCCCGTTCCGCCTCCAGTTCGTCCAGCCTGAATGCCTTCATGGCCTGTCCCGCCCCTTGCCTCTGTCCTGCCGGTGTCCGCCACCGATCGTGTCTGTCACGATCAGACACATGAAGAATTTCGTAGTCAAGACGATCGCCAACGCAGGTGCACTGGCCGTGGCCATCTGGCTACTCCAGGACATCACGCTGAACGGCGGCAGCACCGGGCGCAAGGCACTCACGCTGATCGTGGTCGCCCTGCTCTTCGGCCTGGTGAACTTTGTGGTCAAGCCCATCGTGAAGCTGCTCACCCTGCCGCTCTTCATCCTCACGCTGGGGCTGATCACCCTGGTGGTCAACGCGCTCATGCTGCTGCTGACCTCCTGGCTGGCCGGTCAGTTCAACCTGAGCTTCCATGTCGACGGCTTCTGGACCGCCGTACTCGGCGGCCTGATCATCTCGATCGTGTCGTGGGCGCTGAACGTCGTCCTGCCCGACGAGGACTGACCCGACACCTACTGAAACAGTGCAGGCCGGACCGGTGGCTCACCAGGGAGTGAAGCAATATGAACACCGTGGGTGACGGAACCCGTGCGGTACGGGCCGGGCTGCCCGAACCGGAGCAGTTCGAGCCCACGCTGCCCGGACCGGTCTTCGCCGCGCACTTTCATCTCTGCGGCGAACCGACCGGTCCGTACACCTACGGCCGGGACACCAATCCGACTTGGACGCATCTGGAGCGCGCCATCGGTGAGTTGGAGGCACCGGGGGAGCCGGTCGAGACCACCGTCTTCGCCTCCGGGATGGCGGCGGTCTCGGCCGTGCTGCTGTCCCAGTCGCGCACCGGCGATGTGGTCGTGCTGCCCGACGACGGATATCAGGCGCTGCCGCTGGTGCGTGAGCAGTTGGAGGCGTACGGCGTCGAGGTGCGGACCGCCCCGACCGGCGGCGATGCCCAGCTGACGGTCCTCGAAGGCGCCAAGCTGCTGTGGATCGAAACCCCGTCCAATCCCGGACTCGACGTCTGCGACGTACGTCGGCTTGTTGAGGCCGCGCACGCGGCCGGCACTCTGGTGGCTGTCGACAACACCCTCGCCACGCCGCTCGGCCAGCGCCCGCTGGAACTGGGGGCTGACTTCTCGGTGGCCAGTGACACCAAGGGCATGACCGGGCACGGAGACATCCTGCTCGGCCATGTGACTTGCCGCGATCCCGAGCTGGCAGCGGGTGTACGGCGCTGGCGCAAAGTCGTCGGCGCGATTCCGGGACCGATGGAGGCCTGGCTCGCGCACCGTTCGCTGGCCACGCTGGAGCTGCGGATCGACCGGCAGTGCGCCACCGCCCTGGCCCTGGCCGAGGCGCTGGTCAAGCGCCAGGAGGTGACCGGGCTGCGGTACCCCGGCCTGCCCACGGACCCTTCGCATCCGAACGCCGTGCGTCAGATGCGGCGCTTCGGCTCCGTGGTGTCGTTCGTACTGCCCGACCGCGAGCAGGCCGAGCGCTTTCTGACCGAGTTGCGTCTGGTCGATAACGCGACGAGCTTCGGTGGTGTGCGCTCCACCGCCGAGCGGCGGGCACGCTGGCGCGGCGACGCCGTACCGGAGGGCTTCATCCGCTTCTCGGTCGGCGCCGAGAGCCCGGACGACTTGGTGGCCGATGTGGAACGGGCACTGGACGCGCTGGGCGAAAGCTGAGCCGACCGGTGATACAGACGGTCCGAGCCTCCCCCCTCGCGGCTCGGACCGTCCCGGTTCTGCACGTGAAGAACCGCATGAACAAGGCTAATTGACTCCCCGTCAGTGTCCAATCACCGTAGCGACAGCGACCTATCTACATATTTATAGTTGTACGGGTCCGAAGCGTCGCGACGGTGGGAGGGAGGGCAGGACATGGACCTGGCGCTGCTACGCACATTCGTCACGGTGCACCGGGCCGGTTCCTTCACCAGGGCTGCTGCCCTGCTCGGCCTCTCCCAGCCCGCGGTCACCGCGCAGATCCGCACCCTGGAGCGGCAGCTGGGCCGACCACTCTTCCTGCGCCGGGCCCGCGGCGTGACCCCGACGACCATCGGCGACGAACTCGCGCACCGAGTGGCGCCCCACCTGGACGCGCTGATCGAGATCGCCGAGACCGAGCTCGACGAGGAATCCGGCATACGGACTTTACATCTGGCCGGGCCACCGGAATTCACTTCGATGCGCGCCCTGCCGGCGCTCACCCCTCTCATCACCCAGGGTCTGGCCCTGCGCAGTTCGTACTTCACCAGCGCCGAGGAGACGCTGGAGGGGCTGGCTGCCGGACATCATGACCTGGCCATTGCGACAGCCCGTCCGCGCGGTGGGCTGCTCACCGCGGCTCCGCTCTGCGACGAAGAACATGTACTGATCGCCGCGCCGCGCTGGGCCGGGCGCCTGGGGCCCGGGGCCTTGCGGCACAAGGGGCCTGTGGTACTCGACCAGCTGCCGGTCGTGGAGGTGCACGAGAGCCTGCCGCTCGTCTCCCGCTACTGGGCCGCCGTCTTCGACAGCCGGCCCGCCGTCGCGGGAACCGTCATCGCACCGGATCTCCGGGCGGTCCTGGAATGCACCGCGGCGGGCGCCGGACTCGCCGTCCTGCCGCGCTATCTGTGCGAGGGGGCGTTGGAACGGGGTGAAGTGGTGGCGCTCCTAGATCCTCCCGTGCCTCCGCTGCGCACCTATTTCCTGGCCGTGCGGACCGGCACACTCGCGCTGCCGCACATCGCGCGGGCGCACGAGTGGCTGCTGCGCGCTGCCGCCGACTGGTGAGCGCAGGGCGGTCCAGCACGGGTCAGGTGTTTCAGAACCGGTTCCGTGGGCCACTCTCTTGCCATGACCGAACGTCCTGTGGTCAAGCGCACCGCACGCGCCATCCTGCTCGACGGCAACGACCTCATCCTCATCAAGCGCACCAAGCCCGGGGTGGATCCGTACTGGCTCACGCCGGGTGGCGGGGTCGAACCCGAGGATGCAACCGTCGTCGACGCCCTGCACCGTGAGGTGGACGAGGAGCTCGGCGCCAAGATCACCGATGTGGTCCCCTGCTTCGTCGACACCGTGGAGCACATCGAGGGCGGTGGAGTGAAGGGCGTCAAAGTCCAGCACTTCTTCGTCTGCCGACTGGAGTCGATGGACCCGTCCCGGCGCCACGGCCCCGAGATCGAGGATCCCTGCGGGGGGTACGACGTCGTGCGGGTGCCGTTCAGCCGTATGGGAATCGCTGCCGTTCACCTCGTACCGCTGTCACTGCGGCACTATCTGGACGGCAATATCGAGGGCGTACGGGCGATGCACGCGTCTGACCTGGGCTGACCGGCCGCCGCTTCCGGGTTCAGGGCTGACAGCCGCCTCTTCCTGGGGCAGTGCTGAGCTTCCGCTCCCGGGATCAGTCGGGGCTGGTGGTAGCCAGTTCCTCGACGGAGTCGTGCCGAATGCGCTCGGCCGGCATGCCGATGCCCCTGAGCACATTCACGCTGCTGCGGATCATGCCAGGCGGTCCCAAGAGATAGGCGTCTTACTCGTGCCACGGGCCGCACTGGCGCACGGCCTCGGGCAATAGCCCCTTCAGACTGCCCCCGTTCCCTGGCCGGTGGAGACCACCGGCCGCACCGCGAGCCAGGGATAAGTCTTCTGGAGCCGCATCATCGTGTCGATGTCGTGGAGGTGGTGATCGCTGCGTGCCCCGTAAAAGACCTCCATGGGACGCCGGTTGCCATGCTCCACAACGTCCCCCGTTATCGGCACCGTGTTTCACGTGAAACCACTCAAACGATCCGCTTGCCGCAGCCTTCTCGTCACGCATGTCGCGATATCCGTGAGCCGGCTAGGACTGGTCATCAGACTACTGACGCCGGGAATCGCGGCCGTCCTCACCGGCGCGGCCGACGGCTGCGTATCCTGGTCGGAGCGGGTAAAGGAGTGGACGAGCGATCACCTCGTCCGACAGCCTGGCCCGCATGCGCACCCCACTGCCCCGTCCGCTCGCCGAATTGCCTGTTCGGCGTCTCACCCTGGGTGATCTGATCGCCTGCGCCGATCTCTGCGAGGACCGCAGATGGCCACGCGATGAGCACAGATGGGGTCTGCTCCTCACCGCAGGAACCGGCTATGGCATGGACGATCCTGAGGGTAAAGGCCTGATGGCCGCTTGTGTGGTGACCTCCTACGGCCCACAACTGGCTGCCATCGGCATGCTGCTCGTCGCCGAGCGATATGCGCGACAGGGAGTCGCCCGCCACCTGATGCGCCATGTGATCGACGAGGCCGCAGGCACCCCCCTCAGCCTGTATGCGACACCCGCGGGACAACCGCTCTACGAACAGCTCGGCTTTGCGGTCGTGGGCCGCGTCGAGCGGGTCAACGGGTTTTTCCGGCCGACCGACGACAGAGCGTCCGCTGTGACCGCCCGCCCGGCCACGGCGGAGGACCTGCAAGCCATGGTCCGGCTGGACACGGCCGTCTTCGGCTCAGACCGGACGCATGTCCTGGCCCGGCTGCCCGGGTATGCCGACCACCTCCGGGTCGCGGAGGACGACGGAAAGCTCGTCGGTTACGCAGCGACCTGGCCAAGCGCTCATACACATGTGGTCGGCCCGCTGATCGCGCGCGACACCGCCACCGCTCAGGCACTCGTCTCCTCGCTCGCAGGGGCGACGGATCTACCGTTGCGCGCGGACATCGACGCGCGCCATACGGAGATGCTCGACTGGTTCAAGAAGTGCGGCCTGCAAGCCGGCTCCGAAACCACGGTGATGGCTTACGGAACCTCGGACCTGCCGGGCGACTGGACCCGTCGCTACGCTCCGCTGACCGTAGCGACGGGCTGACTCGCGCGGCCTTTGAACCGACACCGACCGTGGGCGATAGGAGCATCAGGCGAAAGCCGTCAGCGCTGGGGCGCGGAGGTTGCGACTGGTTCAGCGCTGTGATGGTCGACGAGTCTGCCCCGGGAAGCCGTGCTGCGACGTTCCAGAGCGCTGGAGACGACCGCGAGCACCAGGGCGGAGGCAGCCAGAGCGGCGCCGACCCAGCTGGGTGCGGTGTAGCCGAGGCCGGCTGCGATAGCGAGGCCACCGAGCCATGCCGACAACGCGTTACCAAGGTTGAAGGCACCGATGTTGACAGCGGAGGCGAGGGTCGGAGCCCCGGCTGCCTGGTCGAGCACCCGCTTCTGCAGCGGTGGCACTGTGGCGAAGCCCAGGCCCCCGATCAGCACGATGGTGACGGCCGCTGCGATCTTGTTGTGGGCGGTCAGGGTGAACAGGGACAGGACCACGGCGAGGGCGCCCAGCGACACATACAGCATCGGCATCAGATGGCGGTCGGCGAACTTGCCTCCGAGCAGATTGCCGCTCACCATGCCCAGTCCGAAGAGGACCAGGAGCCAGGTGACGGAGGAAGCGGAGTAACCGGCGATCTCAGTCATCATCGGGGTGATGTAGGTGATCGCGGCAAAGACTCCGCCGAAGCCCAGCACAGTCATCGCCATGGCGAGCAGGACCTGCGCATTGCGGAACGCTGCCAGCTCATGGCGGATCCGTATGTCCTCGGGCCGGGGCTGTTCGGGGACAAGCCTGGCCACACCGAGAAGGCCGATGACACCGAGCGCGGCGACGACGAAGAATGTGGTCCGCCAGCCGACGCTCTGTCCGATGTAGGTGCCCAGTGGTACGCCAACGACATTGGCGACAGTGAGGCCCGTGAACATCGTGGCGATCGCGCCGGCTTTCTTCTGCGGAGCGACCAGATCGGCCGCCACGACCGATCCGATGCCGAAGAAGGCGCCGTGAGCAAGCGAGGCGATCACGCGGCCTGCGACCATCACACCGAAGACCGGGGCGACTGCTGAGACGAGGTTGCCCACGACAAACAGTCCCATCAGCAGCATGAGCATGCGCTTACGGGTGACACGGGTGCCGAGGACCGTCATCAGCGGCGCACCGAGTACGACACCGAGGGCGTATCCCGTGACAAGGAATCCTGCAGTCGGGATCGAGACCTGGAAGTCCGCAGCAACCTCGGGAAGCAACCCCATGATCACGAACTCGGTGGTTCCGATGCCGAATGCCCCGATGGCGAGAGCGAGGAGCGCGAGCGGCATGCGTTTCACCTTCCCTGATGATTGCGTCTGCATGTTACGGGTGTAGACAATAATTGCACGCGCCGATTAATTAAAAGCGCGGGCTATTGCGGACGTCGCCTACCCTGGATGCAAGCAGCTCCGAGACGGAGGAGAGAACCCATGACAGCTACAGACCCCGCACTGACCGCCCTCTCCCAAGGCTGGTGCGCCCTCTCCTTGCTCCACGGCAAGATCGAGGCCCGTATCGAGCGGGCTCTGCAGACCGGGCACGGTCTCAGCGTGCGGGAGTACTCCCTGCTCGACGTCCTGAGCAGGCAGCACTACGGCCCCGGCGGCCATCTCCAGATGAGGCAGGTAGCGGACGCCGTCATGCTCAGCCAGAGCGCCACAACCCGCCTGGTCACCCGCCTCGAGGACCGCGGACTGCTGACCCGGTATCTCTGCGACACCGATCGCCGGGGCATCTACACCGATGTCACCGAGGCCGGCCTCGCCCTGCTTGCCGAGGCCCGGCCGACCAATGACACCGCGCTGCGTGCCGCACTGGACGAAGCCGCCAAGAATCCCGAGCTGTCCCCTCTCGTCAGGGCGGTCGAAGAGCTGAAGGCCCCCGTACAGGTCGCGTGAGCCGCCGCGCAGCCGCTAAGGGTTCCCCGAGTAGTCTGGGCAACTCCCTGCGCTGTCTGCGTGATCTGCGTACTCTGCCGATCATGAGCGATCTGGAAATACGCCCCGCGGCCCTCGCGGACATCCCCGCGATCGTGGCCATGCTCGCCAACGATCCGCTGGGTGCACAGCGGGAGTCGCCGGACGACCCCGCCCCGTACCGCGCCGCATTCCGGCGGCTGGCCGACGACCCGAACCAGCGCCTGGTCGTCGCCGTGCGTGAAGGCCGCGTCATCGGAACCCTGCAACTGACGGTGATCCCCGGACTCTCCCGACGCGGCTCAACCCGCTCGGTCATCGAAGGCGTCCGTGTCCACTCCGACGAGCGCGGGAGCGGCCTCGGCACCCAGCTGATCGAATGGGCCGTGGACGAATCCCGGCGCCAGGACTGCCAGTTGGTCCAGTTGACGTCCGATGCGACCCGGACCGATGCTCATCGCTTCTACGAGCGGCTCGGTTTCACCGCCAGCCACGTGGGCTTCAAGCTCGCGCTCTGATCGCAGTCCGGGGTCCGAGGGCTTGTCTGTGCACCGCATCAGTGACGAACAGGGCAGGATCAGGCTCGGGCGGCGACGTCTCCTGGCCCCCTCCGTACGGACCATGTTTCCGGTGTCCGTTGCCAATGCGGTCGTCGCTCTGCATGCCACGGACGCCGCCACCGTCTTCCCTTCTGCGTGCGCTTGTATGTCCGAGGCAAGGCACCGAACGGAAGACCCTTGCCGCTCCGGCAGCCCGCGGTCCCGTCACCGGCAGCAAACTCTCCGCCGCCCTGGCTGTGGGATGGCTCCTGCCGGAGGACCTGGAGCCGGAACCGGCCCTGGAATCCTGGGCCGGGATGCCACCTCCACGGTCGAGGCGGAAGCATCCCGGCTGTCTCAATGAGTGGGCCAAGCACGGATCTATCCACGCTTCCGTACTTCATTGGAACGGGAATTGACGGCCTGAGCCGACCGCCCCCTGCCCGTTTCACGTGAAACGTGGTGCTCAGGCCCCGAGGCCCCGCCACCCACCCTCGTCCACACCGCCGGGAACGGCCGCCGTAGGGTCGTACGGCTCCCGCGTGAAGACGAACGAACCCAGGTCGAGATGGTTCACGCTGCCGTCGCCGTTCCGGGCGATACGCAGCGTCTCCCCCGCGTAATAGCCATTGAGACCGATCCAGGTGCCGTCGGGCTGTGGGGCGAAACGGGCGCCGCGGCCATTGCCCCGCATGGGCTGAAGGTCCAGCCCACCGTCCGAAGCCAGTCGCAGGATGTTCGCGTTTGTGCCCCAGTACCAGGGACCGGTCAACGTGAGAAGCTCCGCGTCCACGTCCGCCTCAGGCAGCGGGCGCCAGGGCTCCGGAATGCGAGGCTCTGCCTCGGCGACGATCTTCACGAGGTCTGCGGCAACACCACCGACCATCAGCCCCGACGTGGTGTTGGTGAGAACGACGGACGCCACATCGTCCTCGATGCTGAACCACAGGGAGGCCAGGAAGCCGGGCAGCGAGCCTGTGTGCCCGAAGAGCGTGCGGCCATCTCTCCGTGCGAGCTGAAGACCCAGACCGTAATTGGACTCCCAGTCACCGGACTCGGCCGGCGCGGCCGGTTCACGCATCTGCTTCACGGAGGCGGCACAGAGCACCCGGCCGTCTCCCTGGGCGAGAAAGGCCGCAAAGCGGAGGAGGTCACCGGTGGTGGACCATAGCTGGCCGGCCGGGGCCATCAGTCCGAGGTCCTCGGCCGGCTCGGGCAGCATGACATCCGCCCAGGGATGCACGGCCCAGCCGCCTGCGTGCGGCGCCTGTGGCTGGGGGCTCGTGCGGTGCATGCCCAGCGGTTCCAGGATCTCGCGTTGAAGTACCTTCGCCCAGTTCGCCCCCCGCACCTTCTCGACGAGCGCGCCCAGCAGTGTGTAGCCAGGGTTCGAGTAGTGGTGACGGCGGCCCGGATTATGCATCTGCGTCTGCTCGCCGAGTACATCGGCAAGCTCGGGCCGCAGGGCTCCCGGAGTCCTCTCCCACCAAGGTGCGGGTGACTCAGCGGCCAGTCCCGCGCTGTGGCCCAGGAGTTGATGGACAGTGACTCCACCGATGCCTGTGCCGGGCAGATGCTTCTCCAGCGGGTCGTCCAGATCCAGAAGTCCCTCGTCGCGCAGCCGAAGTACCAGCACTGCTGTGAAGGTTTTGGTGATGGAGCCGATCCTGAACTGGACGTCGGCATCGGGAGCATGACCGTCCACGCAGCTGCGGGAGCCGCTCCAGACGATCTGCCCCTGCCTCTGTACGGCGGCGGCGAGCGAGGGCGCCCGTCCTTCCGACTGTGCGGTGGCGATGCGGTGCAGCAGAGCGCGCTGCGTACCAGGAAGCAACTGTTCAGATGGAGAGGTCATCCTCAACAACTACCCGTAGAAGCCAGGCTGTGGCGAACTCATTTCACAGCACCTGGACCACGCCCCACCATCGTCACCGGACCCCCGCTCAGCACGTCCGGCTATAAGTCCTGACCAGCACGGCATCGGCTGTGAGATCACGACACGGTGCGTGAGACCCGATCACCCGCTCAGGTCTGCGCCATGTCCACGAAGCGCGAGTAGTGGCCCTGGAAGGCCACGGTGATCGTCGCCGTCGGGCCGTTACGGTGCTTGGCGACGATCAGGTCGGCCTCGCCGGCGCGGGGGGACTCCTTCTCGTAAGCGTCCTCGCGATGCAGCAGGATCACCATGTCGGCGTCCTGCTCAATGGATCCGGATTCACGTAGGTCGGAGACCATCGGCTTCTTGTCCGTGCGCTGTTCGGGGCCACGGTTCAGCTGGGAGAGCGCGATGACGGGGAGTTGCAGCTCCTTCGCGAGCAGCTTGAGGTTTCGGGACATGTCCGAGACCTCCTGCTGGCGGCTCTCGGCACGCTTCGAGCCGCCGGACTGCATCAGCTGCAGATAGTCGATGACCACGAGCTTGAGGTCGTTGCGCTGCTTGAGGCGACGGCACTTCGCCCGGATCTCCATCATGGAGAGGTTCGGGGAGTCGTCGATGTAGAGGGGTGCGGCGGAGACATCCGGCATCCGGCGGGCCAGCCGCGTCCAGTCCTCGTCGGTCATGGTGCCGGAACGCATGTGGTGCAGCGCCACCCGCGCCTCGGCCGAGAGCAGTCGCATCGCGATCTCGTTGCGCCCCATTTCGAGGGAGAAGATCACGCTGGGCAGGTTGCTCTTGATCGAACAGGCCCGTGCGAAGTCCAGCGCCAGAGTGGACTTACCCATGGCCGGACGAGCCGCGATGACGACCATCTGGCCAGGGTGCAGGCCGTTCGTCAGGGCGTCCAGGTCGGTGAAGCCGGTCGGCACCCCGGTCATCTCACCGCTACGCGAACCGATCGCCTCGATCTCGTCGAGAGCGCCTTCCATGATGTCGCCGAGCGGCAGGTAGTCCTCGCTGGTGCGCTGCTCGGTGACGGCGTAGATCTCGGCCTGCGCGGAGTTCACGATGTCGTCGACATCGCCGTCGGCCGCGTATCCCATCTGCGTGATCTTCGTCCCGGCTTCCACGAGCCGCCTGAGGACCGCCCGCTCGTGGACGATCTCCGCGTAGTACGAAGCATTGGCCGCGGTCGGCACGGACTGGACGAGGGTGTGCAGATACGGAGCTCCGCCCACCTTGGTGATCTCGCCGCGCTTGACAAGTTCGGCCGCCACCGTGATCGGGTCGGCCGGCTCGCCCTTGGCATAGAGGTCGAGGATCGCCTGGTAGACGGTCTCGTGGGCGGGACGGTAGAAGTCGTTTCCCTTGATGATCTCCACGACGTCGGCGATGGCGTCCTTGGACAGGAGCATGCCGCCGAGGACCGACTGCTCGGCATCGAGGTCTTGGGGCGGCACCCGCTCGAAACCGGGAGAACCGCCCTCCCATCCGCCACTCTCCCTGCCGCGTTCGTGCTGCTCGCCGCGGCCTCGGCCTTCGCCGCGGCGCTGGCGGGAAACGGGCAGACGGTCACTGGGACCGGTGTCGGCCCAAGGGTCGTCCAAAGGCTCGGGAATACTCACCGGGCCGCCTCCTCCCGTCCGCTCCGCGGACCTCGCCGTGCCACTCTTTCTTACGGCACAGCACCGACAAACAAGACGCCCGACTCCGGTTCCGGCACGTCGAGTTCTGCGGGGTTCCAGGGCCGAAACGGGGTGCGGGCGCCGGACCACGGTAGGCCGCTCAGCACCGTCAGCCAATCTGGTTATCCACAGGGCATGTGGACGACGGAGCAGATGCTGTGGAGAACTCCGCAGAACCTGTGCACGGAGCGGGGGACAGCGCTGTGGACAAACTCATAGCGCCCGCACCACCAAGGCCCTGACCTGGACTTTCTCCATCCACGGGCTGTGGGAGAGAAAAACTTTCCGAGTCAGCACAAGATCACGACAAACAGCGCAAGGAAGAATGCCGAGCCGTAGCAAATGTAAGGACCCCTAAGGCATTGCATCTATTACCTGTGGAAGATTAGATTGGCCCCTGTGATCCAAGACCCGGCACCCCTGCCGCCCAGTCGTCGACGGCACGACCGCGAGATCATCTCGCTCGCCGTCCCCGCCTTCGGCGCGCTCGTCGCCGAGCCGCTCTTCGTGATGGTCGACAGCGCCATCGTCGGCCATCTCGGCACACCGCAACTGGCCGGCCTGGCCGTCGCCGCCGCCCTGCTGACCACCGCCGTCAGCGTCTTCGTCTTTCTCGCGTACGCCACCACCGCGGCAGTGGCGCGGCGGGTCGGAGCGGGCGATCTGGCCTCCGCAATCCGGCAGGGTATGGACGGCATCTGGCTGGCCCTACTGCTCGGCATCTTCGTTATCGCCATCGCGCTCCCCACAGCACCCTGGCTCGTGCATGTCTTCGGTGCCTCCGACACCGCAGCCCCGTACGCCATCACGTATCTGAGGATCTCCAGCCTCGGCATCCCGGCCATGCTCGTCGTGATGGCCGCGACCGGTGTACTTCGTGGCCTGCAGGACACCCGAACCCCGCTCTATGTCGCCATCGGAGGCTTCGCGGCCAACGGAACCCTCAATGCAGGACTCGTCTACGGCGCCGGGCTCGGTATCGCCGGATCGGCCTGGGGCACCGTGATCGCACAGATCGCCATGGCCGCCGTCTATCTCATCGTGGTGGTACGGGGGGCGCGTCGGCATGGCGCCTCGCTGCGGCCCAACACCGCAGGTATCAAGGCCAGTGCCCAGGCAGGCGTTCCGCTGCTGGTCCGTACGCTCTCGCTCCGTGCTGTACTGATGATCGCCACAGCCGTCGCAGCCCGCCTCGGCGACACCGAGATCGCGGCGCACCAGATCATCCTCTCCCTCTGGAACCTGATGGCATTCGCCCTCGACGCCATCGCCATTGCAGGGCAGGCCATCATCGGCCGCTACCTGGGAGCCTATGACGCCAAGGGCGCACGCGAGGCATGCCTTCGCATGGTCCAGTGGGGCATCGCATCCGGGGTGGCGTTCGCGGCACTGATCGTCCTTGCCCGGCCACTGTTCGTGCCGCTGTTCACCGGCGACCAGTCCGTTCAGGACACTCTGTTCCCGGCGCTGCTGGTGGTGGCGCTGTCCCAGCCGATCGCCGGCGTGGTCTTCGTCCTGGACGGAGTGCTGATGGGTGCTGGAGACGGGCGGTATCTGGCCTGGGCCATGCTCGTCACTCTGGCCGTCTTCGCCCCGGTCGCTCTGCTGGTGCCGACGTTCGGCGGCGGCCTGACCGCGCTGTGGTGGGCGATGGCCTTGATGATGACCATTCGCATGGTGACGCTCTGGCTGCGCACACGATCGGGCAAGTGGATCGTCACCGGAGCCACCCGCTGAACCACCGACCGGCGCCCCGTTTCACGTGAAACGGCAAAGGGCCGCACCCCGTGGGGTACGGCCCTTCACCTGCTCTGGTGAGCTGTGCCCTTAGGCAGCAACGACCTCGATGCCGAGCTTCGCGGCGACCTCGGGGTGCAGACGCACGGACACCTGGTGTCCGCCGAGCGTCTTGATCGGCGAGCCGAGCTCGACGCGACGCTTGTCGACGTCGGGGCCACCGGCAGCCTTGATCGCCGAGGCGATGTCCGCCGGGGTCACGGAGCCGAAGAGACGGCCGGCGTCGCCGGAGCGAACGGCCAGGCGGACCTTCACGGCCTCGAGCTTGGTCTTGACCTCGTTGGCCTGCTCGATCGTGGCGATCTCGTGGATCTTACGGGCGCGGCGGATCTGCGCCACGTCCTTCTCGCCACCCTTGGTCCAGCGGATGGCAAAGCCACGCGGAACCAGGTAGTTACGGGCGTACCCGTCCTTGACGTCGACGACGTCGCCCGCAGCACCGAGGCCGGAGACCTCGTGGGTGAGGATGATCTTCATGATTCGGTCACCCTTCCCTTATCGCGCGGTGGACGTGTAGGGCAGCAGCGCCATCTCACGGCTGTTCTTGACTGCCGTGGCGACGTCACGCTGGTGCTGCGTGCAGTTGCCGGTCACGCGGCGGGCACGGATCTTGCCGCGGTCGGAAATGAACTTCCGCAGCATGTTCGTGTCCTTGTAGTCCACGTACTGGGTCTTGTCCTTGCAGAACGCGCAGACCTTCTTCTTAGGCTTGCGCACAGGCGGCTTCGCCATGGTGTTTCTCCTGTGTGATCAAGAAGTGGGAGTACGAGCTGCCCTAGAAGGGAGGCTCGTCCGAGTAGCCGCCGCCGGAGCCGCCGGAGCTTCCGCCCCAACCGCCTCCGCCGCCCTGCTGGCCACCGGCGGGCGCGCTCGTGGCCCACGGGTCGTCGGCGGGAGCGCCGCCGCCGCCCTGCTGGCCACCGCCACCGGGACCGCCGCCCCAGTTGCCGCCGCCTTGCTGACCACCGCCGTATCCACCCTGACCACCGCGACCGGTGGTCTTGGTGACCTTGGCCGTGGCGTTCTTGAGGCTGGGGCCGACTTCCTCGACGTCCAGCTCGTAGACCGTGCGCTTGACGCCCTCACGGTCTTCGTACGACCGCTGCTTCAGCCGGCCCTGCACGACAACGCGCATGCCTCGCTGGAGCGACTCGGCGACGTTCTCCGCCGCCTGCCGCCAGACCGAGCAGGTGAGGAACAGGCCTTCGCCGTCCTTCCACTCATTGGTCTGCCGGTCGAAGATGCGAGGAGTGGACGCGACACGGAACTTCGCGACCGCCGCACCGGACGGGGTGAAGCGCAGCTCGGGGTCGTCGACGAGATTGCCGACGACCGTGATGACGGTCTCGCCTGCCATGGGTGAACCTCTCGGCGGGGATTGCTTCTGGCTGCTTGCTGCTACTCGAACCCGATGACCACTGAGCTAGATGCTCAGTGGATCTCGGGACGGAGGACCTTGGTCCGGAGGACCGACTCGTTCAGGTTCATCTGGCGGTCGAGCTCCTTGACGACCGCAGGCTCGGCCTGCAGGTCGATGACCGAGTAGATGCCCTCGGGCTTCTTCTTGATCTCGTAAGCGAGACGACGACGGCCCCAGGTGTCGACCTTCTCAACCTTTCCGTTGCCCTCACGGACGACGGAGAGGAAGTTCTCGATCAGCGGGGAGACAGCGCGCTCCTCGAGATCGGGGTCGAGGATGACCATCACCTCGTAGTGACGCATGTGGAACCCACCTCCTTTGGACTCAGCGGCCACGGTCGTTCCGTGGCAGGAGGGTCGTGATGCGTAAGCAACAGTGTCTCCGAGTAAAACAGCCGCCACTGACAACACGCTCTGTCGCGAGCGGCTGACGTGCTGGCCTGGGCAGACACCGGTGCAGACGTTACAGACTACCCGCACACCGGCTTCCGGTTGAAATCCGGTGCTCAAGAGACGCAATCTGTACACATCGGGTGTGAGCGGCGCCACGATGCGCCGCCTTTCGGCCAGGAGGTACTCGATGGCACAGGCAATTCGACCCCGCCCTCCCGTCTCTCTTCTCGCCACGGACGGCAAGACCCATCCGCTCCAGCAAACCCTGGTGGCGGTGACTCTGGTCCTCGGCGCCCTCGCCTTCGTGACGGCGATGTTCCACAGCCTGCATCTGATCAGTTCGTGGGCCGGACTCATCGGGATCCTCACGGCCGCGTACGGACAGTACGTCTCGGTGACAACGCGCGAGAGGTTCCTGCTGATCATCGGCTTGGGCGCATCCGCCATCGGCTTCTTCCTGGGCATGGCCCACGGCGGCCTCTTCGGCGGCTTGGTGGGTTGATTCGAGACAGACGCAACCAGACACAGCCGGACACAGGGGCCCAGTGCGAGAACCCCGCACAGGGCGTGGCGCTGCTCCCCGTACAAGGACGAGGGCTGTCCGGGTCCGGACGGGACGGACCGGCAAGGTCCCATAGGGCCAGACGGCGCGCTCCCCGGTCGCAGTAGGCTTCGGCGCGAGAGCCGGAGCCCCTGACCGATGGGGACACACCTGCCGAGGAGCGCCCCGCATGAGCCTGACCCTGAGGACCATCAGCCGAGAGCAGCATCTGGCGTACATCCAGAATCTGCCTGCGGCGAGCCACTGCCAGGTCCCGGCATGGGCTGATGTGAAGACCGAGTGGCGCTCGGAGAACCTGGGATGGTTCGACAAGAGCGGCGAGTTGGTCGGTGCCGGCCTGGTGCTGTACCGCCAGCTGCCCAAGATCAAGCGGTACCTCGCATACCTTCCCGAGGGCCCGGTCATCAACTGGCACGCCCCCAACCTGGACGACTGGCTGCAGCCGATGCTTGCGCATCTCAAGCAGCAGGGTGCCTTCTCCGTGAAGATGGGCCCGCCGGTCGTCATCCGCCGCTGGGACGCGGCCGCCATCAAGTCCGGTATCCAGGACCCCGATGTGAAGCGCCTGCGCGATGTCGAGGCCACCCACATCGAACCACGCGCCTTCGAAGTCTCGGACCGGCTGCGGAAGATGGGCTGGCAGCAGGGCGAGGACGGCGGCGCCGGATTCGGTGACGTACAGCCGCGCTATGTCTTCCAGGTCCCGTTGGCCAACCGGTCGCTCGAAGACGTCCTCAAGGGCTTCAACCAGCTGTGGCGACGCAACATCAAGAAGGCCGAGAAGGCCGGCGTCGAGGTTGTCCAGGGCGGTTACGAGGACCTCGCCGAATGGCAGCGGCTGTACGAGATCACCGCGGTCCGCGACCGCTTCCGGCCGCGCCCGCTCTCTTATTTCCAGCGCATGTGGACGGTGCTCAATACCGAGGACCCCAACCGTATGCGGCTCTATTTCGCACGGCACAACGGCGTGAACCTGTCCGCGGCGACGATGCTCGTCGTCGGTGGTCACGTCTGGTACTCGTACGGCGCGTCCGACAACATCGGGCGCGAGGTCCGGCCCTCGAACGCGATGCAGTGGCGCATGCTGCGCGACTCGTACGCGATGGGCGCAACCGTCTACGACCTGCGCGGTATCAGCGACTCGCTCGACGAGACGGACCACCTTTTCGGTCTGATTCAATTCAAGGTCGGCACCGGCGGCGAAGCCGTCGAGTACATCGGCGAGTGGGACTTCCCGCTCAACAAGCTGCTGCACAAGGCGCTCGACATGTACATGTCGCGCCGCTGATACGCGTCGTCCCGCTGACGAAACCGGCTCCATTCGTTTCCATGGGGACTTCGAGCCGACAGACACTCCGACAGACCCTTCAACGGGTTCTGCGAACGGCAGTTCAACAAGCTCCGCACACCTCCGATACACCGCAGCCACCAGAAGGGTTCCGGACCGGCCATGGCGCTCTCCCTCTACGTCGACACCGCGCGCTGGCGGGCGCACCAGAAATCCGTCCTCGACCAGTTCCCCGGCCTCGTCCCGGTCTGCAAGGGCAACGGATACGGCTTCGGTCACGAGCGGCTGGCCGACGAGGCCATCCGCTTCGGCTCCGACATGCTCGCCGTCGGCACCACCTATGAGGCGGCCCGTATCAAGGACTGGTTCAGCGGCGATCTGCTGGTCCTCACCCCGTTCCGTCGGGGCGAGGAGCCGGTGCCGCTGCCCGACCGTGTCATCCGGTCCGTCTCCTCCGTGGACGGCGTGCACGCCCTGGTGGGCGCACGCGTCGTCATCGAGTGCATGAGCTCGATGAAGCGCCACGGCGTCAAGGAGGAGGAGCTCGGGCAGCTGCACGCCGCCATCGAGGACGTACGCCTCGAAGGCTTCGCCCTGCACCTGCCGCTGGACCGCACGGACGGCTCGGACGCAGTCGAGGAAGTCATCGGCTGGATGGACCGGCTGCGCGCGGCCCGGCTGCCGCTGCACACCATGTTCGTCAGCCATCTGCGCGCCGAGGAGCTGGGCCGGCTCCAGCAGCAGTTCCCGCAGACCCGTTTCCGCGCCCGCATCGGTACCCGGCTGTGGCTCGGCGACCATGAGGCGACGGAGTACCGGGGCGCCGTTCTTGACGTCACGCGTGTCGCCAAGGGTGACCGTTTCGGCTACCGCCAGCAGAAGGCCGCCTCGGACGGCTGGCTGGTGGTCGTCGCCGGCGGTACGTCGCACGGTGTGGGCCTGGAGGCCCCGAAGGCCCTGCACGGTGTGATGCCGCGTGCCAAGGGTGTGGCCCGCGCCGGCCTGGCCACCGTCAACCGCAACCTGTCGCCGTTCGTCTGGGCCGGCAAGCAGCGCTGGTTCGCCGAACCGCCGCACATGCAGGTGTCGATCCTGTTCGTCCCCTCGGACGCGCAGGAGCCGAAGGTCGGCGACGAGCTGGTGGCCCATCTGCGCCACACGACCACCCAGTTCGACCGCCTCGTCGACCGGTAGGAAAGCGCCGAGACACTCTCCAGAGGGCCCCGGCCCCCTGGAGAGACCCGTCTCAGTCGGCGGCCGATCCGTGCGCCGCGCCCCATTCCACCCGCGGCCCTTCGACGGCGGGCACAGCATGCCGTGGTGGATGCACCGCCCGCCCCAGCACGAATACGTCGTCGGCCCCGTCGAGCACCCCGCCGGACGGATCGTCCGACCCGTCACTTCGTACGACGTCCCGCTCCGGCATGAGGATGTCCCGTACGACAACGGCACAGAGGTACAGCGTGCCCAGCAGATGCAGGATGATCGCCAGCTGATACCCCTCCGTGGGCAGCCCCTGGTGCTTGTCCCCGCTTGTCGTGTACGCGAGGTACATCCAGATGCCCAGGAAGTACATGACCTCGCACGTCTGCCAGATCAGGAAGTCGCGCCAGCGCGGCCTCGCCAGGGCGGCCAGGGGGATCAGCCACAGCACGTACTGCGGCGAATAGACCTTGTTGGCGAGGATGAAGGCGGCGACGACGAGAAAGGCCAGTTGCGCGAAGCGCGGCCTGCGCGGTGCCATCAGCGTCAGCGCACCGATGGCTGCGCACAACAGGACAGTCACCAGGGTCGAGACGGTGTTGACGGTCGCGACGTCGAACGTCTCTCCGGTGCGTTGTGTGATGACCAGCCAGAAGGAGCCGAAGTCGATGCCCCGTTCCTCACTGAATGTGTAGAACTTCTTCCACCCCTCCGGCGCGAAGACCATCACCGGCAGATTCACCACCAGCCAGGACGCCGCCGCGCCGAGCATCGCCATGGCGAACTCCCGCCATTTGCCTGCCCGCCAGCACAGCACGAAGACCGGCCCCAGCAGGAACACGGGATAGAGCTTGGCGGCCGTCGCAAGCCCGATGAGGATGCCGAACGCCAGCACCCGCCCCCGGGACCACATGAGCATCGCCGCAGCCGTCAGCGCGACGGCCAGCAGGTCCCAGTTGATCGTCGCGGTGAGCGCGAAGGCGGGCGCGAGGGCGACCAGCAGCCCGTCCCACGGGCGCCGCCGGTGGGTACGGGCGACACAGACCGCGATGATCACGGCGCAGATCATCAGCATGCCGGCGTTGACCATCCAGTACATCTGCTCACGGTGCTGAATGGATCCGCCCGGTGTCAGCCAGGACGCGATCTGCATGAACAGGCCCGTCAGGACGGGGTACTCCAGGTACTCCATGTCGCCGGGCAGCCGGTCGAAGTACGGCACGAGACCCTCTGAGAAACCACGTCCGACATAGAGATGCGGAATGTCCGAGTAGCAGGCGTGCGTGTACTGCGAACTGGTGCCTCTGAACCACGCCCAGTTGTAGCAAGGCAGCTTCTGCACCATGCCCAGCGCAAACATCCCGAGGGCCACCAGCGCGATGACGCCCACAGGCGTGACTGCCGATCTGCCGAGCCTTGTCCAGCGCCCCGACCGGCCGCCGATCAGCTCGCTGCCTGCCTCGGCGATCTCGTCCTGGTGCGTGGGCCGTACGACGGGCCCTTCCTGGTCCACACTCGTGTCTTCTGCGCTTGGCATGGCGCTCATCCTGCCGTACGGGACCGCGGAAGCGACGAGGGCCGCCGCACCGTGTGGTGCGGCGGCCCTCATGGCCAGGCCCGGTCGGCCGGATCGCCGGTCTATCCGGCCGGACGGGCGTTAGCCGGCCGGGCCACCGAAGAATCCGCCGTTCCCATTGCCGTTCCCGTTCCCATTCCCATTCCCATTCCCATTGCCGTTGCCACCGCCCGGCGAGGCGGATGTCGACGGGCTGGTACTGGGGTCGCCCCCGCCTCCGCCGTTCGCACCGTTACCGTTACCGTTCCCGCCGTTGCTGTCCTGACAGTTCCTGTCCCATGCGCTACAGGTGTCAGTGGGGTCGGGCGTGGGGGACGGGCTCATCAAGGGCGACTCGGTCGTCGACGGGGACGGCGACGGCGAGTCCTCCGCGGTGGGCGTCGGCTCAGGGCTCCGCGCGCCGCCGCCGTAGACCGTGTCACCGATCGGCACCGGCTTCGGGAAGGTCATGACCTTCTCCCCCCGCATCGCCTCCGCCATGTAGTCGTGCCAGATCTGGGCCGGGAACGAGGCACCGTGGATCGTCTTCTCACCACCCGTGCCGTACATCTTCTCGAACTTGCGGTTCGTGTTCTTCTCGTCGTCGTCCAGGCGGTACATGCTGATGGCCGTGGACAGCTGCGGGGTGTAGCCGACGAACCAGGCCGACTTGTTGTCGTCCGTCGTACCCGTCTTGCCCGCCACGTCGCGGCCGGGGAGCTGCGCCGGAGTACCGGTTCCCTTGTCGACGACGTTCTTCAGGACGTCGGTGACGTTGTCGGCGATATCGGAGCCGAAGGCGCGCTTGGGGGCCTGCTTGTGCCGGTAGATGGTTTCGCCCTCGAACTTCACCTCGGTGACCGAGTAGGGCTCGCGCTGCTGTCCGCTGGCGGCGAAGGTCGCGTACGCACCGGCCATACGGATCGCACTGGGCGAGGACGTACCGATGGAGAACGACGGCACATGCGAATCCGCCATGCTCTCGTCGTCCTTGAGCCCCGCGGCGATGGCGATGTCCTTCACCTTGTCGGTGCCGACATCCATGCCGAGCTGTACGTACGGGGAGTTGGCGGACCACTGCATCGACTCACGAAGGGTGATGTTGCCCCTCGACTCGCCACCGTCGTTGGCCTGCAGCCACTGCTTGCCGTTCTCGTCGGTCCAGATCTGGCCGTTGTATTCCTTGATCTTCAGCTTGTCGTCGGCGTTGTAGATGCTCAGCGGCGAGACCTTCTCACGCTCCGACAGACCCTGGTCCGGCCCGAGCGAGGGGTCGCGCTTGCCGTACTCCATCGCCGCCGCCAGCACGAACGGCTTGAAGGTCGAACCGACCTGCGCACCTGTGGGGTTGGCGTTGTTGGTGTAGTGCTTGGTCGCGTCCTGACCGCCGTAGATCGCCACGATGGCACCGGTCTCGGGATCCACCGACCCGCCGCCGAACTGGACGTGAGTATCCGTCTCAGGACGCTTGTCCGGATCGATCTTCTTGTCGTAGACCTTCTGGACCGCGGCTTCGAGCTCCTCGACCTTCTCCTTGTTGAACGTGGTGTGGATCTTGTAGCCGCCCTGGGACAGCTTCTCCGCTGTCATACCCTCGACGTTGTTCAGGGCGTACGCCTTGGCGAGGTCGACCAGGTAGCCGGTCTGACCGCCCAGCTGGGCGCTCTTCCTCGGCGGAACGGGCATCGGAAACTCGGTGTACTTGTCGCGCTCCGCCTGCGAGAGGCGATTGTCCTTCACCTCTTCGGTGAGGATCCACTCCCACCGCTCCTTGGCCCGTTTGGTGTTCTTCTCCTTGGTGGCCTCCTCCGGATCCTCCTCGGGGACGCCCGCCGGGTCGTAGTAGGTAGCGCCCTTGAGCAGCGTGGCCAGGAACGCACACTCGCTCGGGTTCAGGTCCTCGGCGTCCTTGTTGTAGTACGTACGGGCCGCCGCCTGGATCCCGAAGGCACCTCGCCCGTAGGAAGAGATGTTCAGGTAGTCACGAATGATGTCCTTCTTGTCCCTCTCATTGGTGACCTTGAGCGTGATGAAGAGTTCCCGGACCTTCCGGCTCAGGGTCTGCTCCTGAGAAAGAAACGAGTTCTTCACGTACTGCTGGGTGATCGTCGAGCCACCCTGGGTCTCGCCGCCGATCGCCATGTTGAACAGAGCACGGGCCATGCCCATGGGGTCGATGCCCATGTCGTGTTCGAAGGACTTGTTCTCCGCCGAGATGACGGCGTTCCGCATGGCTTCGGGGATCTGCTCGTAGCCGATGATCTGACGGTTGACTTCACCGCCCGTGGCGACCATCTGCGTGCCGTCGTCCCACAAATAAACGTTGTTCTGCGCTTTCGCAGTGTTTTTCACCTCGGGCGTGTCGACCATCCCGTACGCGATACCGGCAACGCCCATCAGCAGGCCGAAGAAGCCGATACAGAGGCTGGAGACCAGCTTCCACGACGGCACCCAGCGCCACACGCCGTACTTCCCGGCGCGTGGGTAGTCGATGAAGCGATTCTTGGCAGGACGCTGACTCCCGCGGCCATGCCCCCGGCCCGGGCCCTCGTGTCCGCCGTCGCCACCACCACCGCGACGACGCCCACCACCGCCACCCCCACGGCTCCCGCCGCCGCGCTGGGCGGCTCGCCTGGCCTCGGCTCGTCCGCCGTACGGGCTGTCCCCGCCATGCGAATCGGAAGGTGACTCAGAAGTTACTCCGCGTGATGGAGCGGCGCGGCGTCCTGAGGACTGCTGGGCGGCTCGTCTGGCCGCTGCACGCCCACCACCTTGCGGTTGCGGCGTTTTGCGACGGTGCTCGCTCATGGAACGACTACTCCTCGGGCAGGCGAGATCGCCTGGAAGCGGCAGTTGAGATCCGGTCCCCCCGAATTACGGACCAGCCCTGCGACAGGATCATCCGCAGCGCATCCGGCTAGTCCGCGAAGACTGACGCGCACAGGCGCCTCACGGTTCCCGGTGGTCTGCATGCCGCACAGACTACGCACGGTCAAAACCCTCCTGGGGCCGAACTTCACCCCAAACGACGCAAGTCGGTGCCTACGAATTCACGATGTGACGCCGCTCACGATGACCGCTCTTGTCGCAGCGCGACGTCCGATCTATCGTCGTGATGTATCGAGTCGATACATCAGCTCGGTACATCAGCTCGGCACAGGGCTCCGCAGGAGCACTCGGAAAAGGAGGAGGCGAAGTTGAGCAGACGCTCAGGCATCCTCGAATTCGCCGTTCTCGGTCTGCTCCGCGAGTCCCCGATGCACGGGTACGAGCTGCGCAAACGCCTCAACACCTCGTTGGGGATCTTCCGCGCCTTCAGCTACGGCACCCTCTACCCCTGCCTCAAGACGCTGGTCGCCAACGGCTGGTTGATCGAGGAGCCGGGAAACTCCCCGGCCGACCTTCCACCTGCTACCGGCCGTGCGGTAGCCCCCGCCTCCTCACTGGCCGGGCGCCGCGCCAAGATCGTCTACCGGCTGACGGCAGAAGGTAAGGGGCACTTCGAGGAGCTGCTCTCGCACACCGGCCCCGACTCCTGGGAGGACGAGCACTTCGCAGCCCGTTTCGCCTTCTTCGGGCAGACGGAGCACGAGGTACGGATGCGGGTGCTGGAAGGCCGGCGCAGCCGACTGGAAGAACGCCTGGAGAAGATGCGGGCCTCTCTGGCCCGCACCCGCGAGCGCCTCGACGACTACACACTTGAGCTGCAGCGACACGGCATGGAGTCCGTGGAGCGCGAAGTGCGCTGGCTGAACGAGCTCATCGAGAGCGAGCGGTCGGGAAGGGATCAGCGACGATCCTCGCCCGGGAGCGAAGCGCAGCAGAACACAGCAGGAGAGACGGACGGCCTGCCCCGGCACCGGGGTAACACCCCGCCGGATCCGTCCGACGACACCTCAAAGTGAGGTCCCCGCAGATCCGCGGGGCTTCATCGGGAACATCCATTACACACAGGGAGCAACCGGAATGGGTTCGGTTCGCGTAGCCATCGTCGGCGTGGGCAACTGCGCCGCCTCGCTGGTCCAGGGCGTCGAGTACTACAAGGATGCCGATCCGGCCGGCAAGGTACCCGGTCTGATGCACGTGCAGTTCGGCGACTACCACGTGCGGGACGTCGAGTTCGTCGCCGCCTTCGACGTCGACGCGAAGAAGGTCGGCCTCGACCTCGCTGACGCCATCGGTGCCAGCGAGAACAACACCATCAAGCTCTGCGACGTGCCGAACACCGGCGTCACCGTCCAGCGCGGCCACACCCACGACGGCCTGGGCAAGTACTACCGCCAGACTATCGAGGAGTCGGCCGAGGCCCCGGTCGACATCGTCCAGGTCCTCAAGGACCGTAAGGTCGACGTCCTCGTCTGCTACCTGCCGGTCGGATCCGAAGTCGCTGCGAAGTTCTATGCGCAGTGCGCCATCGACGCCAAGGTAGCGTTCGTCAACGCTCTCCCCGTCTTCATCGCCGGTACCAAGGAGTGGGCGGACAAGTTCACCGAGGCCGGTGTCCCGATCGTCGGCGACGACATCAAGTCGCAGGTCGGCGCCACCATCACGCACCGCGTGATGGCGAAGCTCTTCGAGGACCGGGGCGTCATCCTGGACCGCACGATGCAGCTGAACGTCGGCGGCAACATGGACTTCAAGAACATGCTCGAGCGCGAGCGCCTGGAGTCCAAGAAGATCTCCAAGACGCAGGCAGTCACCTCCCAGATCCGTGACCGCGAGCTCGGCGCGGACAACGTCCACATCGGCCCGTCGGACTACGTGGCCTGGCTGGACGACCGCAAGTGGGCGTACGTGCGCCTCGAGGGCCGCGCCTTCGGTGACGTTCCGCTGAACCTGGAGTACAAGCTCGAGGTCTGGGACTCCCCGAACTCCGCAGGTGTCATCATCGACGCCCTTCGCGCCGCGAAGATCGCCAAGGACCGCGGGATCGGTGGCCCGATCCTCTCCGCGTCCTCGTACTTCATGAAGTCCCCGCCGGTCCAGTACTTCGACGACGAGGCCCGCGAGAACGTCGAGAAGTTCATCAGGGGCGAGGTCGCCAACTGACTCGACCGGACGCGCTGCGTCGGCGCGGCGCGGTAATGAGCGGCAACGCTGCTTCCGTTCCGAACTGTTGAGGGTCCCCGGGTAATCCGCCCGGGGACCCTCAACGTATGTGACCCTTGATCACATGCCTGTCGTAGGTGATCTGCGTGTACTTCTGCGCCTTCGGAACTTCCGTCGTCTACTCGCCGTACGACTCCTCTCCCAGTCGGCTGACGGCGTCTACCAGGTGGCGCTGGCGGCCCACGTCGTCTTCTCCCCGGAAAGACAGGCGTCGGCGGGGGCCATCGCCTCCACAATGGCCGTGCTGCTGTTGCCGTACTCGCTCGTCGGCCCCTTTGCCGGCGTCCTGCTGGACCGGTGGCCACGCCGTCAGGTCTTTCTGTACGGCAACCTACTGCGCGCCGCACTCGCCTGCTGCACCGCACTTCTTATCCTCGGCTCCGCATCCGATTGGCTTTTCTACACCTCGGCGCTGTGCGTCACCGCAGTCAACCGCTTTGTGTTGGCCGGACTCTCGGCCGCGCTGCCGCGTGTCGTAGACAGCGACCGACTGGTGCTGGCGAACTCGCTCTCGCCGACCGCGGGCACGCTCGCCGCAACGGCCGGCGGCGGCCTCGCCTTCATCGTGCGGCTGGTACTGGTCGACTCCGATGCGGCGGTGGTGCTGCTGGGCGCGGCCCTCTACCTCGCTTCGGCGCTGGCATCCCTGAGTCTTGCCACCGGGCTCCTCGGACCGGACCAGGATGGGCACCTCATCCGACTGAGGGAGGCTCTGGTCATCACCGCACGGGGTCTCGCCGACGGACTGCGCCATTTGGCCGAGCGGAAGCAAGCAACCCGGGCGCTGGCCGCCATGACCGTGATTCGCTTCTGCTACGGGGCGCTGACCGTGATGGTGCTGATGTTGTGCCGGTACGCCTGGTCCGGCAGCGAATCCGAAGGCCTGGCGCTCCTCGGGCTGGCTGTTGCGGTCTCCGGTGCGGGGTTCTTCGCGGCGGCAGTGGTGACGCCTTGGGCGGTGGGGCAGCTCGGCCGGTTCCGCTGGATGGCGGTATGCGCGGCGGCGGCTGCCGTCCTCGAACCCGCACTGGGGCTGTGGTTCATCCCCGTGCCGATACTCGTCGCGGCGTTCATCCTCGGACTCATCACCCAGGGGGCGAAGATCGCAACGGATACGGTGGTGCAGACTTCGGTTGACGACGGCTTCCGTGGCCGGGCCTTCTCCCTCTACGACGTGCTCTTCAACGTGGCATTCGTGGGCGCTGCCGCAGTCTCGGCCCTGATGCTGCCGCCTGACGGGCAGTCGTTCGTGGTGGTGATCGGGGCAGCCGTGCTCTATGCAGTCATCGCTGTACTGCTGTTCCGGTGGAGTCGCACCGGTAGGGGGCTCTAGCCTGCGCGATATGGCGAGGGGCGCTGTTTCACGTGAAACAGCGCCCCTCGTCATATCAGCTCGCGGTATATCAGCTCGCGGTCATGTTTCACGTGAAACATGACCGCGACCTTTCCTCACCCCTTGGTCGAGCCTCCAGCAGCCTCAGCCCTGCGCGGTCCACCACTTCTTGAGCTTCTCGACCGCCACGTCATGCCCCATAGGCCCGTGCTCCAGCCGCAGCTCCAGCAGGAACGCGTAAGCCTTGCCGATCATCGGCCCAGGACCGACCCCCAGGATCTTCATGATCTCGTTGCCGTCGAGGTCGGGCCGGATGGCATCCAGCTCCTCCTGCTCCTGCAGCTGCGCAATGCGCTCCTCAAGCCCGTCGTAGGTCCGCGAGAGGGCAGCGGCCTTGCGCTTGTTCCGCGTAGTGCAGTCCGAGCGGGTCAACTTGTGCAGCCGCCCCAGCAGGGGTCCAGCATCACGCACGTAGCGGCGCACCGCGGAGTCGGTCCATTCGCCGTCGCCGTAGCCATGAAAGCGCAGATGAAGCTCCACGAGCTTCGCGGTGTCCTTGACCATGTCATTGGAGTACTTGAGCGCGGTCATCCGCTTCTTGACCATCTTGGCGCCCACCACCTCATGGTGATGGAACGAGACGCGCCCGTCCTTCTCGAAGCGCCGCGTCCTCGGCTTGCCAATGTCATGGAGGAGAGCAGCAAGGCGCAAAACCAGATCAGGGCCGTCCTCCTCCAGGCCGATCGCCTGCTCCAGGACAGTCAGCGAGTGCTCGTAGACATCTTTGTGACGGTGATGCTCGTCACTTTCCAGGCGCAGAGCGGGGAGCTCGGGCAGCACCTGCTGCGCCAACCCCGTATCGACGAGCAGCGCCAGGCCCTTCCGGGGGTTGGCGGAAAGCAGCAGCTTGTTGAGCTCCTCCCTGACCCGCTCGGCGGAGACAATCTCGATGCGCCCGGCCATTTCCGTCATCGCCGTGACCACATCGGGGGCGACATCGAAGTCCAACTGCGCGGCGAAGCGGGCAGCACGCAGCATGCGCAGCGGATCGTCGGAGAACGACTCCTCGGGTGTGCCGGGAGTGCGCAGTACACGCTCGGCCAGGTCCTCAAGACCGCCGTGAGGATCGATGAAATCCTTCTGCGGAAGCGCGACGGCCATCGCGTTGACCGTGAAGTCACGACGGACGAGGTCTTCCTCGATGGAATCGCCGTAGGACACCTCGGGCTTGCGCGAGGTCCTGTCGTACGCCTCCGACCTGTATGTGGTGACTTCGATCTGGTAACCGTCCTTCTGGGCGCCCACGGTGCCGAAGGCGATCCCGACCCCCCATACCGAGTCGGCCCACGGCCGGACGATCTTCAGTACGGCCTCGGGGCGGGCGTCAGTCGTGAAGTCCAGATCGTTCCCGAGCCTGCCGAGGAGCGCGTCCCGGACCGAGCCGCCGACCAGGGCGAGACTGAATCCGGCATCCTGGAAACGGCGGGCGAGGTCGTCGGCGACCGGGGACACCCGCAGCAGTTCACTGACTGCGAGGTGCTGCACCTGGGTCAGGGCACGGGAGCTGTCTTCATTGGCGTTCGACACAACAGAAAAGGGTACGTGCCCTGACCGGCCCGGTCGTCCTGGTTTCGCCCCGCCCTCCGAGACCCTTCCGATCATGTAGCGGACTCCCTGGCACCTGGCGCCCCCGCACATCGTTACCATGCGGGGACGCAGCAACCGACAACCATCGACAGCAGCTGACAACGACGAGGGACGGGTAGGCGCGTGGCCGAGGCGGCAGACATTCAGGGGATCGGTCCCTCTCCTGCCCGCCGATGGCTGCGGCGCACAGCCTCCTTGATCATCGGGGCACCGCTCGTCGTAGCTCTGCTGGCCGGACCGGCCGCGGCCACCGCACAGGCCGGCGGGACCGCCAAGGCCCCCACCGGCTCCGAAACAGTCGATGTGTCCCTGAACACGGTCGCTCCGAGCGCGCCGGTGAAGGGCGACACCTTGACCGTCTCCGGCACCGTGACGAACAGGGGCAAGGACACGATCACACAGGCGAAGGTCGACTTGCGAGTGGGCCCGAGGCTCTCCGGCAGGACGTCGATCGATACCGCTGCAAAGCGCACCGGGTACGTCCCTGGCACCGACCCCGCCCCGCTCGGCGGCAAGTACACGGTGAAGTTCGCGAAGCTTCCTTCCGGGATAAGCCAGGACTTCACACTGTCCGTACCGGTGGGCGAACTGGGTCTCGGCGACGAAGGCGTCTACCAGCTCGGTGTCTCACTGTCGGGGCAGACCTCTCGAGCCCAGTACGACCAGGTGCTGGGGATCCAGCGCACCTTCCTGCCCTGGCAGGAAGGTGCGCATGACTCCAAGACGAAGGTCACCTATCTCTGGCCGCTCATCGCATCGGCCCATGTCACTGCCGAGACCGGATCCGACGATCAGCAGACGCCCGTGTTCGCGGACGACGAGCTGGCCGCCGAACTCGCTCCCGGCGGACGCCTCGAACAGCTGGTCTCGCTGGGCAGTCAGCTGCCCGTGACGTGGGTCATCGACCCTGATCTGCTGGCCAGTGTCGATGCGATGGCGAGAAACTACCGCGTCAAATCCGGCGACACCACCGTCCCCGGGAAGAACCAGGACGTCGCCAAGAAGTGGCTCACCTCGCTGGAAGCCGCGGTTTCGGACAGCCAGGTCATCGCGCTGCCGTTCGCCGACCCCGATCTGGCGTCCATCGCACACCGCGGCAAGAACGTGTCAGGCACCCTCAGCCACCTGCAGACCGCCACCGAAGTGGCCGGGACGACGGTACAGACCATCCTGCACGTGAAGCCGTCGACCGACTTCGCTTGGCCCGTCGACGGGGCGATCGACCCGTCGATCGTCGATGTCGCCACTTCGGCGGGCGCCCACAATGTGATCGCCCGCAGCGACAGCCTCCAGGAGACCCGCGATCTGCCGTACACGCCGACCGCGGCCCGGCCGATCGGCGGCGGCACCACCGCGGTGGTCGCCGACGCCCGGCTCTCCACGGCCTTCCAGGGCGATATGTCGAAGGCAGAGAACTCCACCCTCGCCGTGCAGGAGTTCCTCGCTCAGACCCTCGCTCTGACCGAGCAGGACACGGACACGGAACGAAGCATCGTCGTCGCACCGCAGCGGATGCCGACGGTCGCCCAGGCCCAGTCGATGGCCACCGCCCTGCACGCCCTCGACGACGAACGCTGGACAGAGCCCCTCGGACTCGTGGACGCGGCCGAGGAGAAGCCCGACGCAGACGCGACGACCAGCGTCCCCGGGTCATCGCAGTACCCGAAGAAGCTCCGCAACCAGGAGCTGCCCACCCAGGCGTTCCAGGACATCAAGTCCACCCAGGTCTCGCTCAACAACTTCCAGGTCATCCTCACCCGGCCCGAGCGGGTGGTGACCCCCTTGGGCAACGCGATCAACCGGTCCGTGTCGACGTCGTGGCGTGGCCGGCCGCTGGAGGCCCAGCAGTACCGGGACTCGGTAAGCACCTATCTGCAAAGCCTCATCAACGAGGTTCAGCTCATCTCGAAGTCGGACGTCACCCTGTCCGGCCGCAGCGCCACGATCCCGGTGACCGTGCAGAACAGGCTGCTGCAGGGCGTGGACCATCTGGTCCTCCGGCTGAAGTCGGAGAACGCGACCCGGCTCAAGCTGAACGACGACGGAGCGGTGGCGGAGCAGCCGATCCAGATCGCCGGCGGCCACAGCCAGTCCGTGAAGTTCGACGCCGCGGCCAACGTCAATGGCCAGGTGCAGATGACCGCCCAGCTCTACACCGAGGACGGCACACCGTACGGCGGAGAGATGACCTTCACCGTGAAGGTCTCCGAGCTCACCCCGACCGTGCTGCTGGTGATCGCCGGTGGACTGCTGCTTCTGGTCCTCGCCGGCATCAGGATGTACACCCATCGCAAGCGTGCCAACGCGGGCGGCGCGGCCGGAGACGACGGCGGTGAACCCGAGCAGCCGAGTGACCCGACCCCGGACACCGATCCGGGAAGCGGGAAGCCGTCAGGCTCGGGTGAGAAAGTGGAACGTTGAGCGATGTCTGTCGTGGCCTGTCGGCCGGGGACGATGAGGGGTTTCGATGAACGCGCCGTACGACGGTGACCGCGGTCAGGGTGCGGGCGGAGCGGGGTCTTCCGGCGAGCCCCCGATGCCGCCCGGACCGGGCCAGTTTCCGCCGACGCCCGATCCGTACCTGCAGGCCGCATACGACCACGATCCCTACCGCGCTCAGGATCTGTCCGTCCAGGACCCGGTGACCGAGGCGCTGTACGACCGCGCCGCGCACCCGCCGCCGCCTGCTGGCACCTACCAGCAGCCCCAGCCGCTCTACCAACAGCCGCCTGCGGCGCAGTACGCACCCGATCCGCGTATCTGGGCGCAGGCCCCGCCGCCCGAGCCCGACGGCCCGTCGAGACACCTGCCCTACGGCGATGACCCGGAGACCACCCAGTTCGTCGGGGTGGACGATTTGGTCAGCCAGGCGTCCCAGTCCCGCGAGCAGCCGGATGCCTTCGCGCACCTGCTCCGGGACCAGCAGGGCCCGGCAGGACCCTCCCCCGTTTCGGCCGAGCCCGAGCCGGCCCCGGCGCCCGCACCGCCCAAGTCCGGCGGCCGGGCCTCCGGCCTGCTGAAGTCCAGTGCGGTGATGGCAGCCGGCACACTCGTGTCCCGGCTCACCGGATTCGTCCGCAGCCTTGTGATCACCGCCGCGCTCGGTGCGGCACTGCTCGGCGACAGCTTCACCATCGCGTACACCCTGCCGACGATGATCTACATCCTCACCGTCGGCGGCGGGCTGAACTCGGTCTTCGTTCCCCAGCTCGTCCGATCCATGAAAGACGACGAGGACGGCGGCGAGGCCTACGCCAACCGGCTGCTGACTCTCGTGATGGTCGCCCTCGGTGTGATCGTCGCCATCGCGGTGTTCGCCGCACCATGGCTGATCCACATGATGTCGCCGACGATCGCCAGGGACGAGGCCGCCAACAGCGTCGCCGTGACGTTCGCCCGGTACTGCCTGCCGACCATCTTCTTCATGGGCGTGCACGTCGTGATGGGGCAGATCCTCAATGCCCGCGGCAGGTTCGGCGCGATGATGTGGACCCCGGTCCTCAACAACATCGTCATGATCTTCACGTTCGGCATGTTCATCTGGGTCTACGGCACCTCCGCCGAGTCCCAGATGGGGGTCGAGACGATCCCGCCGGAGGGCGTCCGGCTCCTGGGCATCGGCACACTGCTCGGTCTGGTCGTCCAGGCCCTGGCCATGATCCCGTATCTGCGTGAGGCCGGCTTCCGCTTCCGCCCACGCTTCGACTGGAAGGGACACGGGCTCGGCAAAACGATCAAGCTGGCCAAGTGGACCGTCCTGTTCGTCCTGGCCAACCAGGCAGGCGTGATCGTCGTCACTCAGCTCGCGACCTCGGCAGGCAAACTGTCCGGCAAGGACGGCACCGGCTTCCTCGCGTACTCCAACGCCCAGCTCATCTGGGGCATGCCCCAGGCGATCATCACCGTGTCGGTCATGGCGGCCCTGCTGCCCCGCATCTCCCGCGCCGCACACGACAACGACCCGGGCGCCGTCCGCGACGACATCTCTCAAGGACTGCGGAACTCGGCCGTGGCGATCGTGCCGGTGGCCTTCATGTTCCTGGCCCTCGGACTGCCGATGTGCACCCTCCTGTACGCCTCCGCGGGCACCGAAGCCGCCCGCTCCATGGGCTTCATCCTCATGGCATTCGGTCTCGGCCTGATCCCGTACTCCGTGCAGTACGTGGTGCTGCGAGGCTTCTACGCCTACGAGGACACCCGGACGCCCTTCTACAACACAGTCATCGTCGCCGCGGTCAACGCGGCCGCCTCGGCCCTCTGCTATGTGGTGCTGCCGGCCGAGTGGGCCGTGGTCGGCATGGCTGCCTCGTACGGACTCGCCTACGCCGTCGGCGTGGGCGTCGCCTGGCGACGGCTGCGCAACCGGCTGGGAGGCGATCTGGACGGATCCCACGTCGTACGCACCTATGCCCGTCTGTGCCTGGCCGCGATCCCGGCAGCGGTGCTCGGCGGCGGTGTCGGCTTCGCTGTTCTCCGGTGCCTCGGCGAAGGTGCCTTCGGGTCACTCGTCGCGCTGATCTGCGGTGGGGCCGTTCTGCTGGGCGTCTTCTTCGTAGCCGCCAAGCGGATGCGGATCGAAGAGATCAACGGCATGGTCGGCATGGTCCGAGGGCGGCTCGGGCGCTGAGGATCACCGGCCCGCACAACCATCACCGCCCTTTGCGTGTCGTGCATAGCGCCGGAGTGTGGGCACAATTGGCGTGACTGTGCAGAGCTGGCTGGCATCGCGCAACGGATGGGGAGGCAGGAACGACGGTGGCGGAACGTAGCACGGCTGCCGTCGACGTGGCCGACAACAGCGGTGATGAACCGCTGGCCGCCAAGGCGGACGAAGCCACGACCGACGGGACGGCAGAAGCTCAGGACACAACGGGCACAAAGCCGCAGGACACGGACGGTGAGAGCATCAGCACCGAGGCCCCCCTGCCGACCCCGGATCTGCACAGCGGGCACAAACTCGCCAAACGCTACCGGCTCGAAGAGTGCGTCACCCGACTGGACGGATTCAGCAGCTGGCGCGCTGTCGACGAGAAACTGCGCCGCGCAGTGGGCGTGCATCTGCTCCCCGCCGACCACCCCCGAGCCCGCTCCGTACTGGCCGCAGCCCGCTCCTCCGCCCTGCTCGGCGACCCCCGCTTCGTGCAGGTACTCGACGCGGTGGAGGAGGACGACCTCGTCTACGTCGTCCATGAGTGGCTCCCTGACGCCACCGAGCTCACCTCCCTGCTGGCCTCCGGGCCGATGGACGCGCACGACGCGTACCAGCTCGTCAGCCAGGTTTCCCAGGCCATGGCAGCCGCGCATCGAGAAGGTCTCGCGCATCTGAGGCTGACCCCGGGCGCGGTGCTGCGGAGCTCGACCGGGCAGTACCGGATCCGCGGCCTCGCGGTGAACGCAGCCCTGCGGGGCATCACCGCCGACGGTCCGCAGCGTGCCGACACCGAGGCTATCGGTGCTCTTCTCTACGCCGCGTTGACGCAGCGCTGGCCGTACGAGACCGATGCCTATGGCCTGCCCGGGCTGCCCAAGGGAGTGGGGCTGATCGCCCCCGACCAGGTGCGAGCCGGTGTTCACCGCGGCCTCTCCGAGCTCGCCATGCGCGCACTCGCCAATGACGGCGCCACTGCCTCCCGGCAGGAGCAGCCGTGCACCACCCCGGACGAGCTGGCCAAGGCCGTTGCCGCGATGCCTCGCATCCGCCCTCCGGAGCCCATTTTCACGGCGCCCCCGGAGTACCAGCGCACGACCTACCAGCAGGGCACCTACGGACGCCCGGCCACGGGCCCCGGCGCCACCCAGCCCGTGATCGCCGTGCCACCGGCCCCGCTACAGAGCCGCACCGGCAAGGCCCTGAAGTGGACGGTGTCCGCGCTGCTCATCGCCGCCCTCGGCCTCGGCAGCTGGCAGCTCGCGGAGACACTCCTCGACCGCAGAAACGACTCCGGGACTGAGGACACCACACAGACCACTCCGGAGAACGGCGACGACAAGGGGGAGCCCACGGGCAAACCTCTCACGGTCAAGAACGCGGCCGAGTATTTTCCGGACGGATACGCACAGCATCCCGAGGATGCTGACCTGACCTATGACGGAGACAGCTCTACATACTGGCGGTCCAAAAGCTTCATAGACGGCCCCAAATTGGCCCCCTTCAAACAGGGAGTCGGAATCCTATACGAACTTCAATCTACTCAACCCGTGTCAACAGCCTCCATAAAACTTCAATTCGGAGGTGATCACACGACGGTCTCACTCTATGCAGCCGACTCCCTCAACTCATCAGCACCACTTTCTTCGATGACGAAAATCGCAACAACCAAAACAGCTGGTACGGAGGCAAAACTGCAGACAGAGAAGCCGGTAGAAACAAAATTTCTTCTCGTATGGCTTACCGATGTGCCGAATTCACCTGCCGACCGGTACAGCGGAGCAGGCTACAAACAAGGCATAACTGATGTGAAATTTACGGGCTGACGTTGCATGCACAGCCGGCCTCTCACGAGGCGGGCGGCGACGTGCAGGATGCGGTAGCCACCCTCGCGCCGGCCTGACTGGGCCGGTACACCCTCGTCCCCGCATCGGGCTGTGCATCGTCCGCCCTCTGCCCCCGCTCACTCGAATCGTGATAGACAGACGCACCTTGACGCAGAGAGGGAGGGAGGGGGAGTTGGCCGCCGAGCCGTCAGAAGCACTCAGCGACTCAGACCTCCTCGCTCGCCATGTGGCCGGTGAACCCGACGCCTTCGGCGAGCTCGTTCGGCGCCACCGCGACCGACTGTGGGCCGTGGCGCTTCGGACCCTGGGGGACCGCGAGGAAGCCGCCGACGCCGTCCAGGACGCCCTGGTCTCTGCCTTCCGGGCCGCCCACACCTTCCGCGGCCAGTCCGCCGTCACCACCTGGCTGCACCGCATCACCGTCAATGCCTGCCTCGACCGGGTCCGCAAGGCGGCCAGCCGCAAGACCTCGCCGGTCGACGACGCCGAACGGTTCGACCAGCTCCTCGAACCGCACGAGTCCGCAGAGGCCCCGGCGGAGCGCCAGGATCTGCACCGTGAGCTTCTGGCCGCACTCGCCACTCTCCCCGCGGAGCAGCGTGCCGCACTCGTCCTTGTGGACATGCAGGGCTACCCCGTGGCCGAGGCCGCGCGCATCCTCGATGTGCCGACAGGCACCATGAAGAGCCGCTGTGCACGGGGCAGAGCCCGGTTAGCCCCTCTTCTCACTCACCTCCGCGGTGAGGGCACAGAAGCCGGTGAACCCACCGTGGGAAGGAACCGGACGCCGCACGCATCCGTCCCACCCGCATCAGGGCCGAGGGATACGGGGACAAGCGATCCTGCTGCAGTGAAGGGCGGAGGTGGGCGCACATGACATCAACGACCGACACAACCCAGCACCCGGATGTCTCGGAGATCTCCGATCTCACCGAAGGGCTGCTCCCGCCGTCGTATGCGGCAAAGGTACGCAGCCATGTGGACGACTGCGAACCCTGCGCCGATGTCCATGCCTCACTCATAGAGATCCGCGAACTGCTCGGCACTGTGCCCGCGCCACAGCACATGCCCGATGACATCGCAGGCCGCATCGACGCCGTGCTCGCCGCCGAAGCCCTCAGCACCACGACGCCCGCTGACTCGGCGCATGTTTCACGTGAAACAAAACTGTCCATGGCACAGAAGCCGGACGCAGAGCCCGGTTCCTCGAACCACCCCGCAGGGCATCCCAGGGCGACTACCGGCCCCGGCCGCCGACCGGTCTGGCGGCGCCGCCGCGCAGCCGTACTCGGCGCCGCTCTCAGTGCAGTCGTGGTCGGTGTGAGCGTCTTCATGCTGCAGAACGTCCAGCCATCCCAGGAAAGCTCCGCCCTCAAGGCGGCGGACCGCGGCTCCAGCTCAGCGGCAAAAGGCGCCACAGCCTTCTCGGAGTCCACGCTCGAAAACCGGGTGCAGACGCTACTTCTGAGTGCCGGCACGCAGCCATCGAATTCAGACGGTGCCGCAGCTGAGAAGCAGGCGCCTTCCGTCGAAGCACAATCGACGCCCAAGAGCGACTCTCCCGCATCCGAGTCATCTCAAACGCCATCGCGCGCACCCGTCGTGTCAGTCCCGAGCTGCGTGAAGCAGGGCATCGGGCGGAAGACAGCGCCCCTCGCCGTGGAAGAAGGCACCTACGAGGGCTTGAATGCCTTCCTTGTCGTGCTGCCCCACTCCGCCGACGCGACCCGCGTCCAGGCGTATGTCGTCGACGCGGCCTGCGTCCGGGAAGAGCCCGCTACCAAGGGGAAGCTACTGCTGACCCACACTTACGCGCGCCCCTGAGAATCGCGCCGGACGCCGCCCCGGCACTTCGGGAATGCATCCCCCGTAGGATCCGTTGGGTGGGGTGAGAGTCGTTGAACCGACCCCACAAGGCGTGGACAGTAGGCAGTCTGCAGAGACGAGGAAAAAACCCGTGAGCGACGTCCGTAATGTGATCATCATCGGCTCCGGCCCTGCGGGCTACACGGCCGCCCTTTACACCGCACGTGCCTCGCTGAAGCCGCTGGTGTTCGAGGGCGCTGTCACTGCGGGCGGCGCGCTGATGAACACCACCGACGTGGAGAACTTCCCGGGCTTCCAGGACGGGATCATGGGCCCCGAGCTCATGGACAACATGCGCGCTCAGGCAGAACGGTTCGGCGCCGAGCTCGTCCCTGACGATGTCGTCTCCGTTGACCTCACCGGAGACGTCAAGACGGTCACCGACACGGCCGGCACGGTGCACCGCGCCAAGGCCGTCATCGTGACGACCGGCTCCCAGCACCGCAAGCTCGGCCTGCCCAACGAGGACGCCCTCTCCGGACGCGGCGTCTCCTGGTGCGCCACCTGTGACGGCTTCTTCTTCAAGGATCAGGACATTGCCGTGGTCGGCGGCGGCGACACGGCGATGGAGGAGGCGACCTTCCTCTCCCGTTTCGCGAAGTCGGTCACCATCGTCCACCGCCGTGACTCGCTGCGTGCCTCCAAGGCCATGCAGGACCGAGCCTTCGCGGACCCGAAGATCAAGTTCGCCTGGGACAGCGAGGTTGCCGGAGTGCACGGCGAGCAGAAGCTGTCCGGCCTCACCCTTCGGAACACCAAGACCGGCGAGACCTCCGAGCTCGCGGTGACCGGCCTGTTCATCGCGGTGGGCCACGACCCGCGTACCGAGCTCTTCAAGGGCCAGCTCGAACTCGATGAGGAGGGCTACCTCAAGGTTGAAGCCCCCTCGACGCGCACCAGCCTGACCGGTGTTTTCGGCGCCGGTGACGTTGTCGACCACACGTACCGGCAGGCCATCACCGCTGCCGGAACGGGCTGCTCGGCCGCTCTCGACGCCGAGCGCTTCCTGGCTGCGCTCGCCGACGACGAGAAGGCCGCTGCGGCCGCCGTCTGATCCACGCCTCACCCCACACCCCACACCCCAAGAAGTTAAGGAGGCCGCCGTGGCCGGCGCCCTGAAGAACGTGACCGACGACTCCTTCGACGAGGTCGTCCTGAAGAGCGACAAGCCTGTGCTGGTGGACTTCTGGGCCGCATGGTGCGGTCCGTGCCGCCAGATTGCGCCGTCCCTGGAGGCCATCGCTGCTGAGCACGGCGACCAGATCGAGATCGTCAAGCTCAACATCGACGAGAACCCGGCCACGGCCGCCAAGTACGGCGTCATGTCCATCCCGACCCTGAACGTCTACCGGGGCGGCGAGGTCGCCAAGACCATCGTCGGCGCCAAGCCGAAGGCCGCGATCCTCCGCGACCTCGAAGGCTTCATCGGCGAGTAGAACCGTGGTCCGCTGTTTCACGTGAAACGGGTCCGTCCCCTGAAGGGATGGACCCGTTTCACGTTGTCGCGGGCTCTCGGATCACAAGGGCCGCAGCACCGGCTCTTTCTGGACGGCACCCAGCAACCGGTCCAGTGCCAGCTCTACGTCCTCCTTCCAGGAAAGCGTAGAACGCAGTTCCAGTCTCAGCCGCGGATGAACGGGATGCGGCCGTACGGTCTTGAAGCCGACAGCAAGGAGATGATCCGCTGGAAGCACACAGGCAGGCTCCTTCCACCGGGCGTCGCCGAAAGCCTCGATCGCCTTGAATCCCCGACGCAGCAGGTCCTTGGCGACTGTCTGCACCATGACCCGGCCCAGCCCCTGCCCCTGGAATCCCGGCACGATCCAGGCGGTCATCAACTGCACAGCATCGGGGGAGACGGGGCTCGTCGGAAAAGCCGTCGAGCGTGGTACGTAGGCAGGCGGTGCATAGAGAACGAACCCCGCCGGCACCTCGTCGACATAGACAACACGGCCGCACGACCCCCACTCCAGCAAGACGGCCGAGATCCATGCCTCTTTCTCCAGCTCGGGCGTTCCCGCCTTTACTGCAGCTTCCCCGCTGACCGGATCAAGCTCCCAGAAGACACACGAGCGGCAACGCCTGGGTAGATCGGAAAGATTGTCCAGTGTGAGCGGTACGAGCCGACGCCCCATGAAGGCTGTTCCTCGCTTCCTTCGCCCGCCGCATCGCATGCGACAGTCAGTGCACTCCGTTCAAGAAGCAGGCTGCCGACGAACCCTTCAACAGCCCGAGGCCCGGCCCCACTGTCACCAGTCGGCTGCGACTCACTGATCGCATGGCCCTCCCTCCGCCGAGGTGGCCCAAGCCGGATGTGCCCTACCAGAACGCATCGTATCCACCCAGAGATGAAGCCGACACCGAGAGAAAGCAAAGGGTGGGCTGTGTTCCGCTATCCATAGGAACACAGCCCACCCTTTGCCCATCGGGTAGAGGTCAGTCCTTGCGACCCTCGGCAGGGTCCTCAGAGGGGCCCCGGTCCAGCACGCGCCCCTCGCCCGGTGCCAGGCTGCCGAGAATGCGGTCCAGATCCTCCATCGATGCGAACTCGACGACGATCTTTCCCTTCTTCTGTCCGAGGTCGACCTTCACCCTGGTCTCGAATCGGTCCGAGAGCCGGGAAGCAAGATCGGACAGCGCAGGCGACACGCGGCCGCCGGCCCGCGGCCCCTTGGCCTTGGCAGCGCTCGTGGGCCCGGAGCCCATGAGAGTCACGATCTCTTCGACCGCACGCACCGACAGCCCCTCGGCCACAATGCGATGTGCCAGCTTGTCCTGCTCCTCCGAGTCGTCCACGGACAGCAACGCCCGCGCATGACCGGCCGACAGCACCCCGGCCGCGACCCTCCGCTGCACCGGAGCCGACAGCCTCAGCAGTCGCAGCGTATTGGATACCTGCGGACGGGAACGCCCGATCCGGTCGGCCAGCTGGTCATGCGTGCACTTGAAGTCCTTGAGCAGCTGGTCGTACGCCGCTGCCTCCTCCAACGGGTTCAGCTGAGCACGGTGAAGGTTCTCCAGGAGCGCGTCCAGGAGAAGCTTCTCGTCGTCCGTGGCCCGGACGATGGCCGGGATCCGCTCCAGACCCGCCTCACGGCAGGCCCTCCAGCGCCGCTCACCCATGATGAGCTCATAGCGCTCCGGACCCATCTTCCGCACCACAACGGGCTGGAGAAGACCCACCTCCTTGATGGAGGTCACCAACTCGGCAAGCGCGTCCTCGTCGAACACCTCACGGGGCTGACGAGGATTCGGGGTGATGGAGCCGAGAAGAACCTCGGCAAAGTACGCTCCTGCGGCTCCCGTAGATTCTGCAGCTGCCTCGAACTCCGAAACCGGCGCACTCGGCTCCGGCACAGCCGGAGCGGACGCAAGGGTGGCCACCTTCGCAGCAGCCACCCCCCGCTCTGTCGTCACAGGACCCGCCCCAGGAGTGGTCGAGCCCATCCCCGTGGACGGCACCTGCTTCTCCTGCGGAGCGGCGGGGATCAGGGCACCTAGCCCACGCCCCAACCCTCTTCGACGCTCACTCACTGGATCCCCTCCGAAATGCTCTGCTGGCTGTTCCCATTGCCCGTGTGGGCATGCTGGGCCTCGTACTGCACCCCGACACCCCGCAGGGCGATCTCACGCGCCGCTTCTAGGTATGACAGCGCCCCACTCGAACCCGGGTCGTAAGTCAGCACAGTCTGCCCATAGCTCGGTGCCTCCGAAATCCGCACCGAACGCGGAATGCTCGTCCGCAGCACCTCCTTGCCGAAGTGGCTGCGCACCTCCTCCGCAACCTGCGAAGCGAGCCTGGTCCTGCCGTCGTACATGGTGAGCAGAATCGTCGACACATGAAGACCGGGGTTGAGATGCCCGCGCACCAGATCCACATTGCGCAGCAACTGCCCCAACCCTTCCAGCGCGTAGTACTCGCACTGGATAGGGATCAGCACCTCGGCACCGGCAACCATGGCATTGACCGTCAGCAGGCCAAGCGAAGGCGGACAGTCGATCAGGATGTAGTCCAACGGCTGCTCATACGCCTGGATCGCCCGCTGCAGTCGACTCTCCCGCGCCACCAGCGACACCAACTCGATCTCCGCACCGGCGAGATCGATGGTGGCGGGGGCGCAGAATAGCCCTTCGACGTCCGGGACGGGCTGAACCACCTCGGAGAGCGGCCTGCTCTCCACCAAGACGTCATAGATGGAGGGGACTTCCGCATGGTGATCAATCCCCAGAGCCGTAGAGGCGTTCCCCTGCGGGTCAAGGTCGACCACCAGAACACGTGCGCCGTGAAGCGCCAGCGAGGCGGCAAGGTTGACCGTCGTGGTTGTCTTGCCCACCCCACCCTTCTGGTTGGCCACCACCATGACGCGCGTCCGGTCAGGACGGGGCAAGCCGTCGCCTGCGCGGCCAAGGGTCTCGACCGCCAGCTGGGCCGCGCGACCGATGGGTGTGTCATCCATCGGCGGCGGTGTTTCACGTGAAACGCCCTCCCCCACCGATTCGGTTCGGGGACCGGGGACCGGATCGGTCATCGGTCCCGCGATGTTGGCGTCGGACCGCAAGGATTCACTCTCCTCGACTTCAGACTCACAATGAACAGAGCCTGCCATGCTTTCGGGGTCGCGAACCAGCGAGGCCCGCTCTTCTGTGGATGAATCCACTGCTGTGGACAACTCCGTAGCCCTAACGGGCGGCGCGGCAGCCGCGCGACCGCGGCTGATGATCCCATGCAGCAGAGAGCGACGTTTCACGTGAAACACGATGCCCCTGCAGCCTAGCTACAGGGGCACGACACTCCGCATGGGGCATGTATGGCAGCTTGTCGGGAGCATCACCGACAGATGATACGAACCATATGTAACGGTCGATTTCACAGCGTGACCGGACGGGTCAGCGGCGACGCCTCGTACGGCTCGTCCTCGCGGCCTTGGCTCTCTTTGCGGCGAACCTCACACCGCCCGGACTCTCCCCGACCACCACACGCACTACCGTGGACATCGGATCGACAATGCCCTCTCCAACGTGCAATACCTCGGTCTCCACCACACCAAGCTTGCTCAAGGCCGCACGCGCGCCGACAATCTCCTCCTCGGCCGTATCCCCCTTGAGCGCCAGCATCTCTCCGTACGGACGTAGCAGCGGAACCCCCCAGCCGGCCAGCCGGTCGAGCGGTGCCACGGCCCGAGCCGTCACAACGTGAACCGGCTGCAGCGTCCCAAGAACCTCCTCGGCCCGACCACGCACGACCGTCACGTGGTCCAGGCCCAACAGTTCGACGACTTCCTGGAGGAAATTCGTCCGCCGCAGCAGGGGCTCCAGCAAGGTGATCTTGAGATCCGGACGCACCAGCGCCAGCGGGATACCCGGAAGGCCCGCACCAGAGCCCACATCGCAGACCGTGACCCCCTCAGGCACGACCTCGGAGAGCACCGCACAGTTCAGCAGATGCCGCTCCCACAGCCGCGGGACCTCACGCGGACCGATCAGCCCCCGCTTCACCCCGGCATCTGCCAATAGTTCCGCGTACCGGACAGTCTCCGGAAAGAACTCGCCGAAAACCGCCCGCGCCCCTTCGGGCGCCTGGGGAAGCTCTACTTCCGCCGTCACGGGAACCGTCCTTCCATACCGCACTACCTACCGCACTGTGGTGGCTGACTATCAGGCTGAAAAGATCGGCCCCGCCTGCGAACAGACGGGGCCGACAGAACAAGGGTCCGGTCAGGCCGGGAGAACGACGACGAAGCGCTGCGGCTCCTCGCCCTCGGACTCACTGCGCAGGCCAGCGGCCGCGACCGCATCGTGTACAACCTTGCGTTCGAACGGCGTCATCGGGTCCAGCTTCACCGGCTCACCGGTGCTCTTGACCTCGTCCGCGGCCTTGGCACCCAGCTCGGCGAGCTCAGCCCGCTTCTTGGCCCTGAAGCCTGCGATGTCCAGCATCAGCCGGCTGCGGTCACCGGTCTCCCGGTGCACAGCAAGCCGCGTCAGCTCCTGGAGTGCCTCAAGCACCTCACCGTCGCGGCCCACGAGCTTCTGCAGATCACGTGCCGAGTCGCTGATGATCGAGACCGCAGCCCGGTCCGCCTCGACGTCCATGTCGATGTCGCCGTCGAGATCGGCGATGTCGAGCAGGCCCTCGAGGTAGTCCGCTGCGATCTCGCCCTCCTGCTCAAGGCGGGTCAAGGTGTCGCTGCCCTCAGCGGCCGTGGAGGTGGTGCCTTCCGTCACGGATGGACTCCTTCTTACTTCTTGGACGGGTGCTTGGGCCGCTGCGGGCCCTTGCGCTGCCCGGACTTGGCTTGGCGTGAGGAGCCGGACGCGGGCTTGCCCGCCGGCTTGGGCTTGTCGTCCTGCGATGCGTCCGGCTTCTGCAGAGAGGTCTTGGATCCCGACACGGCGGAGCCGGTGTCCTTGGCTCCTGCCTGCTGGGCAGCACCGGTCTGACGCTGGGCCTTGGTCTGGCGCTTGGGCTGCTGACGCCGCTGCGCGGCTCCGCCCTCGGACTCGGCAAGAGCCGTATCGCTCTTGATCACTGTGCCGTCCTCCTGGGCAACGAAGCCCAGCTTGGCCAGTCCCGTGATGAACTTCCGCTCGATGTCATTGCGATCAGGGCCCTTGGACACGATCCGCTTGATCGTGTTGCGCCTGGTCCTGCCGCGAACCTCACCGTGAGCAGTGACGCTCTTCAGTAGACGTCCCAGGTACTGGTCCTGCGCCTTGCTGCCCGGGGTCGGGTTCTGGTTGATCACGTACATCTGCTGACCCATGGTCCAGACGTTGGTGGTCAGCCAGTAGACGAGGACACCGACAGGGAAGTTGACGCCCATGACGGCGAAGATCACCGGGAAGATGTACATCAGCATCTTCTGCTGCTGCATGTAGGGCGTCTTGACTGTCAGGTCGACGTTCTTCGTCATCAGCTGGCGCTGGGTGAAGAACTGCGACGCCGACATCATCACGATCATGACCGCGGTGACGATACGGACGTCCAACAGCGAGGAGGCGCCGAGTGCCTGGGCCGTCGCTTCGGTGTCCATGAACTTGGCCGCGAGCGGAGCACCGAAGATGTGTGCCTGCCGGGCGCTGTCGAGCAGCGCTTGATCGATGACACCGATCGTCTGGCCCGAGGCGATGGCCGAGAGCACGTGATACAGGGCGAAGAAGAACGGCGACTGCGCCAGGATGGGAAGGCACGAGGAGAGCGGGTTGGTACCCGTCTCCTTGTACAGCTTCATCATCTCTTCGGACTGACGCTGCTTGTCGCTCTTGTAGCGCTCCTGGATCGCCTTCATCTTCGGCTGGAGCACCTGCATGTTGCGGGTCGACTTGATCTGCTTGACGAAAAGCGGGATCAGGCAGATCCGGATCAGCACCACCAGGGACACGATGGACAGGCCCCAGGCCCAGCCCGTGTCATCGCCGAAGATCGCTCCGTACAACGAGTGGAACTGGACGATGACCCATGAAACAGGCCAGGTGATAAAGCTGAACAGACTGGCAATCGTGTCCACTAATCAGGCTCCTTGAGCATTGGGCGAAGTCTCTGCGGCCGGGCCCGGGGGTTCGGAAACCGCTCCCCCGGGAGGCACAGCAGCGGCGGAGTCCCCGCCCTTGCTGCCGCGCATGGCACTACGCAGCAGTTCGTGCCAACGCGGACGTTTACGTGGTGGAACATGGTCCACGCCGCCGGGTGACCACGGATTGCACCGCAGGATGCGCCAGGCCGTCAGCGCAGTTCCCTTGATCGCTCCGTGCCGGTCGATCGCCGTATATCCATAGTGGGAACACGACGGGTAGTAACGGCAGACAGGCCCGAGAAGTGGGCTGATCGTCCACTGATACAGCTTGATAAGAGCCAGCAGCGGGTACTTCATCGCGCGCCCCCTCCCAGCAGCCGCTGCAAAGCGGCGTCCAGGTCTCGGGCCAGCTGTTCATGGTCGGCGTCGCCCGCTCCGGGCAGCGCTCGTACGACAACCAGGCTACCGGGGGGCAGCAGGGCCAGCCGCTCGCGGACCAAATGGCGAAGCCTGCGCTTCACCGCTGTGCGTACAACCGCTCCACCCACAGCTTTGCTGACAACGAAACCCGCACGCGGCGGGGGAGCATTCTCCCCAGTCACGTGCGGGTCCGTTGCACCGCTGCGTAGATGAACAACGAGTAGCGGGCGGCCGGCCCGGCGTCCTCGACGTACTGCGGTCGCGAAGTCCTCGCGCCGCCTCAGCCGATTCTCGGTAGGCAGCACGTCATGACCTGTAAGCGATCAGGCGGACAGGTTGGCGCGACCCTTGCCACGGCGGGACGCGAGGATCGCGCGGCCGGCACGGGTACGCATACGCAGCCGGAAGCCGTGGGTCTTCGCGCGACGACGGTTGTTCGGCTGGAAGGTGCGCTTGCTCACTCGGGGGCTCCAGAAATGACTCGTGTGTTGGCGGGACATCGCCTGGCTGTCACCGTGCGCCCACGAGAGACTCGCGTAAACGCCCTAGTGCACCGCTTCACAATCACAGATCGTGATCTTTGCCCATCGGAGGCAGGCGGCAGCAGCCATCGACAACTCGACCCGGTCACGGTACGCGCGGCTACGCCATCCGGTCAAACCGGCTCGATGACACCCACCACTGTGCACAGCCTGTGGACAACGACTTGAACCACGCGGGTCGGCCTGACTACCGTGGCTGGGCTCCGGTTCTTTTTCTTCCTGCCTGCCGGTCCTCACCTATCCCGACCCATCCCGTCCCGAGAACCACACATTCGTGGGACCAGCGAGAGAGCGTGCCTTGTGGCTGATGTACCTGCCGATCTTGCCGCAGTGTGGCCACGAGTGCTGGAGCAACTCCTCGAAGAGGGCCAGCAGGGCATCGAGCCGAAGGACAAGCAGTGGGTCGAGCGCTGCCAGCCGCTCGCGCTGGTTGCCGACACGGCGCTGCTCGCCGTCCCCAATGAATGGGGCAAGCGAGTCCTGGAAGGCCGGCTCGCGCCGCTCATCAGCGAGACTCTGAGCCGTGAATGCGGCCGGCCGATCCGCATCGCGATCACCGTCGACGACTCCGCGGGCGAACCTCCGAGCCCGCACGCGCCTCCGATGCACCAGTCGCAGCAGCACCGCTACCAGGGGCCGCAGCACGATGAGCGTCAGCACAACGACGCGTACGACGGATACGGACACCGACCCTCCGACGACGGCATGCCGACCGCCCGGCCCGCCTACCCCGACTACCAGCAGCAGCGCCCCGACCCCGGCGCGTGGCCGCGCACCCAGGAGGACCTCTCCTGGCAGCAGCCCCGGCTCGGCGGGTTCCAGGACCGCGACACCTCAGCGGAGCAGTGGCGCGAGCCGTATGCCGGAGGCCGCCCCCAGCAGCCGCAGCACGACTACCGGTCACAGCCGCCCGAGCACCAGGGTTACGAGCAACAGCGCCCTGAGCGCCATGACATGCAGGAGCCCCAGCCCCAGCACCGTCCTGGCGGGGCCGGCGCTCGGCCCGGCGGCGCCGCCGGGCCGATGGGCGCACAGCCCGCTCCCACGCCCGGCCCCGGTGAGCCGGCGGCCCGGCTGAATCCGAAGTACCTGTTCGACACGTTCGTCATCGGTGCATCCAACCGATTCGCACACGCGGCAGCGGTCGCCGTCGCCGAAGCACCCGCCAAGGCGTACAACCCGCTCTTCATCTATGGGGAGTCCGGACTCGGCAAGACCCACCTGCTGCACGCCATCGGGCACTACGCCCGCAGTCTCTACCCGGGCACCCGGGTTCGGTACGTGAGCTCCGAGGAGTTCACCAACGAGTTCATCAACTCGATCCGCGACGGCAAGGGCGACACCTTCCGCAAGCGCTACCGCGATGTGGACATCCTGCTGGTCGACGACATCCAGTTTCTGGCGAGCAAGGAGTCGACGCAGGAGGAGTTCTTCCACACCTTCAATACGCTCCACAACGCCAACAAGCAGATCGTGCTGTCCTCGGACCGGCCACCCAAGCAGTTGGTGACCCTGGAGGACCGGTTGCGGAACCGTTTCGAGTGGGGTCTGACCACCGATGTGCAGCCGCCGGAACTGGAGACGCGGATCGCGATCCTCCGTAAGAAGGCGGTGCAGGAGCAACTCAACGCCCCGCCGGAGGTACTGGAGTTCATCGCCTCTCGTATCTCCCGGAACATCAGGGAGCTGGAGGGGGCACTGATCCGGGTCACGGCCTTCGCCAGTCTCAACCGCCAGCCGGTGGACCTCGGGCTGACCGAGCACGTGCTGAAGGATCTGATCCCAGGTGGCGAGGACTCGGCTCCTGAGATCACGGCGACGGCCATCATGGCGGCGACTGCGGACTACTTCGGTCTGACGGTCGATGATCTCTGCGGAACCTCGCGCAGCCGTGTGCTGGTGACGGCCCGCCAGATCGCCATGTACCTCTGCCGGGAGCTGACCGATCTCTCGCTGCCCAAGATCGGTGCGCAGTTCGGTGGTCGTGACCATACGACGGTGATGCACGCGGACCGGAAGATCCGCGCGCTGATGGCGGAGCGACGCTCCATCTACAACCAGGTCACCGAGCTGACCAACCGCATCAAGAACGGCTGACGGACCACCGGCACACGCTCCGTACGCGCCGAAAGGGCGCCTGGGGAACCCTCGCAGGGTTCCCCAGGCGCCCTTCTTCGTCGTCCAAGGCTTGCCCGAAGCCTTTCCAGAAAGCGTCCCCGGAGCCTCCCGGTGATGCTGCGGAACCCTCTCGAAGGCATCACGGTGCCCTCCCCGAGCCCTCCCGGAGCCTCGGAAGTCCCCTCCGGCCCCGCTCTCCGAAGCTCCGAGGCAGTCACGGTGTTCGAATACCCGGCGCCGGCGGTCCGTTCTCCACAGATCCGGGGAGATTTCCCCTCCACAGCCTGGGGATCCGGCAGTTTTCCATATTGCTTCCACAGGGCCAACTGCCGATACTCCATCAGGCCAGGTCAAGGGCCTGGGGATTTGTGGTCAACAACAATCCACAGCCTGTGGACAAAATATTCGTCCACAGGGAGCCGATGACGTTGTCCACCGTCGGCCCACAGACTGGGCCGTGTTGTCCCCAGCTTCCTCGTGCTTCTCCACACCCCTGTCCACTGTTCGGCAACGCAACACCGCCTTTCACTGCCCTGAGTGAAAGGCGTCACACCACGAGGGCCGGTTGGGCTGTGGGGAACGTGGGTAAAGCTGGGGACAGCCCTGGGGAGAAACCCCCCTGTCCTGTGCATCGGGTGTGCAGAACTTTCATGTGTCCACAGAAGCGCCAGGTTGTCCACCGGTGCCACCCACAGGGCCGGTGGACAAAAAACTGGGTCTGACCTGCGGAAACGACGTTATCCACGGTTTCCACAGGCCCTACTACTACTGCCACCTAGAGTTAGCCCGGAATCCGCTTCGAAGTGGGGCCTGTGCACAACTCGAGGCCGGAGCTCCCCGACCCTCTTGTCGCGACTTGACCCCGAGCAGCACCGAGTGTCGGTGCCGTACGTCAGACTGGTCCCCGGCGTCCTCCCGCTGTCACCGGTGGGGGACCCCGATCAGACGACGAAGGCCAGCAGGGCGAGCGAGCAACAGCAGGAGGCGGTTCCGGTGAAGATCCGGGTGGAGCGCGATGTACTCGCGGAGGCTGTGGCCTGGGTGGCCCGTAGCCTCCCGGCCCGGCCGCCGGCGCCCGTTCTTGCGGGCCTTCTGCTGAAGGCTGAGGACGGTGCCCTCAGCTTCTCCAGCTTCGACTACGAGGTCTCGGCCCGGGTCTCGGTGGATGCCGAGGTCGAGGAGGACGGCACGGTGCTGGTCTCCGGCCGGCTGCTCGCCGACATCTGCCGCGCCCTTCCCAACCGCCCGGTGGAAATTTCCACAGACGGTGTACGGGCCACCGTGGTCTGCGGCTCCTCGCGATTCACACTCCACACCCTTCCTGTGGAGGAGTACCCGGCGCTGCCGGAGATGCCGACCGCGACCGGCACGGTCCCGGGCGAGGTCTTCGCCTCGGCCGCTGCCCAGGTCGCGATCGCCGCGGGCCGAGACGACACGCTGCCGGTCCTGACCGGTGTGCGGATCGAGATCGAGGGCGAGACCGTCACCCTGGCCTCCACCGACCGCTACCGCTTCGCGGTCCGTGAGTTCCTCTGGAAGCCGGAGAACCCGGATGCCTCGGCTGTCGCCCTGGTGCCCGCCAAGACGCTGCTGGACACCGCCAAGGCGCTGACCAGCGGTGACACGGTGACTCTGGCGCTGTCCGGCTCGGGTGCCGGTGAGGGCCTGATCGGTTTCGAGGGAGCGGGCCGGCGGACGACCACGCGACTGCTCGAAGGCGATCTGCCGAAGTACCGGACGCTGTTCCCCACCGAGTTCAACTCGGTCGCGGTCATCGAGACCGCTCCGTTCGTCGAGGCCGTCAAGCGTGTGGCTCTTGTTGCCGAGCGGAACACTCCGGTGCGGCTCAGCTTCGAGCAAGGTGTGCTGATCCTGGAGGCGGGTTCCAGCGACGATGCACAGGCTGTGGAGCGGGTTGACGCGGTGCTGGAGGGTGACGACATCTCGATCGCCTTCAACCCGACCTTCCTGCTGGACGGGCTGAGCGCGATCGACTCCCCGGTCGCCCAGCTCTCGTTCACGACGTCCACCAAGCCTGCGCTGCTCAGCGGCCGTCCGGCCGTGGATGCCGATGCGGATGACACGTACAAGTACCTGATCATGCCGGTCCGCCTCTCCGGCTGATCCGGTCAACGGCCCTGCAACGGCGGCTCCCGACGGGCACGCTCGGCGCCGAGCATGCCCGTCGGTCTGCCCCCGGCCGGGCGTAGGCTCGGGCTTGGGTACGAATCGGCACAACGCTTAAGGAATCTCTGATGGAGCTCGGTCTCGTCGGCCTCGGCAAGATGGGCGGCAACATGCGCGAGCGCATTCGCCGCGCAGGCCACACCGTCATCGGTTACGACCGAAACCCGGACGTCTCCGATGTCCACAGCCTCGAAGAGCTTGTGGGCAAGCTGAAGGGTCCCCGGGTCGTCTGGGTGATGGTGCCGGCCGGTGCCCCGACCCAGGCCACCATCGACGAGTTGGCCGGGCTCCTCTCGCCCGGCGACATCGTCGTGGACGGTGGAAACTCCCGGTGGACGGACGACGAGAAGCACGCGGTCGAGCTGGGCATCAAGGGCATCGGCTTCGTGGACTGCGGCGTCTCCGGTGGCGTCTGGGGCCTGGAGAACGGCTACGCGCTGATGTACGGCGGCGACGCCGAGAACGTGGCCAAGGTCCAGCCGGTCTTCGACGCGCTGAAGCCCGAGGGCGACTTCGGTTCCGTCCACGCAGGCAAGGTCGGCGCCGGCCACTTCGCGAAGATGGTCCACAACGGCATCGAGTACGCCATGATGCAGGCCTACGCCGAGGGCTGGGAACTGCTGGAGAAGGTCGACTCCGTCACCGATGTGCGCGAGGTCTTCCGCTCCTGGCAGGAGGGCACGGTCATCCGTTCCTGGCTGCTCGACCTGGCGGTCAACGCGCTGGACGACGACGAGCACCTCGACAAGCTCCGTGGTTTCGCCGCCGACTCCGGTGAGGGACGCTGGACGGTGGAGGCCGCGATCGACAACGCTGTGCCGCTTCCCGCGATCACGGCGTCGCTCTTCGCGCGTTTCGCCTCGCGGCAGGACGACTCCCCGCAGATGAAGATGATCGCCGCGCTGCGCAACCAGTTCGGTGGCCACGCGGTCGAGAACAAGAAGTAACCGCAACGAGGAGCGGGCCGGGCCAGAGCGTCCGACCTGTATCCACAGAGCACGGAGCAGGAAGCAGGGAAGGTCGGCGCTCAGCCATGCATGTCACGCATCTCTCGCTGGCCGACTTCCGCTCGTACGCCCGGGTCGAGGTACCTCTCGATCCGGGCGTCACTGCTTTCGTGGGGGCCAACGGCCAGGGCAAGACGAATCTGGTGGAGGCCGTCGGCTACCTTGCGACACTCGGCAGCCATCGGGTCTCCTCCGATGCGCCGCTGGTGCGGATGGGCGCGGACCGGGCTGTCATCCGGGCCGCCGTGACGCAGGGCGAGCGTTCGCAGCTGGTCGAGCTGGAGCTCAATCCGGGCAAGGCCAATCGGGCCCGGGTCAATAGGTCGTCGCAGGTCAGGCCCCGTGATGTGCTGGGAATCATACGTACGGTGCTGTTCGCGCCGGAGGATCTGGCGCTGGTCAAGGGGGACCCCGGAGAGCGTCGGCGTTTTCTCGACGAGCTGATCACGGCGCGTTCGCCGCGGATGGCGGGGGTGCGTTCGGACTACGAGCGGGTGCTGAAGCAGCGCAACACTCTGCTGAAGTCGGCAGCGATGGCGCGCAGGCACGGTGGCCGGTCGATGGATCTGTCCACGCTCGATGTGTGGGACCAGCATCTGGGCCGGGTGGGTGCGGAGCTGCTGGCACAGCGGCTGGATCTGATCGCTGCGTTGCAGCCGCTGGCTGACAAGGCGTACGGGGATGTGGCGCCGGGCGGTGGTCCGGTGGCGTTGGAGTACCGGAGTTCGGTCGGTGCAGGGATGGATTCGGCGCACACGCGTGAGGAGCTGTACGAGCAGCTGATCGCGGCCCTGGTGGGTGTGCGTAAGCAGGAGATCGAGCGGGGTGTGACGTTGGTCGGTCCGCACCGTGATGATCTGTTGCTGGGGTTGCGGGGGATGCCGGCCAAGGGGTACGCGAGCCATGGTGAGTCCTGGTCGTATGCGTTGGCGCTGCGGCTGGCTTCGTACGATTTGCTGCGCGGCGAGGGCAATGAGCCGGTGCTGGTGCTGGACGATGTCTTTGCCGAGCTGGATGCGCGTCGTCGTGAGCGGTTGGCGGAGTTGGTGGCTCCGGCCGAGCAGGTGCTGGTGACGGCTGCGGTGGACGACGATGTTCCGGGTGCGCTGGCGGGGACGCGGTATGCGGTGTCCGCGGGTGGGGTGGAGCGGCTGTGAGCGGCCGTGGTGAGGCGTTCGGGGCTTCCGGGGAGCGGTCGCAGGAGCGGCCGGTGGAAGGGATGCGGCCGGAGCCGTCGGGCGTCGATCTGGCGCGGGTGGCGTTGCGTGCGGCCAAGGAGCAGGCGCGGGCGCGCGGTGCTGCGGCGCAGCAGAAGAATCAGGCCAGGCGGGGTGGGGGGCTGCGTTCGGGGGCGCGGGCAGATGGGCGTGATCCGTTGCCGCTGGGTGCTGCGATCAATCGTCTGATCACTGAGCGTGGCTGGGAGACGCCTGCGGCGGTGGGTGGGGTGATGGGGCGCTGGCCGCAGATCGTCGGTGAGGATCTGGCCAATCACTGTGTGCCGTTGCGGTATGACGAGGATCCGGACGCGCGGGTGCTGACGGTGCAGTGCGATTCGACGGCGTGGGCGACGCAGCTGCGGTTGCTGGCTCCCCAGCTGGTGGCCCGGCTGAATGCGGATCTCGGGCATGGCACGGTGCGGTTGATCAAGGTGTTGGGACCGGGCGGTCCGCAGCGCAGGTTTGGTCCGTTGAGGGCGCCGGGCAGCACCGGTCCCGGCGATACGTACGGCTGAGACGTCTCGTACGGCTGAGGCGTCTGAACTGGCCTTCTTCTTGTTCCCGCGCTCTGTGGGGCCGTATTCCGGATTCAGTCCCGGCCCCGTGTTGTCCTCTCGGCGGTGCTGTCCGCCGCGACCGTGTTGTGCCGGTGTGTGGTGGTTGAAACCACGCGGGGAGGGTGGGGCGTCCCTCACGGTAGCGGGAGGTTGACAGGCCGAAGCGCTCAATGCCCGCGTGAGCCTCTTGGGGGCCCTTCCTGAATATGGGGAGTCGTCAGGCGCTGATTCAGGGCGGCACATGCGTACTCAGGTACCGGCAAACCCCCATTCGTGTCAGTGCTACCGGTAGACTGGTGGACAATCCCGCATCTTCGCGGGAGTCGTCGATACAAGCCGAACGACGCAGCCGCTCCCGACTGTCCGGAGAACGGCCTGTGCTGTGCCAGAGAGGGCGCTTCGTGGCCGATTCCGGCAACCCCAACGAGAACATTCTGTCCACACCCGGTGAGAGCGGCGAGGTAACCGCCTCGGGCGAGGTATCGGCATCCGTCGAGGCCACCGCCTCGTACGACGCCAGCGCGATCACCGTCCTCGAGGGCCTGGACGCCGTCCGCAAGCGACCTGGCATGTACATCGGTTCAACCGGTGAGCGAGGCCTCCACCACCTCGTGTACGAGGTCGTCGACAACTCGGTCGACGAGGCCCTGGCCGGGCACGCGGACACCATCGACGTCACGGTCCTCGCCGACGGCGGGGTTCGCGTGGTCGACAACGGCCGAGGCATCCCGGTCGGCATCGTGCCGTCGGAGAAGAAGCCCGCCGTCGAGGTCGTCCTCACGGTGCTGCACGCCGGCGGCAAGTTCGGAGGGGGCGGCTACGCGGTCTCCGGCGGTCTGCACGGCGTCGGCGTGTCCGTCGTCAACGCCCTGTCCACGCGGGTGGCCGTCGAGGTCAAGACGGACGGCTACCGCTGGACCCAGGACTACAAGCTCGGTGTGCCCACCGCGCCGCTGGCCCGCAACGAGGCCACCGAGGAGACGGGGACGTCCGTCACCTTCTGGGCCGACGGGGACATCTTCGAGACGACCGAGTACTCCTTCGAGACGCTGTCGCGCCGTTTCCAGGAGATGGCGTTCCTCAACAAGGGCCTGACGATCAAGCTCACCGACGAGCGCGAGTCGGCGAAGGCGACGCTGGGCGCGGAGGTCGCCGAGGTGGCCGAGGTCGCCGAGGCGGAGCAGGTCCGCACGGTCACGTACCACTACGAGGGCGGCATCGTCGACTTCGTGAAGTACCTGAACTCGCGCAAGGGCGATGTCATCCACCAGTCGGTGATCGACATCGAGGCCGAGGACAAGGAGCGACTCCTCTCGGCCGAGATCGCGATGCAGTGGAACACCCAGTACAGCGAGGGCGTCTACTCCTTCGCCAACACGATCCACACGCATGAGGGCGGTACGCACGAGGAAGGCTTCCGCGCCGCGCTGACCACGCTGGTCAACAAGTACGCGCGCGAGAAGAAGCTGCTGCGCGAGAAGGACGACAACCTCACGGGTGACGACATCCGCGAGGGTCTGACGGCGATCATCTCGGTGAAGCTGGGCGAGCCGCAGTTCGAGGGCCAGACGAAGACCAAGCTGGGCAACACGGAGGCGAAGACCTTCGTGCAGAAGGTGGTCCACGAGCAGCTCACGGACTGGTTCGACCGCAACCCGAACGAGGCGGCCGACATCATCCGCAAGGGGATCGCGGCGGCCACGGCCCGTGTCGCGGCCCGCAAGGCGCGTGATCTGACTCGTCGCAAGGGGCTTCTGGAGAGCGCCTCGCTGCCGGGCAAGCTGAGTGACTGCCAGTCCAACGACCCGACGAAGTGCGAGATCTTCATCGTCGAGGGTGACTCCGCCGGTGGTTCGGCGAAGTCCGGCCGTAACCCCATGTACCAGGCGATCCTGCCGATCCGCGGCAAGATCCTGAACGTCGAAAAGGCCCGGGTCGACAAGATCCTGCAGAATACCGAGGTCCAGGCGCTGATCTCGGCCTTCGGTACCGGGGTCCACGAGGACTTCGACATCGAGAAGCTCCGCTATCACAAGATCATCTTGATGGCGGACGCCGATGTCGACGGTCAGCACATCAATACCCTGCTGCTGACGTTCCTCTTCCGCTTCATGCGTCCGCTGGTCGAGGCCGGGCACGTGTTCCTTTCCCGCCCGCCGCTCTACAAGATCAAGTGGGGCCGGGACGACTTCGAGTACGCGTACTCGGACCGGGAACGCGACGCCCTGGTCGAGCTGGGCAAGCAGAACGGCAAGCGGATCAAGGAAGACTCGATCCAGCGCTTCAAGGGTCTCGGCGAGATGAACGCCGAGGAGCTGCGTGTCACCACGATGGATGTCGACCACCGAGTCCTCGGCCAGGTCACGCTGGACGACGCGGCGCAGGCGGACGACCTCTTCTCGGTGCTGATGGGCGAGGACGTCGAGGCACGGCGCTCGTTCATCCAGCGCAACGCCAAGGACGTCCGCTTCCTCGACATCTGAGTCGGTCGTACCAGCAAGCCGCCGCTCGAAAGGACTTTGACCAGCAATGGCCGACGAGAACACCCCTGTAACACCTGAAGAGGAATCCGCTGCCGGTGTGGGCATGCGTGTCGAGCCCGTGGGGCTCGAGACGGAGATGCAGCGCTCCTACCTCGACTACGCGATGTCCGTGATCGTCTCGCGTGCGCTGCCGGACGTGCGGGACGGTCTCAAGCCCGTCCACCGCCGGGTGCTGTACGCGATGTACGACGGCGGTTACCGGCCCGAGAAGGGCTTCTACAAGTGTGCCCGTGTCGTCGGTGACGTCATGGGTACGTATCACCCGCACGGCGACTCGTCGATCTACGACGCACTGGTGCGACTGGCACAGCCGTGGTCGATGCGCATGCCGCTGGTGGACTCCAACGGTAACTTCGGTTCTCCGGGCAACGACCCGGCCGCTGCCATGCGGTACACCGAGTGCAAGATGATGCCGCAGTCCATGGAGATGGTCCGGGACATCGACGAGGAGACCGTCGACTTCCAGGACAACTACGACGGCCGCAACCAGGAACCGACGGTTCTGCCGGCACGCTTCCCGAACCTGCTGGTCAACGGTTCCGCGGGCATCGCGGTCGGTATGGCGACCAACATCCCGCCGCACAACCTGCGTGAGGTCGCGGACGGAGCGCAGTGGTACCTGGAGCACCCGGAGGCCTCGCAGGAGGAACTCCTGGACGCTCTGATCGAGCGGATCAAGGGCCCCGACTTCCCGACGGGTGCGCTTGTCGTGGGCCGCAAGGGCATCGAGGAGGCGTATCGCACCGGCCGTGGCTCGATCACGATGCGTGCGGTCGTCGCGGTCGAGGAGATCCAGAACCGGCAGTGCCTGGTCGTCACGGAGCTTCCGTACCAGACCAACCCCGACAACCTGGCGCAGAAGATCGCCGACCTGGTCAAGGACGGCAAGATCGGTGGGATCGCGGACGTCCGTGACGAGACCTCGTCGCGTACGGGGCAGCGTCTGGTCGTCGTGCTGAAGCGGGACGCGGTCGCCAAGGTCGTTCTGAACAACCTGTACAAGCACACCGATCTGCAGACCAACTTCGGCGCCAACATGCTGGCGCTGGTCGACGGTGTGCCGCGCACCCTCTCGATCGACGCGTTCATCCGCCACTGGGTGACGCACCAGATCGAGGTCATCGTCCGGCGCACGAAGTTCCGTCTGCGCAAGGCGGAGGAGCGGGCGCACATTCTGCGGGGTCTGCTCAAGGCGCTGGACGCGATCGACGAGGTCATCGCCCTCATCCGGCGCAGCCAGACGGTCGAGGTGGCGCGTGAGGGCCTGATGGGCCTGCTGGAGATCGACGAGATCCAGGCGAACGCCATCCTGGAGATGCAGCTGCGCCGGCTGGCCGCGCTGGAGCACCAGAAGATCACGGCCGAGCACGACGAGCTCCAGGCGAAGATCAACGAGTACAACGCGATCCTGGTGTCGCCGGAGCGGCAGCGTCAGATCGTCAGCGAGGAGCTGGCGGCGATCGTCGAGAAGTTCGGCGACGACCGGCGCTCCAAGCTGGTGCCCTTCGAGGGCGACATGTCCATCGAGGACCTGATCGCCGAGGAGGACATCGTCGTCACGATCACGCGCGGCGGCTATGTGAAGCGTACGAAGACGGACGACTACCGCTCGCAGAAGCGCGGCGGCAAGGGCGTGCGCGGCACGAAGCTCAAGGAAGACGACATCGTCGACCACTTCTTCGTGTCGACGACGCACCACTGGCTGCTGTTCTTCACCAACAAGGGCCGGGTGTACCGGGCGAAGGCGTACGAACTCCCGGACGCGGGCCGCGACGCCCGCGGTCAGCATGTCGCCAACCTGCTGGCTTTCCAGCCGGACGAGCAGATTGCCCAGATCCTGGCGGTCCGCGACTACGAGGCGGCGCCGTATCTGATCCTGGCCACGAAGGGCGGTCTCGTGAAGAAGACCGCGCTGAAGGACTACGATTCGCCGCGTTCCGGGGGTGTCATCGCCATCAACCTGCGGGAGGTGGCCGATGGCGCCGAAGGCACGGCCGACGAGCTGATCGGTGCCGAGCTGGTGTCGGCGGAGGACGATCTGCTGCTCATCAGCAAGAAGGCCCAGTCGATCCGGTTCACTGCGACGGACGACGCACTGCGCCCGATGGGGCGTGCCACTTCGGGCGTCAAGGGCATGAGTTTCCGCGAAGGCGACGAACTGCTCTCGATGAATGTTGTCCGGCCGGGTACGTTCGTGTTCACTGCCACCGACGGTGGGTACGCGAAGCGGACTGCCGTCGACGAGTACCGAGTTCAGGGTCGTGGCGGCCTGGGCATCAAGGCCGCCAAGATTGTGGAGGACAGGGGCTCGCTGGTCGGCGCGCTCGTGGTCGAGGAGACGGATGAGATCCTCGCCATCACGCTCGGCGGTGGTGTGATTCGAACACGAGTCAATGAAGTCAGGGAGACGGGCCGTGACACCATGGGCGTCCAACTGATCAATCTGGGCAAGCGCGATGCCGTCGTCGGTATCGCTCGTAACGCCGAAGCCGGCCGCGAGGCCGAAGAGGTCGAGGGGTCCGAGGACGCCGAGGCCGCGACGGCGGAGGCTGCCGAGAGCACGGTTGAGGACAATGCCGAAGGCACGCCGCCTTCGGCCGGGGAGCACGAGGAGTAGAGCGTGAGTGGAGCCACGGGCGCCGGTTCGGCCGCTTCCGGAGCTGGAGCGAACGGTGCCCGTGGCCCTGCCACGGACTCTCGAGGGGGCACTGTGACGGACACCCGAGGGCGCCAGCCCCAGTACGAGGGTTACGAGACCGGGCCGTTGCCGGGTGAGCGCGAGCCCGCAGCGGGGAAGGCGAGCGGGCCGTACCACCCGCCGCAGGCGTACCCCTCGCCCGCGGGCGGGACTCAGGGCGGCCGGCCGCAGCGTACGCAGGGCGCCGACGCCGCTCAGGCGGCCGGGCGGCCGCGGACCGGGGCGCAGACCACTCCGCGTACCCGCAAGGCGCGTCTGCGGGTGGCCAAGGCCGACCCGTGGTCGGTGATGAAGGTCAGCTTCCTGCTCTCCATCGCGCTCGGCATCTGCACGGTGGTGGCGGCCGCGGTGCTGTGGATGGTCATGGACGCGATGGGTGTCTTCTCCACCGTGGGCAGCACGATCAGCGAGGCCACCGGCTCGAACGAGAACAACGGCTTCGATCTTCAGTCGTTCCTGTCGCTGCCGCGGGTCCTCATCTTCACCTCGGTCATCGCTGTGATCGATGTGGTTCTGGCGACTGCGCTGGCGACGCTTGGCTCCTTCATCTACAACTTGTCGGCGGGTTTCGTGGGCGGCGTCGAGCTCACGCTGGCCGAGGACGAGTAGGGCACCGGGTATCGATTTTGGGACTGGCCCCGACGTGCGCTAATCTTCAGAGGTCAGCGCGCAGCGCGGCGGGGCTATAGCTCAGTTGGTTAGAGCGCATCCCTGATAAGGATGAGGCCACAGGTTCAAATCCTGTTAGCCCCACAGTGACAGTTGAAGGTCCGGTATCTCTTCGGAGATGCCGGACCTTCTGCGTGTGGTCGGTGCGATGTGTTCCCGGATGTGGGTGCTCTGCAAAGGACACGGGGTTGAGGGGCGCGGTCGCGGGGCGGGAGCGCGCAGGGAGGGCCCTCCCGGGGCTTGGGCGGCGCGGATGCGTGCGCTGTCCCCGAGCAGGGAAGGGGCGCGACGCGGCTTGAGCGCATGAAGAAGCCCCCGCCGGTGTGAACCGGGCTTTGGGGGCTCTGTGCGTGAGTTGCGCGGCTCTCACGGCGGGAGGAGAGATGCGCCCTCCGCCGAGCACCTGTAGGCGGCACGGACGGTGTTCCTGGTCTCCATGGCGTCCGTCGTGTCTGCGGACACATGCCGGGCGGCGGGTGAGGAGCCGTGCGCCTCAGCGCGGATGCGCTGCTTCATCGTGGGTGGCAGCGCCCTGTCACGCGGAAGGGTCCATCGCACCGAGAGGGCCGTCGCGGTTGCCGTGGTCGCACCCGTGTGCTCATGGTTCGTGGTGGTCGGCTCGGTGGTGCTCGGCTCCGTGGCCGCGGCCGGTGCGTTCATGAGCCCCAGTGCGGCGAGGAGTGCGAAAAAGGCGGTGACGAAGGCGGTCCAGATGTTCTTGGCCTTGAAGGTGCTCATGGCCCCTCGCTTTCGGATGGTCCGGTTTGCCTACCTTTCCGATGATGTGGATGTGGTCCGCGATTTCATGGACCGACGCCACTGATCCGCTGATCTTCAGATGAACACCACTCGTATGGTTCAACCGGCCTTGACGGGCTTGTGCGTGGCGATCGGCGCGGCCGGGTCCTCCGCCCGGGGCGATCCCCGGGACGATCCTTGGATGATCGCTTTCCCCCGGGCGCCAGTTGGGCCGCAGGCAGGTCACCGATCGATATCGGCCGGTGTGTATAGTCGGGCGGCAGAAGTCCCCTACGTCAAGGAAAGACGAGGTCGCGCGGTGAAGAAGCTTCTCCTGGTCGCACTGGCCGCCATCGGCGGGCTCCTCGTGTACCGCCAGATCCAGGCGGATCGCGCCGAGCAGGATCTGTGGACGGAGGCGACTGACTCCGTGCCCGCAGGTTCGGGTGTGTGAGACAGAACAGTCTGATTGCGGGCCCCGGTCGCTGAGCGGCCGGGGCTTCGTGCTGTTGCGGGACCATGACAGCTGTGTTCTTGAGTTCACCTAAGCAAATCGATGAGTTGCTAGAGCAAATCGACCGGGTTTTCGGTCGAGGGGCGCGGGGCGTACCCGGATGGAGAGCGCCCGTACGGCCGTCGGCAACGTCGTCGACGGCCCTTCCGACGGATACCCGACCGGGCTGCGGGTGTATGGCGCGGACCGTCCCCGGGGCTGCACGGACATCAGGCTCGTACAGCCGGTGCAAGGTTCGGCCGGACAGCCGTGAAGCGGGCTGTGGCGGCCGCCCGGCCCAAGGGTGACACTCCCCCGCCGGGCCGGCGTTGCAGAAGCCTGCCGAGGGCCTTCTGCGGCCCGCGGGCGGTGCCATCGGTACGCGCACGAAGGGGGGCGAGGGCCGCCGATTTCGCGGGGAACCCGCAGATCGGTGTGGTGCTGCGGTGTCGGTGTTCGGCGACGAGCCGGCCGGCCCCGAGCACCATGCTTCTGCCGCAGCCAAGAAGGCGGACAAGAAGGGCAGTTCGAGCGGTGCCGAAGACAACAGTGGTACGGGCGGGGCAGGATGGACCGGCATTGCGGCCGCTGCCGGGGTGGGCGCAGTGGTGGTGATCGCGGGGCGCGTGTTCGTACGCGGGCGTCGCAGGCCGGCCGCACGGACGACGAGGGGAAGCGCGTGATGAGGCAGCGCAACAGGGGCCGGGTGGCGCTGGTCGCGGTCGCGGCGATGTGCGCGGCGGTGGCGCTGCCGGGGCAGGCGTACGCGGCCGCGGAGCCCGCTGCGTACACCTTCGCTCCCGGGGCGAAGAAGGTCAGCGGTGCGGAGGTCAGCACCGAGGCGTCGGCGCTCACGCCCGGTTCGGTCCACAAGAGCTCGATCAAACGCGGCGAGAAGCTCTACTACCGTCTGGACCTCGACGAGAAGACGAACGCGTACGTCTCGGCGGTGGCCGTGCCGAAGGGCGGCGGCCAGGTCGCCTACGGGGACGGCATCACGGTCAGCATCAGGGACAGCGCGGACCGGCAGTGCAGTTCGGAGGACGCACGGTTCGGGTCGGCGGAATTTCCCCGTCCGATCGCGGCGTACGCCTACCGGATCAAGGAGAAGGATGGCAGCACCTGCCAGGAAGCCGGAGCGTACAACGTCCTGATCGAGCGGGAGAGCAAGGCCACCTCGGCATCCGACGAGTGGGACCTGGAACTGCGCTACGAGTCGGAGCCGCAGCTGAAATCGGGCGGTTCGATGCCGACCCAGGCCCCGAAGAACTGGCCGTCCGCCTCGCCCACGCCGCCCACCGCCGCCTGGCAGAACCGGCCGGGCGGCGCCGGCTACTCCGACGCGACCAGCCTGGACACCGGCGAGTGGCACGACCGCATCGCGCCGGGGCAGACCCGCTTCTACCGGGTGCCGGTGGACTGGGGCCAGCAGCTCTTCGCCACCGCGGACCTGGGCAACAACAATGCCTCGACCGAATACATCGGCAGTGCGCTCGCGCTGTCCCTGGACAATCCGGCGCACGGCCATGTCGACAGCGCGACCCCGCTGTCGTACTCCGGCAAGCCCGCATCCGTATCGCTGGATCCGCTGCCTCCGGTGGCGTACGAGAACCGTTACGACTTCACCAGCAGCGTCAGCGCCATGCGATTCGCCGGCTGGTACTACCTGTCGGTCACGCTCAGCCCGAAGGTCGCGAAGTCGTACGGCGACAAGGCGATTCCACTGATCCTCAGGATCAATGTCGAGGGGACGGCGGGCAGGACGCCGTACGTGGGGGACGCCGGGATCTTCTCGGTCACGCAGAACGACAGGGACATGGCGAGGAGCGGTAAGAGCGCCCCTGAGGCGGCCAAGAGCAACACCATGCGGATGGTCGGCGTGGCCGGGATCGGCGTGGGTGCGGTGCTGGTGCTCGGGCTGGGTGTGTGGACGCTGCTGGCACGGCGCCGCGCGGTGACCGCCCCGAAGGCCCCGATCGGTTCGAACGGTCCGGTTGCGGGAGGCCCGGCCGACGGCGGGCAACCGCCGCACGGAGGGCCGCCGCAGGCCTGGTAGCCGGGGCCCCAGCCGCCGTCGCGTACGGCTGGGGCCCCGGCCGGCCGTGTTCAGCTCTGGGTCAGAGCCCAGATGCCCACGGCGAAACAGATCAGTGCCACCAGCAGGACCGGGACCGCCACCTTCGGGGGCGGTCCGGGACGCTTCTGCGGTGTGTGCGCGGGAACAGCGGCAGAGAGGTGCGGGGGACCCCCTGCTCCGGGAGCGGGAACTTGCGGCTGCCCGGCGGTGTACGCACGGGTGAGAGCCGGTTCGCGCTGCGCTGCGGCCGTGGGGGTCTGCGAAGGATCCGGCACGGGCGTGGGCAACGGGGCAGCTGTGTACGCCGGGGCCGGTGCGGGGGGCGTGACCCCTTGCGCCGGATGGGACAGCGGTGTGGGCTGCTGCGGAGGCGGCGGGAGGTGGAAGCTGCCCGTTTCCGACATCGTGACCGGCGGCTGGGCGTAGGGCTGCTGTACGGGCTGCTGGGCTGCCTGGTCCGTCTGTGCGGGCTGTGCGTCCTGTACGGCGGTCCGGGGGGCCGTGATCGGTCCGGCGGGGCCGAAGCCGGTGGGCAGCGGCCCGAGTTGATCGAAGACCTCCACCGGTTCGTCGTCGGCGTCGGGCTCGGGCAGCATGTCGACCGCGGCCGTCAGCGCCTTGCGCGCGCCTGTGGCCGTACGGAATCGGGCCTGGGGATCCGGCTGCAGCAGCCCCGCGAGGACCTGCCACAGCGGCTCGGGAATCCCCTCCGGGGCGCCGGGAGTGCCGTACGAGGCGAAGTGCTCGACGAGGGCCCGCGCGTCCGGTTTCTTCCCCTGCAGCAGATACAGCGCGACCAGTCCCACCGCGAAGAGGTCCGCGGGGAAATCGGGTTCCGCGCCCATCATCTGCTCGGGCGCGAAGTAACCGGGCGTTCCCACCACGTAGTTGGTCTCGGTGAGCCGCGGCTCGCCCTTGCGCATGGAGATGCCGAAGTCGGACAGCCGCAGATGCGGCCGTCCGGTGCCGGTGGCCTCCATCAGGATGTTGGCGGGTTTGATGTCCCGGTGCACGACGCCCTCCGCATGCACCGTCGACAATCCGGAAAGCAGTTGGTCGAGCAGCGTGCAGACGAAACGAGGGGGCAGCGGTCCGTAGTCGCCGATGACATGCGCCAGCGAACCGCCGCTCACCAGATCCATGGTGAACAGGACCTTGTCGTCGTCCGCGGCCCAGCTGGCCGGGGCGAGCACATGCGGATGCTCGATCCGCAACGCCTGCTCGCGGACGAAGCGCAGCAGCGTGTGTGCGTCGCTCTGCTGGAGGACCTTGGCCGCCACGTAACGGCGGCGCCGGTGGTCCCAGGCGCGCCAGACGGCACCGACCCCACCACGTCCGATCGGATCGATCAGTTCGTACCGACCGGCGAAGACCTCACCCATTGCGCTGCGCCCGCTCCCAGTCCTGTGTCGGCTCGTGCCCGGTTCTTGGGGGTAGTGCCCTAGGGCATGGAAGGACAGGCCCTAGCTCTGGTGTCCCTCGTAGTGCGCCACCGCGTCCGCGGTGCGCCCTGCGCCGTACACCTTGAGGAACTCTGCCAGTTCCGGATGGGTCGGGACGAGGGAGTCGGCGGCATCGATGATGTCACCCGCGGCCGCGACCGACCGCAGCAGCGACTGGATCTCGCGCACCACGCGCCGGACGGTCGGGGCGCCGCCGGTGTTGGAGGTCTGGCTGGTGCCGGTGAGGACGGAGCCGCCCTGGGACTTCTTGATCTCTTCCATGCGGTCGGTGGCCTCTCCCGCGCTGACGCTGCCGTCGGCGACCTGGCCGGCCAGTTCCTGGAGAGCCTGGACGCGCTGGACGACCGCGGGGTTGCCGATCTTCGCCCGCTGGCCGCTCATCAGCTGGGAGAGCATGGGGGCGGACAGTCCGAGGACCGCGGCGAGCCGGGCCTGGTTCAGGCCGAGATCATCGATCAGCCGGCGGAAGAGCGCCCCGAGAGGTTCTCCGTACCAGCTGCGCTGAAGCTCCCTGGCTCTTGCTGTTGCCTCTTGCTGAGCTGTATCCATGGCGTCTCCCCTTCGCTGCGGCTTCGCTGCTGCGAACCTCGTCGAGCATCTTACGGAGAGTGGTCGCCGATCGGGAGTCCCCATCTTTTTGCAAGATTCCGGGGTCTACCCGGTACTCTGGTCTGCGGCGGTTACCGAGACGCTGAAGCGTCCGGTGCTGTCCGCTTTTCGGGGCCTTAGCTCAGTTGGTAGAGCGCTGCCTTTGCAAGGCAGATGTCAGGAGTTCGAATCTCCTAGGCTCCACGGGTGACAGAACGGGCGCCGGAAGACCTCAGGTCTTCCGGCGCCCGTTCTCGTGCGGGGGTTGTTCAGCGGCGGTCGTCGAGATCGGTCCCGTCCACACCTTCCGGGCCGTCCGTCCCCTTGGCCTCCGCTTCGGCCTGGTCGGCCTGGGCCTCCGGGTTGAGGGCGCTCGGACCGCTGCCGTCGACCGAGGACAGGGGTGCGCGGTCGGAGACCTCCGTGGGCGCGGGCGGTTCGACCAGCCAGTCCGGGTTGGCCTGCTTGTCCCACCACCTCCAGGCGGCGTAGGCAGCGCCCGCCACGACGCCGACCACGACGAGCCCCTTGAGCAGTCGCCCAGCCTTCGCCCGCCGCTCGTGCTTTCTGGCCAGCTGCTTGATCTCCTTCGCCGTGACCTGACTGCGCAGCGCGGCCAGTGCGGCGGCGCTGCGGGCCGAGGCCTCCTCGGCCATGGGCTGGGCGACGGCCATCGCGTGCTCTACGCGCGGCACGGTGTAGTCAGCGGCGGTACGGGCGGCCCGGCGGGTGCGGCGCGCGGCGCGCTGGGCGACCTCGTCGACCTTGGGGGGGACATGAGCACGGGCCAGTTCGATACGTGGTGCGAGATGCGCGTCATATTGGACGCGGGCCTGCTGGGCTGCCTTCGACACCTTCGGCGCGAGCCGCGCGCGGGCCTCGGAAGCAAGATGTGCGGCCTGGTCCTTGGCCGTGTCGGCGTAGGGCGCCACCACTTCCGCGGCGTGCTGCATGCTGTCCTTCGCCGAGTCGGTTGCGGCGCGCATGCTGTCGATGCGGGTCACGGGATCCTCCTCCTTGGTGGCGGGTGGATACTCCGCCTTTCCACCCATTTCGAGATCATGCCTGCTGGTGCCCTGTATGGCATCCGGGGCAGGCAACCGGGGTTATTCGGGTCATTGGTGATGTCTTGGGGTAATTCGGCGCAAAGGGATCTTGCGGACGACAATGCCACGGTTCAGTTCAGTCCGCGCCGGTTCGTCACGCACTTGGCCGCATTTGTTCCCGCGGGGAGCGGCGCATAAGGGGTTCGGGGAAATTGCAGGCGAGCGGGGTGAAGACGACCTCGGCGCACGGGGCGTGGAATCGGGCAAGAAGGTGAGTGAAGTGCGTCGGTGGTGGCGGCCGAGCGCCGGAGGGGCGGTCCGTGCGAGGATCGGTGAACGTCACTGAAGACTTAACGTCACTGAAGACTTACGGAAGGCAGATCGTGGCTGAGCAGCTTTACGCCACCTTGAAGACCAATCAGGGCGACATCGAGATCCGGCTTCTGCCGAACCACGCGCCAAAGACGGTCAAGAACTTCGTCGAGCTCGCCAAGGGTGAGCGTGAGTGGACGCATCCTGCGACGGGCAAGAAGTCCACGGACAGGCTGTACGACGGCACCGTCTTCCACCGCGTCATCAGCGGCTTCATGATCCAGGGCGGTGACCCGCTGGGCAACGGCACCGGTGGTCCGGGGTACGAGTTCGGTGACGAGTTCCACCCCGACCTCAGCTTCAACAAGCCGTACCTGTTGGCCATGGCCAACGCCGGCCCGGGCACCAACGGCTCGCAGTTCTTCGTGACCGTTTCGCCGACAGCCTGGCTCACCGGCAAGCACACCATCTTCGGTGAGGTCGTCGACCCCGCCAGCAAGAAGGTCGTGGACGCCATCGCGGCTACCAAGACCAACGCCCGCACCGACCGTCCGCTGCAGGACGTCGTGATCGAGTCGGTCGTCATCGAGACTCGGTGATCACCAGTGGTCAGCGAATGATCACGCTCTGATCGTCCTTTCGGGGAACCAACCGCCCTGCTCGTCCGTACTTGTTACATAACGGACGAGCAGGGCTGCGTTGTGCGTGCTGCCGCCACGACGAGCACCGAGGGGACCGGGAAGCGATGGGACCGATGGACCAGCAGCCGCCGGGAGACCAGGATCGGTCCGCCGCCACGGACGGCTCGCTCAGCTGCTACCGCCACCCCGGCCGTGGGACGCACATCCGCTGCACCCGCTGCGACCGACCGATCTGCCCCGAGTGCATGGTCAACGCCTCGGTCGGCTTCCAGTGCCCGGACTGTGTCCGTCAGGGAGCCGGTACGGGGCACCGCCCGGCCGCCGGCCGGCCGCGCACCGTCGCCGGCGGCAGCATCACGGCCGATCCCCGGCTCGTCACCAAGATCCTTCTCGGTATCAATGTCGCCGTGTACCTCGCCGTGCTGGCGAATGGCGCGCTGGTCGACGAGCTGATGCTGTTCGGCAAAGGCGTCGCCGAGGGCCAGTGGTACCGGCTGGTGACGTCGATGTTCCTGCATCAGGAGATGTGGCACATCATGTTCAACATGCTGGGGCTGTGGTGGCTCGGCGGGCCGCTGGAGGCGGCGCTCGGCCGTGCCCGCTTTCTCGCGCTCTACATGCTTTCCGGCCTGGCGGGCGGCGCCCTCACCTATTGGCTCTCCGCACCCGTGCAGGGCTCGCTCGGAGCCTCCGGAGCGATCTTCGGCCTGATGGGGGCCACCGCCGTGCTCATGCGACGGCTCAACTACGACATGCGCCCGGTCTTCGTGCTTCTCGCGGTGAACCTGGTCATCACCTTCAACCCCTGGGGTGGAATCGCCTGGCAGGCGCATGTCGGTGGTCTGATCGCGGGCACGCTGATCGCGATCGGCATGGTGCACGCACCCCGTGAGCGGCGCGCGCTGGTGCAGTACGGCACCTGCGCCCTGGTCCTGGTGGCTGTGGTCGGCGTCGTCCTCGCCAGAACAGCCGCGCTGACCTGAGCGGACGACCGTTCCCTGGGCTTCTCCCGGGTGTTCCCTCTGTCAGTTGTCCACAGCGCGTGCCGGATCTTGTGCATTCTGTGGGAACAACTGTGCCCCTTGTCGCTGAGCTGGGTTTTTCCAGCAGAGACAAGGGGCGTGCCGGCCCTCGATGAGGGAGGCTGCAGTCACATCGGCGTCAACAGCCAGGGGGTTATCCACAGATCGTCTGACCTTTTCCCCCGCCTGTGGATAACCCTGTGGGTAACTTGGGGCAAGGGTTGCAGGACCGGGCCCTGCTGTGGGGCCACGTGCCCTGCGGCACTACCTCCACTGCGTGGAGACACCGAAGCCGCCGGCGATGAAGCCGAAGCCGACGACGATGTTCCAGTTGCCCAGAGACATGATCGGCAGCGAACCGTCGGTCACATAGAAAACGACGATCCAGGCCAGACCGATCAGGAAGAGCGCCAGCATCACCGGCGCCACCCAGCTGCGGCTGGTCAGCTTTATGTTGGTTGCCGGCTTCGCCGGAGGGGGCGTGAAGTCGGCCTTCTTGCGGATACGTGACTTCGGCACGAGGGACTCTCCTGTCGGTGCGCTGGCGTGACCGCGCAGGGAACTGTGGCTGGCGCCGGGGCAGGGCGCGAGGGGGAATGCTGCCTCCCCCGGGCGTCCGTTAGCGTAGTGCTTCCGTGGCTCCGAAGGAGATAAGGGTACGTTGAGCAATTCTGCCGACTCTCCCCAAGGACCGGTCCGGCGCACCTTCCGGCACCCGATCCGGGTGCTCACCGCTGCCGTCTTCGCCCTCGCCGGACTGATCTTCGTCACCAGCGCCAACACGGCCAAGGGAACCAATATCCGCACCGACTCCTCGCTGCTCAAGCTGTCCGACCTCATCCAGCAGCGCAGCGGTAAGAACGCACAACTGGACGAGACCAACGCATCCGTGCGCGAGGACATCGACACCCTCGCCCGGCGCGACGACGGCAGCACCAAGGCGGAGGACGCCCGGCTCAAGGAGCTGGAGCAGGCCACGGGCACGACAAAGCTCACCGGCCGGTCAGTGGCCGTCACACTCGACGACGCACCGCCCAACGCCACCGCCAGCCCCGGCTACCCCGATCCGCAACCCAATGACCTGGTCATTCATCAGCAGGACCTGCAGGCGGTCGTCAACGCCCTCTGGCAGGGTGGCGCCCAGGGCATCCAGGTCATGGACCAGCGGCTGATCTCCACCAGCGCGGTGCGCTGCGTCGGCAACACCCTGATCCTCCAGGGCCGGGTCTACTCCCCGCCGTACAAGATCACTGCTGTGGGTGACCCCGCCAAGCTCAAGCAGGCACTCGACGACTCCCCGGCGATCAGCAACTACCTGCTGTATGTGAAGGCGTACGGGCTCGGCTGGAAAGTCGACGAGCACGAGGCGGTGACTCTTCCCGGCTACTCGGGCACAGTGGATCTCCACTATGCGGAGCCGGTGAAGTAGCGAGCAGCTGTGGGGAGGCCGACGAGGTGTCGGTACGACTGATCGTGAGGACGTTCAGCGAACTCTGCATCACCGTCGGCGCCCTGATCGTGCTCTTTGTGGTGTACGTGCTGTTCTGGACCGGAGTGAAGGCCGCCGACGCGACCGAGGGACAGATCGACACCCTGCGCGACCAGTGGGCGCAGGGAACGGTGTCCGCACCCGCGCCGCGTACATCCCCGACGCCGTCGGCGCCCACCGCACCCGTGGCGTACCGGGACGGCAAGCCGTTCGCGATGCTGTACATACCCCGCTTCGGCAAGGGCTGGGAGTGGCCCGTCCTGGAGAACACCGAGGTCAGGACCTTGCAGAAGGGGCTCGGTCACTACACCGGGACCGCCCGCCTCGGCGAGAGGGGCAATTTCGCGGTGGCCGGACACCGTCGTACATACGGGGACCCGTTCAAGGACTTCCCGAAGCTGCGCCCAGGAGACGCGGTGGTGCTGACGGACGGGACGACGTGGTTCACGTACCGCATCGACAAGAAGCCCTTCCGGACGGTGCCGGGCGACATCGCGGTCATTGACCCCGTCCCCCGCAAGTCCGGCTTCGACGGGCCCGGCAGGTATCTGACGCTGACCACCTGCGACCCCGAATGGGGCAGCAGCCACAGGCTGATCGCCTGGGCGCACCTCGATGCGACCCAGCCTGTGACCGACGGCAAGCCCACAGCTTTCCACAGCTGACCCACGCTTCTGCCCCGGCCCTTTAGTCTGGGTCCGTACCGAATGGAGGGACAGCATGTACGGCTGGATCTGGCGGCATCTGCCGGGCAACGCATGGGTGCGCGCGCTCATCGCGTCCGTGCTGGTGCTGGCTGTCGTCTACGCGCTTTTCCAGTACGTCTTCCCATGGGCGGAGCCGCTGCTTCCGTTCGGCGACGTGACGGTCGACGGTTCGACCGGATCGGGGGCCGGCCAGTGACTGCCCGCATCCTTGTCGTGGACAACTACGACAGTTTTGTTTTCAACCTCGTTCAGTACCTCTACCAGCTCGGCGCCGAGTGTGAAGTGCTGCGCAACGACGAGGTGACCACGGCACACGCCCAGGACGGCTTCGACGGTGTGCTGCTGTCACCCGGCCCCGGCACCCCGGAGCAGGCAGGTGTCTGCGTCGAGATGGTGCGCCACTGCGCGGCCACGGGCGTTCCGGTCTTCGGGGTCTGCCTCGGGATGCAGTCGATGGCGGTGGCGTACGGCGGTGTCGTGGACCGCGCCCCCGAGCTGCTGCACGGCAAGACCTCACTGGTGACCCACGAGGGCACCGGGGTCTTCACCGGTCTGCCGTCCCCCTTCACCGCGACGCGCTACCACTCGCTCGCCGCCGAACCCGACACGGTTCCACCGGAGCTGGAGGTGACCGCGCGCACCGCCGACGGCATCGTCATGGGGCTGCGCCACCGCGAACTGGCGGTGGAGGGCGTGCAGTTCCACCCGGAGTCGGTGCTGACCGAGCACGGCCATCTGATGCTGGCCAACTGGCTGGCACAGTGCGGCGACACAGGAGCCGTCGCAAGGTCGGCGGGGCTCGCGCCGGTGGTGGGCAAGGCCGTCGCGTGACCGCACCCCGCCCCGAACACGACGCCGGGCACGACGGCCCGTACGAGGCCGCAGGCGCGTTCGAGGCGGCGGTCGATCAGCTGGCGGATCCGCTGAATGATCCGCTGCCGGGGCAGCACGCCTCGCCGTGGTTCCGGGCGGACAACTTCCCTTCGGAGGAGCCGGGGGCGGGGCACGAGCAGAAGCAGGGGCGGGGCCTGCACCGGGCGCCGGATCAGCCCCCGCAGGCGCAGCCGCCACAAGGGTCTCAGAAGCCCGAGGGGGCTTTGCGGGAGTGGTACGACCCCGAGGGGTTCGAACGGGACTGGTACGGGCAGCAGACGCCCGCGCAGACGTACCAGGCGCAACCCGTCATTGACCCTTTCCCGCTCGATGACGACACGGTTGGTCTGCGCTCGGCGGACACCCGACGCCTGGTCGACCAGTCGGTGACGACCCCGCAGCCGAGTTCTGCGCCGGATCCGGAGCCGGAGCTGGGGTCGGGTTCGGCTCCTGCGAGCGGTACGGAGAGCTTTGCGGAACCGGGTGCAGGGCCCGGGAAGACCGATCCGGAACCACGCACCGGAGGCCGCGCCGAGCGCCGACGCGCTGCCAAGAGGCGCGGCCGACGTACCGGAGCACAGCCGAGGACGACGACGTCAGCCGCGGCGCCGGCCACGAAGCCGATGTCACGCGTCGAGGCACGGCGTGCGGCGCGTGCGGCCAAGGACAGCCCGGCCGTTGTCGCCAGCAGGGTCGTCGGGGAACTGTTCATCACCTTCGGCGTACTGATGCTGCTGTTCGTCACGTACCAGCTGTGGTGGACGAATGTGCGCGCCGGCCAGTACGCCGGCAACGAGACGCACAAGATCCAGGACGACTGGTCGAAGGGCGACCGCAATCCCGGTGTGTTCGAAGCAGGGCAGGGATTCGCCATCATCCACATCCCCAAACTGGACGTGGTCGCTCCGATCGCCGAGGGCATCAGCAAGGAGAAGGTCCTCGACCGAGGCCTGGTCGGCCACTACAGCGAGGGCGCGCTCCGCACCGCGATGCCGTCGGCCAAGCAGGGCAACTTCGCGCTGGCGGGCCACCGCAACACGCACGGCGAACCATTCCGCTACATCAACCGGCTGCGTCCCGGTGACCTGATCGTGGTCGAGACGCAGGATGCGTACTACACCTACGAGGCGACGAGTACCCTTCCGCAGACATCGCCGTCCAATGTCTCGGTGATCGGCCCGGTGCCGCCCGGTTCGGGATTCACCGGTCCGGGCCGGTACATCACCCTGACGACCTGTACGCCGGAATTTACAAGTACGTACCGTTTGATCGTCTGGGGCAAGATGGTTGACGAACGCCCGCGCAGCAAGGGGAAGCCCGACGCGCTCGTCGGCTGAAACATCATCACAACAGGGGACGGGTGCGGTGACAGCGAGGACCGAGCATGAAGAGCGAATCGGCGAGTCCGCGCCCACGCCGCGGCGCAGCGGCCGCCATCCCGTCGCGACCGCGATCAGTGTTTTCGGCGAACTGCTGATCACTGCAGGCCTGGTGCTGGGACTCTTCGTCGTCTACTCCCTCTGGTGGACAAATGTGATCGCCGATCGCGAAGCCACCAAACAGGGCCGCACGGTCCGTGACCACTGGGCGGACGGACCGGGCGCGCTGGACACCAAGGACGGCATCGGCTTCCTGCACGTCCCGTCGATGAAGAACGGCGAGGTGCTGGTCAAGAAGGGCACCGACACCAAGAACCTCAACAGCGGCATCGCGGGCTACTACACGGACCCGGTGAAGTCGGCTCTCCCCTGGGACAAGAAGGGCAACTTCACCCTGGCGGCACACCGCGACGGGCACGGTGCCAAGTTCCACAACATCGACAAGGTGAAGACAGGGGACACGGTCGTCTTCGAGACCAAGGACACCTGGTATGTCTACGAGGTCTTCAAGGAGCTTCCCGAGACGTCCAAGTACAACGTCGATGTGCTGCAGCCGGTGCCGAAGGGATCGGGTGCGAAGAAGCCCGGCCGCTACATCACGTTGACGACCTGCACGCCTGTCTACACGTCGAAGTACCGCTACATCGTGTGGGGCGAGCTGGTGCGTACGGAGAAGGTGGACAAGGACCGTACGAAGCCGGCGGAGCTGCGGCAACCGTGACTGAGCTTCTCCGAGAAGCTCAGTCGTTCTAGGACGGCAAAGGCCCGAAGTCGCAAGCAGTCTCTGCGACTTCGGGCCCATTTTCTGCCTGGCGACGGCTACCTCAGGATCGGGAGCGGCACTCCGGCGCTCCACTTTTCGAGGTGAGCGAAGTCGACAAGGGTGATGCCGTAGGTCTCGGCGATGTTGCGTACGTCGGTTGCGAAACTGCATGTGCGGTATGCCAGCCCCGGAGGCATCGTGGCAGGGCACAGCAAAGGGCCCCGGTCACCGTTGGGCGGTGCCGGGGCCCGATGGGCGGTGCGGTTCGGGGTCAGTGTCGTGAGCCGGACGGGCCGCCGAAGAAATTGCCGTCTTCACCGCCTGGCATGGTCAAGACGTTGACCGCGCTGTTCTTGTCGACCGGCTGGTTCGCGTTGGGCTGGAAGCTGACGATCTTCGCGTTGTCGTCCTTCGGGCCCTGCACCTGCCCGAGCTGCAGACCCGCCCCGGCAAGCAGGCTCTTCGCTTCCCCGAGGGTCTTGCCCTGCAGGTCGGGAACCGTGGTCTGCTCCGGCTGCGGTGGACCCTTGGAGACCTTCAGGACGATTTGGACATCCTTGGCCTGCTTGCCGGCACCTGGGGCCTGCTCGACCACCACGTCCGCCGCCTCGGTCGATTCGACGTCGGTACGCACGATGTTGGTGAACCCGATGCGCTTGAGCTGGTCCTCCGCATCCTGGTACGTACGGGTGCGAACGTCGGGGAGGTCCAGCAGGGCCTGCTTGGCGACCGTGATCGTGACCTCGGAGTTCTTCTCGGCCTTCGTGTTGCCCTCGGGGTCCTGCTTGATGACCGTACCCGCGGGCATGTCGGACTCGACGGTGGTGACGTTCACCGTGAAGCCTTTGTTCTCAAGTTCCTTACTGGCGGTCTTCTCTGTCTTCTCCACGACGTTCGGGACCTCGACCTTCGGCGCACCGGTGGAGACGACGACCGTGACGGTCTCCTCCTCCACCATCTTGCCGTCGGCGGTCGGGGTCTGGCTGCAGATCTTGCCCTTGGGCTGGTCCTCGCAGGGTTCGTGCGAACCGACTTTGAGAATGACGTGGGAGGTTTCCGCGCGTTTCTGTGCTTCCTTCACGGTCGAGCCGACCATGTTCGGCACATCGACCTTGCCGCTGTTGTTGTCGGTGCCGCTGAACACCGAGCGGCCGATCAGGATCGCGCCGATGAGCACCAGGATCCCCGCGACGATCAGCAGGATTGTCGAGGTGCTGCTCTTCTTCTGGCGGCGGCGGTCCGGGCGGTCGTCGTAGCCGTAGCCGCCGTCGTCCGGGTTGACCGGGGGCAGCATGGACGTGGGCGCGCCGTTCTGGTCCGCGGCACGCAGCGCGGTGGTGGGCTGGTCGTTGCCGTACCCGTCGTAACCGCCGTAACCGGCCGCACCCATTGCCGCGGTGGCGGCGACCGGCTGGCCGTCGAGGCAGGCCTCGATGTCGGCGCGCATCTCGTCGGCCGACTGGTAGCGGTAGTCGGGGTCCTTGGTCAAAGCCTTCAACACGATCGCGTCCATCGCGGGCGTGATCTCGGGGTCGAAGTTGCTCGGAGGCTGCGGCTCTTCCCGTACGTGCTGGTAGGCGACCGCGACGGGTGAGTCCCCGATGAACGGAGGCCGGACCGTCAGCAGCTCGTAGAGCAGACAGCCGGTCGAGTACAGGTCGGAGCGTGCGTCGACCTGCTCGCCCTTGGCCTGCTCCGGGGAGAGGTACTGGGCGGTGCCGATGACGGCGGAGGTCTGGGTCATCGTCATACCGGAGTCGCCCATGGCGCGGGCGATGCCGAAGTCCATGACCTTGACCTGGCCGGTGCGCGTCAGCATGACGTTCGCCGGCTTGATGTCGCGGTGGACGATGCCCGCGCGGTGCGAGTACTCCAGCGCCTGGAGGATGCCGACGGTCATCTCAAGGGTGCGCTCGGGCAGCAGCTTGCGGCCGGAGTGCAGAAGTTCCCTGAGCGTCGACCCGTCGACGTACTCCATCACGATGTACGGGATGGAGACCCCGTCGACGTAATCCTCACCCGTGTCGTAGACAGCGACGATCGCCGGGTGGTTGAGCGAGGCGGCGGACTGGGCCTCACGGCGGAACCGGGCCTGGAAGGACGGGTCGCGGGCCAGATCGGTCCGCAGCGTCTTCACAGCTACGGTGCGGCCGAGCCGGGTGTCGTGTGCGAGGTAGACCTCGGCCATGCCACCACGGCCGAGCACCGAGCCCAGCTCGTACCGGCCGCCGAGGCGACGCGGCTCTTCCATAACTGTTCCAGCCCTCTCCGTCAGTCCCGACCGCACCGGTGTGCGGTCCGGCGGTGTGCTGCTCGCACATACGCTACCGGCCGCGCACTACCTGATCGGCCCGGAGTCCGGACCTGATATCTGACCGGTATCCCGATGTGCAGGTATGGCACCCGATGTGATGGGCATCACTTCTTGCTGTCGATGACCGCCTTCATTACAGACTTTGCGATAGGCGCGGCCAGACCACCGCCGGAGATGTCGTCGCGGTTGGCCTGGCCGTCCTCGACGACCACGGCGACGGCGACCGGGGAGCCGCTGTCCGTCTTGGCGTAGGAGATGAACCAGGCGTACGGCTTCTCGCTGTTGTTGAGACCGTGCTGGGCCGTACCCGTCTTGCCGCCGACGGTGGCGCCGGGGATCTTGGCCTTCTGCCCGGTGCCGGTGTCGACGACGGTCTCCATCATCTGCTGGAGTTTCTGCGCGTTCTCTCCCGAGAGGGGCTGGCTGAGCTGCTCCTTCTCGTGGGTGTAGATGACGTCGAGGTTGGGCGCCTGGCGTTCGGCGACCATGTACGGCTGCATCAGCTTGCCGTCGTTGGCGACCGCGGCGGCGACCATGGCCATCTGGAGCGGGGTTGCGCGGTTGGACGCCTGGCCGATGCCGGCCATGGCGTTCTGCGGCCGGTTGTCCTTGGGGTAGATGCTGGCGTCGGCGCGTACCGGGGTGAAGATTTCCTTGTTGAAGCCGAACTTGTTGGCCTGGTCGATCATCTTCTGGTTGCCGAGGTCGTCGCTGATCTTGCCGAAGACGGTGTTGCAGGACCACCGCAGCGCTTCCCGGAGCGAGGCGTTCTCGCAAGGGATGTTGCCCTCGTTCTCCAGGTTGCCGGTGGTCAGCGGGAGCCGGTAGGGCAGCGGCGACTTGGTGGGTTCGTCGATGCTGGTGTACAGCCCGTTCTCCAGCGCGGCCGCGGCGGTGACGACCTTGAAGGTCGAGCCCGGGGGGTAGGTCTCGCGCAATGCCCGGTTGAGCATCGGCTTGTCCTTGTCCTTCAGAAGCTGTTGCCGGGCGTCGGCGTCCTTGAGGGAATTGCCCGCGAATACCGAAGGGTCGTAGGAGGGAGTGCTGACCAGAGCCAGGATGGCGCCGGTCTGCGGGTCGATCGCGGCTACGGCACCCTTCTTGTCGCCGAGTCCGTTGAAGGCGGCCTTCTGGGCGGCGCCGTTGAGAGTGGTGACGATGTTGCCGCCGGTCTTCTTCTCACCGGTGAAGAGTGACAGAGTGCGGTCGAAGAACAGCTGGTCGCTGTTGCCGGTGAGGATTCCGTCCTCGATGCTCTCCAACTGCGAGGCATCGAACGCCTGCGAGGAGTAGCCGGTCACAGGGGCCCACATGGGGCCGTCCTTCCAGACCCTCTTGTACTTGAAGTCGCTGCCCTTGGTCTCGACGGACCCGGTGACCGGGTTTCCGTCGACGATGATGTTGCCGCGCTCATGTGCGTACCGCTCGATCTGTACGCGGCGGTTGTGCTCATTCGCGTTCAGTTCATCGGCACGCACGTACTGCAGCCAGTTGACGCGGAACAGGAGCGCGAGGACGAGCACCCCGCAGAAGATCGCGACCCTGCGAAGGGGCTTGTTCACGGTCGGACCACCTGGGTCATCTCGGCGTCGGGTGATGGTGCTGGGGCCGGAGCGGGGCGGCGCGCGGTGTCACTGATGCGGAGCAGGATGCCGATCAGAGCCCAGTTGGCGATCACTGATGACCCGCCCGCCGCGAGGAACGGCATGGTCATACCTGTGAGCGGGATGAGTCCCATGACACCGCCGGCAACGACGAAGACCTGAATGGCGAAGGAGCCGGAGAGGCCGATCGCGAGGAGCTTGCCGAAGGGGTCACGGGCGGCGAGGGCGGTACGGACGCCGCGCTCGACGATCAGACCGTAGATGAGAAGGATCGCCATCATTCCGGCGAGGCCGAGCTCCTCGCCGACGGTGGCGAGGATGAAGTCGGAGTTGGCGGCGAAGCCGATGAGGTCGGAGTTGCCCTGGCCGAGCCCGGTTCCGAGTGTGCCGCCGGAACCGAAGGCCATCAGGGACTTGGCCATCTGCTCGCTCGCGGCCTCCTTGCCCCAGCCTGCGAAGGGGTCGAGCCAGGCGGTGACGCGCTGCTGGACGTGCGGTTCGAACGAGGCGACACCGATGGCGCCGACCGCGGACATCAGCAGGCCGAAGACGATCCAGCTGGTGCGTTCGGTGGCCACGTAGAGCATCACGACGAACATGCCGAAGAACAGCAGGGAGGATCCCAGGTCGGTTTCGAAGATCAGGATCAGGATCGAGAAGGCCCAGACCATGAGGATCGGTCCGAGGTCACGGCCACGCGGCAGGTACAGCCCCATGAACCGGCGGCTGGCCAGAGCGAGTGCGTCGCGCTTGACCATCAGATAGCCCGCAAAGAAGATGGCGATGATGATCTTGGCGAACTCGCCGGGCTGGATGGTGCCGACGCCCGGGATGCTGATCCAGATCTTGGCGCCGTTCACGGCGGGGAAGAACATCGGCAGGATCAGCAGGAACAGCGCGACGACCATGGAGATGTAGGTGTAGCGCTGCAGGATGCGGTGATCCTTGAGGACCACCAGTACGACGACGAGCAGCCCGACGCCGACCGCGGAGAACATCAGTTGCTTGGACGCGGCAGGCGCGAAGGTCTCCAGCGCCTGGAACCTCTCGGACTGGTCCAGGCGCCAGATGATGGCCAGGCCCAGGCCGTTGAGCAGGGTGGCGAGCGGCAGCAGCAGCGGGTCCGCGTACGGCGCGAATCTGCGGACGGCGAGATGCGCAACGGCAGCGAGCAGGGCGAGCCCCAGTCCGTATCCGAGCATGCCGGAGGGCAGTTTGCCATGGAGGGCGAGGCCCACATTGGCGTACGCGAACACGGAGATGGCGACGGCGAAGACCATCATCATCAGTTCGGTGTTACGCCGGCTCGGTGCGTCGATCGCGCCGATCGTGGTCGTATTGGTGACAACGCTCATGGTGCTGAAGGCTCCCTACGGCTTTACTGCTTACCGCACTGCGGGACCAGCTTTTTCTCTTCCGCCGAGAGGCTGGGACCAGGAGTGGGAGTCGCTGCGGTCGGCTTGGTCTTGGTGGCATCGGGAGTCTCGGGCGTCTTGCTGACGTCCGCGCCCGTCCCACCGGCTTGGCCCTCGTCGGAGCGGGCTTTCTCGGCCGCGCGTCGCTGGGCGTCCTTCTTGCAGGCGGATGCCTGGACGGCGAGTTCGCCGATCTTCTCGCGTGCGGCTGTGAGGTTGCCCTCCGCGATGGTCGCCTCGACCTGCTTGCGCTGGTAGGGCGGGAGGTACTTGAGTTCGATCTCGGGGTGGTCTTTCTCGACCTTCGAGAGCGAGATCCAGGCGAGGTCCTGGCTGATGCCACGGAACAGTGCGACGTGTTCGTTCTTCGCACCGACGTAGAACTGGTTCTGGGTCCAGCGGTAGCCGCCGTAGATGCCGCCGCCGATGACGGCGAGCGCGAGCACGGTGCAGAGGGACCTCTTGACCCACTTGCGGCCGCCGCCGGGCTTGATGAAGTCGTCGTCGGTGTACGCGTCGAACGAGCCGTCCGGCATTCCGCCGTAGCCGATGTCGTCGCCGCTTCCGGGCGGGCCGAAGCCGCCTGCGGGAGGTGGGACGGGGCGGCCGAGGCCGGCCGCTCGCCCGGCGGGGGTCTGCATGGCGGCTGTGTTTTCGGCGGCGGTCATCTGTGCAGCCTGGTTCTCTGCGACCGCGCCGACGATGACCGGGGTGTCGTTGAGCTGTACGGCCAGGGTGTCATTGCTGTCGACGTCGAGGACATCGGCGACGATGCAGGTGATGTTGTCCGGGCCGCCGCCGCGCAGTGCGAGCTGAATCAGCTCCTGGATGGTCTCCTGGGGGGCCTGGTAGCCGGCGAGGGTCTCTTCCATCGTCTGGTGGGAGACGACCCCGGAGAGCCCGTCGGAGCAGATCAGATAGCGGTCGCCGACCCGGACCTCACGAATGGAGAGATCGGGTTCGACGTGGTCGCCACTGCCCAGCGCACGCATCAGAAGGGCGCGCTGCGGGTGGGTGGTGGCCTCTTCCTCGGTGATCCGGCCCTCGTCGACCAGCCGCTGCACCCAGGTGTGGTCCTGGGTGATCTGGGTGAGTACGCCGTCGCGCAGCAGGTACGCACGGGAGTCGCCGACGTGGACGAGACCGAGGCGCTGGCCGGTCCAGAGCAGGGCGGTGAGCGTGGTGCCCATGCCCTCCAGCTGGGGGTCCTCCTCGACCATCATGCGCAGCTGATCGTTGGCTCGCTGGACCGCCGTACCGAGCGAAGTGAGAATGTCCGAACCCGGGACGTCGTCGTCGAGCTGGACGAGTGTGGAGATCACCTCGGAGCTGGCGACCTCGCCGGCTGCCTGGCCGCCCATGCCGTCGGCGATGGCGAGAAGGCGCGGACCGGCGTAGCCGGAGTCCTCGTTGCCTTCCCGGATCATGCCCTTGTGTGATCCGGCGGCGAAGCGCAGGGAAAGACTCATGCGCACCTCGCCCGTCGGCTCGGGGTACAGACGGTCTCGAGCCACACTGCCCACCCTCCGGTCGGGAACCGGTCCGGGTCCGTTGCCCGGACCGCCGCGGCTCGCTCGCTCCGCTCGCTCATTGTCGTACTACTTCCGCAGCTCGATGACGGTCTTGCCGATCCGGATCGGCGCGCCCAGCGGAACAGGTGTCGGGGTGGTGAGTCGGGTCCGGTCGAGATACGTGCCGTTGGTGGACCCGAGATCCTCGACGATCCACTGGCCGTCACGGTCGGGGTAGATCCTGGCATGCCTGCTGGACGCGTAGTCGTCGTCCAGGACGATCGTTGAGTCGTGGGCCCGGCCCAGCGTGATGGTCTGCCCCTGGAGCGCCACCGTGGTGCCGGTGAGGGTGCCCTCGGAGACGACCAGCTTTGTGGGTGCCCCCCGGCGCTGGCGGCCGGACTGTTGGCGTTGCTGCGGCGGTGCCGCGGCACTCTGGCGTGCCTGTGGCGGCCGTGCATCGGCAGCGCGGCGTGAGCCGCGCTGCGTGACGCGCGTTCCGAACAGGTCGCTGCGGATGACCTGGACGGCCACGATGACGAACAGCCACAGAACGGCCAGGAAACCTAGCCGCATGACCGTCAGGGTCAGCTCTGACATTGCCCCCGCTTCACCCTTCGGCTTGCCGGTAAACGATGGTGGTGCTGCCCACGACGATCCGCGAGCCGTCGCGGAGCGTAGCGCGGGTTGTGTGCTGCCCGTCTACCACGATGCCGTTGGTAGACCCGAGATCCTGGATCGTCGAGGGCGTTCCGGTCCGGATCTCACAGTGCCGACGTGATACGCCGGGGTCGTCGATCCGCACGTCGGCGTCGGTGCTGCGTCCCAGCACCAGCGTCGGGCGGGAGATCTGATGGCGGGTGCCGTTGATCTCGATCCAGCGCCGCGCCTGCGCGTTCGGCAGGGGGCTGGGTCCGGTCGGCGGATGCCGGTCGGTACTGGACGCTCCGGGCCTGCCCGCGCCCGGCGGCGGGGCCGCGGGCATGGGCGGGGCGGCGCTGGGCGGGTAGCCGTAGCCGCCGGTGGGCTGTGGCGACCGCCCCGGGCCCGGGTGGCTCTGCAGTCCTTGCCGGCCCTGGGGGTCCTGCTGCTGTGACGAACTCGACGCGAGGGTTCGGCTGCGTACCCGGTAGAGCCCGGTGTCGAGATCGTCGGCCTTCTCCAGGTGGACCTTGATGGGGCCCATGAAGGTGTACCGCTGCTGCTTGGCGTAGTCGCGGACCAGGCCGGAGAGTTCGTCGCCCAACTGGCCGGAGTACGGGCTGAGCCGCTCGTAGTCCGGGGTGCTGAGTTCGACGATGAAGTCGTTGGGGACGACGGTCCGTTCACGGTTCCAGATCGTTGCGTTGTTGTCGCACTCGCGCTGGAGGGCTCCCGCGATCTCGACCGGCTGGACCTCGGACTTGAAGACCTTGGCGAAGGTGCCATTGACCAGACCTTCGAGACGCTGCTCGAAACGCTTCATGACTCCCATGGGGCACCTCCTCCGTTGTAGTCGTCCCTGTACTGCTTACTGATCGTATCCACGCGTGGGGAAAACGGCTGGTTCCCCTTGCCTGCTCTGTGGATGAGTGTCACCTCTCACATGGATCGTAGAGGCGGCCTCCTGACAGTGTCCCGCACCTGGGGCGCACTGGGGAGGAGTGGGGGCGGCCGAAAGGCGTTCCCGATTCCCGCCGGGTGTTCGGTGAAACAACGGATGTGAATCCACCCTGTCCATCGTGCTAATCTTCCGGATGTCGCCAGGCGCTCGCACCAAACAGTGAGAGAGCCTGGAAACACCACTCTTGCGCGAGTGGCGGAACGGCAGACGCGCTGGCTTCAGGTGCCAGTGTCCTTATGGACGTGGGGGTTCAAATCCCCCCTCGCGCACAAGAGAGAAGCCTCACAGACCAACGGTCTGTGAGGCTTCTTCGTTCCCTGGTGCGCATCGATGTTCGCCACTGCCTGCCCTGTCTCTTATGTCTGTCATGTTGCCCGTTCGGGCTTCTGCGTGGCCGATGGGCGGCGACCGGGGTGTGGGCGACTTTCGTCGTGGACGGGTACGACGAAAGTGGGGCGTCGTGCGCATCCGTGGCTGCCTAGGGTGCGAAACGTGTACGCGATATCGAAGCTCAGGGCCGGGTGGCAGTGGTGTGCGGTGCCCGAGCTGTGGTCCCGGCGCAGGGCGGCCGGAGAGGCCGTGCTGGCCGTGATGCTCGGGCTGCTCGCCGCCGGCGTGGAAGAGCTGCTGCGGAGCGGGGAGCTGCGGCTGTGGGCGGTGTCCGTCGCGGTCGTGGTGCTGTCCTTGATGAGGCGCCGGCTGCCGGTGACCGTGCTGGTGGTGACGGCCGCCCTGGCCGGGCTGTCCGGCGGATTCGCGCTGCTGCTGATGGTGGTGGCGTGGAGTTCCGGGCGCCGGATCGCCGGGGCGGGACGGGCCCTGGGGGCCTTCACCACCTCGTACGCGTTCTATGTGGGGCTGACCGTGGCGGTGAACTGGTCGGGGATGTGGCCGCTGACCCAGGTGCTGTTCACCACCCTCTACTTCCTGGCGACGACACTCGTGCCCGGCCTCGCCAGCCGGTACTGGACACAGCGCCGGACCCTGTTGCACGCCCTGCAGGAGCGCAACGCGCAGCTCATCCGGGAGCGGGTCATGATCGTGGGACAGGCGCGGCTCATGGAGCGCCAGCGGATCGCCCAGGACATGCACGACAGCCTCGGTCACCGGTTGGCGCTCATCTCTGTCCATACGGGGGCGCTGGAGGTCGACCGTGAGCTGACGGCACGGCAGCGGGAAGTGGTCGGGGTGCTGAGAGATGCCTCGGTGCACGCGATGCATGAGCTGCGTGAGGTCGTCGGCATTCTGCGGGACGGTGTCGAGGGACCGGTGCAGGGCGAGGGCGGGCAGTCGGCGGCACGGGGGACCGCCGGCATCGAGGAGCTCACGGCAGTGGCGCGGGCTGCCGGGAGCGCTGTGGAGCTTCGTCACACAGGAAGCATCCGGGCGCTTGCCGCGGCCTCGGACCATGCGGCGTACCGCATCGTCCAGGAGGCGCTGACGAATGCGTACAAGCATGCGCCGGGTGCGGCGATCACAGTCGAGTTGCGCTACGAGACGGATTCCTTCGTCGTCGAGATCGTCAACGGTCCACAGCGGGATATGCGGCGCGCGGGTGAGGTCGTCAGCGGCGGGCAGGGGCTGCCCGGCCTGCATGAGCGGGCCCGGCTGGTCGGCGGCATGGTGCACACCGGCCGGACCGAGGACGGCGGCTTCCGGGTGGCCGGGGTGCTTCCGTACGGTGCCGAGGGCGCGGTCGGTGGGCTGGCGGGTGCGCCGATGGTTGATGCGGAGGACGACTTCCGGCAGCAGTCCCGAATGGCTCCGCAGGGGAACGGTGGTCCGGGCATGGACTGGACGGTTTCCGAGCGGGAGTTGGCGATGAGCGGTAGCAGAAGGAGTCCGGGCAGCGGGGTCGCGCTGGGCTGCGGGATAGGGGCAGGGGCCTTGGTGCTGTTGGTGCTGGCCTGTGGCTTCGGTCTCTACTTTCTGGTGGCGGAGGCGAACAAGGGGATGATCGATCCGAGTCAGTACCGGTCGATCGAGATCGGCACGGCGGAGGACAGGGTGCGGGAGGAACTGCCTGCCGGGGATACATTCATGACGGCCGGCCTCGACGGTGGGGGACCCGAGAAGCCGGCCGGGGCGAGGTGTCTGGTCCTGATGTCCTCCGAGATCGGCGACAACTTCGACACCGAGCCTGTGTTCCGGTTCTGCTTCCGGGACGGCAAGCTGATCGAGAAGAAGTCCTACGAGGTCGCCAGTGGATGAGGCGCCCGGGGCGAGCGCGGGGGTATGAGTGACGGGTCAGCTGATCAGGGTTGTCATCGCTGACGACGAGCCCCTCATCCGCGCCGGGATACGGATGATCCTCACCTCGGACCGTTCCATCGAGGTCGTCGCGGAGGCGGCGAACGGGCGGGAGGCCATCGAACTGGTCCGTGCCCATGCCGCGGATGTGGTGCTGCTCGACATCCAGATGCCGGTGATGGACGGGCTTACGGCGTTGGCAGAACTGCGAACGGCGGCTCCGGCGGCACGGGTGATCGTGCTCACGACGTTCGGTGAGCGGGAGAACGTGCTGCGGGCGCTGGAGCAGGGGGGTGCCGGATTCCTGCTCAAGGACACGGCTCCGGCCGAACTGATCCAGGCGGTGCGGGCAGCGGCGGCCGGAGATGCGTATCTCTCACCCGGTGCCACCCGGCATGTGGTGGATCAGCTGACCCTGGGCCGGACGGCGGTGCGGGGTGAAGAGGCGCGACAGCGGGTGGCCGCGCTCAGCGGGCGGGAACGCGAGGTGCTGGCAGTGCTCGGGGAAGGGCTCTCCAACGCGGATGCGGGCAGGCGCTTGCACATGAGCGAGGCGACGGTGAAGACGTATGTGAGTCGCATCCTGGCGAAGCTGGGATGTGAGAACCGAGTGCAGGCTGCGTTGTTGGCGAGGGATGCGGGCCTGTAGGGGAGTCGTGAGGTGTGGCGGGTGGGGCGAGACCGGGATGGTTGGGCTGTGTTTCACGTGAAACACCCGATTCAGGACGTTCCCGCACGTTCGAAAGGGCCGGCCGGGGTGGTCGGTGGAACCTCCGAGGGCGGGGCTGCACAGGGACGGGGGCGGCACGACAGAGGCGAAGCCCGGATTGGGGCGGACAGCGAGGAAGAGGCGGAAGAGGAGCTGGAAGAGGCCGCTGGAGTCTGACCAGGGCAGAGCGTGCACAGCGTGCACAGGGGGTTGTCCACAGGCCGGAAGGTAAGTTTTCCACAGGCGAAGACGGTTTTCGGTGGATGGCGGTACCTTCTTCGCAATTGATCTGCGACTGGGCATCGGGCCAGGAGCGCAGGACGAGGGCGGGGGAGGCTGCGCGCCATGGGTGAAATCGAATCGACGGTGCCGGTTCAGCAGGCTGTGACTGGAAATCCGCGCATTCCGGTTGTCCTCGGATTCGCTCGGCGGGCGGATGGGGCGACTGCGGCGGGCAGCAGCGCGCCGCAGTCGCCCAGGGGTGCGGGCAAAGCCCTGCGGGCGAGGGTCTCCAGGGCCTCTCACTCTTCTCTGGAGCTTCCGGCCGGGCGGCCCGATGCCGTGCAGGCGGTCAAGGAGTCGAGCCGCGGCAGGGTGCCCGGTCTCGCCCCGATCAGGGTGGGACGAATGGCGGCCACGCCGTTCGCCTTTCTGCGCGGCTCGGCCGGACTGATGGCCCATGACCTGGTGGGCACGCCCGTCAGCGGGGTGGGCGCCCAGCTCTGCGGCGATGCGCACGCGGCCAATTTCGGGCTGTACGGCGATGCGCGCGGCAGCCTGGTCATCGATCTGAACGATTTCGACGAGACCGTGTTCGGCCCCTGGGAATGGGATCTCAAGCGCCTGGCCACCTCGCTGGTACTCGCCGGGCGGGAGGCCGGGGCGGACGAGGACACCTGCCGTCAGGGCGCGTACGACACGGTGGGCGCCTACCGGCGGACGATGCGGCTGCTGGCCAAACTGCCCGCGCTCGATGCCTGGAACGCCATCGCGGACGAGGAATTGGTCTCGCACACGGATGCGCGGGATCTGCTCGGCACTCTGGAGCGGGTCTCGGAGAAGGCCCGCAACAACACCAGCGCCCGTTTCGCTGCCAAGTCCACCGAGGATTCCGGTGACGGTGGACGTCGCTTCATCGACGCGCCGCCGGTGCTGCGGCGGGTGCCGGACGACGAGGCCGCCGCGGTGGCAGCGGGACTCGGCGACTATCTGGGCACTATCTCGGAGGACCGGGTGCCGCTCCTCGCCAGATACGCGATCCACGACGTGGCGTTCCGGGTGGTCGGCACGGGGAGCGTCGGCACCCGGTCGTACGTGGTGCTTCTGCTCGATCACCGCGGCGAGCCACTGGTGCTGCAGGTGAAGGAGGCGCGGCCCTCAGTGCTGGCGCCGTATCTGCCGGCTGTCGGGTTCGACGTGCCGGAGGTGGCGCACGAGGGGCGTCGAGTGGTGCTCGGGCAGAAGCGGATGCAGGTCGTCAGCGACATTCTGCTGGGGTGGGCCAGCGTGGCCGGGCGGCCCTTCCAGGTGCGGCAGTTCAGGAACCGCAAGGGCAGCGTGGACCCGGCGGCCCTGGCAGCCGACCAGGTCGACGACTACGGCCGGATGACCGGTGCTCTGCTGGCGCGTGCCCATGCGCACAGCGCCGATCCGAGACTGATCGCGGGGTACTGCGGCAAGAATGAAGAGCTGGACGAGGCGGTGGCGGCGTTCGCGGTGACGTACGCGGACCGTACGGAGGCGGACCACGCAGAGCTGATACGGGCCATCGACGCGGGGCGAATAGCCGCCGAACTGGGCGTGTGAGCGGCATTCCGCCGACCGCGCGTGATCGGGGCGCCGAAGGTGGCCATACGCTGGACGAGTGACCCACGAAGCCGCCGGGGTGCCGACCACCCGGAACGACGATGACCGGCAGGACAACGACCGGCAGCACGAGCAGCATGCACCGGATGCGCAAGATGCGCAGGAGGGCCGGTCGGCCGCTGTCGGTGATGGGACTGGCGGGGCAGCCGGCGGGTACGCGGAGGAGGCCCGGCCCGAGGCTCGGCTCGCCAAGGCGGTACGGGTGGCGGAGCAGGCGCTGATCGAGTTCGAGATCGCGGTGGAGACCTTTCGGGTCGAGGTCGAGAACTTCTCCCGTCTGCATCATCAGAAGCTCGGGCCGATGTATGCCCGCCTCGATGAGCTCGATGCTCAGATCGCGGAGGCCCGAGCCGCCAGGACCGGTGATCCCGAGGACCTCCGCAAGGCTCAGGAGGCCCGAGCGATCGTGATGCCGATGCCGGGCGTCGACGAGCTGTTCCACGACTGGATCGACTCGGACGGGCTGTCCCCCGAGGCAGCGGCGATGCTGACCGAGCAGCCGGTCCGGCCGCCCAAGCGGGTCCGGCCGACCGAGGAGGCGCGCAAGCTTTACCGCGAGCTGGCGCGCAAGGCCCATCCGGACCTGGCGCAGGATGAGACGGAGCGGGCCCGTCGCGACGAGTTCATCACCCGCGTCAACGCCGCTTACGGGCGTGGTGACGAGGCGCTGCTGATGGAGCTGGCGCAGGAGTGGGCGGCGGGGCCGGTGGCGCCGGAGGCGGAGCTCAGCGAGAGCGAGGAGCTCTACGCCCGGCTGAACTGGCTGACCAAGCGCAAGGAACTCCTGACGGTGCTCGCTCAGGAGCTTGAGGAGAGCGCTATCGGGGCCATGCTGCGGATGGCGCCCGATGATCCGGACGGGCTGCTCGACGAGATCGCCGATCAGCTGCTGGGCGAGGTCGCTCAGCGTGAGGCGGAGCTGGCCGGTCTGGTGCAGTAGCGTTCCTGGTGACTCCGGATCGTACCTACGAGAGAAGGCATGACCCATGAATTTCGCCCCGCTGCCCTCGGTGGATGTTGCGGCAGTTCCGTTGGACGGCCTCGTTCTGGACGTCCGGGAGAACAACGAATGGGCGGCCGGTCATGTCGAAGACGCCCTGCACATTCCGATGAGTGACTTCGTGGCTCGCCTCGGTGAGATCACCGAGGCTGCCGAGGACGGGCGGCGTGTGCATGTGATGTGCCGGGTCGGTGGCCGGTCCGCCCAGGTCACCCAGTACCTGGTGCAGCAGGGCATCGACGCTGTGAACATCGACGGCGGGATGCTCGCCTGGGACGGTGCCGGGCGTCCGATGGTCACCGACAACGGCAACCCGGCTTTCGTGCTCTGAACCGGATGGCGGCTCGGTGGCCAGCCACTGGGCGCTGGTCGGGGGTCAGCCGGGCAGGTGGGCGGCTAGGAGGTCGCCCAGCGCCTCCTCGTGCGCCGCTGCGGGGCCCAGGGACAGCTCGATCTGCTTCGCCCAGGCATGGAAGCGGTGCAGTGGGTAGTCGGTGTCTGCGCCGAAGCCGCCGTGCAGATGCTGTGCCGTCTGCACGATCCGGCGGACACCGTCCGATGCCCAGATCTTCGCCACGGCGATGTCGCCCTCGGCGGGCAGCGCACCGTCGGCCCCGGTGGAGATCCGCCAGGCCGCTTGCCAGAGCGTCACTTCCATGGCTCGCAGGTCGATGTAACGGTCCGCGGTCTGTACGGCGACGGACTGGAAGGTTGCGATGGGAAAGCCGAACTGCTCGCGCTTGCCGGTGTATTCGCTCGTCATGGTGAGCACGGCCTCGCCCAGACCCAGGGCGAGCGCGCACGTTCCGGTGGTAAGCAGGGCACGCAGCCACTCCCAGGCCCCGGCAGTGTCGATCAGCGCGCGGCTGTCGATTCCTACCGAATCCAGCCGGACCTCGGCGAACAGCTCACCGTTGGTGGAGACCTGCTTGACGAGGGTGACTCCGTCGTGGGTGGGTTGGATCAGGGCCACAACGGCCCGGCCCTCGCCCGTGTGGGCGGGAACCGCGATCCAGTCCGCGGCCTGCGCCCACGGCACCCCTGACTGCACCCCGTCGAGCACCCAGCCCGCGACGTCACCATCGGAATCCCCGGGCGCGTCGCCGAAACCTTCGTCGGGCCTTTCGCCAGGTTCTGCGCACGGCCGGTTGTTTCTCGCGGGAACTTCACGGCGGGCCGTGACGGCGAGCTCGGCCGGATCGTGGCCGGAGCGACCGTTGGCCCCGACGGTGAGGACCAGCTCGCCCCGGCCGACCCGGGGCAGCAATTCGGCGGCCAGCCTTGGGCCGCCGTAGCGCTGGAGCGCCATTGCGACCGCGCACGTCTCCAGCAGTGGCACTCGCGCAAGTACCTTGGCGGACTCGCGAAGCACCAGACAGAGCGCGACGAGATCGAGCCCGGCCCCGCCGTGCTCCGGTGCCAGCGTCAGGCTCAGCAGATCGCTGGTGGCAAGCCGCGCCCACAGCTGCCGGTCGATGTCCTCGGCCACCGCGCCCGGGACGAGAGCGGGGCTGGGAACTACGTCGGGCGCGACGCCCGAAAAGACCGCTCTCGCCGCCTCAGCGGCCGCCTGCTGTTCCTCGGTGAAGGTGAAATCCACTGCCCTGGCCTCCCGCGAACCGCTGCTCCCCTACCCAGATCTGACGGTTCGTCAAGATAGAACAGGTTCTATGAGAAGGGAACAGGGGGAGGTGTGGAGGGGTGGGTGGAACGGGGTGTGGCCGACGGTCGGCGGCCGGCCTGTTGGCGCTCAGCGGTCGAAGTCGAGTTCCACCTCCGGAGTGACCGGGTGCGATTGGCACGCCAGCACATAGCCCGCGCCCGTCTCTTCGGGCTCCAGCGCGAAGTTGCGGTCCATCTGTACCTCTCCCGAGACCAGGAACGCCCGGCAGGTCCCGCACACACCGCCCTTGCAGGCGTACGGTGCGTCGGAGCGGCTGCGCAGCACCGTCTCCAGCAGCGATTCGCCATCCTGTACCGGCCAGGTTCCGGAGCGGCCGTCCAAGGTCGCGGTGAGTCTGCTGTGAGCAGGCGTTTCGGTCCGTGGGCGGGCGGGCGCGTTCGGGCCGTCGTCCACATGGAAGATCTCCTGGTGGATTCGGGTCCGGTCGATGCCCAGGCCGTGCAGCGCGCCTTCGGCCGCCCGCACCAGTCCGAACGGGCCGCACAGATACCAGCCGTCCACCTCCGCGACCGGAAGCAGTGCGGGCAGCAGGTCGGTGAGCCGATCCCGGTCCAGTCGGCCGGACGGGAGACCTGCCTGCTGTTCCTCCCGGGAGAGCACCGTGACCAGCTGAAACCGGTCCGGGTAGCGGTCCTTGAGGTCGGCGACCTCGTCAAGGAACATTGTCGAGAGCGCCGTCCGGTCGCTGCGGATCAGACAGAAACTGGCGCCGGGCTCCCTCGCCAGGAGTGTCGCCGCGATCGACAGCACCGGGGTGATTCCGCTGCCTCCGACGATCGCCGCGAAATGTCCGGCGCGAGGCGTGAGCACGAAGCGGCCCATGGGGGGCATCGCCTCGACCAGGTCACCGACGGCGAGTTCCTTCAGCGCGTACGTGGAGAACGCGCCGCCGTCGACGAGGCGAATGCCTACCCGTAGAGCCGGATCTGGCTGTTCCTCAGCGGCCGGGGAACAGATCGAGTACGAGCGGCGGATCTCCTCGCCATCGACGGTGTAGCGCACATTGAGGTGCTGGCCGGGTTTGTGGCGGAAGGTCTCGCACAGCTCGGGCGGCACGGCGAGGGTGACGGCCACCGAATCGTCCGTGAGCCGTTCGACAGCGCGGACCCGGAGCGGATGGAACATCTACAACTCCTTGAAGTGGTCGAACGGTTCGCGACACGTCACACAGCGGCGCAGTGCCTTGCATGCAGTGGAGGAGAACCGGCTCAGCAGCTCCGTATCGGTCGAGCCGCAGTGCGGGCAGCGCACCGAGAGTGTCAGCGGTACCGGGCCACCCGCGGGCGCCGTGGCCTCGTGCGGGCGCGGGGGCGCGATGCCGAACTCGGCCAGCTTGCGCCGTCCTTCCGCGCTGATGTCGTCGGTCGACCAGGCCGGCGAGAGCACGGTGACCACGGAGACCTCGGGTATGCCGTGGTCATGCAGCACCCGCTCGATGTCGGAGGACATGGCCTCGATCGCCGGGCAGCCGGTGTAGGTCGGGGTGAGACGCACGGTGACCCTGCCTGGTGCCACCACGTCCACGCCCCGGAGCACTCCCAGCTCGTCCAGGGTCAGTACAGGCAGTTCGGGGTCGGGTACGGAGCCCGCCAGCCGGTGCAGCTCCTCCTCCAGGAGTGTTTCGGTCACCATGACGCCCCCGGGTGGCTGCGATGCAGGTGCTGCATCTCGGCGATCATCCGTCCGAAGGGTTCGGTGTGGATGCCCTGGCGTCCCGCGCCCGCCGTCCATGCTCCGGACCGCGGGCCTGTCGGCACGCTCAGGGTGGCTTGCTCCAGCACTGCGGTGACGGATTTCAGCCAGCCGCCGTGCAGCGACTGCCAGTCGATCTCCACGCTCTCGACGGGCTGGAACAGCTCGCCGGTGAACCGCCACAGGGCGTCGACCCCGCGCTGCATCCGCTCATGGCTCTCGGCCGTGCCGTCGCCGAGCCGCAGCGTCCAGTGCTCCGCGTGGTCCTGGTGGTAGGCGACCTCCTTGACCGCCTTCGCCGCCAGCCCGGCGAATGGACTCCCACCGGCCTCCAACTGCTCGTAGAGCAGTCGCTGGTAGGTGGAGAAGTAGAGCTGGCGGGCGATGGTGTGGGCGAAGTCGCCGTTCGGCTGCTCGACCAATTGGACATTGCGGAAGGCGCGCTCCTCGCGCAGATACGCCAGCTCGTCCTCGTCCCCGACGAGGGAGAGCAGCACCCGGGCCTGCCCCAACAGGTCCAGAGCGATGTTAGCCAGGGCCACTTCCTCTTCCAGTACGGGGGCATGGCCTGCCCACTCCCCCAGCCGGTGCGAGAGCACCAGCGCGTCGTCGCCCAGGGCGAGGGCCGCGGTCACAGGTGCTTCACCCCTTCCGGGATCTTGTAGAACGTCGGGTGCCGGTACGGCTTGTCACCGGCCGGCTCGAAGAAAGAGTCCTTCTCGTCCGGTGAGGAGGCCGTGACCTGTGCGGACGGGACTACCCAGATGGAGACGCCCTCGGAACGGCGCGTGTACAGATCGCGCGCGTTGCGCAGGGCCATTTCCGCGTCCGGGGCGTGCAGGCTGCCCGCGTGGGTGTGGGACAGTCCGCGGCGCGAACGCACGAACACCTCCCACAGCGGCCATTCGGTCGAGCTGCTCATGCTGTCGCCTCCCCGTTCCGTACTGCTGTGTGCTTCTCGGCATACGCAACCGCTGCGTCCCGGACCCAGGAGCCCTCCTCGTGTGCCCGGCGGCGCTGGGTGAGGCGCTGCTCGTTGCACGGGCCGTTGCCCTTGAGGACCTCCTGGAACTCCTGCCAGTCGATCGCCCCGAAGTCGTGCTGTCCACGATCCTCGTTCCACCGGAGATCCGGGTCCGGGAGGGTGAGCCCCAGCGCCTCGGCCTGTGGGACACAGATGTCCACGAAGCGCTGCCGCAGCTCGTCGTTGGAGTGCCGCTTGATCTTCCAGGTCATCGACTGCGCCGAGTGGGCCGATGCGTCGTCCGGCGGGCCGAACATCATCAGGGACGGCCACCACCAGCGGTTCACCGCGTCCTGCGCCATCTCGTGCTGCGCCGGGGTGCCGCGGCTGAGGGTGAGCAGCAGCTCGTAACCCTGACGCTGGTGGAAGGATTCCTCCTTGCAGATACGGACCATCGCCCGGGCGTACGGGCCGTAGGAGCAGCGGCAGAGCGGTACCTGGTTGGTGATCGCGGCGCCGTCCACGAGCCAGCCGATTGCGCCGACGTCCGCCCAGGTCAGCGTCGGGTAATTGAAGATCGATGAATACCTCTGGCGGCCTGCGTGGAGCTTGTCGAGCAGTTCCTCGCGGCCGGTGCCGAGGGTCTCCGTGGCGCTGTACAGATAGAGGCCGTGTCCGGCCTCGTCCTGCACCTTGGCCATAAGGATCGCCTTGCGGCGCAGCGAGGGTGCTCGCGAGATCCAGTTGGCTTCCGGCTGCATTCCGATGATTTCGGAGTGGGCATGCTGGGCCATTTGCCTGACCAGTGAGGCGCGGTACGCATCCGGCATCCAGTCGCGCGGCTCGATGCGCTCGTCCGCCGCCACCGCGGCATCGAAGGCTGCCTCCAGGGCCTCGTCCACCCCTTCGGGGCCGCCTGCTCCTGCCTGCGCTGTCTGGTCCGCAGTCACTGCCGTCATCCCGGACTCCCTACCGACCGACCGATCGTTCGGTTCATTGTCTTCAATGGTGAGTCGGTGACCCGTAGGGTGTCAACCCTGTGGATAACTGACGGGGATCGACGGGGATCGGGGCAGGATGGATTCGTACGACGACAGGGGTGTCGGGAGCGGGAGCGAGAACGGGAGCGTCGGGCCAGGGCCGGGGCAGCGCGAAGATGCGTCGTCCGGCGCCGATCGGGTGTCTGGGCCAGGTCCCCGTGGCGGCATGGCTGCTCTGTCACTTCCGTACCAGATCGTTGCCGCGATCGCACTGGCGGCCATCGGGCTGGTCGCCTGCGCTCAGCTGGCCATGGTGTTTCTGCACGTCGCACCCTCCAATACCCTGACCAAGCAGCACGGCGAAGCGGTCGACGACTGGATCTATCCCGAGTTCGAGCAGAACTGGAAGCTCTTCGCCCCGAACCCGCTTCAGCAGAACGTGGCGGTTCATGTACGAGCCGAGATAGTCGGCGCCGACGGCCGCCACACCACCCCCTGGATGAGCCTTTCCGGTGAGGACGGCAAGGCGATACGCGGCAATCTGGCCCCCAGCCACGTCCATCAGAACGAACTCCGTCGCGCCTGGGACTTCTATCTCAGTTCCCATGACAACGAGAACCGGGCGAATGGCCTGCGCGGTGAGCTCTCCGAGCGCTACATCCGCCGCATCGCGATGCTGCGACTCAGCGAACACGACTACGGCGGCACCATCGAGCGCATCCAGATCCGTTCCGAGGTGCGGTCCATCGCAGCGCCCGGATGGAGCGAGGAGAAGATCAGTACGAGGCCGTCCTACCGGGTGCTGCCGTGGTGGACCGTAACCTCCGCCGACCTCCCCGAGAACACCGAGGGGGCGGGCAAGTGAGTACGTTCACCTTCGACCGCAAGCTCGCTCGCGGCATCCAGCGCATTACTTCCTCGGCCCTGGGCCAGTACCAGAGCGCCGTCATCCGGATCGGGTTCTCCGCCACCTACCTGCTGTTCCTGCTGCGCGAACTGCCGCACCGCCACGAGATGTACGGCCCCGACGCCCCGTGGAGCTGGGACATGGCGCAGCAGCTCATATCGGGCAATCAAGCCTTCACCACGCTCATGTGGTCGGACAGCACGGTCTGGTTCGAGATCGTGTACGCGGTTGCTCTGCTTTCCGCCGCACTGTTGATGGTCGGCTGGCACACCCGCGCCATGTCGGTCCTCTTCATGGTCGGTGTGCTCTCCCTGCAGAACCGCAACATTTTCATGGGCGACGGCGGCGACAACGTCATCCATCTGATGGCGATCTACCTCGTGCTGACGCGCTGCGGGCAGGTGTGGTCGTTGGACGCGCGGCGTGCGGCCCGTGCGGGCCGTCCGACAGAGACGGATGCGGAAGACGATGGTCCGCGACGTTCGGTGCGGGGGAACGTGGCCGGTCCGGTTCTCTGGGTGGTGCTCGGCCTGGTTCTGATCGTGGCCACCGTGACAGACGGCCTCGGCGGCACCTGGTGGCTGCCGGTTCTCTTCTGGGCCCTCTGGGCCGGCCAGGGTGCCTGGTGGGCCGTGAATCGCTATGCCCCGCACAGCGAAGCGCGCACCCTGCTGGATGTCGTCGCCAATCTCGCCCACAACGCGACCCTCGTCGTGATCATGGCCGAGGTCTGTCTGATCTACGCGACGGCAGGGTGGTACAAGATCCAGGGTTCGCGGTGGCAGGACGGCACGGCGCTGTACTACCCGCTCAAGCTCGACTACTTCACGCCCTGGCCCGGGCTGTCGGACATTCTCGCGTCCAACGGTGTCATGGTGATGCTGATCACGTACGGCACGGTGATCGTCCAGGTCGCCTTCCCCTTCACCCTGTTCAACCGGCGGGTCAAGAACGTCCTGCTCGTCGTCATGATCTGTGAGCACGTCGGCATTGCCCTGCTGCTCGGGCTGCCGTTCTTCTCGATGGCGATGATCGCCGCCGACTCCGTCTTCCTGCCGACCGTCTTCCTGGTGTGGCTCGGTGGCCGGGTGACCCTCGGACGGGAGCTGCTGTTCTCGCGCAGGGGCAAGGTGCCGGGGCAGCGGCATGCCGACGATGACGAGGAGGCCCCGCTGCACAGCGGCGCCGGGGACCATACGCTCGTCGGGTGAGTAGTGAGAGCGGCAGCAGTGGCAGCACCGGTGGTACCGGCGGGGATTCATTGACCGAAGAGTCCGTAGGGATCGGACTCGAACCGTCCGTCGCATCCGTACCGGCGGCGGAACCGATGCAGTACGACGACGGATTCGGGACGGAGATCGGCGTCGGGCCGCATCCGCTGCCCTGGCCCGTGGGCGAGCAGTACGACCCCGAGCTGCTGGCCCACGGCGACCGGCGCAACGTGGGCGACGCCTACCGGTACTGGACGCGGGAGGCGATCGTCGCCGATCTGGATCTGCGGCGGCACGACTTCCATGTGGCGGTCGAGAACTGGGGCCACGACTTCAATATCGGTTCCGTGGTGCGCACCGCGAACGCCTTCCTCGCCAAGGAGATCCACATTGTGGGGCGGCGGCGCTGGAACCGGCGCGGTGCGATGGTCACCGACCGGTACCAGCATGTGCGGCACCACCCCGACACGGAGTCGCTGACCGTGTGGGCGGCGGCGGAGGGGCTGCCGATCATTGGGATCGACAATCTGCCGGGGGCGGTGCCGCTGGAGCGGACCGAGTTGCCGCGGCGGTGTGTGCTGCTCTTCGGGCAGGAAGGGCCCGGGCTGACCGAGGAGGCCCGCAAGCACGCGGCGATGGTGTGCTCCATTGCGCAATTCGGGTCGACGCGGTCGATCAATGCGGGGGCTGCGGCTGCGATTGCCATGCACGCGTGGGTGCAGCGTTATGCGGAGATTCCGGGGGTCGGGCAGGAGTAGGGGCCCGGGGCGGGCTGGGGCTCTGAGGCAGGTGGGGCGGCGCCGGGTGCGGGTGGGGCGCTTGCGGCGGTCCTGTTCCCCTGCCCGCCCCTTCCCGTGACCGGGGGCTCCACCGCCGGACCTGCGCCTCAAATGCCGGAGGGGCTGGAAGGAGGGCTGAGGGAGCTGGGGGCAAGCAGGGGGCTGGGAGGGGTCAGGGGCGAGAGGCGGACAAGTCGGGAAGGGCAGGGCTGGGGATTACGCCTGGCGGCGGACTTCCACCATGCGGAAGCGGCTTGCTACGAAGGCTCCGTCGCACAGGGCTGCGTTCGCTGCGGGGTTGCCGCCCGAGCCGTGGAAGTCGGAGAACGCCGCGGTCTGGTTGACGTACACCCCGCCGGTCAGGTTCAGCGAGAGCTGGGCCGACTCTTCCAGGCAGACGTCTTCCACCGCGCGCTCCACCTCCGGTGAGGTGGTGTAGGCGCCTACCGTCATCGCGCCCTTGTCGCGGATCGTGCGGCGGAGCAGTTCCACGGCGTCGGCCGTCGAGTCGACCGCTACCGCGAAGGAGACCGGTCCGAAGCACTCCGACAGGTAGTGCTGCTCGTCGTCGGGCTTGGTTCCGTCCAGTTTGATGACGACGGGGGTGCGGACCACGGCGTCGGGGAATTCCGGGTTGGCCACCTCGCGGGAGGTCAGGGCGACTTCGCCCAGCTCCGCAGCCGCCTCCAGGCGGGCCTTCACATCGGGGTTGACCAGGGCGCCGAGCAGTGCGTTCGCCCGGGCGTCATCGCCCAGCAGTCCGTTGACCGCGGAGGCGATGTCGTCGACGACTTCGTCGTACGCCTTGTCGCCGGCATCGGTCGTGATGCCGTCCCGGGGGATCAGCAGGTTCTGCGGGGTGGTGCACATCTGGCCGCTGTACAGCGAGAGGGAGAACGCCAGGTTGGCGAGCATGCCCTGGTAGTTGTCGGTGGAGTCGAGGACGATCGTGTTGACGCCGGCTTTCTCCGTGTAGACCTGGGCCTGGCGGGCGTTGATCTCCAGCCAGTCGCCGAAGGCGGTGGAGCCGGTGTAGTCGATGATCTTGATTTCGGGGCGGACCGCGAGGGTCTTCGCGATGCCTTCGCCCGGCCGTTCGGTCGCCAGGGCTACCAGGTTGGGGTCGAAGCCCGCCTCGACGAGCACCTCGCGGGCCAGCTGCACCGTGAGCGCGAGCGGAAGCACGGCGCGCGGGTGCGGCTTGACCAGGACGGGGTTGCCGGTGGCCAGGGAGGCGAAAAGGCCCGGATAGCCGTTCCATGTGGGGAACGTGTTGCAGCCGATCAGAAGCGAGATGCCGCGGGGTGCCGCGGTGAACGACTTGTGCAGTTGGAGCGGGTCGCGCTTGCCTTGCGGCTTGGACCATTCGGCGCTCTGCGGGGTGCGGATCTGCTCCTCGTACGCGTACGCCACCGCCTCCAGGCCGCGGTCCTGGGCGTGCGGGCCGCCTGCCTGGAACGCCATCATGAAGGCCTGGCCGCTGGTGTGCATCACGGCGTGGCCGAACTCATGGGTCCTGGCACTGATCCGCGCCAGGATCTCCAGACAGACCAGGGCCCTGGTCTCGGGGCCGGCCGCACGCCAGGCGGACATTCCCGTACGCATCGCCGGAAGCAGGATGTCCAGGTCGGCGTGCGGATATTCGACGCCGAGCTCCGGCCCGTACGGAGAGGTCTCTCCGCCCGTCCAGCCGTCGGTGCCCGGCTGGCCGAGGTCGAGCCGGGTGTGCAGCACGGCGTCGAAGGCTGCCTTGCCCTCGGCGGCGCTCAGGCTGCCGGGGGCGCCGCCCTCGCCATATGCCTTCGGATGCTCGGGATGCGGGGACCAGTAGGCGCGCGTACGGATCGCGTCGAGGGCCTGGTCGAGCGTGGGGCGGTGCTTCTCGGACAGCAGGTGCGGGGAGAGCTCGGCGGCCATGACGGACCAACTCCTCATCGAGCTGGGCAGGAACGGGCGGACAGAGTTAGAGTAACCGAACGATCGGTCGGGACAAGGGGGCCCGCCAAACCTGTGGACAACTCGTAGGGGAGGATCGCGGACATGACCACGGCCAAGCGGGACACGTACACCCCGGAGACACTGCTCACAGTCGCCGTCCGTGTCTTCAACGAGCGCGGCTACGACGGCACGTCCATGGAGCATCTCTCCAGAGCAGCGGGCATCTCCAAGTCGTCCATCTATCACCATGTCGCGGGCAAGGAGGAACTGCTCCGCCGTGCGGTCAGCCGGGCGCTGGACGGCCTCTTCGGAATCCTCGACGAGCCGGGAGCGACGCAGGGGCGTGCGATCGAGCGGGTCGAGTACGTCACCCGTCGCACCGTCGATGTGCTGATAGCCGAACTGCCCTACGTCACGCTTCTGCTGCGCGTACGGGGCAATACGAAGACCGAGCGCTGGGCCATGGAGCGGCGGCGCGAGTTCGACCATCAGGTGACCGATCTGCTCGGGGCGGCGGTCGCGGACGGCGATCTCCGCTCCGACGTGGACATACGGCTGGTGACACGGCTGCTTTTCGGGATGGTCAACTCCCTGGTGGAGTGGTACCGGCCGCAACCGGACGGCGGCGTCGACGCGGAGCGGCTGGCGGACACGCTCGTCCGGGTGGCCTTCGAGGGGATGCGGTCCAGCCGCTGAGCCGTTGACGGCCGGGCAGGTCCAGATCACCATGCCATCGGCATGACCGCTGGCGTGCTGCTGTTTTGCGTGTTCCCGGGATTCTGTCCGCTGCCGTGCTGCTTGCGGCCGAGTCGCTGACCGGATGCAGTGGAGGCGACGGTGACGGAGGGGCCGGCGCGTACTGGTTCACGCTGATTCCCGTCAGGTGAGCTCGGTGGGTCTGGCCGGGCCCTGAGCCAGGTCCGTCTCCTCGAACACAAGAAGTGTGCGGGTGGAGAGCACCTCCGGGATGGCTTGGATCCTGGTCAGGACCAGCTCGCGCAGCGACCGGTTGTCCGAGGTGTGCACCAGCAGCAGGACATCGAAGTCGCCGCTGACCAAGGCGATATGCGTGGCCCCCGGTAGCGCCTGGAGCTGCTCACGCACGGTGCGCCAGGAATTCTGGACGATCTTGAGAGTGATGTACGCGGAGGCGCCGTGCCCCGCCCGCTCGTGGTTCACGCGCGCGCTGAAACCGCGGATCACGCCGTCGTCGATGAGCCGGTTGATCCGGGCATACGCGTTGGCCCGGGACACATGGACGCGGTCAGCCACCGACCGTATCGAGGCGCGGCCGTCCGTCTGGAGCAATCGCAGGATGTCGCGGTCGACGGCGTCCAGCGGGCGCGCGGGCGGAACCTGGCCGGGGCCCTCGCCCCCGTCGGCCATTTGTTCAGCTGACATGTGCCCGCACCTCCCTGTCCTGGACGACCTGCCTCTATCCCAGGCTGTGGAGAACCGTTTGTCCACAGGCTGAAGGTGCCTGTAGCCAAAATGCGCTCGCGACCGAACAATCGGTAGGTGAGGCGCGCCACATCCGCGCCTCGGACAGTGCTCGACATTTCGATGTATTTCGACACCCCTCGACATCGGACGATCCACCGATGCCGCCAGACGCCGCTCGAAAACCCTCGATGCCAGGAGGTGCTTGTCATGACGGTCCAAGAGCTGCCCGGCGCGGCCGCTTACCGGCCCACGCCGCCCCCGGCCTGGAAGCCGCTCACCGATCCCGCGCCGCTGCTCCCGGACCCCGAGCCGTACCGCGTGCTCGGTACGGATGCCGTGGCCGATGCCGACCCCGAGCTGCTGCTGCGGCTCTACGCGGAGCTGGTGCGCGGCCGGCGGTACAACGCGCAGGCCACCGCTCTCACCAAGCAGGGCCGGCTCGCCGTCTACCCGTCGAGCACGGGGCAGGAGGCCTGCGAGGTAGCGGCCGCGCTGGTGCTGGAGGAGCGGGACTGGCTCTTTCCCAGCTATCGCGACACGCTGGCGGCCGTGGCGCGCGGCCTGGACCCGGTCGAGGCACTGACGCTGCTGCGCGGCGACCGGCACACCGGTTACGACCCGCGCGAGCACCGCATCGCCCCGCTCTGCACCCCCCTCGCCACCCAGCTGCCGCACGCGGTGGGCCTGGCACACGCGGCGCGCCTCAAGGGCGACGACGTGGTGGCGCTGGCCATGGTCGGTGACGGCGGGACCAGTGAGGGCGATTTTCACGAGGCGTTGAATTTCGCGGCCGTCTGGCGGGCCCCGGTTGTCTTCCTTGTGCAGAACAACGGCTTCGCGATCTCTGTACCGCTGGCTAAGCAGACCGCTGCTCCGTGCCTGGCGCACAAGGCCGTGGGATACGGGATGCCGGGCCGGCTGGTGGACGGCAATGACGCGGCCGCCATGCACCAGATCCTCGGTGAGGCGGTCGCGCGGGCCCGGAGCGGCGGCGGTCCGACGCTCGTCGAGGCGGTGACGTACCGCATGGATGCCCATACGAACGCCGACGACGCCACGCGGTACCGCGTCGAAAGCGAAGTGGAGGCGTGGCGTGCGCACGATCCGATCCAGCTCCTGGAGCGGGAGCTGACCGGGCGGGGGTTGCTCGGCGACGACGGGATCGAGGAGGCGCGCGCGGCCGCGGAGGGGATGGCTGCCGCTCTGCGTGAGCGGATGAACGCAGATCCGGTGCTCGACCCGATGGATCTCTTCGCCCATGTCTACGCGGAGCAGACCACGCAACTGCGGGAGCAGGCCGCCCGGTTGCGTGTCGAGCTGGAGGCCGAGCAGGGCCAGCACAGCCACAACGATCTGGAGGAAGGGCGATGACCACCGCAGCGGCGCCGGCCGGAGAGCGGACGGCGAAGGCCAAACCCGCCACCATGGCGCAGGCGCTCGGGCGAGCGCTGCGCGACTCGATGGCCGAGGACCCGACGGTGCATGTCCTCGGCGAGGACGTCGGCACGCTCGGTGGGGTCTTCCGGATCACCGACGGTCTGGCGAAGGAGTTCGGCGAGGACCGTTGCACGGACACCCCGCTGGCCGAGGCGGGAATCCTCGGCACGGCCGTCGGCATGGCGATGTACGGGCTGCGGCCCGTGGTGGAGATGCAGTTCGATGCCTTTGCCTATCCGGCGTTCGAACAGCTCATCAGCCATGTCGCCAAGATGCGGAACCGGACGGCCGGTGCCATGCCGTTGCCGCTCACGGTCCGGGTGCCGTACGGCGGCGGGATCGGCGGGGTCGAGCATCACAGCGACTCCTCGGAGGCGTACTACATGGCGACGCCCGGCCTCCATGTCGTCACGCCCGCCACGGTCGAGGATGCGTACGGGCTGCTGAGGGCATCGATCGCCTCCGACGATCCTGTGGTCTTCCTGGAGCCGAAGCGGCTCTACTGGTCGAAGGCGGACTGGTCGCCCGAGGCGCCGGTGGCCGTGGAGCCGGTCGGACGGGCTGTCGTCCGCCGGACCGGGCGCAGTGCGACGCTGATCACGTACGGGCCGTCGCTGCCGGTCTGTATGGAGGCCGCGGAGGCGGCCGTCGAAGAGGGCTGGGATCTCGAAGTCGTCGACCTGCGCTCACTGGTGCCGTTCGACGACGAGACCGTCGCCGCTTCCGTGCGGCGTACGGGGCGCGCCGTCGTCGTCCATGAGTCCTCCGGTTTCGGCGGTCCGGGCGGTGAGATCGTGGCCCGGGTCACCGAGCGCTGTTTCCACCATCTGGAGGCACCGGTGCTGCGGGTCGCCGGGTTCGACATTCCGTATCCGCCGCCGATGCAGGAGCGGCACCATCTGCCGGGCGTGGACCGGGTGCTCGACGCGGTCGCCCGCCTGCAGTGGGAGGCGGAGAGCTGATGCCCCAGGTATTCGAATTCAAGCTGCCGGATCTCGGTGAAGGGCTCACCGAGGCGGAGATCGTGCGCTGGCTGGTGGAGGTCGGCGATGTCGTCGCCATCGACCAGCCGGTCGTCGAGGTCGAGACGGCCAAGGCGATGGTGGAGGTGCCGTGCCCGTACGGAGGCGTGGTGACCGCGCGGTTCGGCGAGGGGGGCACGGAACTTCCAGTCGGGGCGCCGCTGTTGACGGTGGCGGTTGGGTCCGAGGGAGCCTTGGGGTCCGTGGGGTCGGGGGGCCCGGGGTCGGATGCGCGGGCCGGGGCTGCGGCGGTGGTGTCGGCTGTGGGGTCGGAGGCCGGTTCAGGCGGGCCGGGTTCCGGGTCCGGATCTGGGTCCGGTGAGGCGGAGGCGTCCGGCAATGTCCTGGTCGGATACGGGACGGGCGCACCGGTGGCGCGCCGTCGACGGGTCCGTCCCGACGCGATGGCGGCGCCTGGTGTCGCACAGGTGACGGCCGCGGCTGCGGTTTCTGCGGCTGTTCCGCACGCGGCGCGGGGGCCGGTGGCCGTCGTCTCCCCCCTGGTGCGGAAGCTGGCGCGGCAGCATGATCTCGATCTGCGGCAGCTGGCGGGTTCCGGGCCCGACGGACTGATCCTGCGGGCCGATGTCGAATCCGCGATCAGGGCATTGGCAGAGGGGGCGGCGGCTCCCACGCCGGCCTCGGTGCCGGAGTCGGCATCGGAACCGACGTCGCTGCCTCCGGTGCAGCCGTCGGTGGCGCAGAAGGCTGCGAGTCCGGCCGTGGAGCGGGTTCCGTTGCGCGGTGTACGGGGTGCGGTCGCCGACAAGTTGGTGCGCAGCCGCCGGGAGATTCCTGATGCCACGTGCTGGGTCGACGCCGACGCCACCGAGCTGATGGCGGCCAGATCCGCGATGAACAGCGCCACTGGACCGGCCGCCGGGCCCAAGGTGTCGGTGCTCGCCCTGCTGGCGCGTATCTGCACCGCTGCGCTGGCCCGGTTTCCCGAGCTCAACTCCACGGTGGACCTGGAAGCACGGGAGATCGTGCGGCTGCCGGAGGTTCATCTCGGGTTCGCGGCCCAGACCGAGCGGGGCCTGGTTGTCCCTGTCGTACGGGATGCGCAGGCCCGGAACGCGGAGTCGATCGGGGCCGAGATCGCCCGGCTGACCGAGGCGGCCCGGACCGGGAGGCTGACCCCGGCGGAGCTGACCGGTGGCACGTTCACGGTGAACAACTACGGGGTGTTCGGAGTCGACGGTTCGACCCCGATCATCAACCACCCGGAGGCGGCGATGCTGGGTGTCGGCCGGATCATGCCCAAGCCGTGGGTGCACGAGGGTGAGCTCGCCGTACGCCACGTCGTCCAGCTCTCGCTGACCTTTGACCACCGGGTCTGCGACGGCGGTACGGCGGGCGGCTTCCTGCGCTACGTGGCCGACTGCGTGGAACAACCGGCGGTGCTGCTGCGCACGTTGTAGGCGGAAAGGGGTGCGGGCTCCCGTTTCCTGCCCTCCCGATCCACTGGAACGCGGACCGGGAGGACCAACGGGAGGCTGCGCCCCGCATACTCGGATGCATGACCGCGTATGACGCCATCGTCCTTGCCGGAGGGGCCGCCAAGCGGCTCGGCGGCGCCGACAAGCCGGGGATCCGGGTCGGCGGCCGTGCGCTGCTCGACCGGGTGCTGACGGCCTGCGCCGGTGCCTCGGTCACCGCGGTGGTGGGCGGGCGGCGGCCCACGGTGCGCGCAGTGACCTGGACGCGCGAAGAACCGCAGGGCGGCGGCCCGTTGGCCGCGCTCGGTGCCGGGGTCCGGTGCACCGCCGCGGAATGGGTTCTCGTGCTCTCCGCGGATCTGCCGTTCCTCGGGGAGAGCACGGTCGGAGCGCTGCTGGCCGCTGCCGGTGACGGGCAGCGGGACGGGGCCCTGTGTACCGATCAGGACGGTCGTGACCAGCCTCTCGTCGCCGTGTACCGGGCCGAACCGCTGCGCCGCGAGCTCGCCCTGCTCGCCACTGAGCACGGCAGTCTGTCCGGACTTCCCCTGCGGTTGCTGACGAATGAGCTCGACCTTGCCCGGGTGGGTGCCGGTCCCCTCGCCTCCTTCGACTGCGACACCTGGGAGGACGTCGCGTCGGCCCGGGCCCGTGTCAGAGAGCATGGGACCGTGCTGGACGAATGGATCACCGCAGTCAAGAACGAACTGGGCATCGAACTCGACGTCGACACCGACGTCCTGCTCGATCTCGCCCGTGACGCCGCCCATGGCGTCGCCCGGCCCGCCGCGCCCCTGACGACCTTCCTGGTCGGGTACGCGGCGGCGAAGGCGAGCAGCGACGGCGACGGCCCGGCGGCGGTGGCCGAGGTCGCACGCAAGGCTGCCGCGCTTGCCCTCCGGTGGGCGGACGAGAACGAGACGCAATGACAGACCATATCGGCAGGTCCGACCCACCTTCGGCGGCCAACCCGTCGTCAGCGGGCAACTTGTCCTCGGCGAGCGACCGTCCTCCGGTGGCGGATCGGGTCCTGACTACTGAGGAGCTCCGAGCTGCCGAGGAGGACAGGGCTGTTGAACAGGCTCTCGCTCTGGTCGGGCGTCAGTCGTCGGGTGAGCCCCGCCCCGCACGTCGGCCTCAGTCCGCGGATCAGCCCCACTCTGCGGATCAGCACTTTGCGGATCAGCCCCACTTCATGGAATTCGGCCTCTCGGGGCAACCGAACTCCAAGGGCCTGCCCCGACCCGTGGAAAGACTCGCGTCCGCATCCCAGTTCCCGCACACCCATCCGCACCCGCACCGGAGCGCCGGCTCGCCCCACGGGCGTGACCGGCGCAGGCGGGCGACGCCCTGGCGGGAGGCGCGTGCCCTCGCCGCACAGTCGGGCCGGGACACTCCCGCCCGCGTCCGGCGACTCCCCCTCGACCAGGCGCTCGGACATGTACTCGCCGAGCCGCTTGTCGCACTCACCGATCTGCCGTCCTTCGACACCTCCGCCATGGACGGCTGGGTCGTCACCGGACCGGGGCCGTGGACCATCCGAACTGCCGAAGGAGCCGGAAACGAGAAGAGCTCCGGGGACACGGATGCAGGTCCACGCCCAGGCCAGGATCTGGGCATTCTTGCCGGGCACAGCACCCCCGCCACGCTCCCCGACGGCGATGCCGTACGGATCGCCACCGGCGCCCGCATCCCGGCGGATGCCAACGCCGTGATCCGCAGCGAACACGCTCACGTGGACGAGGCCAAGGGGCTGCTCCACTCGAAGCATCAGGTGCTCCCTGGACAGGACATCAGGCCCCGTGGTCAGGAATGCCGTTCCGGCGATCAACTTCTGCCCGCAGGAGCGCTGGTGACGCCCGCTGTCCTCGGTCTGGCCGCCGCTGCCGGGTATGACGAGCTCGTCACTGTCCCCCGCCCTCGCGTCGATGTCCTCGTCCTCGGTGACGAACTGCTGACCAGCGGTCTGCCGCACGACGGGCTGATCCGCGACGCGCTCGGCCCGATGATCGGCCCCTGGCTGCGCGCGCTGGGAGCCGAGGTCTCCGCCCCACAGCGCCTCGGCGACGATGCGGTGGCCCTCCGTCGCGTCCTCACCACCTCCGACGCCGATCTGGTCGTCACCACCGGCGGTACCGCCTCGGGCCCTGTCGACCACGTCCACCCGGTCCTCGCCGAGGCCGGGGCCGAGTTGCTGGTCGACGGCGTCGCGGTCCGCCCCGGTCACCCGATGCTGCTGGCCAGGCTCAAGACGGAGGGTTCAGGCGTGGGTCCCTACCTCGTCGGACTGCCCGGTAATCCCCTGGCCGCCGTCTCCGGGCTCCTCACGCTCGCGGCGCCGCTGCTCCGCGGGCTGGCCGGCCTAGCGCCGGAGGCGCCGTACCGGGTCGTCGTACGCGACGAGGTGCACGGGCACCCGCACGACACCCGTCTGGTGCCTGTCGTCCGCCGCACAGGCACCACCGGCGACAGCGCCGGCCGCCTCGGCGCGGGAACCAGCAGTGGTACCGAGCACGTTGTACCGCTGCACTACAACGGTCCGGCGATGCTCCGAGGAATTGCCGCGGCGGACGGGCTGGCCGTCGTACCACCGGGCGGGGTACGGTCCGGCACCGAGGTGGAGATTCTCGACGTACCGTGGGCCTCGGCGACGCCGCGGACGGAAGGGTGTTTCACGTGAAACTTCCCGGCCACGATGCGATGGCCAGGCACGCCGACGAGTATGTCGCGCCCACGCGGGCGCAGCTCCCGCGCAGGGTCGTCGACAGACCGGCGCGGCAGGTCGCCAAGCGGCTGATGATGGCGTTGATGGTGCTTGCCGCCACCGTGCTGATCGTCTGGCTCGACCGCGACGGTTATCACGACGCCGCCGATGGAAAAGTCGACCTGCTGGACGCGGTGTACTACTCGACGGTAACCCTTTCCACCACCGGCTACGGCGACATCACCCCGTACGGGGACAGAGCCCGGCTCATCAATGTGGTGCTCGTGACACCGCTGCGGGTGCTCTTCCTGATCATCCTGGTCGGCACCACTCTCGAGGTCCTTACGGAGCGGACCCGGGAGGACTTTCGGCTGAAGCGTTGGAGAACGAACTTGCGTGACCACACCGTTGTCGTCGGCTTCGGCACGAAGGGCCGTTCGGCCATCCAGACCCTGCGGGCCACCGGCCTGAAGAAGGAACAGATCGTCATCGTCGACCCGTCGACCAAGGTGATCGAGATTGCCAACGCCGAAGGGTTCGTGGGCGTGGTCGGTGATGCGACGCGCAGCGAGGTTCTGTTGCGGGCCGAGCTCCAGAAGGCGCGACAGATCATCATCGCCACACAGCGCGACGACACGGCGGTGTTGGTGGCGTTGACGGCGCGGCAGCTCAACCGCGGCGCGAAGATCGTCGCCGCGGTGCGCGAGGAGGAGAACGCTCCGCTGCTCCGGCAGTCCGGCGTTGACGCCGTGATCACCAGCGCCAGCGCGGCGGGCAGGCTGCTCGGCCTCTCCGTCCTCAGCCCCAGCGCGGGCACGGTGATGGAGGACCTGATCCAGCAGGGCAGCGGTCTCGATCTCGTCGAACGGCCGGTGATAAAGGCCGAGGTGGGCAAGAACGTCCGGGAGACCGACGATCTCGTGGTGAGCGTGTTGCGCGGGCATCGGCTGATCGGATACGACGATCCGGCGGCCAGTCCGCTGCAGTTGACGGACCGATTGATCACCATCGTGCGTGCCTCGAACGAACCACCGCTGAGCAACCCGGCTGCGGGCACGATGCGCCCGTAGCCGGGAATTGCGCCGCGCCCGTAGCGGGCGTCGCCGAGGCACAGTTCGCTTCCGCCGGCCCGGCCTGTTGTCGCCCTGTCCGCATGGCGGCGCCCGCCTCTTGGCGTTCTCCCGCCGCCTGGCGCCACGGCGTCGCCCGGCCCGCGCCACGGAGTAGCCTCGCCGCCATGTATGCGATCACGATCCCCGAACCCGGTGGCCCCGAGGCGCTCGTATGGGCCGAGGTGCCAGATCCGGTAGCCGGCGACGGCGAGGTCCTCATCGATGTCGTGTCCAGCGCTGTCAATCGCGCCGATGTGCTGCAGCGGCAGGGGTTCTACAACCCGCCGCCCGGCGCGTCCCCGTACCCGGGCCTGGAGTGCGCGGGCCGCATCTCGGCGATCGGGCCCGGTGTCACAGGCTGGTCGGTCGGCGACGAGGTGTGTGCGCTGCTCGCAGGCGGAGGCTACGCGGAGAAGGTCGCCGTCCCCGCCGGGCAGCTGCTGCCCGTACCGGACGGAGTCGGCCTGACCCTGGCCGCGGCGCTGCCCGAGGTGACGGCCACGGTCTGGTCGAACGTGTTCATGGTGGCCCATCTGCGCCCCGGCGAGACGCTGTTGGTGCACGGCGGGTCCAGCGGTATCGGCACGATGGCGATCCAGCTCGCCAAGGCCGTGGGCGCACGGGTCGCGGTGACCGCGGGCGGACCGGAGAAGCTCGCGCGCTGCGCGGAGCTCGGGGCCGACATCCTGATCGACTACCGGGGACAGGACTTCGTCGAGGAGCTGCAGACGGCGACGGACGGGGCCGGCGCGGATGTCATCCTCGACATCGTCGGCGCGAAGTACCTGGACCGGAACGTGAAGTCACTCGCCGTCAACGGCCGGCTGGCCATCATCGGCCTTCAGGGCGGCGTCAAGGGCGAGCTGAATCTGAGCGCTCTCCTGAACAAGAGGGCCGCCATCACCGCGACCTCGCTGCGTGGCCGTCCGCTCGCCGAGAAGGCCGCCATCGTCGCCGCCGTACGCGAGCACGTCTGGCCGCTGATCGCCGACGGCGTCGTACGGCCGATCGTGGACCGCACGCTGCCGATGCCCGATGCCGCCGAAGCTCACCGGGTGCTGGAGTCCAGCACACACATCGGAAAGGTGCTTCTGCAGACACCCGCGGGTTGACGCGGCGCCTTCCCGCACCGCGCGGGAAGAGGCCCGGCACACAGATCGTTGATCATGTGCGCCGGGCCTTGGTGTTGCTATGTGATCGAGGTGTACGAGCCAATTGCGATGTACGGACTGGTGCCGCGACCGGCACCGGAGACGACCGGCACCGGAGACGACCGGCACTAGAGATACGGGCCCGACCGGATGGCCCCGTGCTGGTCCCCGCTGCCGCCCTCGTCCTCGTGTCCGATCCCCGACGGAAGGGCGCGCCGCATCTGCTCCAGCTGGGCCCTTGCCGCCATCTGCTGGGCGAACAGCGCCGTCTGGATGCCGTGGAAGAGGCCCTCCAGCCAGCCCACCAACTGGGCCTGCGCAATCCGGAGTTCTGCCTCGGAAGGCACCGACTCCTCGGTGAACGGCAGGGAAAGCCGCTCCAGCTCCTCCACCAGCTCCGGTGCGAGGCCGTCCTCCAGCTCCTTCACGGAGCTTGCGTGGATCTCCTTGAGCCTCACCCGGCTCGCCTCGTCGAGAGGAGCCGCCCTGACCTCCTCCAGGAGCTGCTTGATCATGCTGCCGATGCGCATGACCTTCGCGGGCTGTTCGACCATCTCCGTCACCGGGACCTCACGCGATTCGTCGTCAGCGCCACCGCCGCCGATCGCCATGCCGTCCTGCCCCACAACGAGGACTTGGGGGTGCTCCTGCGACCGTTCATTCCTCGGCATCTCCATGGCGTCATTGTCTCGCACACCTGCCGTGCAACACGGTGGTGCCCCCGCAAACGGTTGATCCACCGTTTGCGAGGGCACCGAATCAGCCGGTCAGGCCACTGACCGCACCGTCCGCGTCATCATCCGGCCCGCCGAGCCAGCGCCAGGCGCGACCGCGTGAACGCCGCCGCCAGCACTCCGGCCAGCAACGGAACGCACACGACGAGCAGACCGAGGGTTTCCCAGGGCAGCACGATCGGCGTGTACGCCGACTGCGTGGGTTCCAGCCGCATCACCTCCAGCGCCTCCCGCAGGTCGGTGAGGCGCAGTGCCACCGCGGGCACCAGGCCTGCCAGTGCGCCGAGCACCACACCTGTGAGCGCCACCACCACGCACTGGAAGCCGGACAGCTTCCGCCGCAATCCCGGAGTCGCACCCACCGCGCTGAGCGTGTTGAGATCGGCTTCCGCGTCCGCCTTGGCGAGGCCCGTAGTGATCGCGGCCGCGCCCAGGGTCACCACTCCGGCGAACAGGGTCAGGATCAGCAGGAGGCTGTCCTCCTCCCGCCGGCTGGGACCGTTTTCGGACTGCACCCAGATGCCACCGCCCGCCTGCTCGATGGCACCGTCAACCCGCTGGTACTCGGCGGACGTCGGCGCATGGGCGACGGCATACACGCTCCCGGAGACCCTGGTGTGCAGGCCGAGCCGCTCTGCGGTCTTCTCCGGAAGGATCATGCGGATTCCACGGGTTGCCGCGTACTTCGCGGGGGCCACGTACACCTTCAGCTTGTCCACAGTGGTCCGCGCCTTGCCCGGGTGCAGCTTCCAGTTCGTGTCCTTCTCGCTGTACTGGTGGACCGCCTTGACGGTGACCTCGCCGTTCTCCGCGTACACCGGGTTGAGCAGCACCGGTGTGCCCGCGGCCAGTGCCTTGGCGGCTTCGGGGTCGCCGAGCTTCACATACATGTCGAGCAGGGCCGCGTCCGCGACGACGATGTTGCTCTCATCGGTGTTGAAGACCCCCGATTCCGTCAGCTCGGCGCAGGCGGGAGAACGCATCAGCTTCTTGTGCTCGTCGGCGGAGAGCCGTGCGGCGAGTTCCTTGGCTCCCTTGCCGATGAGCGGGCAGCTGCGGGCTTTGCCGGTGGGCTTGACCAGTTCCAGCGAGCCGCAGTGGTTCTCCTCGTAGATGTAGCAGTCGCTGCCTGCCCAGACCCGCCGGTAGTCCGTGGGTTTGCTGGTGACGTCCATGTTCCGCTCCACCGCTGTCCGAGCCAGCGGGAGGCGCTCGGCCGACTTCTCGTCGGTGGACGCGACGACGATGGTCCCCTCGGTGATCGAGGGAATGTACTTGTACTCCGCCTCGGCCGAATGGCTGGCCATGTATGTGGCGATGGCGACCGAACCCGCGACGGCCGCCATCACCGCGGCGACCGCGGGGGCGGTACGGCCGCGGTTGCGGGCCGCGTCGCGCAGCGCCATCCGGGGCGAGAGAGGCAGCCTCTTGCCGAGCCGCCCGAGGAAGCCGACGATCACCGGGATGCAGGCGAGCACCCCGAGTTCGGCGATGATCGAGCCGCCGGCGACCAGTGCCGATTCTCCGCTGGTGCCGCCGAGGACGGCGACGGCACAACCGATGGCCAGCATGCAGACGCCCAGGATGGGCAGCACCCGGGAGGAGCGACGGACGCCGCGCCGTCCTGTGAGCGATGCCAGTACCGACTGCCGACTCGCCACGATCGCCGGGGCGAACGCCGCCAGGAGACCGGTGATCAGGCCGAGCGCGGCGATGGCCAATAGCTCCGTGGGCTTCAGGGAGAGGGAGCCGAAGCGTTGCCCGGCCCAGTCTTCGATCACGGGGCGGAACGCCGCGGTGAGCCCGAGTCCGGTCACCACACCGGCCACGGCCCCGGTGCCACCGAGCACCAGGCCGCCGCCGAGCACCACGGCCCGGACATGGCGCCTGTCCCCGCCGCAGGTGCCGAGCAGGCCGAGCTGACGGCGGGAGCGGCGCGCGCCGACGGCGAAAGCCGGTCCGGCGAGCAGCACGATCTCCAGGACCGCCATGGCGATCACGGTGATGAGGGCCGTGCTCTGCTCCGCGGAGCTGCCCGAGTACATCTCGGAGTTCTTCTTGGCCAGCGGGACCTCGGAGTCCGGCGGCGGGTCGAGGACGACCTGGCGGGACTTGACGAGGATGCCCGACTTATTGGCCTCCATGATGTGCGGCCAGGTCACCCCCACCGCTTCGGGGCCCTTGACCAGCCAGTTCTTGGAGCCGACGTTCGGCGGCAGCACCTTCTTGTCGTGGTCGGCCTTGGCCTTCCACGGCGCGATGACCGCTCCCGGGTCGGCGTACAGGGCCTCGGTCCGCAGCTCGCTGGGCTGCTCGACCACTCCGGTGATCGTGTACTTCTCACCGGAGTTGCGCAGAGTGGTGGACGAACCGATGTGCAGCCCGGTCGACTTGAGGAACGGCTCGGTGGCGGCCACTTCGCCCTTGCCGTGCGGGTAGGCACCGCGCACCAGGTCGATCTTGCCGCGGGCCAGCTTGTCCGATGTGCGGAACTCGTAGACGTTGGTGTTGGCGACGCCGTGCGCGGTGGTGACGCTCGCCGGGACGGACTGGATGCTGATCGCCCGTGAGCCCTTGGGGAACGTGGTTGTGATGTCGACCGAGGGGCCGGTGTCGGTCCCCATCACAGTGCCTTCGGCGTTGTTGTACATCTCCCCGTCGGGCATCTGCTCGATGGGGCCTGTCTGCTGGTCGCTGAAGAGCGCGTCGGCGGCGCCCATCTCGGCCGTCAGCTGCTCGGCGGTGGTCGGTGTGACGCTGCGGTACGTCACGTCGAGGGCCGTGACCCCGAGTACCGGCACCGCGATCATCGCGACCACGAGTGCGCTGCGGCCCTTGGCGCGCATCGCGTCGCGCCTGGCTATCCGGAGGGAGGCGCGCCAGCCCGTGAAGACGCTCACTTGGCGCCCTCGGCGGCCAGCAGCGAGTCGGCACCGGCGGTGAGCGTCTGGTCGACGATCGAGCCGTCGCGGAGGAAGACCACCCGGTCCGCCCAGGCGGCGTACCGCGGTTCGTGCGTCACCATCACGGCGGCCGCACCCTGGTCGCAGCGTTTGCGCAGCAGCGCGAGCACGGCCTCGCCGGTCTCGGAGTCGAGTGCCCCGGTCGGTTCGTCGGCGAGCACGAGGCGCCGGTCCCCCACCAGCGCACGGGCTATCGCGACGCGCTGCTGCTGGCCGCCGGACATCTCGTCCGGGAACCGGTCGGCGATCTGCAGGAGCTTCAACTCCTCCAGCGCCGCCCGTGCCTCCTTGCGGGCCTTGCGCACGGAGACCCCGTCGAGCTCGCGCGGCAGGGCGATGTTCTCGGCGGCGGTGAGTGCCGGGATCAGGTTGTAGTCCTGGAAGACATAGCCGACGCTGCGGCGGCGCAGGGCGGCGACGCCCTTGCGGCCGAGGCCGGAGATGTCCTGGCCCTCGATGATGACCTGGCCGCTGGTCGCGGTGTCGAGACCGCCCGCGATGGTCAGCAGGGTGGACTTGCCGGAGCCGGAGGGGCCCATCACGGCGACGAGTTCACCCGTGTGCACGGAGAGGTCGATGCCGCGCAGGGCCTGCACTTCGGCGATACCGGTGCCGTGGGTGCGGGTGAGCGCTCGGAGTTCGAGCACCGGTGCGTTGGCCGGCAGCGGCGAACCGGACGAGGACGCGGATGGGGACGGGGCGCGCGAGGACATGGTGGGTGGTTCCCCCCTTGGAACGGGTCTTGTAGGGCCGACGCCGGACACCGAATCGGTGCGTGGTCAGCCCGGGTGTGTACGTGGTGGTTCGTGGTTGGCGCCGGGTGCGTACGTGGCAGGCCGCGGCCGGCGCCCGGTGAGTACGGGGACGGCCTGGGATCAGTGCCGGATTCCCCCAGTGACTTGTGGTCAGCGCCGGGTGCGCGGGCGGGCGGTACGGGCCGGAGCGCGGCTGGTCGTACGCACTTCGGGCTCCGGCTGCGTGGCGGCGGCCTCGGCGAGGCGGACCAGCCGGGACTCGCAGTGGTCCAGCCAGCGGGCCTCGGCCTCCGCATGGAAGATCAGCTGCTCGAGTACGAGCAGCCAGGCGACTTCGTCGCGGTTGGCCGGGACATCGGCGAGGGCCTGTCCCTTGAGGCGGGTGTAGTCCTGCATCGCCTTCAGGGTGTGGCGGCGCTGGGACTGGATGACGGCCCGGATGTCGACACCGGGCGCGCCGACCGCCATGGCGAGCTTGATGGCCAGCTCGTCGCGCGGCGGGCTGCTGCGGTCGACCGGCGTCTCGAACCAGCTCCGCAGCTCGGCGCGGCCCTCGTCGGTGATCGCGTAGAGGGTGTGTCCCTGGTCGTCCTCGTCGTCCTGGGCGACCAGGCCGTCGCGCTCCAGCCGGCTCAGTGTCGTGTACACCTGGCCGACGTTGAGCGGCCAGGTGGAGCCGGTGCGCGACTCGAATTCGGTACGGAGCTGGGAGCCGTATCGGGGCCCCCGCTCCAGCAGGGCCAGCAGCCCGTGACGGATCGACATACTGAGTATGTATACCGAGTATGTTGCTTGATGCAAGTCCCTGCCGGAGCGCATGAGAGCTGGTGGGAGGCTTACGACCTCGCCCACGATTGGCAGCGGCGTCGCGGTGTCTGGGACCTCCGCCTCCGGCGTTGTCGTCACTCGCCGACGCTCCGCGTCGACTCCCTCCTCCGCCTTGGATTCGAAGGCCCCAGACACCGCTCCTTCTCCCACTGCCAATCGTGGGCGAGGTCGTTAGGGCTGTCTCAGTTCGGGCGGCGCAGACGGAATGCCAGGAAGCCCAGCCCCAGCCCTATCAGCGCGATTCCGGCGCCCAGAGAGACCCGCTGCACCCGCTCGACGTCAGGCCCGTCGGGTGCCTGCGGAGTGAGCGGGCCGGCTTCGGGGGAGGTGCTCGCCGCCGGTGTTACGGCGGTCAGCGGCGCCGGGTCGGTCGCCGCGGGCCGCGCGTCGGGCTCGTCGAACGAGCTGTCCGCGGGCACGAGCTCCGACGGCAGGAGCTGCCGACCGGGCCGCAGCCGCCCCTCGCCGGCCTCGCGCCCCGCGAGCGGGGGCTGCGCTTCGGGAGGCGGCGACCCTGCGTTCCCGGCGGCGGAGGAGGGTCCGGTGGAGGGGGACGGTCCGGTGGAGGGGGAGGCCGAGGGGGAGCCGGAAACCGAGGAAGAGGGCGCAGGGGATGCCGGGAGAGCCGGGGCGGCCGCGCCACCCCCCGAGGGAGTGGTCGGCGGTACGGCCGAAGGAGTGGCCGAACCCTTGCCTGTCGGTTCGGTACCGGGGGTGGTGGAAGGCGGGGCGGAAAGGCCGGCCGACATGGCCGTGGCCGACGCCACCGGGGCGCCGGCCGCCCCCGGCGTCCCGCCAGGGCTGCGCCGGTCCGCGTGCGCCGCGCCGGTTGCGCCCCCTAACGCCGCGCCCGCCGTCAATATGAGGCAGGCCACGCACCTCGTGGACCGTGAGGGGAGAAGTCCTGGAGCCATGGGGTCAGCGTCACATGTGACGGTATGTCCGGCACCTCGGCCGTGTACCCGCGCACCCGCGCACCCGAGTACGCGTCCGCTCAGGCCGGGTCGCCCGTCGCGATGCGCAGCTCGAAGTGGGCGCCCGTCTTGGACACGGCCGTCCCGGAGGTCGGGAACTGATCGATGACCTGGTCCTCCGCGTACGCGTTCCCCGGCACCTTGATCTGCTTGATCGTCCAGCCCGCCGCGTCCGCGCACGCCTTCGCGGAGAGGATGTCCTTGTAGAGGAAGCTCGGTGCGTCGACCTTGCTCGGGTCGTCGCTGCTCTCCAGGGGGTCCGTGCAGTCCTCGGTCCTCATCGTCCGGTTCCGCTCCGGGTCCTTGTGCTCGCTCGCGGCCGGCGATTCGTGTCCGGAGGAGCCGCTGCCCGTATCCGAGTCCTTCAGCGAGAGCTCGATGATCAGCCCGCCGATCGCGATCAGCGCGACCACGATCGAGCCGACGATCACCGGCATGTTCCGCCTGGAGCCGCCCGCGCCGGCGCCGGACTGCGGTTGCGGCTGCGGCTGCGGCGCGATCGTGTAGGGGGGCGGGGTCTGCTGCATCGGGGACATCGGCGCCTGGCTCCGGTACGCCGGAGCCGACTGCGGATAGCCGTACGACGGAGCCGGCGCGGGCGCCGGGGACGGCGGACCGTACGGCCCCGACTGGTACGGGCCCGGCTGGTACGGCGTCTGCACGCTCTGCGGCGCCGGGGTGGACTGGTCGACCGGCGGGAAGACCGCCGAGCCGACGCCCGAGCCGCTGTTCGACGGCGTGCCGCCACCCGTGACGATCATCGGGGCGCGCGTCTGCCCGCTCGCGTTCAGCACACGCGCGATCTCGTCCTGCATCGCCGCGGCGCTCGGGAAGCGCTCGTTCGGGTTCTTCTTCAGCGCGCGTGCGACGAGCGCGTCCATCGCCGGGGTGACCGACCGGTTGATGGTGGAGGGCGCGACCGGCTCCTCCTGGACGTGCGCGTACGCGATGGCGAGCGGTGAGTCCGCGTCGAACGGTATGTGTCCGGTCAGCAACTGGAACAGCATGATGCCGACCGAGTACAGGTCGGAGCGCGCGTCCACCCCGCGGCCGAGGGCCTGTTCGGGGGAGAGGTACTGCGGGGTGCCGACGACCATGCCGGTCTGCGTCATCGACGTGACGCCCGACTGCATGGCGCGGGCGATGCCGAAGTCCATGACCTTCACGACACCGCGCTTGGTCACCATCACGTTTCCGGGCTTGATGTCGCGGTGGACCAGGCCCATCTCGTGGCTGGTGTCCAGCGCGGCCAGTACATCGGCCGTCACCTTGAGTGCCTTGTCGGCCGGCATCGCACCGTAACTCCGGATGTCCGCCTGGAGCACTGAGCCGAGCGGCTGCCCCTCCACATACTCCATGACGATGTACGGCATCAGCGCGCCGTCGAGCTCGTCCTCGCCGGTGTCGAAGACCGAGACGATGTTGGTGTGCTGCAGTTTGGCAACGGCTTGCGCCTCGCGCCGGAACCGCTCACGGAAGGACTGCTCACGGCTCAGCTCCGTGTGCAGCGTCTTGATCGCGACCTGGCGGTCCAGCGCGGAATCGTACGCCAGATATACGGACGCCATCCCGCCCTCGCCGAGCAGGTCGCGAAGCTGGTACCGGCCGCCGGCGAGGGAACCGCCCGCATAGCGGCCCCGAGCGCCGTGTGCGCCGTCCTGGCTCATGACTTGCTTCCCCCTCGGCGCGCGACTGACGCAATGGTCCCTAACGACCTCGCCCACGATTGTCAGCGGCGTCGCGGCGTCTGGGACCTCCGCCTCCGGCGTTGTCGTCAGTCGCGATGGCTCCGCCATCGCTCCCTCCTCCGCCTTGGATCCGAAGGCCCCAGACGCCGCTCCTTCTCCCGCTGCCAATCGTGGGCGAGGTCGTAATTACGCGCCAAGTCTGCCCGAGGGGTACGAAACGTCAAGCCAGGTGCCCGTTCCGTGACTCTACGCACAAGAAGCATCCCGGAAGCGTTACAGGAACCACAAGGAATTTGCGCGCGCGGCACGCCCGCCGGTTGGATGACCCGTCCGTCCCGGAAACGGAGTGCCCGGCGGAGGCTGTAGCGTGACGTGGCAATGCAGCTAGACACCGTGAGAACCCGCGGACGCGCGGACAGATACGACGGCGAGGACTGATGGCACCCGATTCCGAAGCAAACGGCGGCGGAGTTTCGGATGGCACCGACTCCTGGGGCATCGGCGGCGTCGTCGGTGACGGGCGTTACCGGATGACCCACCGGCTCGGCCGGGGCGGTATGGCGGAGGTCTTCGCGGCCGAGGACGTCCGACTGGGGCGTACGGTCGCCGTGAAGCTCCTGCGTTCCGATCTCGCCGAGGACCCGGTCTCCAAGGCCCGGTTCACGCGCGAGGCACAGTCGGTCGCGGGCCTCAACCACCATGCGATCGTGGCCGTGTACGACTCCGGCGAGGACGTCGTGGGCGGCCAGACCGTCCCCTACATGGTGATGGAGCTCGTCGAGGGTCACACCATCCGCGATCTGTTGCTCAATGCCGAGGCCCCGCCGCCCGAGCAGGCGCTGATCATCGTCTCGGGTGTGCTGGAAGCCCTCGCGTACTCGCACCAGCACGGCATCGTGCACCGTGACATCAAGCCGGCCAACGTGATCATCACGGACTCGGGTGCGGTCAAGGTGATGGACTTCGGCATCGCCCGTGCACTGCACGGTGCGCAGTCGACGATGACGCAGACCGGCATGGTCATGGGCACGCCGCAGTACCTCTCCCCCGAGCAGGCGCTGGGCAAGGCCGTCGACCACCGCTCCGACCTCTACGCCACCGGCTGCCTGCTGTACGAACTCCTGGCACTGCGGCCCCCGTTCACGGGTGAGACACCACTCTCCGTGGTGTACCAGCATGTGCAGGACATTCCGGTCCCGCCGTCCGAGGTCCTGGCCGCGGTGCCGCCGGAGCTGGACGGGCTGGCCATGCGCGCGCTCGCGAAGGACCCGGACGACCGGTTCCAGAGCGCCGAGGAGATGCGCGGCCTCGTCCAGTACAGCCTGCAGATGCTTCAGGTGCAGGGCGGCCACACGGGTACGTGGAACACCGGCCCGGTCGCCATGCACGAAGGCGGACACACTCCGGCCATGGGTATCGCCGGGGGCACGATGGCGATGAGCCACCCGCAGCACGGGGACACCTCGCAGAGCCCGATCCTGCCGCCGATGAACCCCGACGACGGTGGCTACGAAGGCGGACACCAGGGCGGTGGAGGCCGCGGCAAGCTGTGGCTTTTCGTCGTGCTCGCGCTGATCGCGATCGGCGCCGGTGTCGCCATGGCGGTCAGTGCGGCGGACGGCACCGACAGCCAGCAGGAGAAGAAGCCCGCGCCGGCCTCCAGCTCGCCGTCCCCGACGAAGACTTCGCCCTCGCCGAGCGACCACCAGAGCGAGGACAACCGGCTGCCGGAGAACTCCACCGGCAACCAGCAGGACTCACCGCCGAAGAAGCACTATTCCCCGCCCTACTCGCCGAGCCCGTCGTCCGAGGCGCCGTCGACCAACCCGTCGGCACCGGCCACGGGTGGCAGCACCGACGGCGGCACGGGTGCGACCGACGGCGGTACCGGGGCGACCGACGGCGGCACGGGTGCGACCGACGGCGGCACCGGGGCGACCGACGGCGGCACGGGTACGTCGACCGGAACCTCCTCGGGAGCGGCCGGTGCGGCCGGCACCACCACGGGCACAGTCACCCAGTAGCCCCGCAGCGCGTTCACGGGGTGAGCTCACCCCGTGAACGCCTCGCACACCGCCTCGTACTCGCGCGTCCACCAGACCGCCAGGGCCGACACCGCAGGGAACTGCGGGTCGGCCCTTCGGTCGTGCCGGCAGTACCGCCAGCGCAGTATCCAGAAGTCGTTGAGCCGCTCCCACCACACCCGGTGCACCGCCGCGGCCAGTTCCGCCGCCCCCGCCCCGGCGACCCGCCGGTAGGCTCCCGCGTACGCCCGTACCTTCTCCAGCTCCAGATTCCCGGCCGGCTGTACGAAGAAGATCGCCGCGGCCCGTACCGCCTCCTCCGCGCGCGGCTGGACCCCCAGCCGGTCCCAGTCGAGGATCGCGACCGGGGCCGTGCCCCGGTAGAGGACGTTCAGCGGGTGGAAGTCGCCGTGCACCCAGCCGGTGGCCGGAATGCCGGGAGTGGGCGGCCTGCGGTCGGCGTGCTGTTCCAGCAGGATGCGCCGCTCCAGGAGGCGGTGCTCGGCCAGTTCGTCGAAGGAGTCCCGGGGGCGGCGCCCGCGCGCGGCCGTCAGCAGGTCGTCGATCAGCGCGAAGGTGTCGGCGGGGTCGGGGCTCCGGTAACCGCCGGACCGCCCGGCGAGCCCCGTGCCCGCCTCCATGATCTGTTCGAGCCCGGTGTGCACCGCCCCGAGCAGCGCTCCGAGCCGTTGCGACTGGGCGGCGGTGAGCTGGGCGCCGACCCGGTGCCGTCCGTCGACCCAGGGGTGCAGGGCGTAGCACCGGCCGCCGATCTCCGTGACCGTGTCGCCCTCGGTGTCCTCCACGGGCGGGGCGACGGGCACACCGAGTGACTGCAGCCGCTGGGTGGCACGGTGCTGGCGGGCGATGGTGGCGCGGTCGCCGGTGGAGTCGTCGAGGTGATGCTTGAGAAAGTACGAGCCGCGGGTGGTGGAGACGCGGTAGCCGTGGTTGAGCAGGCCCTGGGTGACGGGCTTGCAGGTGAGGGGCTCACCGGCACCCGGGTAGCGGCGCAGCACCTCGTCCACCGGAGGAACGGGAGGACGGGGAACGGCCGAACGGGGCGCGGATGAGCACAGCACCTCGCCGACCGGCGGAGCAGACGGAAACGTTACAGATGAGCGCGGCACTCGCCAGATGTTACGACCTCGCCCACGATTGTCAGCGGCGTCGCGGCGTCTGGGGCCTCCGCCTCCGGCGTTGTCGTCAGTCGCGATGACTCCGCCATCACTCCCTCCTCCGCCTTGGATTCGAAGGCCCCAGGCACCGCTCCTTCTCCCCACTGCCAATCGTGGGCGAGGTCGTTAGATCACGCTGCGTTGCGGATCAGTTGACTTGCGTGGAAGTCCAGAGTGTGCAAAGAGACGAAGTGCGGGGCGACCCCGAGGTAGGCCGGGACGAAGGGCTCCCCGTTCACCTGGACGGGGGCGGCGCCGAAGCGCTCCCGCTGGTCGGGCGTCGGGTGCACGATCTCGGCGAAGCCGGTGAACTGCACGGACCACAGCTCGCCGTCGTCCCCCGAGAGCGCGGCGTTGAAGTTGTCCGCTCCGTACGCCACGACCGTGCCGTCGCAGGCCTCGTGGTAACCGAGGCCGCTGTGCATCCGCAGGACGACGCGGCCGTCGACCACGATGTGGCGGGCGACCGCCAGTATCGGGAGGGCCCGCATGCTCGTCGCCAGCCGACCGTACGGGACGCGACCGAGCAGTTCGATCGCGTGGAGTTCCTCAGGGGGCATGTCCTTCACTCTCCGCCGCCGGGGAGGCCGTAAAAAGAGGCTGCGGCCCCAGGTGGCCCGGGACCAAAGTCCCGAGGACCACTGAGGGCCGCAGCCGCTCTGTGCACGTCCAGGCACACCGCCACGCGGCGTTCAACCCTCCCGGCCTTCCCGCCGGGCGGCGTTCAGCCCTTCTCCGCCTGCAGCCTGGCCACGTACGCGGCGGCCTGCGAGCGCCGTTCCATGCCCAGCTTGGAGAGCAGACTGGAGACATAGTTCTTGATCGTCTTCTCGGCGAGGTGCAGCCGCTCGCCGATCACCCGGTTCGTCAGCCCCTCCCCGATCAGGTCGAGGATCTTGCGCTCCTGATCGGTGAGACGGGCGAGCTTGTCGTCGCCCCGGTTCTTCTTGCCGTCGCGCAGCCGCTCCAGCACCCGGGCGGTCGCCACCGGGTCCAGCAGCGACTTCCCGGCCGCCACGTCCCGTACCGCGTTCAGCAGTTCGTTGCCGCGTATCGCCTTCAGTACATACCCGGACGCGCCCGCCATGATCGCGTCGAAGAGCGCCTCGTCATCGGCGTACGAGGTCAGCATCAGGCATTTGATGTCGTCGTCCCGGGAACGGATCTCCCGGCAGACCTCCACCCCGCTCCCGTCCGGCAGCCGCACATCGAGCACCGCCACATCGGGCCGGGTCGCGGGGATACGGGCCAGCGCGTCCGCGGCCGTGCCGGCCTCGCCGACGACCTCGATGTCGTCCTCGACCGAGAGCAATTCATGGACTCCGCGCCGGACGACTTCGTGGTCATCCAGCAGAAAAACAGTGATTTTTCCTTGTTCGCGCACAAAATGCAGTCTCACACACTCGCCTCTTCCCTGCCGCCGAACGGCGGGATAACGTGCGGTTGTTCCGGCGGCCTGCAAGGACGTTCCCGGTGCTGTGACCAGCGAAAGCTCCCGACTTTTTCGATTTACTTGGAAATCCAAGCAAAATCGCAGGTCAGACAGGGTTTCGCAGTTATGCGGCGTACTGGGTAACGTGCTTTTGACAGGGCGCTCGCCGGGGCACCTGTCACGCCTGTTCCCGGACCGAGCGGCACCCACCCCGTGCACGGGTACGGACACAGGCGAGCCGCACTGGCTTCCCGGCAGACCCCGGGGGCCGGACCGACGGAGGAGCACGCAAGTGACCGTGGAGAGCACTGCCGCGCGCAAACCGCGACGCAGCAGCAAGCGGACCAGCGCCGTGAAAACGCCCGCTAAGACGTCCGCCAAGACGCCGCAGAGTTCCGAGCCCGAGCTCGTACAACTGCTGACGCCCGAGGGCGAGCGGGTGGAGCATCCGGACTACCAGATCGACCTGACCGCCGAAGAGCTGCGCGGTCTGTACCGGGACATGGTCCTGACCCGCCGTTTCGACGCCGAGGCCACCGCCCTGCAGCGCCAGGGTGAGCTGGGCCTGTGGGCCTCACTGCTCGGCCAGGAGGCCGCCCAGATCGGCTCCGGCCGGGCCCTGCGCGACGACGACTACGTCTTCCCGACCTACCGCGAGCACGGCGTCGCCTGGTGCCGGGGCGTCGACCCGACCAATCTGCTCGGAATGTTCCGCGGTGTGAACCACGGTGGCTGGGACCCGAACAGCAACAACTTCCACCTGTACACGATCGTCATCGGCTCGCAGACCCTGCACGCCACCGGCTACGCCATGGGCGTCGCCAAGGACGGCGCGGACTCGGCCGTGATCGCGTACTTCGGCGACGGTGCCTCCAGCCAGGGAGACGTCGCCGAGTCGTTCACCTTCTCCGCGGTCTACAACGCCCCGGTCGTCTTCTTCTGCCAGAACAACCAGTGGGCGATCTCCGAGCCGACCGAGAAGCAGACCCGTGTCCCGCTCTACCAGCGCGCGCAGGGCTTCGGCTTCCCCGGTGTCCGGGTCGACGGCAACGACGTACTCGCCTGTCTGGCCGTCACCAGGTCGGCGCTGGAGCGGGCCCGCCGGGGAGAAGGGCCCACGCTCGTCGAGGCGTTCACCTACCGCATGGGCGCGCACACCACCTCCGACGACCCGACGAAGTACCGGGCGGACGAGGAACGGGCCTCCTGGGAGGCCAAGGACCCGATCCTGCGGCTGCGCACGTACCTGGAGAAGCAGGGCGCCGCCGACGAGGCGTTCTTCACCGCGCTGGAGGCGGAGAGCGAAGCCCTCGGCAAGCGGGTGCGTGAAGCGGTACGGGCGATGCCCGATCCGGACCGGATGGCCATCTTCGACCACGTCTACGCCGACGGGAACCCGCTCGTCGACGAGGAGCGCGCCCAGTTCGCCGCCTACCAGGCATCGTTCGCCGAGGAGAGCAACTAGCCATGGCCATGGAAAAGATGTCCATTGCGAAGGCTCTCAACGAGTCGCTGCGCAAGGCCCTCGACACCGACCCCAAGGTCCTCATCATGGGCGAGGACGTCGGCAAGCTGGGCGGGGTCTTCCGGATCACCGACGGACTCCAGAAGGACTTCGGCGAGGAGCGGGTGATCGACACCCCGCTCGCCGAGTCCGGCATCGTCGGTACGGCGATCGGCCTGGCCCTGCGCGGCTACCGGCCCATCGTGGAGATCCAGTTCGACGGCTTCGTCTTCCCCGCGTACGACCAGATCGTCACGCAGCTCGCGAAGATGCACGCCCGGGCGCTCGGCAAGATCAAACTGCCGGTCGTCGTGCGGATCCCGTACGGCGGCGGCATCGGTGCCGTCGAGCACCACAGCGAGTCCCCCGAGGCCCTGTTCGCGCATGTCGCGGGCCTGAAGGTGGTCTCGCCCTCGAACGCGAGCGACGCCTACTGGATGATGCAGCAGGCCGTCCAGAGCGACGACCCGGTCATCTTCTTCGAGCCGAAGCGCCGCTACTGGGACAAGGGCGAGGTCGAGACCGACTCCATCCCCGGTCCGCTGCACCGGGCCGCGGTGGCGCGCACGGGCGCCGACCTCACGCTCGCCGCGTACGGCCCGATGGTGAAGGTCTGCCTGGAAGCGGCCGCGGCCGCCCAGGAGGAGGGCAAGTCGATCGAGGTCCTGGACCTGCGCTCGATGTCCCCGATCGACTTCGACACCATTCAGACATCGGTCGAGAAGACCGGCCGGCTCGTCGTGGTCCACGAGGCGCCGGTGTTCTACGGCTCCGGGGCCGAGATCGCCGCCCGGATCACCGAGCGCTGCTTCTACCATCTGGAAGCACCGGTGCTGAGGGTCGGCGGCTATCACGCCCCGTACCCGCCGGCGCGGCTGGAGGACGAGTACCTGCCGGGTCTCGACCGTGTGCTCGACGCCGTCGACCGCTCGCTGGCGTACTGAGGACTGGGACGTGACAACGATGACCGACACTTCCAACGCTGCTCGCTTCCGCGAGTTCAAGATGCCCGACGTGGGCGAGGGGCTGACCGAGGCCGAGATCCTCAAGTGGTACGTACAGCCCGGTGACACCGTCACCGACGGCCAGGTCGTGTGCGAGGTCGAGACGGCGAAGGCAGCCGTGGAGCTGCCGATTCCGTTCGACGGGGTGGTGCACGAGCTGCGTTTCCCCGAGGGCACGACCGTCGACGTCGGCCAGGTGATCATCGCGGTGGACGTGGCGCCGGGCAGCGGTGACGCGGCCCCGGCCCCGGCACCCGAGCCGGTCGCGGAAACGGAGCCGGAACCCGAGGCCCCCAAGGGCCGTCAGCCCGTCCTGGTGGGTTACGGCGTCGCCGAGACCTCCACGAAGCGGCGCGCCCGCAAGGGTGCCGCGGCGGCCGCGGTACAGGGTGAGATGAACGCTCACGGCGCCGCGGCCGTTCGGGAGAGCCGCCCGCTCGCCAAGCCGCCGGTGCGCAAGCTGGCCAAGGACCTGGGCATCGACCTGGCGACGGTCGTCCCGACCGGCGAGGGCGGGATCATCACCCGCGAGGACGTGCACGCGGCGGCCACGCCCGTACCGGCGCAGGCTCAGGCACCGGTCGCGGTGGAGGCCACGCCGTCCTTGGCCCCCGAGGCGCCGGTCCCCGTCGTCGCGGGCGCGCGGGAGACCCGTATCCCGGTCAAGGGTGTGCGCAAGGCCATCGCACAGGCGATGGTCGGCAGCGCGTTCACGGCTCCGCATGTCACCGAGTTCGTGACGGTCGATGTCACGCGCACGATGAAGCTCGTCGCGGAGCTCAAGGAGGACAAGGACATGGCGGGGGTCCGGGTCAACCCGCTCCTGATCATCGCCAAGGCCCTCCTGGTCGCGATCAAGCGGAACCCGGACGTCAACTCCGCCTGGGACGAGGCGAACCAGGAGATCGTGCGCAAGCACTACGTCAACCTGGGCATCGCCGCCGCCACCCCGCGCGGTCTGATCGTGCCGAACATCAAGGACGCGCACGACAAGACCCTGCCGGAGCTCGCCGCGGCACTGGGCGAGCTGGTCTCCACGGCGCGGGACGGCAAGACCTCCCCGGCCGCGATGGCGGGCGGCACGGTGACGATCACCAACGTCGGTGTCTTCGGCGTCGACACGGGGACGCCGATCCTGAACCCGGGCGAGTCCGCGATCCTCGCGGTCGGTGCCATCAAGCTCCAGCCGTGGGTCCACAAGGGCAAGGTGAAGCCGCGTCAGGTCACGACGCTGGCCCTGTCGTTCGACCACCGACTGGTCGACGGCGAGCTCGGCTCCAAGGTCCTTGCGGATGTCGCCACGATCCTGGAGCAGCCGAAGCGGCTGATCACCTGGGCCTGACGGTCCGTAGGTCACTCACCGCCGGTGGGCCCGCACGTTCCGACGCGCGGGCCCACCGGCGTATCCGTCGTCGTTTCCAGCGGCATGTCCACCGGCCGTTCGGTCAGGGCGAGTTCGGCGAAGACGGTCTTGCCGACCGTACGGGGTTCGACGCCCCAGTCGTCCGCGACCCGGGAGACGATCAGCAGCCCGCGCCCGTACTTCTCGTCGTCGGCGGCCTCGCGTACTCCCGGCAGCCGTTCACCGCGCGGGTCGCTCACCTCGATCCGGAGGACGGTGGCTGTGAGGACGAGGTGGACCCGGAAGAGCCGATCGCGCAGGGCGCCGTGCAGCAGTGCGTTGGTGGCCAACTCGCTCACCAGGAGCGCCGCGTCGCCGGACAGCTCAGGATGCCCCCACTCCGCGACGAGCCGGGCGGCGCGGCGGCGGCTGAGCGTGATGCTACGGGCGTACGGGGTGTAGTCGAGCCGGTCCTCGCGAAGTACGGGCTCGGGGGTCGGGGCCTCTTGGGCTGCGGTCATGGGCGCGAGCTCCTCGGGTGCGGGCGGTGGCGATGCCGACCTGCGTGGGGGCGGGGCGGTGCACTTCCGCCAATTGGGCCGCAGGGTGAGCGGCTGGGCACTGAACGTAGCGATCTCCGGTGGTCGACACAACCTACTTGGAGATATTTATCTCCAACGGGTGATTGTGGCTGTCCGATCACGCCATGCAGACTGTGCGTGCACAGGAGGTGTTGAACGGTGTCAAAAACGCGTGTGGGCTTGGGGAATCGCGTTTCTACAGTCCTCGCCCGCCAGTTGGGCGGTCAGTTGCTGACCTTCCGGGAGGCCGCAGGGCTGAATCAGACACAGGCTGCGGCTGTCCTCAGCGCTCAGGCGGCAAAGATCGCCAAGATGGAACACGGCTGGGTTCCGGTCAGAGATCCGGACGTTGCCGCGCTCTGTCGAGCGTATGGTGTCGATGACCCGCAAGTGGTCGAGGGATTGCTCAGGCTGGCCAAGCTCGACCGAGAACGGCGTAAGGCAAAAGGCTGGTGGACAACCTCACTCACCCCAGGAAGCCTGCGCGAGTACGTTGCGATGGAGGATGTCGCGCTCAGGGTGCGGACCTGGCAACTCTCTCTGATTCCTGGCCTGTTCCAGACGCCCGAGTACGCGAGAGCCCTTGCGGTGGCGGCTGTTTCGCCTGACAGGATCGACGAGGTCGAGCGTATCGTTGATGTGCGTGTGCGCCGTCAGCGTCGTCTGCGGGGCGAGAATCCTCTGCGGGTGCACGCGGTGATCTGGGAAGCCGCATTGCGCCAGATGATCGGCGGCCCTGACGTCATGGGACGGCAGTTGGAGCACGTGTGCCAGCTTGCGGAGCAGCCGGACATCGACGTGCAGGTGCTTCCCTTCCGGGCAGAGGTGAATCCCTGTAGTGGCGGACCGTTCAATATCCTCTCGTTCGCTGAGGAGAACGCCGTGGACGTCGTGCACATGGACGGGCTGCGTACCACCAACTGGGTGGAGGGAGCGGAGGAGAGCATGGCGTACTCCGAGCTGTTCGCGCGCACCTGCGCCATGAGTCTGTCGCCATACGATTCGGTGCGGTTCATTGCGAGTATCGCCAAAGGGACGAGTAAATGATCGAGTTCTGTTTCAGGAAGTCCAGCTACAGCGAAGCGCACGGCGAATGCGTCGAGGTGGCTGTCAACATCCCCGACACCGTCGCCGTCCGCGACTCCAAGAGCCCCGCCGGCCCAGTCCTGGTCGTCGCCCCCGCCGTGTGGGACGCCTTCCAGGACGGGCTGGTCCGGTCGGACTGACCCGTACCGGTGAGCAAGTGGACGTGCTGGTCAACATGCCATGCCTCACTGGAAGTTGGGCCAAAGAGGCTCGCTGTTAGGGTGGCCCGATGGCATCGGTCAAGAAGTTCCAAGTCACCTTCGACTGCGCAGAACCCGAGCGTGTGGCTCGTTTCTGGTGCGAGGTGTTGGGGTACGTCGTAACGCTGCCTTCTGAGGGACAGGGATCATGGGCTGTGTGCTCCGATCCCACGGGTGAGGGCCCGCGCATGTATTTCCAGCAGGTTCCCGAAGGCAAGGTCGCCAAGAACCGGGTGCATCTCGACGTGCGGGCCGGTACCGGGCTCGTGGGTGCGGAGCGTCTGGCCACGCTTGAGGCCGAACGTGATCGGCTGGTCGAGCTCGGGGCGGTGTGCGTGAACGTGCTGTACGCCGATGAGGAGAACGAGTCGTGCATCGTGATGCAGGACGTCGAGGGCAACGAGTTCTGCCTCGACTGAGCCGTCAGCAGGCCGGAGAGGCCACGTGACAGCGAGAGGGGCCCCGCGTGGTGCGGAGCCCCTCTGTTGTGGTGTGCTGCCGTGGCCGGCGGGACTACTTCTTGAAGCTGTAGTCCATGATCTTCTTCATGTCAGAGGTCCGGGTGGTCGCGCTCGTGGAGGACAGCACGGTGCCGATGACCGTCTTGCCGTTGCGGGTCGCGGCGAAGACCAGGCAGTACTTGGCCGTCGGGCCGGAACCGGTCTTCACTCCGATCGCACCGCTGTAGCTGCTGAGCATCGCGTTGGTGTTGGACCACGACATGTAGCGGTAGCCGCCGGACTTCGTGGTGACCTTCTGCTTGGTCGACTTGGTCTTCACGATCGTGCGGAACGTGGAGCTCTTCATCGCGCTGCTGGCGATCTTCGTCAGGTCGCGCGGCGTCGAGTAGTTCGAGCCGTTCCCTATGCCGTCGAACGAGTCGAAGTGGGTGTTCTTCAGCCCGAGGGACTTGGCCTGGGCGTTCATCTTGCCGATGAACGACTTCACACGGGCCGCGCGGGTGGTGCCGGAGCCGAACTTGTCGGCCAGTGCGTACGCGGCGTCGCAGCCGGACGGCAGCATCAGGCCGTACAGCAGCTGGCGGACGGTGACCTTGTCGCCCACGATGAGGCGGGCCGACGAGGCACCCTTGGAGACGATGTAGTCGCTGTACGCCTTCTGGATCGTGACCTTGGAATCCAGGTTGAGGTTCTTCTGCGACAGAACGACCTTGGCGGTCATGATCTTGGTGGTGGAGCCGGTGGAGCGACGGGTGTCCGCGGCCTTGCTGTACAGGGTCTTCGCGGTCCCGTTGTTCATCACGTAACCGCCCTTGGCGGTGATCGTGGGGGTGGGCAGCGTGGCAGCCTGCGCAGTGGAGGCAAATACGCTGCCCGAGATGACGGCACTCGCGGTGAGGGCCACGGTGGCAGTGGCGGAAACGCGGTTTATGTCCTTAATGCCGATTTTCAACTTGAACGCTCCAAATGCCCCTGGAATGCGGCCACATGAGGGTGCCGCTCGGTGATGAGACTCACGGGGTGGGTGAATGGATGTACCGATTTCCGGGGTGTTTTCGGGGCGTTCTCAGATGGCTCGGGTGGTGTCAGAAGTGCGGTTGCGGTGGCGCGGTCACGCCACGCCCCCGCTACGGATGGTTCAGGACATAGACCGGGGCCCCGTCCACCGTGCCGCCCCGGGAGCGGATGCAGGCGTGCTTGCGCATGAACCGCAGGCACTCGTTCACCCGGTGCACCGTGAGGCCCGTGCGGTCGGCGATGGACTCCAGGGACTGGGACAGCTCGCCCTCCGCGGCCAGTACGGGGGCGATGGTGGCGGCGACCGCCCAGACGTCCTCCGTCACGGACATGCGTGACCTCCAGTCGTCGAGGACGGCCTCGGCGGTGGGGCGTACCGGTTGCGCGGGTACGACGGTCGCGGGCGGGACCAGGGCGGAGCCGTCGGCGAACAGGGTGTCGAGGCGGTCGGCGATCCGTTCCAGCGCGCGTGCCGTGGCCCGCTGTGCGAGGAGCGTCTCGTGCTGTGCGGCTGCGAACTGCTCGTCCAGCCTGATGTTCCGCTCTTCGAGTCGGACGATCGCGTCGGCGACCTGAGCCGGCAGTGCGTGGACGACGGCGGGCGCGGTCGAAGCCGGTTCCGAGTCGGTCGGTCGAGGGTTATTGAGACTGTAACTGCCGTCCCGCTGGACCGCGATGATGACGTCGACGACCCACTCCTTGAACGGTCGGCACGAGAGCTTCGTGCAGCCGTTGACGAGGTGGATCAGTCCCCGGAGATCGATGACTTGCAGGTCTCGACGCCACTCTCTACCTGCGGGAACGCTGAGACCATATCCTCCAGTTACAGTCTCGAGAAAGTTCTGATGGCTCTTGGGCACGTGGTCATTGATCGCCTTTCGTGAGTTGGCGTATCCCAACTGCCTGCACACGTCCACCGCCGGAAACCAGTGCTTCCCGTCCGGCATGGTCAGCCGCCGGACCCGGGCCCCTGTCGCTCCGTACACGAAGTCGTTGATGTCGATCGCGTCATGCCGTGCGGGTGTCCGCCCCGCCCCGTCGGCCGCGTCCGGTGTGTTCTCCGTGGTCATCCGAACCACCTCCGTGACGGAACGTAAAGCGGAGCAAATCGAATGTGCCACCGGAAGCAAAAATGTTCATCACTACGGGGAGGGCTCTTGAGGTTTGGCTTGTCCGCATTCCGGATGAGCGAAGCGTATGTACGCATGTTGTATCTATGCTGTGTGCATGCCTGCCGCACCCCCTGTCGTGAAGCCCCCTGCGAACTCCGCCGCGAAGTCGACCGTGAAGTCCCCCGTCAAGCAGCCCCCCGCCGCCGAGCGCGTCTACGCCCATATCAAGGGGGCGGTCCTGGACCGCCGCTACGAGGGCGGCACGCTCCTCACCGAAGGCGATCTCGCCCAGGCCGTCGGGGTCTCCCGTACGCCCGTGCGTGAAGCACTGCTGCGGCTGGAGGTCGAGGGGCTGATCAAGCTGTATCCGAAGAAGGGCGCTCTCGTTCTCGCCGTCTCCGCACAGGAGATCGCCGATGTGGTGGAGACCCGGCTGCTCGTCGAGGAGTTCGCGGTCCGCAAGGCCGTGCCCGCCTCCGCGCAGTTGATCGGACGGCTCGAAGAACTTCTTGAGGAGCAGCGGCAGTTGGCCGAGGCCGGGGATCTGGCCGCCGTCTCCGTGAAGGACCGGTGCTTCCATGCCGAGATCGTGCGCAACGCGGGCAACGACATTCTCTCGCGCCTCTACGACCAGCTGCGCGACCGGCAGCTGCGGATGGGTGTTGCCGTGATGGAGGCGCACCCGGGCAGGATCGCGGCCAACATCACCGAGCACGGTGAGCTGCTGGAGGCGATCAGGTCGGGTGACGCGGACGGTGCCGCACAGGTCGTGCGGCGTCATGTCAGCCGGGTCAAGGTGCTGGTCAGGGGTGAGGACCGGTGAGTTCTGCCGCTGCTCCCACCCTGTCCCTGCCCGGAGATCCACCCGGCGGCCGGCGTGCCGTGCTGGTCTGGGGCACCGGTGTCGCCGTCTACTTCGTCGCCATCATCTTCCGCACCAGCCTGGGCGTTGCCGGACTCGACGCCGCCGACCGGTTCCACGTCAACGCCTCCGCGCTCTCCACGTTCTCCATTCTTCAGCTGCTCGTCTACGCGGGCATGCAGATACCTGTCGGCTTGATGGTCGACCGGCTCGGCACAAAGAAGGTCCTCACCCTCGGGGCCGTTCTGTTCACCCTGGGGCAGCTCGGTTTCGCGCTCTCCCCCTCGTACGGCATGGCGCTGGCGTCCAGGGCGCTGCTCGGCTGTGGCGACGCGATGACGTTCATCAGCGTGCTGCGGCTCGGTGCCCGCTGGTTCCCGGCCCGGCGCGGTCCGCTGATCGGGCAGGTCGCCGCGCTCTTCGGGATGGCGGGCAACCTCGTCTCGACGCTCTTCATCGCGCCGGCCCTGCACGAATTCGGCTGGACCACCACCTTCGTGGGCAGCTCCGCCGCCGGTGTTGTCGTCCTCGTACTTGTTCTGCTGTTCCTGAAGGACCACCCCGACGGCCACGAGCCGCCGCCCGTCGAGCACGCGGGCGCCGCCTACGTCCGCAAGCAGATCGCCGCCTCCTGGCGCGAGCCCGGCACCCGGCTCGGTATGTGGGTGCACTTCACCACGCAGTTCCCGGCGATGGTGTTCCTGCTGCTGTGGGGGCTGCCGTTCCTGGTGGAGGCGCAGGGGCTGAGCCGGTCCACGGCCGGTGAGCTGCTCACCCTGGTGGTGCTCTCCAACATGGCGTTCGGGTTGGTCTACGGGCAGATCATCGCCCGCCACCACGCGGCCCGCGCCCCGCTGGCCCTCGGGACCGTCACGGTGACGGCGCTGCTCTGGGCGTCGACCATCTTCTACCCGGGCGACCATGCACCGATGTGGCTGCTGATCGTCCTGTGTGTGGTGCTCGGCGCGTGCGGTCCCGCCTCGATGATCGGCTTCGACTTCGCACGGCCCGCCAACCCGCCCGAGCGCCAGGGCACCGCCTCGGGCATCGTGAACATGGGAGGCTTCATCGCCTCGATGACCACCCTGTTCGCCGTAGGCGTGCTGCTGGACGCGACCGGCGACAACTACCGGATCGCGTTCGCCTCGGTCTTCGTGCTGGAGGCGCTCGGCGTCGTACAGATTCTGCGGCTGTACTCGCGGGCCACCCACCGTGAGCGGGACCACCATGTGATCAGCCGCGTGGAAGCCGTGCACGTACCGGCGTAACGCGCTGTCGCGCCGGATCGGCGGCGAGCCCGTCCCCGCACGACGGGCGCCGCCGGCCACGGTGGTGCGGCGCTGGGGCGCTACGGCGTCACGGCGAAGTTCCGCAGGATCGCCTCTGCCAGTTCCTGATCGCCCTCGGCCTTGATCCGGTCTGCGACCGCCCCCGCGCGCACCCGCCCGCAGGCGAGGCGGTAGTACGTCTCCCAGTCCATCGCCAGCGTCACCGCGGGGCCGAGGGACGGTGAACCGTCCACCGAACCGCGGCCCTCCGCGTCGACCCTGACGGTGCGCAGGAACTCCAGCTCCCCGTGCACATCGATCACGATCGCCGAGTTGGGCGGCGCCCCCGCGTCCTTGGCGACGACCTTCGGCAGCCCGTGGAGCAGCGTGTCCCGGACGATGGTGGCGCCGGGGGAGTCAAGATTGCCGGGCCGGCCCAGGGTCATGCGCAGATCCTGCTCGTGCACCCAGACGTCGAAGACCCGCATCCGCAGTGCCAGTTCAAGGGTCTGCTCGGCGCCGAGCGGCGCCCGGACCATGGTCTCGGGGTCACGTGATTCGTTGCGCAGCTGACGTGCGCGGCGAATGATCGTGTACTCCAGCTCGGAGGTCATCTCCAGCGCCGTATGGTGGCGCCGCACATCGACCTGCATCTCCATGTAGCGGGCGAAGTCGTTCTGCACGTGGTAGAGGTCGCGCGGCAGGCTGTGGATCGGGCGCGGGTCGCCGAGCTGCTCGCACTCCATGCCGATGATGTGCGAGACGATGTCACGCACCGACCAGGCGGGGCACGGCGTACGGCGGTTCCAGTCTCCCTCGGCGAGCGGCTTCACCAGTTCGGCAATCGACTCGATGGAGTGGGTCCAGGCATCGGCGTAGGTCTGAAGGCTGGGATGGACGGTCACGGGACCCCTCGTGCGGTTCTGCGGTGCATGGGCTGGAGTGCTGGGCGCGGGCGGCGGGCTGCGTGGGAGGTTCGATCGCTAAGTTACGCTGCGAGCAGGCACCCCGGCAGTGCTTTCGTGTGACGATCGTAGGCCGTGTTGACGGCTCGAATGCCAGGACGGTGGTAGTGTGCGCGCCTCCCTCATCCAGATCGCAGTAGACCCGGACGAATCCGTCAATTCCCGTAGGGAACGCGCGGCCTCGCTGATTGCGGCCCAACGCGGTGCGGATCTGGTGGTTCTTCCCGAACTCTGGCCGGTCGGCGCGTTCGCGTACACCGCCTTCGAGGACGAGGCCGAGCCGCTCCAGGGGCCCACCCACGACATCATGGCGAAGGCCGCGGCCGATGCCGGGGTCTGGCTGCACGCGGGCTCCTTCGTCGAGCGCGCGGCCGACGGCACCCTCTACAACACCGCGCTCGTCTTCACCCCCGAGGGCGAGCGGGCTGCCGCCTACCGCAAGATCCACCGCTTCGGCTTCGACACCGGCGAGGCGGTCATGATGGGCGCCGGCGAGGAGCTGGTCACGGTCGCCCTGGCGCAGACCACCCTGGGTCTCGCCACCTGTTACGACCTGCGCTTCCCGGAAATGTTCCGTGGCCTGGTCGACGCGGGCGCCGAGACGCTGATCGTCGCGGCGGGCTGGCCGGAGCGTCGCCGTGCCCACTGGACGCTGCTGGCCCAGGCCCGCGCCGTCGAGAACCAGTCGTACGTCCTGGCCGTCGGCACCGCGGGCACCCACGCCGGAATCCAGCAGGCCGGACACAGCATCGTCGTCGACCCCTGGGGTGAGGTGCTTGCTGAGGCGGGCGCGGACGAGGAGGTGCTCACCGTGGAGTTCGACCCGTCGAAGGTTGCCGCCACGCGCGAGCAATTCCCGGCGCTCAAGGACCGGCGGCTCGGGCTGGCTCCGCCAGAGATGGGCAAGTAGCCACGTTTCACGTGAAACGCGCCGGGGCCAGCCCTGCTGCTCCTTGTCCGCGAGCGCGATGACGCACACCGATACAGCGATGAGCAGCGGTGCCACATCGGCGTCCTCCTGTACGACCGCCCGGCTGTGAATGGCACCCTGGACGGCATGAAGAAGCGTGCCCGTGTCCGTGCCCCTGAGCTGCAAGGCCGAGCCTGGATCAATACTGGCGGCAAGGAATTGTCCCTCGCGGACTTCCGAGGTCGCATATTGGTTCTGGATTTCTGGACCTTCTGCTGTGTGAACTGCCTGCACGTCCTCGATGAGCTGCGAGAGCTGGAGGAGAAGCACCGCGACACCGTGGTGATCGTCGGTGTGCACTCGCCGAAGTTCGTCCACGAGGCCGAGCACCAGGCAGTCGTCGACGCCGTCGAGCGGTACGAGGTCCACCACCCTGTTCTCGACGACCCGGAACTGGCGACCTGGAAGCAGTACGCCGTACGGGCTTGGCCCACGCTGGTCGTGATCGACCCCGAGGGCTATGTCGTCGCCCAGCACGCGGGCGAGGGCCATGCGCACGCCATCGAGAAGCTGGTCGAGGAGCTGGAGGCCGAGCACGGCGCGAAGGGCACGCTGCGCCGCGGTGACGGCCCCTACGTCGCGCCCGAGCCGGTCGCCACGCATCTGCGTTTCCCCGGCAAGGCCCTGCTCCTGCCCGACGGCGGCTTCCTCGTCTCCGACACCACCCGTCACCGCCTGGTCGAGATCGAACGTGACAGCGAAGGGGTTCGCCGCCATGTCGGCACGGGGGACAGGGGGTTCGCGGACGGCGGGCCCGACGAGGTCCGGTTCTCCGAGCCGCAGGGGCTGGCCGTGCTGCCCGACGGCCGGATCGCGGTCGCCGACACCGTCAACCACGCCATCCGCGCCCTCGAGCTCACCACTGGGGTGACGACGACCCTCGCCGGTACCGGCCGCCAGTGGTGGCAGGGCTCGCCGACGAGCGGTCCGGCACGGGAGGTCGACCTCTCCTCCCCCTGGGACGTCGCCTGGTTCGCGGACCGGCTGTGGATCGCCATGGCGGGGGTGCACCAGCTGTGGACGTACGACCCCGCGACACAGACCGTGCAGGTCGCGGCGGGTACGACCAACGAGGGCCTGGTCGACGGGCCGGCCGACGAGGCCTGGTTCGCCCAGCCATCGGGGCTTGCCACGTCGGCCGACGGGGAGCGGCTCTGGGTCGCCGACTCGGAGACGTCCGCCCTGCGGTACGTCGAGCGCGACGGCACCGGCTTTGCCGTCCGTACGGCCGTCGGCACCGGCCTCTTCGACTTCGGACACCGCGATGGCGGAGCGGAGCAGGCGCTGTTTCAGCACCCGCTGGGCGTGACAGCGCTGCCCGACGGGTCCGTCGCCGTCTGCGACACGTACAACCACGCGCTGCGGCGCTACGACCCCGCGAGCGGTGAGGTCACCACCCTGGCCACGGATCTGCGTGAGCCCAGCGACGCCGTGCTGGTCGAAGGCGATCTCGTGGTCGTCGAGTCGGCCCGGCACCGGCTGACCCGGCTGCGGCTCCCGGAGGAGGCCGTACGTGTCGTCGATCGGGCGCACCACACGCAGCGCGCGGCCACCGAGATCGCCCCGGGCGCGCTCCGCCTCGATGTGGTCTTCCAGGCTCCCGCCGGGCAGAAGCTGGACACCCGGTACGGTCCCTCGACCCGGCTGCTGGTCTCGTCGACCCCGCCCGAACTGCTGGCGGAGGGCTCGGGCCCCGGTACCGACCTGTTCCGCGATCTGGTCCTGGCCGACGGCATCACCGAGGGGGTCCTGCATGTGTCCGCGATGGCGGCGTCCTGCGACGACGACCCTGCGAACGAGTACCCGGCCTGCCATGTCCACCAACAGGACTGGGGCGTCCCCGTCCGCGTGAGTGCGGAGGGAACGCCCCGGCTGCCGCTGGTGCTGGCAGGGATGGACGAGCAGGCCTGACGGCGCGCGGAGCCCTGGATACGGAGGGGCTTCCGTGCCCGGTGCGGGGTCTGCGGCGAGGGGAGGGGCCGCGCCCCGCGGGGCGCGGCGTACGGCCTGGCTCAGCAGGTCAGGAGGTGGCCGCCTGCTTCATGGAGTTCACCGCGGCGGCAACCGTGCTCTCGTACAGGCCCAGCTTCGGGTCGAGCACCTTGACAGCGGGCCCGAGGTCGAAGTTCTGCGTGTCCGCGTTGGCCATGTGGTCGCCGTCGGCGAGAACGCTCATCTCGTTGATCCAGGTCATGCCGTCGCCGCCCTTCGGGTTGAGGTCGATCACCGCGATGGCGGCCGTCTTCGGCTTGACCGGGTAGGCCGGTGCGCCGCCCAGGCCGCCGGGAACCGCCGGCTGGATGTCCCCGCTGTGGTCCGAGGCCTTCGCGGCGCCCAGGCTGACCCGCGGGAAGTAGCTCAGGCCGCAGGAGTTCGCGCCGACGTTGTTGACCTCGATCACGTGCTGGGTGGCCGAACCCTCGCGGGGATACACGCGCACCGACAGGTCCCCGCTCTTGCACGGGTGCTTGTAGGCGTAGCTGTCGCTGGTGTCCCCGCCCGTCTTGGTGCTGCCGTTCGACGTGCCGGTCTTCGAAGTGCCCGTCTTCGTGGCTTCGGTGTTCTGCGCGGCACCGTCGGTCTTCGCGGTCGTCGCGTCGGTGGCGGGCTGGGAGGCTTCCTTCGAGGCGCCGCTCGCCGGGCCGGCGGACTTCGTACCGGTGCCGTCCCCGCCGCAGGCGGTGAGAGCCAGGGCGAGCACCGCGGTGGTCGCGGCGGCGAGGACGGTGGTGCGGTTGCGGAGAGTGCTCATGGAATTTCCCCCGAGTGAGACGGTGCGGCGAACGGCTGGTCGTGTGGCGAGCGCCCCTGACCTGCTGACATTCATGATTCTTGGGTCCGCCGCTCATGTTCTGCTGACGTCCCGCTGACGTCCCGCTGACGTCCGGGACCGTCACTCTCACGTCATCGCACGGGCGTGCGGCTCTCAGCCGTCGTCGGTGAGCCGCCGGACCGCTTCTTCGTACCGTTTGCGGTACTCCGTCCGCGCCGTCACCCGCAACAACGCTTCGAGGGCCCGTACCGCTCCCTCGTCGTAACCGGCGCGCTCCGCCTCCCCGGCCGCCCGGTCCAGCAGCCGGATACCTTCGCTCTCGTCGCCGAGCGCCAGACGGGCCTGGCCACTGGTGGTCAGCAGCAGCACCCGGCGTGCGACCTCCTCGTGCTCGGGCCCGAGGTCCAGCGCCGTCCGGGCGGAGTCGAGGGCGTCCTGCGGCCGGTTCGCGGTGAGCTGCATCCGGGCGAGGTGCTGCAGCGCGAGCATCTCGGTGTGCGCGTCGCGTTCCTCGTGGGCCAGGTCGACGGCCCGTCCGCAGCCTTCCAGCGCCATGTCGAGCCCGCCCGCTTCGGCTTGGACGACAGCCAGGTTGATCAGCGCGGTCGCCTCGCCGAGCCGGTCACCGGCCTGCCGGGCGAGGCCCGGCGAACGCTCCAGCAGGGTGACGGCCTCGGCGGTCCTGCCCTCCTCGGCCAGCACCCAGCCCAGCAGATTGATCACCCGCGACTCGGCATACGGATCGCTCTCGGTGCGGGCGGAGTCCAGCGCCAGTTCCAGCAGTGGTGCCCAGCTGTCCCGTGCCCGCCACACCACCTGCGGCCACTGGAGCAGAATGATCCGCCAGGCCCGGTCGTCGAGCCCGGCGGCCCGGGCCGCGACGGCGGCCAGAGCCAGGTCGTCGCGTTCGGCGGCCAGCCAGCGCATCGCCGCCGCCCGGTCGGTGAAGTCCCTTGTGGCGGCGGGGCGGTGGTAGTCGTCCGGCAGGACGAAGCAGGGCTCACCGCCGGGTTCGGCCGTGTCGGCGGCGGCGAGCGCGGTGGCGATGTAGTGGTCGAGGACATTGATGAGGGCCTCGGGCCCGGACGCGGGGTCCAGACCGCGGGCGTAGAGGCGTACCAGATCGTGCAGCACCCAGCGCCCGGGTGCCCTCTCGGTGACGAGGTGGGCGGTGGCGAGCCGTTCCAGCGCCGCTGCCGCGACGGCAGGGTCCGTGCCGGCGAGTGCGGCGGCCGTGTACGGGTCGAAGTGACTGCCGGGGTGGTGGCCGAGCCGGGCGAACTGGTGGACGGCGTCCGGCGGAAGCTGCTGCACGGTCAGCCGCAGCGCGGCCGAGACACCGGTGTCGTCCACGTCGAGGTACGCCAGCCTGCTGCGTTCGTCGGCGAGTTCGTCGGCCAGTCCGGCCAGCGTCCACTGCGGACGCCCTGCCAGCCGGGCCGCGGTGACGCGCAGAGCGAGCGGCAGACCTCCGCAGAGCTCGGCGAGCCGACGGGCCGCCACCGGTTCGCCGAGGACTCGTTCCTCGCCGAGGACACCGGCCAGCAGGGCCGTGCCGTCCTGCGGTTCGAGTACGTCGAGCGGGACGGGACGGGCCGCGTCCGAGGCGATGAGGCCTTCCAGCCGGTGCCGGCTGGTGACCAGCGTGACGCAGTCGGTACCGCCCGGCAGCAGTGGCCTGACCGTGGCGGAGTCGCGGGCGTTGTCGAGGACGACGAGCAGCCTGCGCCGGTCGGTCAGGGACCGGAAGAGCGCCGCTGCGGCGGGGACGGACTCGGGGACACGGCGCGGTGCGACGCCCATCGCCAGCAGGAACTCACGCAGCACTTCGATGGGCGCGGGCTCACCGGTGTCACTGAAGCCGCGCAGGTCGGCGAAGAGCCGTCCGTCCGGGAAGGCGGCGGGGTTGCGGTGCGCCCACTGGAGGGCCAGCGCGGTCTTTCCCACTCCGGCCGGTCCGGTGACCAGACAGACGGGCGCCTCGCCGGCCGCGGCCCGGGTGAGTGCGGCCAGTTCGGCGCCCCGCCCGTGGAAGCCGCGGGGTGCGCGGGGCAGCAGATCGGTGGGGTGCGGCTCGCCGCCGAGGGGTGGCAGGGGGAGGGGGCGGGGCGACGGCGGGCCGGGGGCGCTGTCGGTGCCGGTTCCCGCCCCGGCCTCCGTGGTGCCGGGCGAGGCGTCCGAGGGGGCGGCCGGTTCGGTCCGTGTGTCCGGCCCGGGGGCGCCGCGCAGGATCAGTGCGTACGCGTCGGCGAGTTCGTGCCCAGGGTCGATTCCCAGCTCGTCGGCGAGCAGTCGCCTCGTGCGGTGGAACCAGTCCAGTGCCTCCGACTGACGCCCCGCCCGGTACAGCGCCGTCATCAGGGCCGCCGCCAGCGACTCCCGCATCGGATGCGCGATCGCTTCCGCCCGCAGCATCGCAGCGGCCCGGCTGTGTTCCCCCAGCGCCGCGTAGGCCCGCGCCAGTTGCTCGACCGCCGCCAGCCGCGACTCCTCCAGCGAGTGAGCGGCGGCCTGGAGCGGCGGCCCGGCGAACGCGCCGGTGAGCGCCGGGCCCTGCCACAGGGACAGGGCCTCCTTGAGCATCAGTACGGCGTCAGCGGGGCTGCGCTGTTCCCGAGCCAGTACCAGCAACTCCTCGAACCGCTGCGAGTCCAGCAGGGTTTCCGGTACGCGCAGCACATACGCGTTGCCGAGCGTGACCAGTTCCACCCCGTAGACTTTCGCGTCCGCGCCGACCAGGAGGGAGCGCAGCTGCGACACGTGCCCCTGGATGACGCTGCGGGCGTGCAGCGGCGGTGCGTCGTCCCACAGGGAGTCCGTCAACCGGGCCATGGACACGGGTGTGTTGGCGGACAGCAGCAACGCGGCGAGCAGGCTGCGGCGTTTGGCGGGACCGAGAGGCAGCGGCCCGGTGCGCGTGTCGACGGAGACGGTGCCGAGCAGCCGGAACTCCACGTACGGCTTCCCTTCCGGGCGAGGTGCGCCCGGCGTGGGGGCACGGGCAAAGTCCCAGAATATCGGGGGGTTCCGCCGGGCCGACGAAGGGTTACTGGCCAGTTCGCGGAGCGCGGCCGGGGGTGGGAGCCGGGCGCTCCCACCCCACGGGCTCTCAGCCCGCCAGGAACGCCGCCAGCGCGTTCGCCAGCAGATACGGGTCGTCCGCGCCGCACAGTTCACGGGCGCTGTGCATCGACAGGATCGCGACGCCGATGTCCACGGTCTGAATGCCGTGACGGGCGGCGGTGATCGGGCCGATCGTGGTGCCGCACGGCATCGAGTTGTTGGAGACGAACGTCTGCCAGGGCACGTCCGCCTTCTGGCACGCCGCCGCGAACACGGCCCGGCCGCCGCCGTCGGTCGCGTACCGCATATTGACGTTGACCTTGAGGATCGGTCCGCCGTTGACCATCGGGTGGTGGGTCGGGTCGTGGCGCTCGGCGTAGTTGGGGTGGATCGCGTGCCCGGTGTCCGAGGAGAGGCAGACGGTTCCGGCGAAGGCCCGGGCGCGGTCCTCGTACGCACCGCCGCGGGCGAAGACGGAGCGTTCCAGAACTGTGCCGAGCAGCGGCCCGTCGGCGCCGGTGTCGGACTGCGAGCCGTTCTCCTCGTGGTCGAAGGCGGCCATCACCGGGATGTACGGAAGCTCGGAGTCCGGCTGTCCGGCGACGGCGGCCAGCGCGGCGGTCGCCGCGTGCACGGACAGCAGGTTGTCCATCCTGGGCCCGGCCAGCAGCTCGCTGTCCCGGCCCAGATAGGCGGGCGGCTCGACGGGGTGCGGCATCAGGTCCCAGCCGGTCACGTCCTCGGCGTCGACGCCCGCTTCCTCCGCAACGAAGCGGATCAGGTCGCCCTCCTCGACGGCCCCGAGCCCCCAGATCGGCTGCATGTGCTTCTGCCGGTCGAGCTTCAGACCGTCGGTGTTGGACGACCGGTCCAGGTGCACGGCCAGCTGCGGCACGCGCAGGAGCGGCCGGTCGATGTTCACCAGCCGGTGCGTGCCATCGCGCAGCGAGATGCGGCCGGCGAGACCGAGGTCCCGGTCGAGCCAGGTGTTGAGGAGCGTCCCGCCGTAGATCTCCACCGCGACCTGCCGCCAGCCGTACGCCCCGGTGTCCGGGAGCGGCTTGACCCGCAGATTCGGCGAGTCGGTGTGCGCCCCGACGATCCGGTACGGGGTGTGCGCCGCGGCGCCCTCCGGCACGTACCAGGCCACGATCGCACCGCCGCGCAGGACGTACTTCCCCCCGCTGGTGCCGTCCCAGGCCGCGGTCTCCTCGACCTGTCGGAATCCGGCCTTCTCCAGCCGCTCGGCCGCGGTGGCCACGGCGTGGTACGGGGAGGGGGAGGCCATCAGGAAGGCCATCAGATCGTCGGTGTGACCGCGGTCGAAGCGGAGCGAGGAACTCATGTTCTTCACTGTAACGAGGCCGCACCGGCCGGATTGCCCGGTCTCCGCGGCGCCGCCGCACCGACCGGGCCTACAGCTCGTCGATGGCGGTCAGGTCGATGTCGACGTCGTACGGGGCGGAGACCTTCAGCCGGTCGTGGTGGACGCCGGTGGAGACGTACTTCTTGTTGACCGGGTCCAGCTGATACGTCCAGACCACGGGCCGGCCGTTCTTGTTCATCTCGACGAGCCAGAAATTCGGGATGCCTGCCCCCGCGTACTTGTGCGGCTTGGTGTCGCGGTCCCTGGCCTCGGAGTCGGGGGAGACGACCTCGACGGCGAGCAGGATGTCGGCGGCCTGGTAGCGGGTCTGGTGCTGGTCCCCGTCCGCTTCGGCCGTCACCACGACGAGGTCGGGTTCCGGGACGTTGCGCTTGCCGAGCACGACGGCCATTTCGCGGCGTACGCGCAGATCGGTGGGAACGTGGCTGCGCAGCCCCTGTTCCAGCAGATACATCGCCAGCGTGTGGAACTTTCGCTGCGGACTCACGAAAACCAGGCTCCCGTCGATCAGCTCCGTATGCGGCGGGAGGTCGTCAAGCGTGAACAGATCGTCCGCGATGTAGCCGTCCGGCGGCGGGACCGGCCAGATGGAATCGTCGCGCCGCGCCGCTTCGGGCAGTGCCTCGGCAGTCATGGTTCCTCCCATGAACGGGATTCTCGGCCTGCACTCAGCGTACCCAGCTGATACGACAGCACCGCCACCCGAAAGCGTGTCCGGGTGACGGTGCGTGTTGACGATCGTGAGCGGGGCCGGAGGCTAGAACGCGGCCTCGTCCAGCTCCATCAGCGAGTTGTCGACGGACTCGGCGAGCGCGCGCTCGGTGGAGACGCCCGGCAGCACATTCGTGGCGAAGAACTTCGCGGCGGCGATCTTGCCCTGGTAGAAGGCGACATCCTTCGCGGAGGCGTCTCGCAGCTTCTCGGCCGCGACGGCCGCGCCCTTGAGCAGCAGGTAGCCGACGACGACATCGCCGGAGGCCATCAGCAGGCGGGTGGTGTTCAGGCCGACCTTGTAGATGTTCTTGACGTCCTCGCCGGTCGCGGTGAGGTCGGTGATCATCGTGCCGACGATCGCCTCCAGGTCCACGGCCGCCTTGGCGAGGGAGTCCAGCGCACCGGCCAGCTCCTCGTTGCCCTGGGCGCCGGCGAGGAACTTCTTGATCTTCTCGGAGAGGGCGTTCAGCGAGGCACCCTGGTCGCGGACGATCTTCCGGAAGAAGAAGTCCTGGCCCTGGATCGCCGTCGTGCCTTCGTACAGCGTGTCGATCTTGGCGTCACGGATGTACTGCTCGATCGGGTACTCCTGGAGGTACCCGGAGCCGCCGAACGTCTGGAGCGACTGCGCCAGCTGTTCGTACGACTTCTCGGAGCCGTAGCCCTTCACGATCGGGAGCAGCAGGTCGTTGAGGCCGTGCAGCGCCTTGGCGTCCTCGCCTGCGGCCTCCTTCTCCTGGATCGCGTCCTGGACGGAGGCGGTGTACAGCACGAGGGAGCGCATGCCCTCCGCGTACGCCTTCTGCGTCATGAGCGAGCGGCGCACGTCGGGGTGGTGCGTGATGGTGACCTTGGGGGCGGTCTTGTCCATGAACTGCGACAGGTCGCTGCCCTGGACGCGCTCCTTGGCGTACTCCAGTGCGTTCAGGTAGCCGGTCGACAGGGTCGCGATGGCCTTCGTGCCGACCATCATGCGGGCGAACTCGATGATGCGGAACATCTGGCGGATGCCGTCGTGCTTGTCACCGATCAGCCAGCCCTTGGCGGGGTGCTGGTCGCCGAACGTCATCTCGCAGGTGTTGGACGCCTTGAGGCCCATCTTGTGCTCGACGTTCGTCGCATACACGCCGTTGCGCTCGCCCAGTTCGCCGGTGGTCCAGTCGAAGTGGAACTTCGGGACCATGAAGAGCGAGAGGCCCTTCGTGCCGGGGCCTGCGCCCTCGGGGCGGGCCAGCACGTAGTGGATGATGTTCTCGGACATGTCGTGCTCGCCCGAGGTGATGAAGCGCTTCACGCCCTCGATGTGCCAGGAGCCGTCCTCCTGCTCGACGGCCTTCGTGCGGCCCGCGCCGACGTCCGAACCGGCGTCCGGCTCGGTCAGCACCATCGTCGAGCCCCACTGCTTCTCGACGGCGATCTCGGCGATCTTCTTCTGAGCCTCGTTGCCCTCGTCGAAGAGGATGCCGGCGAAGGCCGGGCCGGAGGAGTACATCCAGATGGCCGGGTTCGAGCCGAGCAGCAGCTCCGCGTAGGACCAGATCAGGGAGCGCGGGGAGGTGGTGCCGCCGATCTCCTCGGGCAGGCCCAGACGCCAGTACTCGGAGTCCATGAAGGCCTGGTAGGACTTCTTGAAGGAGGCCGGGACCGGTGCGGTGTTGGTCTCCGGGTCGAAGACCGGCGGGTTGCGGTCGGCGTCGGCGAACGAGTCGGCGAGCTCGTTCTCGGCGAGGCGGTTGACCTCGTCGAGGATGCTCTTCGCGGTCTCGACGTCCATCTCCGCGAACGGTCCGGTGCCGTACAGCTTGTCGCGCCCGAGGACCTCGAAGAGGTTGAACTCGATGTCGCGGAGATTCGACTTGTAGTGCCCCATGGGAAGGCTCCGTAATCAATAGCAGTGGCGCACAGGGCCCCGGGGACGGGGTGTGGGCCGGGCGGGCGACGAGCTGGCGTGCGTATATCAGCTGACCTCTCCGATGATGCTACCCGTCAGTAATAAGACGCAACCCCTCAAGGGTCTGATGTGTCCGATTACTCTTTGCGGCATGTACGGCTACGACCAGAACCAGGGCGCACAGCAGCAGATGGGCGGCGGCTACGGCGAGCAGCCGCTGTATCCCGAGCCCTCGCCGCCCTCCCTCGGTGATGCGGTACGGGCCTTCACCACGGGTTCTCTGTCCGCAGAGGACTTCCAGCAGATCTTCGCGACGTCGAAGGTCTACTGCCCGCGCGGCGACAACCCTGGATTCCTCGCGCTGCACAACACCCAGCAGCCGGTGATCCCGATGTTCACCACGCTCAAGGAGCTGCGGTTGTACGCGGGCAAGGAGTCCAAGTACTTCGTGATCACCGGGGCCGAGGTGATCGACCTGCTGCCGACCGGCTACGGCTTCGTCCTCGACATGGAGGGTGAGCACCGCATGGTCTTCGACGCCAAGGCCGTGGAGCAGATGGTCGACTTCGCGATGCGCCGCATGTACGGCTGACGCCCGAGGTCCTTCCCGAAGGGGTCCGCACCGATCGGTGCGGACCCCTTCTCGTTGTCGTGGGCGGTGCGGGAATGAATGACGCCTTGCCTGATGTTCACCATTCAACTAAATTGAGCTCAGGACAACCCCGGAGGTGGCTCCCATGCCCGCAGTGACCGTCGAAAACCCGCTGACCCTGCCCAAGGTCGCCGCTTCGGGCGACGCCAAGGCCCGTCCCGTGCTCGCCGTCACCACGGCGCCGAGCGGATTCGAGGGCGAGGGCTTCCCGGTTCGCCGCGCGTTCGCCGGGATCAACTACAAGTACCTCGACCCGTTCATCATGATGGATCAGATGGGCGAGGTGGAGTATCAGCCCGGGGAGCCGAAAGGGACCCCGTGGCACCCCCACCGCGGCTTCGAGACCGTCACCTACATCATCGACGGCATCTTCGACCACCAGGACTCCAACGGCGGTGGCGGCACCATCACCAACGGCGACACCCAGTGGATGACGGCCGGGTCCGGCCTCCTCCACATCGAGGCCCCGCCGGAGTCCCTCGTCATGTCGGGCGGTCTCTTCCACGGCCTCCAGCTCTGGGTGAACCTGCCCAAGGCCGACAAGATGATGAACCCCCGCTACCAGGACATCCGCGGCGGCCAGGTCCAGCTCCTCGCCTCCCCGGACGGCGGCGCGCTGCTCCGCGTCATCGCCGGTGAGCTCGACGGGCACGCGGGCCCCGGCATCACCCACACCCCGATCACGATGATCCACGCCACCGTCCGCCCCGGCGCGGAGGTGACCCTGCCGTGGCGCGAGGACTTCAACGGACTCGCGTACGTGCTCGCCGGGCGCGGCACCGTCGGTGCGGAGCGCCGCCCCGTCCACATGGGGCAGACCGCGGTCTTCGGCACCGGTTCCTCGCTGACCGTCCGCGCGGACGAGAAGCAGGACGGCAACACGCCGGACCTGGAGGTCGTCCTGCTCGGCGGCCGTCCGATCCGCGAGCCGATGGCGCACTACGGGCCGTTCGTGATGAACAGCCAGGCCGAACTGAAGCAGGCATTCGAGGACTTCCAGGCCGGCCGCCTCGGTACGGTGCCCGCCGTCCACGGGATGTGACATCCGCCGTCGGCGTGTGACGATCCACACTCGTACGGCGGTGCAAGCGGATTATCGGCCCGCGCCGTGATCGGGTGGGAGGGTGCAAACTCCTGAACCCCTCCTGCCCGCCGCCGCGCGCCGCACAGCTGCCTGGTGCGGTGTTGTTCTCCTCGTCACCGGGGTCGCCGCGGTCGCCGTCTGGCTGTGCATCATCTTCAAGACCGCGGTCACCCCCGTTCTGCTCGCGCTGCTCGGTACGGCGCTGCTCGGCCCGGTCCACCGCTGGCTGACCGCCCGCGGAATGAACCGGTCGCTGGCCGCGGGGCTCACCTGCGCCCTGCTCGTCGCGGTGGTCGGCGGTGCCGGATACATCGTCGTCACCGCCCTCGTCGACACCGGCGACCAGATCGTCCGGTCGCTGAAGGACGCCGGGCAGTGGGTCGTCGACCACTTCGGCATCAGCAAGAACACCAATGTGGACGCCCTCCTCGCCAATGCCCAGAAGCTTGCCGAGAAGTTCGGGGCGAGCGCCGCAGGCGGGATTCTCTCCGGGATCAGCCTGATCGGCTCGCTGATCGCGACCAGCGTCCTCGCTCTCCTGCTGACCTTCTTCTTCCTGCGCGACTCCGACAAGGCTGTGAACCTCGCCCACACGGTCGCCCCGCGCGGTACCGGGCGCCAGGTCGAGGCCATGGGACGGCGGGCCTTCGAAGCCGTCGAGGGCTTCATGCGCGGCACTACGTTCATCGCCCTGATCGACGCGATCTGCATCACCGTCGGCCTGCTGATCCTGAACGTCCCCGGCGCCGTGGGGCTGGGTGCGCTGGTATTCGTCGGCGCCTACATCCCCTACCTCGGGGCGTTCCTCTCCGGCGCGGTCGCGGTCCTGGTCGCGTTCGCCGACCGGGGGTTCGTGATCGCGCTCTGGGCGCTGGGGGTCGTGCTCGCCGTACAGGTGCTGGAGGGCCATGTCCTGCAGCCGCTGATCCAGAGCCGTACGGTCCAGATGCACCCCGCCACCATCATGATCGCGATCACCGCGGGCGCCAGCGTGGCGGGCCTGCTGGGCATGCTGCTCGCGGTACCGGCCTGCGCGGCGGCCTTCGGCATCCTCGGCGAACTGCGCGGACAGCGCTCCAGCCCGCCCGGCGCCTGAGGACGGAACCGTTCCCGCGGAAAGCCCGAACCCGACGACCCGGTTCAGCTCCCCGCCCCCGACCCCGACTCGTACAGCTCGAACCAGATCGACTTCCCCGCCCCCCGCGGATCAACTCCCCACGCATCGGCGAGCATCTCCATCAGCACCAGCCCCCGTCCACTGGAAGCCATCTCCCCGGGGCGCCGCATGTGCGGCAGCTCGTCGCTGCCGTCGGCAACCTCCACCCGCAGCCGCCGCTCACCGTGCTCCCCCGTCGCCTCGGCGACCACCAGCGCATCCCCGTCCGTGTGGACGAGGACATTGGTGGCCATCTCGGAGATCATCAGCACCGCCGCGTCGACCTGCTCCGGATCCGCCCAGTCGTGCAGCAGCTCCCGCAGCTGCTGCCGGGCCGCCGCGATCCGAGCCGGCTCGGCCTGCGCGATGGCCAGCGCGGTGCGCCGCGGCGCCGTCTCTCCCGGCGTCCCACCATCGCGCCGCAGCAGCAGTACCGCGATGTCGTCCTCCCGGCGGTCCGCCAGCGGCCCGGTCGTGTAGTGCGATGTCGGCCCGTGCACGGCCTGGACGAGGGCGTCGGCGAGCTTCTCCAGGTCGGACGTGTCCTGTTCCAGGACCGGCCGCAACCGGACCCAGCCGGTCGACAAATCATGGCCGCCGGTCTCGATCAGCCCGTCCGTACAGAGCATGATCGTTTCTCCGGCCTCCAGGGTGAGCCGGGTCGTCGGATAGTCGGCGTCCGCCTCGACGCCGAGCGGCAGCCCGCCCTCGGTCTGGCGGATCATCGCGGTCCCGTCGGCGGTCATCACCACCGGATCGGGGTGGCCGGCCCGTGCGATGTCCAGGACGCCGGTCTCCGGGTCGGCCTCCGCGTACAGACAGGTCGCGAAGCGAGGCCCGGTCTCCTCCCCGTCCTCGTACGCATCGGTGAGCCCGGACAGGAACCGGGACGCACGGGAGAGCACCGCATCCGGGCGGTGCCCTTCGGTGGCGTACGCGCGAAGGGCGATCCGCAACTGCCCCATCAGGCCCGCGGCGCGCACATCGTGGCCCTGGACGTCACCGATGACGAGCGCGATATTGCCGTTGGGGAGCGGAATCATGTCGTACCAGTCGCCGCCGACCTGGAGCCCGCCGCCGGTCGGGATGTAGCGGGCGGCGACCGTCATTCCCGGGATGTCGGGGCCGAGGGTCGGCATCATCGAGCGCTGCAGCCCGAGCGACAGCTCCCGCTCGGTCTCGGCGAGCCCGGCACGGCTCAGTGCCTGGGCCAGCATCCGGGCCACGGTCGTCAGCACGGACCGTTCGTCCGGCGAGAACGACACCGGGTGCCGGAACCCCGCCATCCAGGCGCCCATGGTGCGCCCCGCCACTATCAGCGGCAGAAACGCCCAGGAGCGGCGCCCGAAACGGCTGGCGAGCGGCCAGGTGGCCGGGTAGCGGCGGCTGTAGTCCTCGGGCGAGGGCAGATAGATCGCCCGCCCCGTCCGTACGGCCTCGGCGGCCGGATAATCCGTCTCCAGCGGCATGCCGTTGAACGGGCCCTCGTCGCCCACGCTGTGTCCGTGGTGACCGGTGATCGTCAGCCGCTCGCCCGCGATGCCGAAGACCGCCAGGCCGTCCGGCGAGAACCCGGGCATGGAGAGCGAGGCGGCGACCCGCAGCACCTCCTCCGTCGACCGGGCCTCGGCCAGCGCCCGGCCCGCGTCCAGCAGGAACGCCTCGCGGGAGCGGCGCCAGTCACCGGTGATGGGGGTGTGCGCCCCGGTGGTGCCGGGCTGCGGCTCGGCAACCTCCTGAAGGGTGCCGACCAGCACATAGGCCGTGCTGCCCGGCTCCTCGGGCGGGAGCGGCTTGGAACGGCTGCGTACGGTACGCAGCACCCGGCCGCTTTCGTCCACGATCCGCAGCCGGGCCTCGGCGAGGGTGCCCTCGGCGACAGCGAGATTCACCACTCCGTAGATCTCGTTCCAGTCGACCGGATGGAAACGGGAACGCACCGCGGACTCACGGAAGACACCGGCAGCGGCGGGCAGCTCAAGCAGCCGGGCCGCCTCCGCATCGAGCGTGACGGTCCCGGCTCCGTTGTCCCAGCGCCACAGGCCGGTCGCGGTCGCGGCCAGGACGTCCTCGGTGCGCATTGCCCTACTTTAAGAAGATGTGCCCCGCAAACGCCACCGAGGGTTGCCGCCCAGGCCCGGCCGGGCACGCCCCAGGGGTCGCGCCTCGCCCCTCCCGGGATGATCTTGAAATGTCAATGTCAATGATTCCGGCGGGTGCGGGCGGTAGCCTGGGGAGGCTGAATCCACCCCGAACCGCGAAGACTGGATGAACGAGAATGCATCGGTACAGGTCCCACACCTGCGGCGAGCTCCGCGCCTCTGACGTCGGCACCGACGTCCGGCTGAGCGGCTGGCTGCACAATCGCCGAGACCTGGGCGGCATCCTCTTCATCGATCTGCGCGACCACTACGGTCTGGTGCAGCTCGTCGCCCGTCCTGGCACCCCCGGCAACGAGGCCCTGGCGAAGCTCACCAAGGAGACCGTCGTACGGATCGACGGCAAGGTCTCCGCGCGCGGCGCCGACAACGTGAACCCGGAGCTCCCGACCGGCGAGATCGAGATCGAGGTCACCGAGGTCGAGGTGTTGGGCGAGGCCGCCCCGCTGCCCTTCACGATCAACACCGACGACGGGGTCAACGAGGAGCGGCGCCTGGAGTACCGCTTCCTCGACCTGCGCCGCGAGCGCATGCACCGCAACATCATGCTGCGCTCGGCCGTCATCGCCTCCATCCGTTCCAAGATGGTGGACCTCGGCTTCAACGAGATGGCGACCCCGATCCTCACCGCGACGTCCCCCGAGGGCGCCCGTGACTTCGTCGTCCCGTCCCGCCTGAACCCGGGCAAGTTCTATGCCCTGCCCCAGGCCCCGCAGCAGTTCAAGCAGCTGCTGATGATCTCCGGCTTCGACCGCTACTTCCAGATCGCGCCGTGCTTCCGCGACGAGGACGCCCGTGCCGACCGCTCGCCCGGCGAGTTCTACCAGCTCGACGTCGAGATGTCGTTCGTCGAGCAGGAGGACGTCTTCCGGCCGATCGAGAAGCTGATGACCGAGCTCTTCGAGGAGTTCGGCAACGGCCGCCACGTCACCTCGCCCTTCCCGCGCATCCCGTTCCGCGAGGCGATGCTGAAGTACGGCAACGACAAGCCGGACCTGCGCGCCCAGCTGGAACTGGTCGACATCTCCGACATCTTCGCCGACTCGGAGTTCAAGGCCTTCGCCGGCAAGCACGTCCGCGCCCTCCCGGTCCCGGACACCGCTGGCCAGTCCCGGAAGTTCTTCGACGGCCTCGGCGACTACGCCGTCCAGCACGGCGCCAAGGGCCTGGCCTGGGTCCGCGTCGGCGAGGACGGCGGCCTCACCGGCCCGATCGCCAAGTTCCTCACCGAGACCGACATCAAGACCCTCACCGAGCGTCTGTCTCTCGTCCCCGGCCACGCGGTCTTCTTCGGCGCGGGCGAATTCGACGAGGTCTCCAAGATCATGTCCGCCGTCCGCGTCGAGGCCGCCAAGCGCGCCGGCCACTTCGAGGAGGGCGTCTTCCGGTTCTGCTGGGTCGTCGACTTCCCGATGTACGAGAAGGACGAGGACACCGGCAAGATCGACTTCTCGCACAACCCCTTCTCGATGCCCCAGGGTGGCATGAAGGACCTGGAGGAGAAGGACCCGCTCGACATCCTGGCCTGGCAGTACGACATCGTCTGCAACGGCATCGAGCTGTCCTCCGGCGCCATCCGCAACCACGAGCCCGACGTCATGCTCAAGGCGTTCGAGATCGCCGGTTACGACCGCGAGACCGTCGAGCACGAGTTCGCGGGCATGCTCCGCGCCTTCCGCCTCGGCGCCCCGCCGCACGGCGGCATCGCCCCGGGCGTCGACCGCATCGTGATGCTCCTGGCCGACGAGCCCAACATTCGCGAGACGATCGCCTTCCCGCTCAACGGCAACGCCCAGGACCTGATGATGGGCGCCCCGACGGAGCTGGACGAGTCCCGCCTGCGCGAGCTGAACATCCAGCTCCGCAAGCCGGCGGCGACGGCCAAGGACCAGACGGAGAAGTAAGCGCCCGTTCCTTCCCCTGGTTCCACGTGAAACAGCCCCCGGCCGGACGGCCGGGGGCTGTTCGCTGAGCGTGCCCGCGCCCGGTCCCGCGCACCGCCGCCCGCCCGGAGCGCTCAGCTGGTGACGCGCGTGTAGGTGAGGAACACCGCGCCGCTCTTGAGAGCGGTGTGGTCGGTGAGCGTCCAAGTGCGCGGGTCGAAGGCGGCCTTGCGGGAGAACAGAGGGATTCCGTCGCCGATGGTCAGCGGGGCGACCTTGAGGATCAGCGTGTCGATCTCGGCGTAAAGGGAGCCCGCCAGCTCGGCTCCGCCGAGCAGCCAGATGTCCTTGCCGTCCAGCTGCTTGAGCCCCCGCACGGTCGCCACCGGGTCGTCGGCGACCAGTTCGACGGCCGGGTCCGGGCTCTCGGTCAGGGTCCGGGAAAATACCAGGTGACGCAGGTGTGGGTAGGCGTCGGTGATTCCGGCCGCAAGACCGATCTCGTAGCTGCGCCGCCCCTCGAGCACGGTGTCGAAGTGCGTGCCTTCCGCAGTGACGGACAGCGCCTGCCGGGCATGTACGGGAAGCGTCTCCGGGTACTCGGCCATGAGGTGCTGGAGGTAGTCCTCCGGTATGGGCCAGAAGCCGTTCGGACCAGTGGGGTCCGCGCCGTCCGGGCCCGCGATGAAGCCATCGAGAGTGATGGCGATGTAGTGGACGAGTCTGCGCACGCCGTGTCCCTTCCGTCGGTCCGCTGCCGCGGCGCGGCCCCGGGGCAGCCGGACGGGTGCCAGGGTGCGAGACCGCTGAGTGATCATCACACTGGGCCGACCGAGCGCGCGGCGGACCGTCAATGTTTGTGCAAACTCGCACGCGCGCCGGGCCCAGCGGCTGCTGAAACCAGCCAAGAAACGCAGTTGTTCGAAGTGAACAGAGCTGAACCCCGCATGCGCGGGAAGCAGGCGACCGGGGCCGCCCCCGCCGCCGCGTTCGTGGCGGGACCGACCCCGCCCACACGAGCGCCGAGATCCGCCGGTGGGCGCGGAAGAACAACGTCGAGTTGTGCTGCACCCCGACGAACGCCTCCTGGGCCAATCCGATTGGCCCGCATCCGTAGCGAGAAGGGCCTCCGCTGGGGGCGGCCGGCCGTTGCAGCGGTCCAAGGCTTCCCGCGACGACGATCTACTCAGCCATATCCTCAGGAGACAGACGAGTGATCTTCTTTCCCGCTTCGGTCTCGACCAGGGTCAACGCGCCAATCCAGTTCCCGTCTTCGGGATACTCCCAGGTGGCCGCGTCTTCGAGAATCGCCGGAAGACGATCACGAGGTACCAGCTTGCCGGGCTGGAAGCCATGCTCCCCGGAGGGGGAGGTCCACGGCGCGAGTCGGCGGACCTCGATCCACCCACGATCGATGAGAGCGAGCAAGATTCCCGCCAGCTCGTTGACCGGTCGGGACCGGTCGGCTTCGTCGAGATCGCCCCAGACACCAGGCAGGATGTCGATCTCATAGGAATTGACCATGAAGGCTTCTTCGGACTTGGTCAAAGTGTCCCACTCTTGCTTGCTCACTCAGCAATCGTCGCAGAGCCGGGGGCACAACAGGCTGCTACATCGCTGACCAGGCCATCCCAACTCGGAGCTCGCCCTGGCTGCCCGAGCCCGGTGAACCTTCCCGGTCACAGCACCAGAACTGCTCGTTCATAAGGCCCTGCGAAGAGTGCGTGCGGGGCCGGACGCGCCGGGCCCCTCGTACGGCTTCGAGGCAGGGCACCCCGGTGCGGAAGCTGCCGCAGGTCCGGGTGGGGCCGAGTTGGCGGCAGATTGCGGATCTGGCCCACGGCCATTGGATTGCTCGCAACGACCATGCCATGTCCCTTTACGCGGCCCGGAGTTCGCACCACACGAACTTTCCGGAATCGCCTGTCGAAGTGAGCGGGTACCAGCCCCACCCGTCCGTGCAGTTGCGGATGAGGTCGAGGCCGCGTCCGCTGTCGGCCTCTGCGGATGAGTACAGCGGTGGCGCGGGTGGGGTGGGGTCCGCGTCCCAGACGCCGATGCGCAGTACGCGCCGCCCGCCCAGCGCAGGCGTAACGCTGCCGGGCCCTTGGTGTGGCGTACCGCGTTGCCGACCAGTTCGCCGGCGACGAGTTCGGCGGTCTCGGAGAGGGGCAGCAGGTCGTGCAGCGTGAGGATCAGACGCAGAGTGCGTCGGGAGACCGTGACCGCGCGCGGGTCGTGGGGGATGTAGAGCGTGTACTCCCAGGGCGCGTCGGTGCGTGCGGGCGAGTTCGGCATACGGGAACTCCGTTTGGTGCGTGAGTGGTTGCGGGGCGCGGCGGTCCGTGGGTGGTGGCATGTCGCACCCGCCATGGCAGGGCGGGGCGGTGCGCTTTCGGGTTCCCGGCATTTCGCAGCGCCGAGGGGCGGGTGGGATATTACGAAGCGGTGATTCACGAAGCCGCTCTGCGGATCAGGGTCGCCGACAGCAAAGTCGCACGAGGTCAGCTTCTGCACATCCTGGAGCAGTCCGAACTGCCGCATGTGACGGTGCGGGTCATTCCATTCGACATGAATGGGTTCGCGGGAATGGGCGACCCGCTGGTGTACGCGGGTGGGCCAGTGCCGTCGCTCGATACCGTTCTCATGGACACCCCGCACGGCGGTGCATTTCTGGACGCGCAAGCACAGCTCTGCCGGTACCGCGAGGTCGTGCACAAGCTGGAGACGGTCTCGTTGGGCGCCATAGAGTCGAGGGACTTCATCCATCGCCTTGTGCGGAGCATGTGAAAGGTCCCGGCATGACAAAGGACGTCGTGTGGCAAAAATCCTCGTTCTCCGGCGGGGGCGATTCATCCAATTGCGTCGAACTCGCCCTCGGTGACAGCCGCATACGGCTCCGCGAGAGCGATGACCCCGGTACGGAGCTGGCGGTTGCCCCGGAGCAGTTGGCCCGGCTTCTTCGGGGTGTGAAGGGCGGGCGGCTCGGCAGGGCGTGACATCCGGCTCTCACGCAGGGGGTGATGATGACCGCGCTCAAGGCCACCGGGCACGGCGCCCGGGTTTCCCTCACGTCCCGGGCCGTGGCCTGACCTCATCCTGTCCACCCTCGCTGAGAGCGTGAGCTCGCGAGGCGCCCACACGAACACCGCTCCGAACGGATCTTCATCGATCATGAGCAGCACGTGGATCACGCGCGCTGAGACCAGCGCCGACATCCCCGCTCTCCGCGCGATCAACATCGCCGCCTTTCCCACCGCTCAGGAAGCCGATCTCGTCGACGCCCTGCGCGCCGACCCGAGCGCATGGATTGACGGCCTGTCCCTTGTCGCCGCAGATGAGAACGGCACCCCCGTCGGTCACGCACTGCTGACCCGTTGCCACATTGACGACGCCCCGGCCCTGTGCCTGGGTCCTGTTGCCGTCCGGCCCGAGAAACAGAACCGCGGCGTCGGCTCTGCTGCGGTTCTGGCCGCACTGACGGCAGCCAAGAGCAAGGGCGAGCACTATGTCATCGTCTTGGGGCACCCGACCTACTACCCTCGGTTCGGATTCACCCGCGCCTCCACCCACGGCATTGGCTTGACCATCGAGGTTCCGGACGAGGCCCTGATGGCTCTCACCCTTGACGCCAACCACCCGCTGCCCAGCGGAACGGTCCGCTACGCAGCACCGTTCGGTATCTGATCCATCCGCGCTGTGCGGGGGCCTCGCGCTCGTCGGTGATCGCCTCCGGGCGGTACCGCCGTATGGCCCTGGTGCGGATTCGCGCTCGCGTGTCGCGGCGTTAACTGGGTTCAGCGGGAAGAGGCGTGACGGGGAGCTCTCCCGCGCTGTCTTCACCCACGACTGCTGAGGAGTGCCCGTGTCCGTGTTGCGTCCGTCGGCCTCCCGGCGTCCCCCGTACGTCGTCTGCGCCGGAACGTGTGCCGCCGCGATCCTGCTGCTCACCGCCTGCGACAGCATCTCCGGTACTGCCACGGGAATCCGCGGTGTCCGGGCAGGTGCCACGGCTTCCGCCGGCGTCGCGGGCCCACAGGCCGACGGGGGCCGGGGGCGGGCGGCCCCCGGCCCGTACGCTCCGCGCCTCCGCCCCCGCGAGATCCCCGCTCTGGGACCGCGGACCCGGGCCACGATCCCGGCGGACTCCCGGCAGGCGCTGGTCGTCACCGGCCACTCCTACAACTCCAGCCTGTCCACCGCTGTCCTCTACACCCGTGACGATCCGGCCCTGGGCTGGCAGGCGGCCACGTCCCGCTGGCCCGCCCGCAACGCCATGAACGGCTGGACCGACGAGCACTGGGAGGACGACCTCCGCTCCCCGACCGGGGTCTACGGACTGACGTCCGCGGGCGGCCTGCTCGATGCCCCGGGCACCATGCTCCCGTACAACCAGAGCCCGGCGTTCGCCGTGAGCGGCGAGGGGCTCGACGGGGAGCCACTGGAGGGTTCCTTCGACTACGTCATCGCCGTCGACTACAACCGGATCCCCGGTGCCTCACCCCTGGACCAGAAGCGTCCGCTCGGCCAGGAGCGGGGTGGCGGCATCTGGATCCACGTGGACCACGACGGCCCGACCCAGGGCTGCATCACGCTCCCCAAGGACCGGATGAGGGAACTGCTGCAGCTCCTCGACCCGGCGAAGAAGCCGGTCGTCGTGATGGGGGACGTACCGGCACTGGAGCGGTGAACCGGGGATGGGCCCGGCTTCCAGCCCGTACGCTGGGCACAGTCCGGTTTCCCTCAGGAGGCAGTGATGACCGTGGCTGAGGAGAGTGTGCTGACCCAGGAGGTCTTCGAGGACCTCGCCCGTCACGCCATGCGCGACGAAGAAGCGCCGCGCCTGGAGTTCCTGAACGGGAAACCGGGGGCCAAGGCCCTGCCGGACGGCAATCATGGGCGGATCATCGAATGGTTGACGCGCAGCTGCGTGCACCCCGACCCGGGAACTGGGTCCACTGATCCGAAGGCGGGAGAACACGGCGAAGAGCCGGGACCCCTCGTGCGGTCCCGGCTCTTCGCCGTGTGTGCGTGGGTGAGCCCGTCGCTCAAGCCGGCTTCTCCTCCAGGCGGGGGAACAGCACCGCGCCCTTCGTCACCGTCGCGCCCGCCGGCAGGAGGCCCCATGTGCCGGCGTCCTGGACGCGCTGATCGGACAGCGCACCCAGGGACGCCTCGGCGCCGAGGGAGTCCCACAGCTTCTGCGAGGTCTCCGGCATCACGGCGTTCAGCAGGACCGCGACACCGCGCAGCGACTCGGCCGCCGTGTAGAGGATCGTCGCGAGGCGGGCCTGGCCCTCGGGGGACGTGTCCTTGGCGACCTTCCAGGGCTCCTGCTCCGTGATGTAGCCGTTGACCTGCTTCACGAAGTCGAAGACCGCCAGGATGCCGGCCTGGAAGTCCAGCTCCTCGCCGATCTTCCGGTCGGCCGTGGCGACGGCCTTCGCCAGCCCCTCCTGGACCGCCTTCTCGGCGTCACCCGCGGCGGTGGCCTCCGGGAGCGCCCCGCCGAAGTACTTGCCGACCATGGCGGCCACGCGCGAGGCGAGGTTGCCGTAGTCATTGGCGAGTTCGGAGGTGTAGCGGGCGGAGAAGTCCTCCCAGGAGAACGAGCCGTCGCTGCCGAACGCGATGGCGCGCAGGAAGTACCAGCGGTAGGCGTCGACGCCGAAGTGCGAGGTCAGATCCTGCGGCTTGATGCCCGTCAGATTCGACTTCGACATCTTCTCGCCGCCGACCATCAGCCAGCCGTTCGCCGCGATCCGGCCGGGCAGCGGCAGACCCTGCGCCATCAGCATCGCGGGCCAGATCACCGCATGGAAGCGGAGGATGTCCTTGCCGACCAGGTGGACGTTGGCCGGGAAGGTCCCGTCGAACTTCTCCTGGTTGGCGCCGTAGCCGACCGCCGTGGCGTAGTTGAGCAGGGCGTCGACCCACACGTAGATGACGTGCTTCTCGTCCCACGGCACCGGGACGCCCCAGTCGAAGGTCGAGCGGGAGATGGAGAGGTCCTGCAGGCCCTGCCTGACGAAGTTCACGACCTCGTTGCGGGCGGACTCGGGCTGGATGAAGCCCGGGTTGTTCGCGTAGAACTCCATCAGCTTCGGGCCGTAGGCGCTCAGCTTGAAGAAGTAGTTCTCCTCCTTGAGGATCTCCACCGGCTTCTTGTGGATCGGGCACAGCTTGACGCCGTCCTCGTCCTCGATGAGGTCGCCGGGGAGCTTGTACTCCTCGCAGCCCACGCAGTACGGGCCCTCGTACCCGCCCTTGTAGATCTCGCCCTTGTCGTACAGGTCCTGCACGAACTCCTGCACCCGGTCGGTGTGCCGCTTCTCCGTCGTACGGATGAAGTCGTCGTTCGCGACGTTCAGGTGCTCCCAGAGGGGCTTCCACGCCTCCTCGACGAGCTTGTCGCACCACTCCTGCGGGGTGACGTCGTTCGCCTCGGCAGTGCGCATGATCTTCTGACCGTGCTCGTCCGTGCCGGTGAGGTACCACACCTTCTCGCCGCGCTGGCGATGCCAGCGCGTGAGCACGTCGCCTGCGACGGTCGTGTAGGCGTGGCCCAGGTGAGGAGCGTCGTTGACGTAGTAAATGGGGGTCGAGACGTAGTACGCCGTCGCCCCCTGCTTCTCGGATCCAGTGGCCGCCATGGTCGAAATCCTAACGGCCTGCGGAAGATCGACTCACACCGATAAACCGGGCCTCCGGTGCGGAGACCTTTGCGAAACATTCCTTCCGCTAGCAAAGACGCATCCTGGGAGGGAGTGGACACGCATGCACAAGGCAGGGGACATCACGATGCGGGTACTGGTCGCCGAGGACGAGGAGATCCTGGCGGAGCTGGTCGCTACCGGGCTGAGGCGGGCCGGATTCGCCGTCGACACGGTGTACAGCGGCGATGCCGCCCTCGCCTACCTGGGGCTGCACGACTACGACGTCGTCGTCCTCGACCGTGACCTGCCACGGGTGCATGGCGACGACGTGGCGCGGGGGCTGGTCGCCTCCGGCTCGCGGACCAGGATTCTGATGCTCACCGCCGCCGGTTCCATGGAGGACCGGGTCGCCGGCCTCGACCTCGGCGCCGATGACTACATGGGCAAGCCGTTCGACTTCCCCGAGCTGGTGTCGCGGGTACGGGCGCTGCGGCGGCGCAGCGCCCGCCCCGTGCCTCCGCAGCTGGAGCGGTACGGCATCCGGCTCGACACCGTACGGCGCACCGCTTCCCGGGAGGGGCGGGAGCTGGACCTCTCGCCGAAGGAGTTCTCGGTGCTGCAACTGCTGCTGGAGGCCGACGGCGCGACCGTCAGCGCGGAGGAACTGCTGGAGCGGGCCTGGGACGCCAACGCCGATCCGTTCACCGGCGCCGTCCGCGTCTGCATGAGCAAGCTGCGGGGGAAGCTCGGGGAACCGGCCCTGATCCGTACGGTGCAGGGTGTGGGGTACGCCCTGTGAAGCGCCCGTCGCGCGTTCCGGGTGTCCTGCGATTCCCTCGTCTTCTGCGGCTCCGTCGTCTCCTGCGCCCGCGCGTTCCTCGTGTTCTGCGCGTTCGTTGTGTCCCGCACTCCACGATCCGGAGGCGGATCGCCTTCGTGTACGGCGGGGTGTTCCTGGTGCTCGGGACGGCGCTGCTCACCACCGTCAACCTCGCCTCCCGCGCGGGTACGGACTCCCAGGCGCGCGACATCGCCCGCACGGCGGCGGTCGTCCAGCCCGGCTACGCGGTGAACGGCCCGATGGTCACCCGGCGGACTCTCGGGCCGCCCACCGTCTACGACCTCACCGACGACGTCAGCGATGCGGCCAGTCAGCAGCTGCTCGTGTGGTCCGTGGCCTCGCTGCTCGTCATGACGGCCTTCGCGGTCGGTGTGGGGTGGTGGATCGCGGGGCGGGTCCTGCGCCCCGTCCACGCCATGACGGCGAAGGCGCGCCGGCTGTCCGAGCACACCCTGCACGAACGGATCGCGTCCAGCGGCCCCGACGACGAGCTGAAAGAGCTCGGCGAGACGCTCGACGCGCTGCTGGCCCGGTTGGAGAAGGCGTTCGACAGTCAGCGCCGGTTCATCGCCAACGCCTCGCACGAACTGCGGACACCGCTCGCCACCCAGCGGGCCGCCATTCAGATCGGTCTGGACGACCCGACCCAGGAGGATCTCGTACGGACCCGGCAGACGCTCCTGGACAACAACCGGCGCAGCGAGCGGCTCATCGAGGGGCTGCTGGTCCTGGCGCGCAGCGAACGCGGGCTCGCGGCGAGCGAGCGGGAGGCGGTGGACCTCGCGCAGGTGGTGGCGGAGGAAGCGGCCAGGCACCCGGGCGTCGAGGTCGATGCCGGACCCTGTGCGGTACGGGGGAACCGGCTGCTGCTCGCCCAGCTGGTGGCGAATCTGCTGGCCAACGCCGTCACGTACAACGTGTCCGACGGGACGGTGGAGGTGTCCCTGGTGACGGCCGGCGACGGGGGACTGCTGGAGGTGCGCAACACCGGGCCCGTGGTGGACGCGGCGGACATCCCCGGGCTGTTCGAGCCGTTCCGGCGGGGTGAGGGCAAGGACCGGATGGGGCGGGGTTCCGGGCTCGGACTCTCGATTGTGCGTTCTATCGCGGTGGCTCACGGCGGTACGGTCACGGCGGTTCCGGGCCCCGAGGGCGGGCTCGCCGTGACCGTACGCCTGCCGGTGGATCAGTCCTCGGTCGCCGCTTCGCGGGCCGCGACCCAGGTGGGGAGAGCGGCCAGGACCTCGCGGTAGAACGTGGTGTCCGCGACCTCGCGGGGGGCGGGGCCCGCGTGGAAGAACCCGGCGTTCGGGGCGTCCAGCTTCCGCAGGAAGTCGAAGCCCTTCGCGTCCTCGTCGCCGAACGCGACGAACTGGAAGAACAGCGGCAGCCGTGCCGCCTCGGCCAGCGCCTGCTTGGCGGGCTGCTTGGCGTCCGGCGGGCCGTCGGTCTGGAAGATCACCAGGGCCGGGCCGGTCGCCTCCGACTTCTCGTAGTGCGCGACGACCTCTTCGACGGCGCGGTGGTAGCTCGTACGGCCGAGGCGGCCCAGACCCGCGTTCAACTCGTCGATCCGGCCCTCGTGCGAGGTGAGGTCGACCGTGCCGGTGCCGTCGATGTCGGTCGAGAAGAACACGACGGGGACGGTGGCCTTCTCGTCCAGGTGCGCGGCGAGGGCCAGGGTGCGGTCGCCCAGGTGCTGGGCGCTGCCGTCCTTGTAGAACGGCCGCATGGAGCCGGAGCGGTCGAGGACCAGGTAGACGGTGGCGCGCAGCCCGGTCAGCCCGTGCGCCTCCAGCCCGGCCCGGGCGGCCTCGTAGGAGTCGACGAGCCCGGGAGCACGGGACTTGACCTCGGCGAGGGGGAGAGCGGGCTCGGGGGCCGTGTCAGCCGCGGCCGCGGGAGCGAGCTCGGGGGCCGCAGGCTCCGGCTCCACCTCGGCCTCGGCCGGGGTCTCGGCTTCGGTGGCGACGGGGTTGGTCTCGGGCTCGGGCTTGGTGGCGACCGGCTCGGGCTCGGTCTCGGGCTTGGTGGCGACGGGCTCGGGGTTCGGCTCGGGCTCGACCTCGGTCAGGGTCTCGGCGGCGGGTGCAATCACCGGCTCGGGCTCGGCGGGGGCCTCGGGCTCGGCTTCGGTGGCGACGGGCTCGGTCTCGGGCTTGGCTTCGGTGGCGACGGGCTCGGCCTCGGCGGCGGGTGCCGCGTCCGGCTCAGTGAGAGCCTCGGGCGCCTTGACCGGCTCGGGCTCGGTCTCGGCGGTGACGGGCTCGGTCTCGGCGGCGGGTGCAATCACCGGCTCGGGCTCGTCGGGGGCCTCGACCTCGACTTCGGCTTCGACGGGCTGCGGCTCGGCGGAAGCCTCGACGTCGGCCGCGGCGGGTGCGGCCTCCGGCTCCGGCTCGGTCTCGGCGGCGACGGGCTCGGCGACGGGTGCAATCACCGGCTCGGGCTCGGGCTCGGCGGGGGCTTCGACCTTGGTTTCAGCGACGGCGGCGGGTGCGGCTTCCGGCTCGGCCTCGGTGGCAGGTGTGGTTTCCGACGCCGGCTCGGAGGGGGCCTCGACCTCGACCTCGACCTCGACTTCGGCTTCGGCGGGCTGAGGCTCGGCGGAAGCCTCGACGTCGACCGCGGCGGGTGCGGCCTCCGGCTCCGGCTCGGTCTCGTCAGCAGCAGGCGCGGCCTCCGGCTCGACCTCGGCGGCGGGTGCGGCCTCCGGTTCTGCCTGCGCAGTGGCCGGCTCGACCTCGACCTCGTCGGCGACGGGCTCGACCTCTGCTTTGCCGGTCTCCGCAGCCACCGGCTCCACAGCCTCGATCTCCGGCTCCGACGGCTTCGGTTTCGGGGCCGAACCCTGTGCCGGGACCGTGACGATGGACGCCTTGTCGAAGGCCGCTGCCACCAGGTCCGACGCCAAACCGCTGTTGCTGGTGGTGGACCGGGTAGAGGCGGGGGACGGTACCGAGGCCTTGGCGGCCGGGGCGGTTTCGCGTACCGGGGCGGTCTCCGCAGCCGGCTCGTCCGCCGTCACCGTGATCGGCTCCGACTCCGCGGGCGCTGTGCGTTCGGTCTGGGGCGGGACCGTGGCCGTCGGCGCCGGCGCGTCCTGCTCCGCGCGGTCGCGGCCGAACATCTTGCGCAGCAAGCTCCGAATGCCCATGGGCGAGGCCTTTCCCGTGAGTTGGGTGCGAGAAATGTCCGACCTGCGGGAATTCATCCCTGGCCAGGACGGATACGTAAGGTTAGCGGCCGGATCCGGCCGTTCGGCGGTGCGGCCCGCCCGTGGGACAACTGAGCCGAAGCCGATCCCCGACCACGTCCTGTGCGCATGCCGTACGGGCCTGATGTACGTCGTTCAAATGTGCCCACCCGGTTCCGAGCTGCTTCGGCTCATCCGCATGACCTGACCCGACGGGCGTGCCCCGAGGGCGTGTTTCGAAAGTCCCGTCCGGCCGGGGGCGTCCGGCACGCACCAGACGCCCCCGGCCCCGCCCTGCGGGCGGACGAAGCTGCTTTCGAAACACGCCCTAGAGTCGGTTGCATGGTTTCCGGTGAGGCGCCGCAGGTGGATGGAAGCGTTCGGGTCGACGTCTGGATCTGGTCGGTCCGGCTGACGAAGACCCGTTCGCAGGCCGCTGCCGCCTGCCGCGCGGGACATGTGAAGGTTGCCGGCGAGCGCGCCAAGCCCGCCCAGGCGTTGCACGTCGGCGACGAGGTACGGCTCCGGCACGCGGGCCGGGACCGGATCGTCGTCGTGTCGAAGATTGTGAAGAAGAGGGTCGGCCCTCCGGTGGTGGCGGAGTGCTTCATCGACAACAGCCCGCCTCCGCCACCGCGCGAGGCGGCGATCCAGGTTCCGGTGCGGGACAGGGGCGCGGGGCGGCCGACGAAGCGGGACCGGCGGGAGATGGATCGGTTGCGGGGGGCCGGCCCCACGGGGTGACCGGAGCTGCCCCGTGGCCCTCAAGTGCCGGACGGGCTTGTTTGCTCAGCGTCCAGGGGCGGTTGGGTGCGTCTGCGTCCGGATTCGTGGGGGCTCAGAGCACGATGACGGTCTTTCCGCGTGCGCCGCCCGTCCGGTTCCGGTCGAGAGCCTGCGGGGCTTTCTCCAGCGGGAGTTCGGTGTCGATGGGCACGCGCAGTACGCCCTCGGCGGCCCCCTCCGCCAGGACGTCGAGCAGGACCGGGGTGGGTTCGAGCCGGAAGTCGATGCCGGTCACGCCCGGGGGGAGCGCGGCCCCGGCGGCGACGCCCCGCGTGGTGAGAGCGATCCCTCCGCCGCGTACCGGCGCGGCACGGGCGGCGAAGGCGGCCGGGGTGGTGGAGACCAGGTCGACGAGTGCGTCGACGCCGTCCGGGCAGGCCTCCCGTACCGCCGCTTCGAGGGAGCGGCTCGTGGTGTCGATCGTGACGGTGGCGCCCAGGGCCGCCATCCGCCTGTGTTCGTCGCCGCGCACGGCTGCGAGCACGCGTACGTCGCGGGCCGACGCGAACTGGGTCAGATAGCTGCCGACGCCGCCCGCCGCGCCGATGACCAGCAGGCTCTCGTGGCCGCGGAGCACCGCGGTCTCCAGGATCTGGGCGGCCGTCATCCCGGCGGACGGCAGTGCCGCCGCCGTACGGAGGGGGAGGCCGTCCGGGACGAAGGTGATGGCGGAGTCCTGCGGTACGGACACGTAGTCGCAGTAGGTACCGGCGGCGGCCGTCGGCCCGGCGACCCGGCCGAAGACATTGTCGCCGACCCGGAAACGGTTCCCGCCGCTGCCGATCATGTCCACCCGGCCCGCGAAGTCCACGCCGACAACCAGCGGGAACACCCTCGGGGCGGGGTCGTCGTCCAGGGAGCCCTGTGCGGCCTGCCAGTCGCACGGGTTGAGTGCGGCGTACTCGATCCTGACCCGTACCTCACCGGCTTCCGGCTCGGGCTTGGGTATCTCGACCAGTGCGGGGTCGGCCCGGAATGCGCTGACGGCTATGGCTCGCATGTGGAAGACCTCTCAGTCGTCCCCGATCCGGCAGTCACCAGAACCACTCTTCCCCGGCCCGCCCGGCGCCGCACGTCGAACCGGGTCCGCTACGGGCGCTGCCCGCCGCCGTGCACTGTGCGCGCCGCCCACAGCCGCCCGAGCACCGCGCACAGCGCCACCGCCAGCCCAGCGGCGAACACGATCCACACCGTCGTACGCAGCGAGCTCGTCAGCGCGTCGTACACCGCCGCCACACTGCCCCTCTCGCCGTCCGGCACCTCGGACAGCACCCGGTCGCGAGCGACCGCGATCACCGCGCGCAGCACGAGTGCCCCCAGCGCGAAACCGAACCCGGCCACCGCGGTGGCCGAGAGCGCGGCGAGCGCGGAACGCCCGCGCCCCGGTCCGCCGCGCACCCAGGCCACGACCACGGTCAGGACGGCGAACACGACCGTGGCCACGGCGGGCCAGATGCTGCCGGTCCGCAGCCACCAAAAAGTCTGGCGCAACTGGTCGGCGCGGTCGGCGGAGACGATCGTGATGTCGGTGTGCTGGACCGGGATCCGGTCGGCGAACGGCACCCCGTTCTCCTCCAGGTTCTGTTTGATCTGCTCCGTCATCGGCGCCAGATCGATGGTCACGGCCTCTCCGGTCTTGCCGTTCAGCGCGGCGGTCACGGCTTCGTGGGCGGTGCGGTTGGCGCTGTTCCATGCGGTCCGGAAAGTGTCGGTGGTGGTGAAGGACATCACCGCCTCGTGCAGGACGTCCCGCACGGTGCTCTGGAGCGGCCCGGCGTCGATCTGCTTCATCGCCCCGTCGGTGATGAGGTCGCTGACGGTGCTCCGCACCTCGGGGTCGGAGGCGAGCGGGGCCACCGCCGCGACGTAACGGTCCGTGTTGTCGATCTCCAGATCCACCCAGGCGGAGAGTGCGCTCAGCGGGACGAGCACGGCGAGCAGCACCAGCACCACCACCGCCAGAGCCGCCGAGAGATACGTCCGCACCTCTCCAGGGAATCCCGTACGGGAGCGGCGCGCCCAGGGCCCTACGCCATCCGAGTTGCCGGGCGGCGCGGCCGGGTGTGCCCTGGAGGGAAAAGGGGCGACGGAAGGAGTCCTCCGCCATGGCCACTCATGCAGCGACGCCGACCCGCAGACGGACCGGGGCCAGGACAGGTGAACGTCGGCACAGCGCGCTCGCCTGGGCCATACCCGTCACGCTGGGCGCGGCGTACGGCCTCTACGCGTCGTTCATCCTCCGCAACAACGGCGCGAGCGGCGGCCGGCAGTTCTGGTACGGCCTGATCTGTGCGGTGGTGCTCGCCGTTCTCTGCTTCGGGCTGGGCCGGATTCAGCACACCATGATCCCGCTCGCTCGGGCAGTGGCGTACGGCGCGCTGACATCCGCGGCGATCGGCCTGCTGGTGGGACTGACCAATTCGAGCGTGCTGCGGTCCTCGGCGCTGGGACTGACGGTCGGCCTCGGGATGTTCATCACCACGTTCTACATCTTCTACACGAGAGAGAGGACGTGAGCGTGTCTCCCGCATCTCCCGTCCAGGTATGGGGGTGCGCCGACATGAGGACGGGCCCGCACAGGGCGCGGGCCCGTCCTCATGTCGCCTCGTCTGCCGCGCGGTTGCGGTCAGTCGCGTACGACCGTCACCGGGCACGGTGCGTGCTGGGTGACATGGAGGCTGACCGAGCCGAGCAGGGTCGCCTTGAAGCCGCTGTAGCCGCGAGCCCCGACGACCAGCAGGTTCGCACCCTTGGCGCGCTCCAGCAGGGATTGGGCCGGGTTGCCGATCACCACGACCTTGCTGACTGCGGCCGCGCCCTCGGCGCCCAGGGCCTCTTCCAGCGCTTCGGTGAGGGACACGGTCGCCACGGCCTGCGGGTCGAAGTCCTCCGGCATGCCCGGCATCATGGACGCCCAGCTGGTCGCGGGGTACTCCCAGCTGTTGACGGCCTCCACCGTGTCACCGGTCAGTTCCGCCTGGCGTACGGCCCAGTGCAGTGCCTTGATCGACGACTCGGAGCCGTCAACGCCCACCACGATCCTGCCCATCTCTGCCTCCAGCTCGGTTCGGCTCAGTGCGCAGAGGCGTGGTGCGAGAAAATTTCGCACCACGCATCTTTCGTTCCAACTCTAATCAAACCGGACAGGGCTTTGGGTGGCGGGGGCCTTGGCCCGGCCGAGGATCGACTCGGTCCGGTCGGGGTCGACTTGGTCCGATCGGGGCCGGGCGGCGCCGGCCGTGCGGGGTCGCGGTGAAGGGCTGCAGCGGCGTACGGAACTTGCCCTCCCCGTCGACGGCGTCCTTGCGCCACAGTTTGTGCAGCAGGGCGTAGTGCTCGATGGCGAGCGGGATGCCCTGGCGGATGTCCTTGCCGAACCACGGGTGGACAGGGCCGTCTCCGACGGTGAAGATCCCGAACTTCATGGCGCCCGCCTTCATTGTTGTTGAATATTAAACCATCTGGTCGCACTCTCCAACGGGGCAAACCCCTGGTCCATTCCGCCGGGGAGGACTGGGATGGTGCGTACCCTGGACGGGTTGCGGAGGCCGGTCGCGCCTCTGCCGGGCGGAGGCAGGGCTGTGGGCGGGAGTGGCGAGAGCGAGCGCTGGAAGGAACGCGGCGTTGCCCTGCGCGTCTTCGTCTACGTCTTCGCCACGCACCTCTTCGCGGGCTTCATCTGGATCCTCTTCTACGTGGGCGAGCACGCCAAGAAGTAAGCGGAGCGGAGGCCGCGACGCAGTACGACCGCGATCGAGCAGGGGCGTCGCCCGGCTTCCCTGGCCCGGGTCGAGGACGTCCATCCCGGCGGGGGCGTAGGCCTTCGGTCGCAGGAGATCGGTCGCGGGGACCGGGAAGTTGTGCCGATGCGGGCGAGAGAGCTGGATGCCTACGCTGCGGGCTCGGTGCGCAGACGGGCGTGCCGCTGTCGAGGAAGGAACACCACCATGCCGTTCACCGGCCAGAGCCATGTTCGTCTTGCCCGGCCGTCCCGTGATCTCATCGCGGCTGAGCGGTTCTGGGTGGGGGGACTCGGACTGACGGTCCTGTTCCGCGCCGAAGGGAGCCGCGAGCCCGGGGCGCACGATCTGCTCATGGTGGGACACCCGGACGCGTCCTGGCACCTCGAACTCGTCCACGGCGGCGACCACCCCGCCCGACCCCGCCCCACCGACGAGGACCTGCTCGTCCTCTACCTCGACGGGCCCGTGCCCCAGGAGATGGTGGACCGGCTTGAGGAGCACGGGGGCAAGCGCGTCCTGTCGCCGAATCCGTACTGGAACGAGTGGGGTGTCACCGTCGAGGACCCGGACGGGTACCGGCTCGTCCTCTGCGCGCGTGACTGGCCCAACTCCTGAGGATCCCGGACGGACTGTGCGAGGGGGAGGCTGTCGCACGAACCGGCGTCACGCCGCAGCCGGCGCGATCCGGCGCAGGGGCTTGTTCACGGGCGCACCACCTGGGTCATCTCGGCGTCGGGGTTGGGGGCGGGGGCGGGCGCGGGGCGGCGTGCGGTGTCGCTGATGCGGATCAGGATGCCGACGAGGGCCCAGTTGGCGATGACGGAAGAACCGCCGTACGCCAGGAACGGCATCGTCATACCGGTCAGCGGGATCAGGCCCATCACACCGCCGGCGACGACGAATACCTGCAGCGCGAACGCGCCCGACAGGCCGATGGCGAGCAGCTTGCCGAACGGGTCGCGGGCCGCGAGGGCGGTGCGTACGCCGCGCTCCACGATCAGGCCGTAGATCAGCAGGATCGCCATGATGCCCGTCAGACCCAGTTCCTCGCCGAAGGTGGCGAGGATGAAGTCGGAGTTGGAGGCGAACCGGATGAGGTCGGAGCGGCCCTGGCCGAGGCCGGTGCCGAGGGTGCCGCCGGAGCCGAACGCCCACAGCGCCTGCATCGACTGCTCGGAGTGACCGAGCACGTCCTGGCGGCTGAGCATGTACTCGCGCATGGGGTCGAGCCAGGCCTGGACACGTTGCTGGACGTGCGGCTCGAAGGAGGAGACACCGACGGCGCCGGCCGCGGACATCAGCAGCCCGAAGACGATCCAGCTGGTCCGCTCGGTGGCGGCGTACAGCATGATGACGAACATTCCGAAGAACAGCAGCGATGTGCCGAGGTCGGTCTCGAAGACCAGGATCAGGATCGAGAGGAACCAGATGACCAGGATCGGGCCGAGGTCGCGGCCGCGCGGCAGGTGCAGGCCCATGAAGCGGCGGCTGGCCAGGGCCAGCGCGTCGCGCTTGACCATCAGATAGCCGGCGAAGAAGACCGCGAGCGCAATCTTCGCGAACTCACCGGGCTGAATGCTGAAGCTGCCGACGTGGATCCAGATCTTGGCCCCGTATATGTTGGCGCCCAGGCCCGGGACCAGCGGAAGCAGTAGCAGGAACAGCGCGCTCACCATGGATATGTAGGTGTAGCGCTGCAGGACGCGGTGGTCCTTGAGGAACATCAGCACCAGGATGAACAGCGCGATGCCCATCGCCGTGTACATCAGCTGCCGTGGCGCGGCTGTTCCCGCCTGCTTGATCGACTTCAGCAGCTCGGACTGGTCCAGCCGCCAGATGACGACCAGGCCGAGCCCATTCAGCAGCGTGGCCAGCGGCAGCAGCAGCGGGTCCGCGTACGGCGCGGACTTCCGTACGACGAGATGGGCGATGCCGGCCAGGAGGCCCAGGCCCAGGCCGTAGCTCAGCAGACCGGACGGCACCCGGTTGTTGATGGCCAGGCCCACGTTGGCGTAGGCGAACACGGGGACGGCGACGGCGAACAACAGCAGTGCGAGCTCGGTGTTGCGCCGGCTTGGCGCGCCGACCGTCGACGTGCGGTGCGTCGACGTGTTCGTGGTGATGCTCATCGTGTGACAGGGCCTCTCACGGCTTGCCTACTGCTGACTGAGTCGAGTGAGTCGGCGGCGCTGCGGCCTTGGATGTCGTCTTAGACGTGAAGAAAGCGTGTGTGGTTCCTGTGGTGCCCGTGGTACCGCCGGTCTTGCCCTCGCAGGCGCTCCTTACAGTCGCAGACGTGGAGAAGAGTCAGCGTGAGGCCGGGAAGGCATCCTCCTTCACTGCGGTCAGGAACGTCGACCACGTAGAGGGGTTGAAGGCCAGGGCGGGGCCGTGAGCAGCCTTGCTGTCGCGGACGACAGTGCTGGTGCCGGTGCCCAGCAGTCCGGTTTCGACGCAGTCGCTGTTGGCCCCACTGTGACGTGACTTGTGCCATGAGACGTTGACGGTGGCAGCGTCGGCGATGGGCGTTCTCACGTGCTGGCTTCCTTCTTGCTGGCGATGAGGGACAACGACTGGTCGAACGACAGAGCCGAAGCGGTCAGCCGCTCGAACGCCTCCGCGTAGCGTTCCACATCGGGGGTGTCCTCGACATAGAGACTGCTGTCGAGATGTTCGAGCAGCACCACATCGAGTCCCGGTTGGCCGAAGCCGAGCAAGGTGAAGCCGCCTGCCATGCCTGGGTTCAACTCGGCATGAAGAGGCAGGACTTGGATGCGTACATGCGGATAGACCGCGATGTCCAGCAGGCGCTGGAGTTGGTCCCGCATGATGGACGGATCGGGCGTCCGGGCCATCAAGGCCGCTTCATGGACGATCGCTCGTAGCTTCAGTGGCTTGGGTCGGCTGAGGACGGATTGCCTGGCCATGCGCACCTCGACCAGCGGGCTGATCTCCTCGGTCGTCGCTGTCATACTCACTGCGCCGATCACTGCCCGGGCGTATGCGGCCGTCTGTAAGAGGCCGGGGATGAAGAGAGGCTGGAACGTCGAGACGGACGAGGCATCGGACTCCAGGCTGATCAAATCGGCGTATACGGAGGAGAGTTCGTAGCTCTGCCACCAGCCGCGCCTTCTGCCGTCGTTCGCGAGCGTCAGCAGGAAGCTGCCGACCTCGGTACCCGCCGCACCGTATAGGTCGATCAGGAGCTCCACGTCGACCGGCCGCGCGCCACGGGTTGCGCTTTCGATCCGTGAAACCTTGGACGCACTGAGCCCGGAACGGGATTCGACCTCTTCAAGTGTCAGTTTTGCCGCTTCTCGAAGGCGGCGCAGTTCCAGGCCGAGCCTGCGACGTCGCACAGTCGGTTCCGTCATGACGGTGGTGCCCCCTCGCAATTCCCTGTGGGTGCCCAGCTTTCGCGGTGACTGCACCCAGTGACTCCATGCTTGCACAGAGGCACCATCGCTAGAAAGATTGGCAATATTGCCAATCCTCTGGTTCTGCTTGCCATTCGTGTGGTGTGACATCACTCCGATGGCAAGAGTGGTACGCGTCTCGTCGCTGTACGTAGTGGCCGACGCTGTTTGCAGGCGTGCCGAGGTCTGCCACTGAGGAACCCCGCGACCGTGCGACCGGTCCGGGGGCGTGGTCAACGCTTACAAGAAGTGTCGACCTGCTGAACCCTATCTCCCGCTTTCTCTCGTTGTTCCGGCGTTTTTCAATTCGGCCCCCGGAGGTGATCGACCGGCCGACGAACGCGTAAGCCCTTGCTTCCCTGCACGCGCCAGGTACCAACTCGACGCCGAGCAAGCGGAGTACGCGCGTACGGGGCGCGGCGCGGGCCGGGAAAGGTCGTGTGGGCCGAGCTCGCTCCCGTTAAACTCGGCCCATGACCTCCGTACCGTGCCGAAACTGGTGGCGCTCCTCCTAGGAGCGGCCACCTCCATCTGCACGGAAACAGGGCCGTTCGAAACGGACGGCCCATTTCTCTGCCCTCGTACGGGTACGGATGCCGATCCCGGCGGGCCGTCCTCCACGCAACCAGCACACGCGAGGAGAGCCCCATGACCACCGCCACAGCCACTACCGCCGACTCCGCCGATGCCGCCGAGTCCGCCCGGCGACGCAGCGCCGAGCTGGAGCAGCGGATTCAGCGGGAACCCGGCCGGTTCCGGGTGATGACCGGGGACCGGCCCACCGGGCCGCTGCACCTCGGGCATTACTTCGGCACCCTCCACAACCGCGTCCGGCTCCAGGATCTCGGGGTGGACGTCTTCGTGATCATCGCCGACTACCAGGTGCTCACCGACCGGGATCTCGCCGACCGGCTCTGCGAGCACATGGAGGGGATGCTGCTGGACTATCTGGCCGTCGGTATCGACGCCGAACGCGCGACGATCTTCAACCACAGTGCCGTGCCCGCGCTCAACCAGTTGATGCTGCCCTTCCTCAGCCTCGTCTCCGTCGCCGAGCTGAACCGCAACCCCACCGTCAAGGACGAGATCGCTCACTCCCGGCAGTCCGCCGTCAGCGGGCTGATGTTCACGTATCCCGTGCACCAGGCTGCCGACATCCTGTTCTGCAAGGGCAACCTCGTCCCCGTCGGGCAGGACCAGCTGCCGCACCTCGAAGTGACGCGGACCGTCGCCCGCCGCTTCAACGAACGGTACGGGGCGGTCTTCCCGGAGCCGGACGCGCTGCTCTCCGCCGCGCCGCTGCTGCTCGGTACCGACGGCACCAAGATGAGCAAGAGCCGGGGCAACTCCATCGCGCTCGGCGCCTCCGCCGACGAGACGGCGCGGCTGATCCGCGGGGCGAAGACGGACGCCGACCGGCGCATCACGTACGAGCCGGAGACGCGGCCCGAGGTGTCGGGGCTGGTGCTGCTGGCCGCGCTCTGCCTGGACCGTGATCCGCACACCGTGGCCGAGGAGATCGGCGGCGGGGGTGCCGCCGCGCTCAAGCGGACGGTGACCGATGCCGTCAACAGCCGGATGGCGCCGATCCGGGCCCGGCGGGCCGAGTACGCGCAGGACATGGCGTACGTACGGTCGGTGCTCCGGGCCGGCAACGAGCGCGCCAACGAGATCGCCGAGGTGACGCTGGACGAGGTGCGCGGGGTGATGGGGGGAGTGCTGTAGCGGCGCACGGCCGGGGGTGGCCGGGCCTGGCCGGTTGGCGCGGTCCGATATCACGCAGTTGCAAGGCAACCTTTCGAGCATGCACTCCCTCTCCCGTTCCGACGAGATCACAGGGTGAACGGCCGTACCGATGTGGGTGGTTGTGGCCTCACACCGCTGAAAATGAGGAGAATCATGAGGGTGAGAACTGGTGTGACCGGGCTGGTGGCCGCTGCCTGCGCGGGCGTCCTCCTGGCACCGTCCCCGGCCGGCGCGGCCCAGGCCCCCGAATCCTCTCGGGCCAAGGCCGGTTCCTACTGCGTCGTCAAGGTCAGTGCGGGGAAAACCACCTGCTATGACACCTTCCGTGAATACATGGCCGCGATGACCGGCGGCCGGATCACCGACGCCCCGGCCCCGGAGAAGGCTGCCACGGACAAGAAGTTCCAGGCCCGGCTGAACGCGCTTCCTGGGACGATGAGCTACATGGGCGCCGAGCTTTACGAGAACGGCCACTTCGGTGGCCGTGTTACCGGATGGGCGCTCGCCGAGCCGTGCAAGAACGACGGTAAGTGGGATGCCCAGATCAGCGACCTCGACGCCCTGAACTTCGATGACATCACCAGCTCCGTGAAGACGTGGAACAACTGTTATATCGAGCTGTACGCGAGCGCCAATTTCAAAGGGATACACAACACCTATGACGTAGCGGACTGGGTCGGCGAAGCGATGAACGACCAGGCCACCTCTTACAGGCTGAAGGCCCGGGGGGAGGCCATCAACTGAAGTTGTTCCGCGAGGTCCGAGAGCCGCGCAGCGCACTGCGGCGCCGGATCCGGCGGATGGCCCGCTTCGCGTACGAGGGCGGAGCGGGCCGCTGCCTGGTCGGCGGCGGGCGGCGCCGACGACGACCGGGCCAAGGGGCAGGGACTCGATCAACGGCGTTGGGTGCGGGGCGAGTTCGCCGGACTCGATGCGCGTCCTCTGAACCGGCGCTCACACCCCGGCTATGACCGCGGTGCCACGGGGCGCCGCCTGCGGAGCAGTTCGGCCAGGCCGCGCCGGGTCGCGGCGAGCACCACGCGGTCCTCGGGGCGCAGTACGTACCCGGGGTGCAGGTCCCAGACCAGGCCCGACGGGCGGCCCGGTGCGGCGGGGGTGGCCGTGGTCAGGTCCGGGCGGCGGTCCTCGGGCGGGGTGGCGTCCAGGGCGATGACCCGCCAGGCGCCCGTCCGGAACGCCTGCTCCACGGTGCGGCCCTCCAGCTGCGGGTGCCCCGCCACCTCGACCGCCGAGAACAGCAACACCTTCCGCTCGACCGGGATGGCGCCCAGGATCTGCCGGCCCATCATGGCGACCGCGAAGGACGGGGCGGCCAGGTGGGAGACGGAGCGGGAGCGGGTCACGGCCTGGGGGTGGGCGGTGCGCAGGGTGCGGTAGACGGCGGTGGCGAACTCGTCGTCGAACAGGCGCAGGGCGACGCGCAGGTCCGGTTTGACCGAGCGGGCGTAGAGAGCCGCCTCCAGGTTGGTGGTGTCGATGCTGGTCAGGGCGAGGAGTCCGCGGGAGCGCTGGATCTTCGCCGCCTCCAGCACGCCCTCCTGCGTGACGTCGCCGAGGACCACCGGTACGTGCAGCCGCCGGGCCACGGGGATTCCGCGTGCGTCCGGGTCGTTCTCCACGCACACCACGGGAATGCCGAGCTCACGCAGCCGGACGAGGACCCGCGTACCGATCTTGCCGAGGCCGAGCAGCACCACATGGCCGGAGAGCCCGCGTGGCGGGCGGCGCAGGGACGATGCCGTGCGGAGTGAACCGAAGGCCTCCAGGACACCGGCCACGAGCAGTGGAAGAAGCATCAACCCGGCTGCGCCGGAAAGGAGTTGGATGACCTGGCGGGCCGTCTGGTCGCCGGTCGCGGGGTCGCCCATCGCGAACAGGTCCAGCAGCGTCAGATACGCGGCGTGCAGCGGGTCATCGCCGGTGGTGAGCGTCGAGGCGACGGCGAGGCCCACGACGGCCAGGCCGACGCCCAGGGCCGACCAGCGCAGCCGCCGGGAGAAGAACTGGCTGAGCGGTGCGCCTCTGCCGCCCATCCGGGGTGGCTGACCGGCCGGGGCCGCCTGGCTGACCGCCTCCAGCACGATCGTGCCGCGGCCCGTCGCCGCGGCCACCTGCCGTTCGTCGGGCAGGAGCCGGGGGCCCTCGTCGCCGCTGCTGTCGGAACCCTCGGCGCCCGCCGGGTCATGGGTGGTGGAGGAGAGCAGCGCGAGGGTGCACAGGCCGGGGTCGGCGACCCGGCCGTCCTCGGGCGGGGTGCGTTCGGCGGCGCGCAGCAGCAGGCCCTCCGCCTGGATGACCTTGCTGGAGCCGGTGAGGGCGGTTGCCGCCAGGGCGGGGGCGGCGGTGTCGGCGTCGGACAGGACGGTGGTGGAGGCGTCCGGTGCAGCAGGGTCGAGGCCGGGGGCGGTGACGGCGGCGGCCTGGTCGAGCAGGGTCTCCAGATACTGGCCCAGCTTGCGGTTGTAGAGCCGGATGACCAGACGGACCCGGGGGTTGAGGCGGCGGGCGGTCAGCGCGGCGCGGATGTTGCGCTCGTCGTCGTCATAGACCAGGGCCAGTGCGGCGGCCGATTCGACGCACGCTTCCTCGAAGGCCTCGTCGGAGGGTTCCGGGGCTTCCAGGATGCGCACCGCTTCGATACCCGCGTTGGTGTCGGAGCTGTCGGCGGTGGCGGCGGTCGCGTTGCCCGCGTTGCCCAGGTTGCGGTTCATCGCCGCCGACATCCGGCCGAACAGCGTGGCTGCGCGGCCGCGTTGGGTCGGCGGCAGCTCCGGGCGGCGCGGGTCGCGTCCCGGCGGGAGCAGCAGCGTGACCCGCTCCCCGTACACGTAGCGCAGTTCCACCGCCAGCCGTTGGGCGAGTGCGTCGTCGCCGCAGACGACCATGTGGCCGCTGAAGGGCGAGCGTTGGGGCTGCTGGGGAAGTGTGGACACGAAGCCCAGCATGCCTTGCCCACCTCCGATGTTCGACCGGTTCGGACCGCCGTTCCGGGCCGGTCAGTGATCTGCGGGTGCCGTGGTGCGCGGGGCCGCGTGACGGGGCGGCTGTGACGGGCCCGTGAGCAGGTGACGGGGGTCCGCGATCCGGACGATCGCCGACTCGACCGCCGCGATCCGGTCCGCGAGCAGCCCCAGCGCGGCGACGGCGCGCGTCACCGGGTCGCCGTCCGGGCCGCCGAGCGCCTGCGTGCGGACGTAGGAGGCGGTGATCGCGGACCAGCGCTCGGCCTGCTCGGCCGTGAGCCGGCCGCGCAGTGCGGCGAGCTTCAGCAGGTTGGACTCCGCGCCCGTGGTCAGCGTCTGTGCCTCGCCCGCGTAGTGGTCGTCGATCACGGCCGAGAGTTCCGCGTCGTTCATCACCGGCATGATCCGCTCGGCGATCTTGTTCATGTTGCGGTAGGAGCCCTGCAGCCGGAACGGTGGCTCGGTGCGCGTCGCGTCCGTCTGCGCGGCCGAGGCGATGTACGCGGCGTTCACGGCCAGGACCGCGTCCCGGGCGGTCAGCAGATGGCACAGGACGGAGACGATCCGGTCCACCTCGGCGGGCGTGTACGGGTGGTCGAGCCGGTCCGTGCGGGCTGCCGGCTCGGTACCGGAGGCGAGCCGTACGAACACGGTGAGATCGTCGCGGGAGCGCCCGGCGAGCGGCGCGAGCACCGGGTTGGCGGTCAGCGCGTTCTCGATGAAGCTCAGCGCGAAGACGTCCTCGCGGCCGCTCAGCACTTCACCGAGATTCCACACGTCGGCCCGGTTGGCGAGCATGTCGGGGATACGGAACCGCTCGCCCGACTCGGTGTACGGATTGCCCGCCATGCACACCGCGAACCGCTTGCCCCGCAGGTCGTAGCTGCGCGGTTCGCCGTCCCGTACGCCCTCGATCCGGCGGGTGGCGTCACAGAGCGGAATGAACTTCTGAAGCAGTTCGGGCGAGGTGTGCTGGATGTCGTCGAGGTAGAGGAGCGTGTTGTTGCCCGTCTCCAGCGCGAAGTTGATCTTTTCGATCTCCTGGCGGGCGGTCGCGGTGCGCGCCTGTGCCGGATCGAGGGAGGTCACGTCGTGGCCGAGGTTCGGTCCGCTGATCTTGACGAGGACCAGGCCGAGCCGGTCGGCGACGTACTCCATGAGTGTCGTCTTGCCGTAGCCGGGCGGCGAGACGAGCAGCAGCAGGCCCTGCGAGTCGGTGCGCCGGTCGGCGTCGGCGGTACCGATCTGCTTGGCGAGGCTGTCACCGATCAGCGGCAGGTACACCTCGTCCAGGAGCCGGTTGCGGACGAACGCCGACATGACGCGCGGCCGGTGGTCGTCCAGCCGGAGCCGGGCACGTTCAGCGGCCACGAGTGCGGTGCGCCGGCGCTGATAGGCGCGGAATCCGGGGACGGCGGTGGTGCGGAACTCCTCCGTGCGGGCGAGGAGTTCGTCGAGGCGGACGGTCAGCCGGCCCCGGTCGATGCGCGGATGGGTGCCGAGCAGCCCGTCCACGGTCGCGGTGAGCGGTGCCTCGCATGCGTACCGGGCGAGCACCGGCTCCGGGCAGAGTTCCACGGCGACGGCCTCCGCCAGATCGCCCTCGCCGATCTCCGTGCCGCTCGCGGCGGCGTACGAGGCGAGCCAGCCCTCGACGAGCTGGCGCCGGGCGGGCAGATCGTCGTGGAGGGCTGCGAGGTCCTCGTCGTACGCCGAAGAGCCCGTCGTACGGCGGAACTTGTCCAGGAAGGTGCCGGTGGCGGCGCTCGTGACGAATCCGTCCGGGCCGCTCGTCAGCTCCTCGAAGAGGTACGCGGCGACGGCCCGGGAATCGTCGCCCCGGATGATGTCCGACCACTCCTCCTGAAGACCGGCGACGGCCGGGGCGAGGCCGAACGTCTCACGGGCGCGGGCCAGCGAGAGCGCCCGCCGGGTCCAGGAGGTGCGCCGGGCCTGGTCCGTCCCGTATGCCCAGAAGAGCTGCGCCGCCGCCCGTACGGCGGGCGGGAAGCGCAACAGCCCCGCTCCGGCGCGCAGCCGCAGCAAAGCGGTGAGGATGGCGGTGGCGTCCTCGTCGTGGACACCGCGCTGGTAGCCCTCGTCGTACGCGGCCGCCGCCGACTCCCGTACCAGGGACGTCAGTTCGTCCGCGCTCAGGGCGGCCAGCGCATCGGCGCCGTGCTCGTCGAGGAGCCGGGCGGCCAGGTGCTCGGAGCGGTAGACGTGCGGGGACTCGGAGGGCAGTGTCCGGTCCCAGAACGGGCGGGTCGCCTCGAACTCCGGGTCGGTGACCGGCGCCCGGTAGTCCGTGCCGGTGAGGGCGAACGCGAGCCGGTCCCCGTGCGGGACGAGCGTCAGGTCGAAGGGCTGGGTGTTCACGGCGAACCGGTGCCGGCCGAGACGGATCGTCGCGCCGCCGTCCGCGTACAGCTCACCGCGGTCGCGCAGCGCCCGCCCGGCCTCCTGGCGGGCGGCCAGCAGCTGCCCGTCCAGTTCCTCGGCGCGCACCGGGTCGCCGAGTTCCCGCAGCTCGTCCGCGGTGCGGCGGACCTTGGCGACCATCGGGTCGGAGGAGAAGTAGGTGTGGACGGCGTCCAGGTCGGGCAGGGCGGCCAGCCGCCGGGACACCGTCTCGAGGACCCGGGCCGCCGAACCCGCCAGCCGCTCCGCCCGCCGGGCGCGGGCGTCCTGCAACGTCTGCTTGCGGGCCGAGAACGCCTCGTAGACCTCCGTCCGCCGCTCGGCCAGCTCGGCGAGGAAGTCGTCGAACTCCGCGAACCGCGACTCCAGGTTCTCCAACTGGAGCAGCAGCCTGGTCAGTTGCTCGTCACAGGCGTCCGGGGTGCCCGCCGCGGCCAGGGCCCCCGTGACGGCCTGCCCGAGCAGCGCGAACTCGGCGGCGAACTCGGCGCGGCCCTCGTGGTCCAGGAGCTCGCGCCGACGCGCGTCGAGAGTGGCGCGGGCCCGGTTCACCCCGCCGAGCACCTCCGCGATCCGCTCCAGGATCGACGTGCGGACCGTCGCGTCACCGATGTCGAGCCCGGCGACGACATCCGTGACGGTGCTCAGGCCGTCCGTCATCTCCGTCAGCCGGTCGCCGAGCGCCGAGGCGTCCACGACGGTGGTGAGCGCGGACGCCTCGGCGGCCAGGCGCGCGATGTCCTCGTGGTAGCCGGCGAACGCATCGTCCCGGCCGAGGAACGCGACGGCGCGCTGGGCGGCCGATTCGATGTCGGCCGCCGTGGCGGTGGTCAGCGCCGCGATCCGCTCGGTGTCCGCGTACCGCATCTCGGCAAGTGTCGCCAAATGACCGTGTGCGCCGCGCAGTGCGGTGAGCTGGGCGACCCAGGCGGCGGCCGAGCGCGGGGCCTCGCCACGGATGCGGCGGACGAGAGCGGTGAGCCGGTCGGCCGCCTCGGTGAGTGCGTCCGCGGCCTGCCGGGTCAGCTCCTGCACCGTCTCGAACTCGGTGAGGACCTGCTGCGCGGTGGCTCGCAGGTCGGCCAACGGGACGGCAAGCGCGCCGAGTTCGGGATCGTTCAGCCAGTGGTAGCGGTCGGTGGCGCGAGCGCAGTCCGCGACCAGCCGTGCGTACACGGCGGCGGTCGGCGTCGTCTCGGCGGCGCTGTGCGCGAGCGCGAGGCAGTCGGAGATGCCGCGCACCAGATCGGCGTTGCCGACCCGGGCGAGCTGTCCGGTTCCGGCGGGGCCGGCGGCGGCGTGGGTGTCGGAGACGTACGGGGTCCGCCAGCGCTGCAACGGGTGGACCCGGACCGGTTCGTCACCCGTGGCGGCACCTCGCAGGAGGACGAGCGTGCCGTCGTCGAGCAGGGCGTGGCCGCGGCCCTGGAGAGGGGTGGCGACCTCCTGCCGGATCAGGTTGTAGGGCAGCAGCAGGCTGCGGCCGTCGGCGGAAGAGCGGAAGACGTAGAGGACGTCCTCACCGTTCGGTGAGCGGATCGCGCCCTCGAAGAGCGGGTCGGTGAGCGGTTCGGCGATGTCGAAGGTCTTGGCGGTGCCGGTGGTGAGGTAGTAGCCGCCGGGGAAGATGATCCCCTGGTCGTCCGGGAGCCGGTGGCAGGCGGGCCCGATGAGGTCCAGCCGCAGGACCGTGCCGAGCAGCGTGTTGAAGACCAGATGCCGCCAGGACTCCTCGTTGTACGGGCGGACGCGGAGCAGGACCAGCGGGCCGATCACGGCATGCTCGACATCCGCGTCGGCGAGTGACTGGAGGGGTTCGGTGACCGGCTCCTCGTAGATCCCGTCCGGGGTGTCGGTGTCGTTGACCGTCTTGACGGTGAGGGTGCCGCCGAGCGTGTCGACGAAGAGAACGGCGCCCGTGCCGTCCCCGTCGCCGCCCACGGCGATGTGCGGGTGCCGGCCGGGGACATGGGACTCGCGGCCCGCGACGGTCCAGGTGAAGTCGTGCGACGGCGGGAAGACATGGTCGCGGTCGCCGCGCGCGTCGAGGAACGCGCCGGGCGAACCGTCCGGGGCGAGCGCCCAGCGCAGCACGCGGACACCGTCCGCGCTCTCGCCGGTACGGAAGACGGCGAGCAGCCTGCCGTCCACCCGGCGCAGCCGAATCAGGCGGGCGTCGCGGTAGTAGCGGTGGAGGGCGGTGAATTCGCGTACGAAGGCTTCGTCCTCGAGCAGGCCGCCCTCGCCGTGGGGCGTCTCCTCCAACTCGGGTCCGTACAGCGTGAGTACGTCACCGATCTCGGCCGCCTCCGCTGCCCCGGGGGCCCGTTCGAACCCGAACAGCAGCCGGCCGCCTACGGCCACCAGGTCGCGGGGGACGGCTGCCTGCTCGGTACGGATCTGCTCGGTGCCGCTGAGCCTGAGCCCGGTCGACCCGAACTCCCGCGTGCGCTGTGAGTTGAGCGCCTCGGCACGGCTCGCGAGATCGGCGGCCTGTGCGGTCAGCCTGCGGCGCAGCACGTCGTAGGTCCCCGCGTCCACATCGCCACGCGGCGCGGTGAGTGTGGTGTCGGTGTCCATGCGTACGGCTCCCTACGAGGTGTGCGGTGCGGGGTGCGTCCAGCTGTGGGGGTTGTCTACGCGACCGGTGTCCCGTTCCGGGAGGCGGGTACCTCACCGGCGCCCGCCCCGGTGACCGCGGAGACCGGTACGTCCGCCAGGCCCGACTCCTGGACCGCCGTCAGCAGTTTCTGCAGCGCTCCCGGCGCGACCCCCGCCCCCGGCGACCGCATCAACCGCATCAGCAGCGCCGACACCGTCAGGTTCTGCACGTCCGCCGTCGACACCGACCCCAGCACCCGGGTCAGATCGTCCGTGAACGACGACGTGCCGTTCAGCCACGGCCCCGCAAGTGCCTTCGCCGTCTGCGAGTTCTCGACGAATCCGTCGAAGCTCTTGCCCATCGCGACGGACGAGACGAGCCGGTCGAAGAAGACCGACTCCCCGCCGACGATGTCGATGTCGGCGTTCTCCAGCCCCGTGGCGAGCACCGTCGCCTGGGCCTCGGCGACCTGTCGCTGCGCATCGAGACCGGCCAGCCGGATCTCCTTCTCCGCGGCGAGCCGCAGCCGGTACTCCTCGTGGCCGCGCGAGGCGTCGTCCAGCGCCGCCATCGCGGCCGCCTTCTCGGTGAGCCCCGCCGCCTCGGCCTTCAGCTTCTCGCCGATCACCGCCGCGTCGGCCGTCGCCTGGGCCTGCGTACCCTCCGCTGCCGCGAGCGCCTTGAGCCTGGCCCCCTCCGCCTCGGCCCTGAGCCGGGCGGACGCGGCCTCGGCCTCGGCGAGACCGGTCTTCTCGATGACGTCGGCCTCCGCGTCACGTACCTGAACCTCCGCAAGCCCGGGCGCCGCGGACTCCGCCTGGATGCCCTCGGCCAGCCGCAGCTTCGCCCGGGCGTCGAGGTCCGCGGTCTTCAGCCTGGTCTCGGCGAGCGTCAGCTGCTCGGCGGCCAGGTGGGTGGCCGCCGCCTCCGCGGCCTCCGCGGCCTTGATGTCCTTGACCAGCTTCTCCTGAGCCTCCGCCTCGGCGGCGATGATGACCGACCTGCGGGTGCGCTCCGACTCCTCGACGGCCCGCAGCGTCTTGATGGACTCCTCCTGCTCGGCGACCGTACGGTCCACGGCGATCCGCTCCCGGATCACGTCGGCGACCTCGCGGCGCTCGGCCTCGACCTCCTTCGCCGCGGCGATCCGGCTGAGTTCGGTCTGCCGCTCGCGCCCGATGACCTCGATCAGCCGGTCCTTCTCGATGCGCTCGTTCTCCACGGCGATGACACGCTCACGGTTCTTCTGCGCGACGGCGATCTCCCGGGCCTGGTTCTCGCGCTGGATGCCGAGCTGCTCCTCGGTACGGATGAACGCGGCCTGGGCGCCGAGCCGTTCCTCCTCCTGGACCTGGGCGGTGGCGGCCTCCTCACGGGCGCGCAGCGTCTCGACCTCGCGGCGCTGCTTGATCTCGGCCTCGGCCTGCCGGCGCTCCAGCTCCAGAATGGTTTCGCGGGCGTCGACGTTCTGCCGGGTGATCTCCTTCTCCTCGGTGCGCTGGTACTCGTTGGTGCGCACATGCTCGATCGCCGTCAGTTCGGTGATCTTGCGGATGCCCTGTGCGTCGAGGATGTTGGCGCCGTCGAGCTGTGTCATGGGCGTCTGCTCAAGGAAGTCGATCGCGGCGTCGTCGAGGTGGTAGCCGTTCAGGTCGGTTCCGATGACCCGGATGATCCGATCCCGGAATTCCTCGCGCTTGGTGTACAGATCGACGAAGTCCAGCTGCTTGCCGACGGTCTTGAGAGCCTCCGCGAACTTCGCGGCGAAGAACTCCTGGATCGCGACCTTGTCGCTGGCCCGCTCCGTACCGATGGACTGGGCGACCTTGATGACGTCCTCGACGGTCTTGTTGACACGCACGAAGAAGTTGATGTGGATGTCGGCGCGGATGTTGTCCTGGCAGATCAGGCCCTCGCGCCCGGTGCGGCGGATCTCGATGGTCTTCACCGAGATGTCCATGTACTCGGCCTTGTGCAGCACCGGCAGGACGACGGCCCCGGTGAAGGTGACGTCGACCTTCTTGGTCTTGGAGATGATCAGCGCCTTGCCCTGTTCCACCTTGCGGAAGAGCCGGCTGATGACGAGAAGCAGGGCGACGACGATGAGCAGGACAACGGCTACGAGCACACCGAAGCCCAGGGTGATGGCATCCATGACAGTCCTTGACGGCTGGTGAGGAAGGTGGAGAGGGCAGAGGTTTCCGCCGGGCGGCCGGGCGGTTTTGACGACGCGGCCGCGAGAGACGGGGCGGTCAGCCGGAGCGACGCGGAGTCCGGCGCGCACCCGAACGCGTACCCGGGCCCGGGCGCGTGCGCGGCTTCGGCGGCCCCGGGTCCAGCGCCTTGTCGTACGGCGACACCCAGAAGAACTCGCCCTCGTCGTCGTACGCGTACAGCAGCCCCGCACTGCCCGAGGTGAGAATCGTGTCGTCCGTCGGACCGAGCAGCCTGACCTGGACGACCGCGGTGGAACCGTCGGCGGCCGCGACCTCGGCCTGGCCGAAGTCGGAGCTGACGGAGCCGGTACGGATCGTGCAGACCCGGCCGAGGAAGTCCTGCCGCGACGGAGGAGGCTCGTCCGGGAAACGCCGGCGCACCAGGCGTGCCAGCGTCCGCGTCACGGCCCAGGCGATCAGCAGTGCCCCGGCGAACACGGCACAGGCGAGCCCCGCGCGGGTGATGCCGGTGACACCGCTGCGGTGCAGCAGGACCGTACCGGACAGGCTCGTGAACCAGCCGACGACGACCATCACGGACACCGAGACGGTGACCGGCACCCCGCCGATCCCGGCCATGCCGGTGTCGAGGTCCGCGTCGAAGGAGTGGTGGTCGGCCGCACCGGCCAGCACGAGGAGCCAGAAGAAGACGACCACGAACAGCGCGGCGCCGAACAGGACGGCGGGAAAGGCGGTCGCTGCGCTCAGGAACTCCCGCATCGGTCCACCCCCTTGTTTCCTACGGGTGGCCGGGTGGTGACCCCGCTGCTGCGGCACTGCGGAAAGCGTGGCCGCAGCAACTGGGTCTTCCCCCGTGTCCCCCGTGTTCCCCCGTTTCTTGCTGACCGGATCGTGTCACTCGGGGCCGTGGCGTCGCACTGCCGGAGTCCGGCAATCTTTATACGTCCTTGATGCCGGGCACAGACATCGGCCAGTGTGCATGGGGTGAGTGTCAACACCGCGTCAGGATGTGAGGAGTGCGCGTGCCGGAGCCGGAGATTCCCGACGAGTATTTGGGGAACTATGCCCATATTCTGGCCGATGTCGCCGCCACCGGCCGTCGGTTGACCCGGGACGAGCTGGACACCCGTCGGCTTCTGGGCCGGGAGGCCGCCGAGGCCGGATTCCAGTTGCGCGCCCTGGTCGGTCTCCATCTCGCGGCGACCCGCACCGCCTGGCCGCATGCCGTCTGCGCCGATGCCGTGTCCACCGACTCCGTGCTGGCCGCGGTCGAGCAGGCCGTCGACGCCTTCGCCGCGGGATTCGAGCGCGCCCAGCGGCTCACCGTACGGCGCGAGGAGGCGGCGCGCCGCGAGTTCATCGACGATCTGCTGTACGGGCGCAGCGATCTGGGCCGGCTCGCGGAGCGGGCCACCCGGTTCGGGCTGCGTCTCTCGCGCGCCCACGCGGTCGCGGTGGCGACGGGCCGGGAGGCGTACACGGAGACCGACTCCGTACCGCGCTCGGTCGAGGCGGCGCTGCTCACGCGTTTCAGCGGCCGGAAGATCCTGATCACGACGAAGGACGGGCGCCTGGTCTGTATAGCCCCCGGCAGCCAGCCCGACGTCCTGCGGTATTTCGCCAAGCAGTCGCATGCGGCTACGGACGGCGGCCGGGTCGCGGTCGGCCGCCCGCACCCGGGCCCCGGAGGCGTCGTCCAGTCGTATGACGAGGCGCTCGAGGCACTCGATCTCGCGGAACGGATGGATCTGGACGATCCGGTGCTGTACGCCGCCGATCTGCTGGTCTACCCGGTGCTGACCCGGGACCGACAGGCGATGGCCGATCTGGTGCGCAGCGAGCTGGGCCCGCTCCAGCAGGCCCGCGGTGGCGCCGAACCCCTCCTGAAGACGCTCACCGTCTACTTCGACGCGGGCTGTGTGTCTGCCGAGACGGCCCGTCGGCTGTCACTGAGCGTGCGGGCGCTCACCTACCGGCTGGAGCGGATCCATCAGCTGACCGGTTCCGATCCGTCCGATCCGGTGCACCGCTACACGCTGCAGACGGCGGTCATCGGCGCCCGGCTGCTGGGCTGGCCGGCCAAGGAGCTGTGACCTGGCCGGCACGGCCCTGATGTGCACATGAGGCGAGACCCCGCACCCGTGACGCGACGCCGATGCGCGCTTCGGGGAGCGGGGTCCAAGGGCTGTCCCGTAGGAAGGGAGTGGCCGGAGGTGTGCACAGGGGGGAACAGCACACCTCCGGCCTGCCGGGCACGGACCGGTGGTCAGCCGGTCCGCGGTCGTTCCGGCAGCATGGGGGACCGGGCAGAGCCGGTCCGTCGGGCAGGACAGGCTCTCAGAGGTCGAACTCGTGCGGCGGAAGGTCGAGCGCGAAGCACGCCTCCCGGACGACATCCCGCTCCGACTTGTCGAAGTCGCCGTCGGCGCCGCCGATGACGATGCCGATCTGGATGACGGCACGCGCCTCGGCAGGCTTCTTCTTCGCCTTGCCGATCTCCTGGAGCACGCTGACCTTGCCGAAGGCGAAGTCGGCGGTGAGCTTGTTCACGTAGTCGTTGAAGCGACGCTGCAGATCGTCCGCCGCGAAGTTCTGCAGAACCTCGTTGGAAGCGATCAGCGAGGCGACACGCTGGCGTTCTGACGGGTCGATGGAACCGTCGGCCGCCGCGACCAGGGCGCACATGGCCATGCTCGCGTCACGGAACGCGCCGCTCTTCAGGTCGTTCTTCTTCGCTTCCAGCTGCGACTGCATCGACGAAGCGGATTCCTTGATCCGATCCCACAGTGCCATGACGTCTCCATACATTGCGTTGCGTTGTGTTGCCGGAACGAATTCCAACTCTACAGCCGTGTAGAAGTTAGCAGGACGGGCGTTGGCTGTGTCCCGGAACTTCGGTAAGTAGGATGCTGCGACGCCGCGGCTGACGCGGTATCGCAGAAGGGCGGACCCCAGATGGACTCGGCCATGCCCGGCCACCACCCGGACAACGAGCCGCCCCACGAGGAAGTGCCCGAAGCCGTACACCCCGGTCCCGTACACCCCGGCCCCGTACGCCCCGACAGCCGGCGGCTCCGCAGGCGCGGGCAGGGCGAACTGGAGGCCCAGGTCCTCTCCGTACTGCACTCGGCGAACGGCCCCGCGACGGCCGGCTGGGTGCAGGCACGCCTCGACGGCGACCTCGCGTACACCACCGTCATCACGATCCTCTCCCGCCTCTACGCGAAGAACGCCGTGACCAGATCCCGCGAGGGCCGCTCCTACACCTGGACGTCCGCCTCCGACGAGGCCGGTCTCGCGGCCCTGCGGATGCGCCGCGTACTGGACGGCGAACGGGACCGGGACGCCGTGCTCGCCCACTTCGTCTCGGCCCTGTCCCCGGGCGACGAAGAACGGCTTCGCGCGCTCCTGGCCCGCGCGGCCGCACCGGACAACTCCCCTGACACGGAAGGCCGATAGCGCTTCGATGGGTGTCTTCGTCTGTCTGCCGTTCGTGCTTCCGCTGACCGCGCTGCCGATCGCGCGCCTGGCCGAGCAGCATGTGCACCCTCGCAGCGCGACCCGGCTGCTCGCCGTCGTCGGCACACTGCTCGCCCTGTGCAGTACGCCGTCGTCCGCCCATGCCGCCCTGGCGGCACTCGTCGTGACGGCGGGAACGGCGGTCTCGGCGTTTTCGTCGCTCAACGCGGCGGTGACGCTGGTGCGGATCCTGCAAGAGACGACCCCGCTATGAGCCGTACCAGCGCTCCTGCAGCGGCCGGTGGAGGAGGTGTCGTGGTGCAGGGGTGGGAGAACGGGCGCACCCTGGTAGAGAGGTGATCGTCATGATGCGCACAACCGTCGGATGGCATGTGGACCTGGAATTCGAGGAGGACAGCCACCGCACCCGCGCGGCCGCCCTGGTACGGCTTCCGGACGGGGCCGAGGTGCGGGCCCATGGATATGCGAGCCGTCACCCTTCGGACAAGGATCAGCCGAGGGTCGGCGAGGAGATCGCGGGAGCCAGAGCACTCAATGAGCTGGCGATGAAGATGCTGACGAAGGCGCACGACGAGATCGACGAGGCGTCCGGCCGGACATCGCACCCGCTCACCTGAGCCCCCGCCCCCAGGCCGTTGGTGGCCCGGGAACATGTCGATGCCGCTCGTGATCGGACGGTCCGTGGTGGCGTCGTCGACCGCTGTTCCGTATGAGCTGAAGACCGAGTGAGGAAGGACCACGAGCGCGTACAGCTGAATGATCGCCGTCTCGGGTTCGGCTGAATGATCGCCGTCTCGGGGGCGGGGGTGTCCGGCCGGCCCCGTGCCGCGAGGCCGCGCAGGAAAGCAGGGCCCGTCGGCGAATGAGGGCGTGTCGGGGCCCGGCTGCGGATGCGCGGCGGGAGCGGGCGGTCGACGATTGAAGGCCGGGAAGCGGGACGCGCGTCCCCCGCCCCAGGAGGTTGACGTGCAGGCCGATGCGTACGCCGACAGCGCGGTGCCGTTCGACCCCGCGGCCCTGGCGACCCTGGCGGCCCTGGTCGACGGCACCATGGCCGGGGTGGGTGTGCTCGACACGGGGCTGCGCTATCTGTATGTCAACCCGGCCCTTGAGCGGCTCAACGGCATTCCGGCCGCCGAACACCTCGGACGCACCGTCTCCGAGGTCCTTCCGGGGGTCGACGCGGGCGAGGACATGATGCGGGCCGTCCTCGCCGACGGGAAGCCCCGCGAGATCACGTCCAGCGGAGTCACCGCCGCCGTGGCGGGCTCGGTCCGGCGGTACTGGCACGGGGCGTACCACCGGCTGGAGGTCGACGGGCGGATCGTGGGCCTGGCCGGGATCGTGCTGGAGGTCAAGGCCTCGGACAAGGGACGGCGCGAGCTGGAACAGGCCCGGCGGCATCTGACCATGCTCGACACCGCGGCCGCCCGGATCGGCACCACGCTCGACATGGACACCACCTGTGCGGAACTTGCCGACCTCGTCGTGCCGGGGCTGGCGGACCTCGCCACGGTCGAGGTGTTCCCGCCCGATGTCGCCGCCCCGGTACGCCCCGCGCCCGCCGGAGTGCTGCGGCTGCGCAGGGCGGCGCTGACGGCGGTGGCCGGGCTGCGCGACGAGCTGCCGGGGTTCGGGCTGACCGGCGAGTACGTCGACTACCAGGAGGGCGCGGCCGTGCAGCGCTGTCTGGCCGCCAACCAGCCGGTCATGGAGAACCTCACCACCGACGAACAGCTCAGCCGCTCCGCCCCCTCCCCGGAACGGGTCGCCGCCTACCGAGCTCTCGGGATGCATTCGGCGGTCATCGTGCCCGTTGCGGTACGCAGCCGTCCGCTCGGCGTCCTCGGCTTGATCCGGGCGGGGGACTCGCCGGTCTTCACGGACGAGGACGTGGTGGTCGCCCGGGAACTCGCCGGCCGGGCCGCCGTCGATCTCGACCACGCCCGCCGGTATTCCCACGAGCACACCATCGCCCTGGAGCTGCAGCGCTCCCTGCTGTCCGAGCCGTGCCTGCCGCACCCGCACATCGAGATCGCCACCCGCTATCTGCCGGCCGATCGGAGCGTGATGGTCGGCGGCGACTGGTTCGACGTCATCCCGCTGCGGGACGGACGGCATCTGAAGGCGATGGGCGATGTGATGGGCCACGGGGTGGAGGCGGCGGTCGCCATGAGCCATTACCGCTCGCTGCTGCGGATGTTCGCCGACGACGACCTGCCGCCGCACCGCATCCTGGAACAGCTGGACCGGATGGTGGAGCGGTCCGGACTGGACCGGGCGGCTACCTGTCTGCTGGTCGTCGTCGACCGGCACGGCGGGATGTGCGAGGTGGCGAGCGCAGGGCATCTCCCGCCGGTGCTCATCGACCCGGGGAAGGCCGGAACCAGGGTGTGCGACGAGGTGCCGGTGGGCCCGCCGCTCGGTACCGGGTTCGGCGGGTACCGGACGACGCTGGTGGAGTTCGGGCCGGGCGCGGTGCTGTTCCTGTACACCGACGGCCTGGTGGAGCGGCGCGGTGAGGACATCGACACCTCGGTCGGCCGCCTCAGGGAACTGACCCTGCCGGAGAGCGGCAGCCTCGACGATCTGCTCGATGACGTCCTCGAACGGTTCGGACCGGGTGCGGAGGACGACATAGCGGTACTGGCCTCGCGCACCCGCCCCCGTGCCGCCTTCTGATCCGGGCCGCCGCCGGAAGGGGCAGCACGTCAGCCCAGCTCCAGGCTGGTGATGCCGAACAGGCCGGTGTGATCGACGTCCGGAGCCGGGCCCGTGTACATCCGGGCGGTCTCGAACGACGGGGTGAGGCCCAGCTGTTCCGCGAGGTGCACAGCGGCCGGGTTGATGTCGGGTACGTCGATCGCCACCGGGGTGCCCGGATCGGTGGCCGCGAGTGCGCCGACCAGGGCGCCGGCCACCTCGGGCGACTCCGCGTACACGGGGCCGATGCGGGACGACGTACGGCAGGGGCGCATCACGGCGAGGCCCCGCAGCTCCCCGTCGCGGACGGCGGCGAGCGAGGTGCGTGCGGGGCCGGCGATCCACAGTGCGAGGAAGCTGTCGCGTTCGGCGGGGAAGAAGCGGCGGTCGTAGGAGGCGAGTTGACCGAAGGGGAGGGTACGGGCGTCGACGAGAGCGGTGCCGGGCGGTGCGGTCGGGGCGGCGGGTGGCAGGCCCTGGTAACGCATGTTCGTCCAGACGGAACGGAAGCCGGACGCACGGTAGTTGGGCTGCTGGGCCACCACACCGTCCAGCCCGACATTGCGCCCGTCCAGCCGTGTCATGCCGGCTCGCCAGAGCTGGGTGCCGTAACCCCGGCCACGCATTTCGGGGCGGGTGAGGTAGAAGCCGAGGAATCCGAAGTCCGAGCCGTAGCGGACCACGGAGACGCAGGAGACCGGCTCGCCGTCGAGCCGGCCGATCAGGAAGCCGCGCGGGTCGGCGGCGAAGAAGGCGTGGCGGTCGGTCAGGCCGGGATTCCAGCCCTCCGCGTGGGCCCATGCGGCCAGCATCGTGAGGTCGTCGGCGCTTGCGGTGGTGATCTCGAAGTTCGGCACGGGGCACCTGTACCCGGCGGGCGACCGGTTCAACGGTGGGTTTTCCCTCGCGGAACGGACGGGCAGGAACGCGCCCGTCGTCGTGGCCCTGCTGACGTGGCGTCCCCGGCGTGGGAGGCGGTTCGGAAGGCCGTACGGGAACGGGCTTGCGTAAACACTCTACGTAACTGTTAACTCGAAAAAACACGGGCAGGGGACCACGAGGGGAGCCTCCTGCCCGTGAAGTCGTCGCAGGCAAAAGGGGCATGGCCCGCCTGTGGGTGCAGCCCTTCACGACGGGGGATGCGTGAAGGGCTGCACGTGCATTATGACTGCTGGTCAGGGCATCATCAACTGACTGATGAGTCAGTGGGATTGGGGTTACGGGCGACGGCGTCGGATCCGCCCCTCGCCGGCCCTGCGCCGTGCCGCAACACTGGGACGATGGGGGGCGTGGCCCGTCGCCGAGCAGCACCGTACCGGCCGGGCGGCATGCCCACGGGGGCCGCTGGTTTCAGGCGATCATGAAGTCCCGCACGGGCAGGGCGCGTTCGACGATCCTGATGTCGCCGAGCCGGCCGTGCATCAACTGGTCGAGCCTGCCTCCGTACTCGTATGCGCCGAGCAGCCAGGGCAGCCCCAGGGTGGAGAGGCCGGTGGTGCGGGTGGCGGGGTTGCGGGCGACGACGCAGCCGTCGACGTACATCGTCGTGTGCTTCCCGTCGTTGACGACCGCCACATGCCACCACCGCTCACGCAGCAGCTCATGGCTCCAGTTGGTGACGAGCCCCGGCTGGTTCAGCGGCGCCGCCGCCCACTGGAGCCCGGGGCCGTCCGATACGGACAGGGTGACGACGGGCTCCTCCGGGTCGCCGGAGGTCTTGCCCGCTGCCCCGAGCGTGCCGCGGCGGCTGAGTACGGCGCCCCAGGCGTTGCGTCCGGCGTCCCAGTCGGCGGGGAGGCGGAGAAAGACCTCGATCGTGTAACCGGAGCTGAACGTCTTGGTATTGAGCGGTGCGTTGTTCTCCGTACGCAGATACGCGCCCCGCAGCGGCGGCTTCGAGCCGTTGAAGCAGAGGCTGCCGTGGCCGGGCTGGTCGGGATGGTGCCCGGTGGACCAGCGCAGCGCGTCGGGCGCACTGCCGGGGACGGCTTCGCGCACCAGGTCGTTGCGGTGTCCGGACAGATCGGGGACACGCAGGTCGGCGTCGGCGGCGGAACCGTCCTGGTGCGAAGGGGAGTCGAAGCGCCAGTAGGCGACGGTGCCCGGTATCAGCATCTGCTTCGCCGGGCGGGCTTCGCGCACCGGCACGGGCGCGAAGCCCGCGAAGCGCTTCTCGAAGTCGATGGGGACGGCGAAGCAGTCCTGCGGACCGGTCAGTTCGATCTCGCCGCGCTCCAGGGCGTTGAGCCTCTCGCCCGCGCGGCCGAGGATCCACGGGGAGATCGTCTCCACGTCGATGGTGTTCCTGGCCAGGTCGAAGCGGTAGAGGCGGATCATGGCGCTGCCGCCGTAGTAGCGGTTCTGGTAGTTGGTGATGTGCAGATGGACGTCGTTGCCCGCGGTGTTCCTACGGGTGGTGCGTCCCGCGGGCCAGTAGTGGCCGTTGAGGGTGAGGAAGATCTGGTCGTGCCCGGCTATCAACTCGTCCCACAGATGCTTTCCGTGTTCGGAGAATTCGGCCTCGTCGCCGTCCGCGTCCGCGTACACCAACTCGTGGGTGGTGAGGATGACCGGCGTGTGCGGGTGCTGGGCGATGACATCCTTTGCCCAGGCGAGTCCGGCCGCCGACGGCCGCCAGTCGAGCGCCAGCACCAGCCACTCGCGCCCGGCGGCGCGGAACAGGTGGTACGTGTTGTAGCCGTCCGGGGTCGCCCCGCCGAACGTCGGAAGGCGACGCATCCGTTGCGGGCCGAAGGTGTCCAGGTACGGGGTGCGGCCGCGCCGGTCGTCGGTGGACGACTTGATGTCGTGGTTGCCCGCGACGACGCTGTAACCGACCCGCCGCCGGTCGAGCATCCCGAACGCCTCGCCGATCGCCGCGAATTCGCCCGCCTGGCCGCTCTCGGTGAGGTCGCCCAGATGGGACAGAAAGACGATGTTCTCGTCGCGCCCGTGATCGAGTACGTAACGCAACGACGCCTCGACCGGCGCCTTGTCGATACTCGCCCCGTCGAAGAGGTACTGGGTGTCCGGCATGACGACGAGAGTGAACCTGGGGCTCTCGGGGTCCGGCCGCCAACCGGCCGTGACAGCACCGGTGCTCTCCTCGGCGAGCGCCGCGGCGGGCGTGCCGGCCGCGAGCCCCGTGGCTGCGGCGACGGCACCGGTGAGCGCGGTTGCCCGCAGAAACGTACGACGGCTCGCGCCGGGCAGAAGCGGTCCGTCGGGCTGATGGAGGGGGCTGCACATGGATGTCTCCGCGGAGGACGAACGTCGAGGTGATCGTCCGCAAGCTAGCCGCGGTGCGGGGGAGAAACGGGCCCGTAGGGGCGACAGCCGGGCGAAGACTCCATGAATTGCACAGCGGCGGGCGCGCGGGACGGTGGCGGACGCGATCTCCGGGGCAGCTCCCGGGCGGCCGAGCCGGGCCTGCACGAGCGTCACGGGCGCCTGCCGTTGGAGTGGAGCCGGGCCGGCGGTTGGCGTGGTGCGCGGTGCGGGAGGGGCCGGGCGCCTAGGGTCGCGGCTGACGGACCGCTGTCGGTGTGGAACGGGTTGAATCGCCCGGCGCCGGTGACGGCTCCTCCTCAACGGCGTTCCCCTGCCATCGCCTCGCATTGCGGTGGCAGGGGACGCCGACCGTTTCTGCCGGCCGGTGAGCCGCAGTACATCATCGACTACGGCGGGCGGCTGTACGTCTTTGACCAGCGCCTACGACCACAGTGCCTCGGCGACCGAGACACCGGCGAACGCCGCGCCCAGCCCCGCCACCACGCTCGCCACCACATTGGCCGCCGCGTAGAACTTCGCCCCGTCCTCGGCCAGCCGCAACGTCTCGTAACTGAAGGTCGAGTACGTGGTGAGCGCCCCGCACAGTCCCGTACCGAGCAGCAGTTGCAGCTGAGATGAGGCGGCGCCTGCCGCGACCGCGCCGGTCAGCAGGCCCAGGATCAGCGATCCCGTCACGTTGACCACGAAGGTGCCCCAGGGGAAGACGGTGTCGTGCCGGGACTGCACCGCCCGGTCCGCCAGATACCGCAGGGGCGCCCCGACCGCCGCACCGACGATCACCAGCAGCCAGTTCACCGGTTCCGCTCCCGGTCGTCGCCGTAGCGGACGACCTCGCAGCCGTCCAGGACGACCAGACCGCCGTCCGCGACCAGCTCCTCGATGAGCGGCAGGAACGCGCGGATCCGCTCCTCCGCGTCCACGATCACGACCGCCACCGGCAGATCCTCGCTCAGCGAGAGCAGCCGCTGCGTGTGGATCATCGACGAGGCGCCGAACCCCTCGATCCCCCGGAACACACTCGCGCCCGACAGCCCCGCCTTGTGCGCCCGGTGCACGATCTCCGTATACACCGGCCTGTGGTGCCACCCGTCGGACTCGCCGACGAGGACCGTCAGGCGCAGCGCCCGTTCCGTGTCCGGCGTCGTCATGACTGCCTCCACGCGAGCACGCGGCGGGTTGCCCACGCCGCACTCCACACCGCCGCGAGGGCCGCGCACAGTGTCAGTCCCAGGTACGCCAGGCCGGTACGGGCCCTGCCGCCGTCGACCAGGCGCTCGATGTCCACCGCGTATGTGGAGAACGTGGTGAACCCGCCCAGTACTCCCGTACCGAAGAACGGCCGTACCAGCCGGTGCGCCGCCCACACCTCGCTGATCACCACCATGAACACGCCGATCACCGCGCAGCCGGCGACATTCACGATCAGTATCGTCCAGGGGAAGCCGCCCGGGGCGGTGGGCCAGAGCAGCGTGGCGCCGTAGCGGGCGGACGCTCCGAGTGCACCGCCGAGCGCGACCACCGCGACGACGGAACCTTGGGGATTCCGGGCTCCCATGCGCACATCTCTCCTGCCTGCTGCACGCACCAGGCTATCGCCGCCGCCCCGACGGCGCGTGTCGCGGCCTGCCCGCGCGGGGTGGCCGTGCTCAGTTGCTGCCGGGCGGCACATGCCCGCTGTACTGGGCCTGTGTCAGCAGGGAGATGACTTCCTCGTCGGAAGTCTGCGAGAAGTCCCGGTACCACTCGCCGACCGCGAAGAACAGGCGCGGCATGGACAGGCACACCACCTCGTCCGCACACTGCCGCAGCCGGTCGACCGCGTCCGGTGGCGCGACCGGTACGGCCGCCAGCAGACGGGCCGGCTGCTGGGCCCGTACCACCCGGCAGGCGGCCTCGGCCGTGGCGCCGGTCGCGACGCCGTCGTCCACGACGATGACGGTCCGGCCTTCGAGCGGTGTTCGCGGCCTGCCCGCGCGGTACGTCTGCGCCCGGCGTACGAGCTCCGCCGCCTCGACCCGCTCGATCGCCGCGAGATCCTGCTTCCCGGCCAGGATGTGGCTGACGACATCCTCGTTGATGACCCGCACCCCGCCCTCGCCGATGGCGCCGAACGCCACTTCCTCGTGGTGCGGCACGCCGAGTTTGCGGACCACGATCACGTCGAGCTGGGCGCCGAGCATCTGCGCCACCTGGAAGGCCACCGGGACTCCGCCGCGGGGCAGGCCCAGCACGACGGGGTTCTCCCGCTCCAGGTGCCGGAGCGCCTCGGCCAGCTGCTGTCCCGCGTCCGTGCGATCGGCGAACAGCACGGTGGTTCACCCCAAACATGGGAGAGCAGGGACCAGGTGGGACATACCCCACTTGCTTCCCTATTTCGAAACAACCCCATGTGCGGTGGGCTCGCAACTCGGGCAGGGTCGGTTGCATGGAACGAATCGGAGCGGTCCTGATCGACATCGACGGTGTGCTCACCGTGTCCTGGAAGCCGCTGCCCGGCACCGTGGCGGCCATGGAGCGGCTGCGCGATGCGGGTCTCCCGCTGGCGCTGGTCACCAACACCACCTCCCGCACCCGCGCCTCGATCGCCGAGAAGCTGGTGGGCGAGGGCTTCCCCGTCTGTGCCGACGACATTCTCACCGCCCCCGCCGTCACCGCCGCCCACCTGCGGGAACACCATCCCGGAGCCCGCTGCCTGCTGATCAACACCGGCGACGTCCGGGACGATCTGGCGGGCGTGACACTCGTCGACGAGGACCCGGATGTCGTTGTCCTCGGCGGGGCCGGGGACGCCTTCACCTACGCGGCGCTCAACCGCGCCTTCCGCCATGTGCAGCGCGGTGCCCGGCTCGTCGCCATGCACCGGAGCATGTACTGGCGTACGGGCGCGGGGCTCGACCTCGACACCGGTGCCTTCCTCCTGGGGCTGGAGCGAGCCGCCCGCGTCGAGGCGGAGATCACCGGTAAACCGGCCGCGTCGTTCTTCGCCACGGCCCTGGCACACCTCGGCGTCCCCGCGTCCCACGCCCTGATGGTCGGCGACGACATCGAGTCGGACGTCCTGGCCGCTCAGCGCGCCGGGCTCACCGGCGTACTCGTCAGGACCGGCAAGTACCTCCCCGAGACACACCGGGCGGCCGACGGCACCCCGGACCATGTGATCGACTCCTTCGCCGATCTCCCCGCCCTGCTGGAGCGGCCGGGGGCGTGAGGGCCGGGGCGCGGCCCCGTGGTCCCGGCCGGGTCAGGACACCGGGGACGTCTTGGGCACCTCGCCCTCCGTCGTGTTCACGTCGATCACGGAGAACGTCGCGCCCTGCGGGTCCGTCAGCGCCGCGAAGCGGCCGAAGGGCATGGTCATCGGGCCGAACCGCAGGATCGCGCCGCGCTCGGTCGCCTTCGCCACGGCCGCGTCGCAGTCCGCGACGGTGAAGTACACATTCAGGTACGGCGGCACCTCGGGCGGGAATTCGTCGCCCATCTTCATCCGCCCCATGACCGTCCTGTCCCCGAGGTTGAACATCCTGAAGTCGACGGCTTCGTCCTCCAGTTTCACCATGCTGTACGGGAAGACGGCGGAGAAGAAGGCGTCCGACTTCTCGGGCTGCCGGGTGAAGACCTCGGCCCAGCAGAACGCACCGGGCACCCTTTGGGCCTCGAAGCCCTCGTGGGTGCCCGCCTGCCAGACGCCGAAGGTGACACCGCTGGGGTCGCGGGCCAGCAGCATCGTGCCGAACTCGCCCACCTCCATGGGGTCCATCAGCGTCTCGCCGCCGTTCTCACGGATCTTCGCGGCGGTGGCCGCGGCGTCCGGCGAGGCGAGATACAGACACCAGGCGGACTGTCCCTCCTGGCCGGGCATCGGAGGCACGACGGCGGCGACCGCCTTGCCGTTGGCGTACGCCTGCGTGTAGTCACCGAACTCGGACGAGGACTCGCCGAACGTCCAGCCCAGTACATCACCGTAGAAGCTCTTCGCTCCGTCGATGTCGGGGAACATCGCGTCGGCCCAGCACGGCGTGCCTTCCGGTTGTACAGCCATGACGTCGACTCCTTCGTGTTCGGTGGCGTGTCCGGTCTTTCACGCTAGCCAGCCGGACGTCTGCCCGCGCGCTGGAAACGGAGCCGCCGACCCCGGTGGCCTGCACCGTACGCACGTGTGCACCTGCCGGCCGGGGTCATGGCCGTGACACGGCCCGCGCCGCGGTCTCCGGCGAGCGGGGCCGCCTGCCGAGCGGGGCCGTCTACCGAGCCGATTGCCTGTCGGGCTGTCCGAAGTCCTGGGTCCAGTAGTTGCCGGGCTGCGCGAGGCCCACGCCGATCTCCTTGAACGAGCAGTCGAGGATGTTGCGTTTGTGGCCGGGGCTGCTCATCCAGCCCGCCATGACGCTTTCGGGGGTGGTGTAGCCGTAGGCGACGTTCTCGCCGTACGCGTTCCGGTCGTACCCGGCGTGTGTGATCCGGTCGCCCGGGTCCGAGCCGTCGGAGCCGGTGTGGGACATGTTCCGGTGGGATGCCATGTCCGCGCTGTGCTTCCGGGCGGCCTTCGCCAGCTTCGCGTTCATCTTCAGCGGCGAGCAACCAGCCTTGCTGCGGGCGTGGTTGACGAGTTTCAGCAGGCGGGCGGCTTCCTTCTCATGAGGGCTGAAGGCGGCCGAGACGGCAGCGGAGTGCGCACCGGCGGCTTCCGCGGCTTCCGCGACTCCCATCGTTCCCACGGCTCCCATGGTTCCCAGGGCGACGACAGCAATGGCCATCAGCCGACGGGACCTCTTCGCGTGGTGCTTCCTCATGTGATGTGACCTCGCTCGATACTCGTTGTTCGCGTGGGAGCGGCTTCAAGAGAGTGCTGCGGGAAGCGTCTGACGTGTGGACGGCCTGCACGCAGCCCGGACTCCGGCGTCCGTACCTGGTCCACGCTGCGGCGATCGAGCCCGCGTCGGAACGATCCCGTCGCCAGTGACGGGTGTCAGACATTTCGCTACAAGTGAAGACTTTCGTTCGCTTGGTGCGTTGCAGGCTCGCAGGAGTGAGGCCGAGAATTTCGTCGCTGGGGAGTTCCCCGGTGCCGCAGGCTTTGTGCCGTTCCTGACGACCAACCAGCGTGCGCCGATGGCACCGGCCTCCCGTGGCGGGGGCCGGTGCCATCGTCCAGGTGGTGCGCTCAGGCACCGTCAGCGCGCGACGTGGACCCCGGGCGTCAGCCCTGGGGCGCGTCCGTGACCTTCCCCGTGAGGAGGGGGCCCTCCAACCAGTCGTCCTGCTCGAGGATGTACACCTGCATCCGCAGGGACTCCTCCGACTCGGTCAGCGCGTCGGTGACCGTGGGCACGGACACCTCGGCGCTCGTCCCGCCCTTGGGGATGGACGCCCAGAGGGAGGGACTGTCCGTGGACAGGGGCCGCTCCGGGTCGGCGGCCACGCCGAGCGAGGAGAGCCATTCCTCGTCGACGTCCTTCGTGGACAGCTCCGTGCCCTCGCGCACCGGCAGGAGGTCGAACCGCGTCTCGATGTCGGTGTCGGCGGGCTCCGAGAGCTCCACCTTCCAGGTGAGCTTCTGGCCCTCGGTGACCGAGTGGGCGACCGGGGTCACGGTGACCGTGGGCCTGGGGTCGTCGTTCTCGACGAGCAGGCCCCCGAAGGCGCCGCCGACCGCTGTGCCGCGCACGGCCTTGGCCGCGACCTCGTGGCGGAGGTCGTAGTTGTAGCGGGAGTTGCCCTTGACCGTGATCGACACGTCCACGGGGCCACCGGCCTTCACCGTCACGGTGCGGACGGTGGACGTGTAGGTTTCCGGGTCGCGGACGGCGAGCTTGATCACGCCGGTGCCCTTGCCGGTGACCTGGACGGGCACGCGGTAGGTGCGGGTGCCGGAGTCGCCCTCCTTGACCGTCAGCCTGCCGATGTCGACACGCGGGAGCGCGACGGGGCGTACCGCCGGGGTGCCGGGGCGCCAGCCCCAGGCGTCCATCAGCCAGAGCTCGCCGGAGCTGCTGCGTGGGGTGAGCTCCAGCGACTGCGTCTGCTTCAGGTCGACACCGGCGCTGACGGCGGCCTTCAGCGGGACGCGGACCTCACGCGCCCAGTGCGCGGCCGTCGAGCCGGAGCCGGGAAGGCCGTCGACGGTGACCTGCCCGAGCCTCACCCGCTTGCCGGAGGTGTCGGTGAGGGCGACGTCGAGCCGGGTGCCCCGGGTATTCGGCGGCACCATCACCCGCAGGGTGAGCGCGTCGGAGCCCGCCAGCGAGAAGGCGCTCTTCGGCGTCAGCCGGACCGGGGTGCCCGGCTTGGTCCAGCGGGCCGTGACCGCGTTGCGGCCCGGCTCACTGGTGGTGTCCGCCCAGGACGCGAAGTGCGGCGACTGACCGGGGGCGGAGTCCGGCCTGCAGGCCCGGGTGGTGCTTGTCGTGATCTGCAGGCACACGCGCCCGTTCGTCACCGAGAGCGGGTCGTCGGGCCGGATCGCCGGGGTGCGGTTGCCGCCGACGGCGTGGGTCAGGATCCGGGCGGGGCCGGCCGAGGGCGCGCGGCGGTCGGAGCCGTCGAGCAGCGGGCGGACCCGGTCGTCGCCCGCGAGGAAGAGCCGCGCGGCGGCGGCGATGTAGGTGGTGCCCGCCGTCTGCTGCTGCTTGGCGCTCAGCCGGGTCTTGGCCCCCGCCGAGCAGACCGGGTCCGGGTTGTTCTTGTCGTCCCAGAAGTCGTCGGTGGCCGGGGCCTCGGCCTGGCCGGGCGTCCACTCCGTGTTGAAGAAGTTGTGGTTGGCGCCGACCATGTACACCGCGCTGTGCAGCGCCGTACCCCGGCCGATGCCCCGGGTGCCGTCGAGGTAGATCTGGCCCTGGAGGTCGCTCACATCGCCGTCACAGCCCGGCAGGATGGTCATGGAGGGCACGTCGGGCGTGGGGTTCTGGCCGAAGATGGTGGGGCCGATCAGGACGGTGCCGCGGATCCGCCAGCCCACCGGCCCCCGGTAGCCGTCCTCGGCGGGCGGCGGTGGGGAGACGCTGTCGAGGGCCGCCCGGTTGACACCCTCGCCGCCCCGGGAGTGGCCGACCAGGAGCACCTTCGAGAGGTCGGCGGGCTCCGTCGCGCGTACGGTCTTGGGGGCCTTCGCGGGGTTCGCGCCCCACTCGGCCCAGCGGGCGAGGTGCTGGCGCACGAGGGACGAACGGGCCTGCGCCCCGAGGTCGGCCGCGCGGCCGTCCTGCGCGTTGACACCGTTCGCGGAGATGGAGACCGTCACATAGCCCTGGGACGCCAGGCGCTTCTGGTCGTGCAGAAAGCCGCGGTAGCTCGGGACCGCCTTGTCGCCCGGCTTGCACGGCCACTGCATGCCCGCGCTGTTCCTGCCGGGCTCGTAGCAGGTGGCGCTGCGGCCGTGGAGGAAGAGCGCCAGCGGTCGCTTCCCCGGCGCGTCCGTCGGGCCGACGACCGTGGCGCGCATCTCCACGGGCTCGGCGTAGCCCGGCAGCCTCACCGACTTCAGGGCGTACTCACCGCTGACGGTGCGGTACTTACCGGCGACACCGGGGTCGACCGGGTTGGCGGGGAACGGGTCCTGGGGCGCCGCCGCGGCCGTCGAGCGCCGCTGACCGGGCGCCTGGTCGGCCCCTGCGGCGTCCAGCCGCCGCGAACCGGCGACCACCTGGAGTTCGCTCACGGGGCCGACCTTCGCCCCGTCGAGGCGGAGCCGGAAGGTGCGTTGGTCGGGGGAGGGCTTCGGGACGCCGAGGGTCCGCTCCCCCGAGCGGAACTCGACCAGGGCGCCGCCCATGCCCACGGGCTCGGGTGAGCTCCAGACCAGCTCCCCGCCCTCGATACGCCACCCGTCCGGCAGCCGCTCCCCGGAGGTGCCCGGCGGCGCGCCGGGTATGGACTCGGCGGCCGGCTGCGCATGCGCCGGCCCTGGCACACCCGCCGCCAGCGCCACGGCCGCCAAGGCAGCCGTCAGCGCGCGTGAGACCTGTCTCACGATGGTGTCTCCTCATCGTTGGTCATGCTTCAGCGCCCCTGAATCCCAGGAGCACCCCCGCACCGGGGAGACAGTGACGTGCCATCACCGGTTGCCCACCTCGGGGGACCTGACAGGAATCTGACAGGAGTCAAACAGGAGCCAAACAGGAGCCGGACGGGAGTCACGGGGGCCGGTCCGGTGCCGGGTGCGTGCAACATGCGGGCTTCCGGTGGCGGGGAGCTGCCACCGGAAGCCCAGAGGGAAAGCGGAGACCTCAGCCGGCCTCGGTCGGTGTCTGCTTGATGTCGTCGACGACGGCCCGCTTCATGATGGCGCTGGTGGACAGCACCGTGCCGCGCTTGATGACGCCGTCGTCCTCCCCCACGTGAACGCTGCGCTCGCCCAGGAATTCGTGGGTTTTCCTGTCGAAGATCCACTCCGTGCGGTTACCGCTCGTCTCGTCCAGCCGGGCCACCGCCACCCCGTGCCGGCCCGCCGCGTCCACCGCGTCCTCCACCATCACCACGCCGGGGATCTTCGCGGCGGTCTTGAACAGGGCGGAGTAGAGCTCGGCCGGCGGGTAGCTCTCGCCGAGCAGGTCGCCGATGGCCTCGAATGCCTCCTGGTCGGGGCTGTCGCCCTTGCCCTCGGTCTCCTTGTAGATCTTCTTCAGCAGCTTGTCGGGGTCGGTGGTCAGCTTGGCCAGGTAGTTGTACGACGGCCCGTTCAATGTGGCCACCGGTACGTTGCCCTGCGCGTCGGGAGTGCTCAGCGTCTCGCCCTCGGGGTTGACGGTCGGGTCGATCAGCCATCCCTTGGTGCCGTCGAGGGACTGCCAGACCTGACGCGTATGCAGTGTGCCGGTGTCCAGGCCGGCCTTGTCACCGATGATCTTCTCGTTGCTGTTGGCCGTCTTCGACTCGATGTAGACGTACTGGCCCGCCTTCGGATTGGGCACCTCGGCCGCCGCCAGCGAGATCTGGTCGAGCAGCTGGGGCACGCCCTTGGTGGTGGCCGCGCCGACCGGCCTGGCCAGGGCCGGCCCGCCGGCCACACCTTTGTCCTCGCCGGCCGAGGTGAACACCGAGGCTCCCACGAGGACCGCCCCGGCCAGGGCGCATGCCATCGCGGGTACGGCGAAGGCACGGCGCGGCATCGTGAAGCGCCGCGCCTTCGGCTCGGCGGCGGTCGCCGTCGCGGTACGTTCTTCCTGCTGGATCCGGGCCATCAGACGCTCCTTGTGGAACTGGTGACGGCCCGACGGCAGGTCGCGATTCGGCGGCGGGAGCAGCTGTGCGCTCTCCTCCCACTCGGCCGGACTCTGCCGGGACGGGTTCGCGTTCATCGGATTCCTTCCTGTGCGGGCCGGACCGCTGTTGTGCGGTCGCCTCTTACCTGTCCGAGACCCGCCACGAGTTCCCGACTTCTCATCACCGGTCCGGTCGCCGTCGAGTTCAGTTCGGCGTCGGTGAGCCTGCGCAGCTTCGCACGGGCCCGGGACAGACGGGAGCGGACCGTGCCGACGGGGATCCGGAGCGCCTCCGCGGCGTCCGCGTACTCCAGGCCCTCCCACAGGCAGAGGGTGAGTACCTCGCGCTCCGGTCTGCGCAGCGCCGCCAGTGCGGTGAGTGCGGCGGCGAGGCGCCGCCGGTCGTCGATTCGGCCCGCGACCTCCTCGGCGTGGTCGGGCACCGCCGTCTCGGCCCGGGCGGCGGCACCGGCCGCCGCCCGGTAGCGCCGGTTGCTCCGGGTCTGGTTGCGTGCGGTGTTGGTGGCGATGCCGAGCAGCCAGAGCCGCAGCGAGCCGCCTTCGGGGTCGACCTTGTGGCGCAGCCGCCAGGCCTCCATGAACGTCGCGGCCATCACGTCCTCGGCCGTCGCCCAGTCGGCGGTCAGCCGGAACGCGTGGTTGTAGATCGTACGGGCGTAGCTGTCGTACAGCTCCGCGAACGCGCTCGATTCCCCGGCCCGTACCCGGGTACGCATATGTGTGTTCACCTCCCTCAGCTGTCCGGCACCTCACCACGGGTTCCTGTGACCCGCGTCACATACGCGATCGCCGGACGGGCCGAGGAACAGCCCGTCCGGCGATCGGGGACGGAACGGTGACCGGGCGCCCCCGGTGAACGTGAACCTACGCGGTCACAGCGAAGCTCCCGCCCCGGTTCTCCCGGCGTCGCCGGTCCGGCGGGTCGCGGCCGCGACGGTGGCCATCAGCTCGGCGTCCAGGACGGACGGATCGGCCAGTCGCGTCGGGGCGGCGTACGAGTTGAGCAGGGCCTTCGTGACGCGCAGGGCCGCCTCGGGGCGGCGCACGATGGGCTTGGCCCACGCGTCGACCGCCGCGTCGAGCTCGTCCTCGGGCACGACGCGCTGGAGGACCGACAGCTCGTACGCCTCCGCCGCCTTGAAGGGGCGCCCGGTCAGAATCAGTTCTCGCACCCGGGCGGCGCCGACCTCATGGAGCAGGCGCGGCAGCATTCCGCCCCAGGCGGTGGGCAGGCCGAGTGCCAGTTCCGGCAGCCGGAATCCGGCGGTGTCGGCGCCGACGCGCAGATCGCAGGCGAGGGCCAGTGCCATGCCCGCGCCGATCGCCTTGCCCTGGACCCTGGCGATGGTGACGGCCTGGCTGGTGGTGATCGCCTCGCAGACGCGGCGGCCCTTCTCGGCCGCGATGCGGATGCCCCGCCCGGTGGGGTCCTCGTCGAGCCAGTCGACGAATTCGTTGCGGTCCCCGCCCAGCGAGAAGTGCTCGCCGGCTCCGCTGAGCACCACCACCCGGACATCGGGGTCCGGCAGGGTCAGGATCGCCAGCAGATCGTCCAGCATCGCCTCGGTGACCGCGTTGCCGGTGTCGGGGCGGTTCAGCTCCACGCGCAGGACAGGGCCCTCGCGCACGGTGCGTACCGTGCCGGGCCGCTGGTACGGGGACCGCTGGTCGGGGAGCGAGAGCTTCATATCGCCACGCTCATCGAGGTCACACGCCTGAAGACCAGACGGGGCGCGTAGCTGGGCCCCGTGACGGCGCGCAGGGTGGGGAAACGTTTCAGTAGCTGGGCCAGGAGCGTACGTGCCTCGAGGCGGGCGAGGGCCGCGCCCATGCAGTAGTGCACACCGCCCCCGAAGGTGAGGTGGGTGCCGGTGCGCTCGATGTCGAAGGCATCCGGGGCGTCGTTGCGCCGGGGGTCGTGGTTGGCGGCCCCGTACATGACGTGGACCATGCTGTCCTTCGCGATCGGCACGCCCGCCAGGACCGTGTCGTCGGCGGCGATCCGGGTGTTGATGTGGATGGGCGGGTCGTACCGAAGGGCTTCGTCGACGGCGGCGTCGATGTATCCGGGGTGCTCCGCGAGCCACGCCCACCGGCCGGGCTCCCTCAGCAGTAGCGCCACCATGCTCGACAGCAGCGTCGCGGTGGTCTCCAGCGAGGCGATGGCGACGAACATGGTGAGACGGTAGAGGATCTCGTCCGCGGCCTCGCGGTCGGGTTCCATCGCGTCCCAGGTGTGTATCCAGCCGGTCAGGACATCGTTGCCGGGGTTCGCGCGGCGCTGTTTCACCATCTCGGTGAAGTACGCGCGTAGATGCATGGTCGCTTCGGCGGACACGGCGAGCTCGCTCTTGGTGGGCAGCAGCTCCTGGGCGTGCACCTGGTTGTGGGTGATCTCCAGGATGTGGGGGTAGTCCTCGGGCGGGATCCCCAGCCAGGAGCCGATGGTGCTGATCGGGAGCTGTTCGCTGACCGTACTGACGAAGTCGGCCTCGCCCCGGCGCAGTTTCTCGGCCAGCTCGTCGAGAAGACGGGTGACGTCCTGTTCGACCTGCGGGGTCAGCCGCTGGATGGTCGAGCGGCCCGAGAGGTTGCCGAGGCTGCGGCGCTGGCATGTGTGCGCGGGCGCGTTGAGGCGCGAGAGCGTCTTGGTCATCTCCTGCGTGGCGATCGCGTCCCAGCGCTCGGTGTCCTCCTGGCGTTCCTGCCAGGCGAAGTCCGGCGCCAGCCAGTTGCGGCCGCGCAGCACCTCGCTGCACACGTCGAAGCCGGTGACGAAGTACGCGTCCCAGGGAGCACGTACGACATCACCCATGTCTCTCAGCTCGCCCAGGAGGGCGTAGGGATCAGCCTGCCCCTCCGGAGATTTGAGACGCCGTAGGAGGGAAATGAGGGCACGGCGGTCGACGGTGGCGGGTCTGTCTGTGCCACAAATAGCGCTCACGCAGAGTTCCTTGTTCTGGGCTCATGGTTACGGCCAGAACCTACCCCTCCGCATGTATCCGCCATGCGTCGATCTCTGTTGCTCGTGTCACAGGAAAATGGCCTGTCGGCCTCTTGTCATATGCAGAACAGCCCTTATTCCAGGTTGATATGACGCCTCGTTATAAGCATAAATTCGTCAGAATCCACATTCCGGCCGACCGTCACACCCGGAAGACGTCAAGGAAGGAACTCCACCAGCCCTTTGTCCTCTTGGGTGACTCCACGTGCTCGTACCGTGCGACGGGAACCTCCTCGGGGGCGGCGATCCGGGGCGAAGCGGGCGGCTGTGCGGCCGTCGCCGCATGGCGCGCGGCACTCGGGCTGAACCGGACCGGCAGGGACACCAGCGCCCGGTGGAACGGACCCGGCCGCCATTCGACCGACGAGGCCGGCACGGCGAGGGTGAGGTCCGGCACGGTGTTGAGGATCTTCTCGATCGCGGTGAGGGCGATGAGCTGGGCGGGGGACTTCGCCGGGCAGACGTGGGGGCCCGCACCCCAGGCCAGATGGGCGCCCTTGCTCAGGGTCTGGCGGGCATCGGTGAGCGCGGGGTCGCTGTTCGCGGCGGCGAAGCTGATCAGTACGGGGGTGTCCGCCTTCAGCGTCACGCCACCGAGGTCGACGTCCTGGACCGGGAAGTGCGTCGCGTAGTTGGCGATCGGCGGGTTGTTCCACAGCACGTCGTCGAGGGCGTCCTCGACCAGCATCCCCGTACCTCGCCGCTGCGGCGCCCCGGTGTCGCTGGACAGCAGGAGAAGCAGTGCGTTGGCGATGAGATTGCGTTCCGGCTCGATGCCCGCGCCCATCAGCATGACGAGCTGGTCCTTGAGCTCCTCGTCCCGCAGGCCTGCCGGGTGCTGGATGAGCCAGGAGGTGATGTCGTCGCCGGGCTGCCGCCGCTTGAGGGCGACGAGCTCCATCAGGCACTCCGTCAGCTCGGCGTTGGCCCGCAGTACGTCCTCGCCGTCGAAGATCGCGGACATGCCACGGGTCAGCCGGTCGCCGATGTCACCGGGGCAGCCGAAGAGCTGGTTGAACAGCAGCAGCGGCAGAAGCTTGGCGTAGTCGCCCAGCAGGTCGGCGGAGCCGCGTTCGATGAACTGGTCGATGAGGTAGTCGGCGATGCGCTCGACATCCCGGCTCAGCCGCGTGGTGTTGAGGCGGGCAAGGCTCTCGGTGACCGCCTTGCGCAGACGCAGATGCTCGGTGCCGTCCGTGAACAGGCAGTTGGGCCGGTACGCCATCATGGGCAGCACCGGACTGTCGAGCGGTACGCGGCCCTCCCGCAGCGCCGCCCACCGGCGCGAGTCACGGGCGAAGAAGGAGGGGTTCTGCAGGACCCGGAGCGCGGCCTCGTGCTGCACGACCAGGGTGGCCGACACCCCGGGGGCCAGCTCGATCGGAGCGGCGAGCCCGTGCGCCCGGAATTCGTCGTACACACGCTGCGGATCGGACGCGAACTCCGGCCCGTAGAGCGACTTCTGCCGCTCACCGTGCATCGGGCACCCGGTGGGGGCGCTGTACGGGGTGGCTCCCGGCTGAGAGTCCATGTGTGATTCCTCGATGTGATCGCGGGCCTCGCAGGGCCCGGACGGCGGACGGAAACGGGTATCGGAATCCCGTACCGGCAAAAGACGGAGGGAACAGGGGTCAGGCCACCCGTGCGAGAAGGTGCTGGACCAGAGTGATCAAGGCCTGCGCGGACGAATTCTCGTCACGGGCGTCGCAGTACACGATCGGGGTGTCCGGCAGCAGGTCGAGAGCCTCACGCAACTCCTCCTCGGCATGCCGGGAGTACGGGTCGAAGCTGTTGACCGCGACCGCGTACTCCAGCCCGTACCTCTCGACGAGGTCGATCACCGGGAAGGTGTCGGCGAGACGGGCCGGGTCGACGAGGAGCAGCGCGCCGAGCGAGCCCCGCGCCATGTCCTCCCACAGCTCGACGAAGCGCTGCTGGCCCGGCGTACCGAACAGGTACAGCACCAGTTCGTCGCTGAGCGTCAGACGGCCGAAGTCCAGTGCGACCGTCGTCGTCACCTTGTCGGGCGCGCCCCGCAGATCGTCGATGTGGGCACTGGCCTGCGTCATCCTCTCCTCGGTGCGCAGCGGAGTGATCTCGGAGAGGGTGCCGATGAGCGTCGTCTTGCCCACGGCGAAGTGTCCGACGACGAGGATCTTCGCCGCACGCTGTACCGCGTCCGGCACATAGATGTTCTCAGCCGAACCGGACGTGGAGTCCATGCAACACCTCTTCGAGGATCTTCCTGTCAACTAGCTGAGCCGGCGGTGGCGCCTTGCGGCGCATCAGGTGACCTTGTTCCGCTAAATCGTTCAGCAGCAGCCGTGCCACTCCGACGGGCAGCTCCAGATGGCCCGCGACCTCGGCCACCGACAGATAGCCGCCTGAGCACAGCTCCCAGATCGCCCGGACCTCGGGGCTCGGGTTCGGGGGCAGCTGCCGGTCGGGTGCGATGGTGACCAGAGTGACGAGGGAGAGGCCCTCCGCATCGGGCAGGCCGCGTCCGCCGGTGATGACGTAGGACCGGACGAACCCGCTGCTGACCGCCTGCTCCTCGCCCGGCGCCGTCATGCGTTGCTTCCGGCGTCATGGCGGGGAGGTGTGGTCATCGCCTTCCCCAGCGCGGCGACCTGCTGCTGCATACGGAAGGACATGGCCTCCATGTCCACGTCGGCCGCCGCGGCCGCCGCGAGATAGGCGCCGGTACCGGCAGCGATCAGGAAGATCCAGCCGTGCTCGTACTCAAGGAGCGTCTGGTGCCAGCGGCCGGGCGTCTGGGCGCCGATGAACGGTGCGACGGCCCGGCTCAGCGACTGCATGGAACTCATCGCCGCCGCCACGGTCTCCGCGTCGTCCCGGCCGATCTCGCTGGAGTTGGCCAGCAGCAGACCGTCGGCGGAGACGAGGATCGCGTGCCGTGCGCCGGGTACCTGGAGCACATCGTTGAGCACCCAGGACAGATCGGGTTTCACTGGAACTCGGGTCCTTCCATCGTCGTCGTGTCACGCCCGGACCGTGTTCCGCGCTGGAACGCGCCCAGGCGGGAAGCGGTCTCCTCGTTGCTGCGCGCCGGCCCGGGCTCGGTCGGCGGCACCACCGACACCGGGCTCTTGCGACGACGCTTGGGCAGACCACCGGCGGTGGTGAAGGACCCAGTCGGCTGCGGGGCGGGGGCCGAGTGCGCGGCTGGAGGGAACAGGGGGGTCGGTTGCGGCGCGGGCGCCTGACGGCGGGGGAGCGCCGACACTTCCGCATCGTGGCCACCGGTGTCCATGGAGGCCGCAAAGGGTGCCGGAGGTGCGGGGGCATCGCCGGTGAGCAGCTCGTCGGGCAGGAGAACCACCGCGCGTACGCCTCCATAAGGGGATACGGAGTCCACCGAGACCTGGAACCCGTAGCGTGCGGCCAGCACTCCGGAGACGGCGAATCCGAACTGCGGGGGAATGCCCAGACTGGAGACGCTGATCGCGGCCTGAGGTGCGAGGAGGGCCGCGGCGCGGTCCTTCTCCTCCTGGCCCATGCCGAGGCCGGCGTCGTCGATGATGAGGCAGACGCCCTTCGGTACGGCCTGGATGTTGAGCTCCACCGGAGTGCCGGGGGCGGAGTAGTTGGTGGCGTTGGCCAGCAGTTCGGCGAGGACCACCGCCACCGGTTCCACGGCCTTGCTGACGACCGAGAAGTTCACCTGTCCGTTGACCCGGACCCGGTCGAACTGCCGGATACGGCCCTGGGCGCTGCGGGCCACGTCGAAGACGGAGGCGACCGTCTCCCTGCGCCCGAGCCAGCCGCCGCAGAGCACCGCGATGCCCTGCGCCCGGCGCCCGAACTGGCTGTTGGCGTGGTCGATGGCCATCAGGTCGGCGAGGATGCCGGGGTCGTCGCCGTGCTTCTTCTGGGCGTTCTCGACGACCACCTGCTGCTCGTCCGCAAGTCCCTGAAGGGTTCGCACGGCCGCCTTGAGGACGGCCTTGGTCTCCTCCTCGGCGTCCTTGCGGACCTCGGCCAGCTCGGCGGCCTGACGGTGCAGGAGACCGGTGTGGGCGATGTGGAGCTCGTCCCGCTGCCGTTGCAGCGCGTCACTCTCCCCCCGGAGTGCGGCGTTCTGCTTGCGCAGACCGATGTTGGTCTTGCGAGCCCGCAGGACGGCACCCGCTGCGACCAGTGCTACGACAACCAGTGCCCAGAAGAGAGGGCCCTGTGCAAATGTCATGAGACTCACTTCAAGTGCCATGGCTATGAAAACGGCTTGACGCTCCCTCATGTGCCGTAATGTCCGGGACTCGTTGAGCCACGGATTGCGCCACGCGGGGAAGGCCCCTCCGAAAGTGGGGCCGAGGAATTCATCCCTCCCGGAATGCCCCCATATGCCGTCAGCCCACTGGAAGTAAGATGATCTTAGCATCAGCCCGTCGGGTAAATGTCAAGACCAACACGCCAGTTGCACCTTTGACGCGGAATGTTCACATCCGCGCTGGAGTCACCGCCCGCGCGATCCTGTGAAAGCGGGGAACTCCTGCGGACAAATGTGAGATTTGGTCAGCAGCGGCGCTGATATATGTCCGTTCGGTTCGATTTCGAGGCGTACGCGTCGTTGTGAAGGATCCTCGGCGCACCTCCGCCGTGCCGTCGGCGTCGCGCCGCACGTACGCCGTCCGCGCAGGTTGCGCCAGTAGACCGTCACAGGTCCCCGCACCGGGGTCACGGCGCGCCCGTTCCCGGGGGTGCGGCGCGTTCGTCCACGGGGTCACGTGCATGCGGGAGCGTGCTCTCGTCACTGTCGGTGAAGGCGGGCGGAAACCAGGATGGAGACCAGCCAAGGGGAAGCGCCCCGGGCACCGAACCCGGTCCTCACAGGGCCCGCTCGATGACACAGGAGATCCCATGAACCTCTCGCAGAACACCGCCCAGCCGGCCGACGCCCAGCCCAAGACCGGTCTGCCCCTGTCCCGCAAGGCCGCCCTCGGTGTCGCCGCGGCCGCGGTCATCGGCGGTTCGATGTTCGCCCCGAGCGCCTTCGCCGCCACGGACTCCGCGCCCAGCCGCTCCGTCGAGGCGGGCTGCGCGGAGTGCTACCCGGACGTCATGTGATCCCGGTAGTCGTCCGACCGATCCCGGTGGTCGTCCGACCCCGGTAGTCCCACTTCGGATCCGACCCCCGACAGGGCCCTGATGGGGCCCGCCGGTCACCCGGCGGGCCTCGCGGCCGGAGTGTGAGCAAGGAGAGTGAGCCGTGAACTGGCTCGAACGCTGTGTTTCCGACGCGGACCGGTTCCTCCGTACGCAGTGGCGCCAAGGGCCCGTTGTGCTGCGTCCGGACGATCCGCCCACCGAAATCCTCACCCCCGCCGATCTTGACGATCTCATCGACTCGGGCGTCCTGAGAGTGCCGTACGCCGGACTGTTCACGATGGCGGGCGCCGTGCCGGAAGCGGCCTTCTGCCCGCCCCGGGTGGTGGCCGGGCGGTATCTGGAGGGCTGCCCCGACCCGGAACGCGTACGGACGCTCATCCGGGAGGAGCGGGCCACCCTGCAACTGCGCTACGTCAACCATTGGTACCCGCCGGTCCGTGAGCTCACCGCCGGACTCGCCAAGGAACTCGGGCGGCTGGCCGAGGCGTTCTGCTTCTACTCGCAGCCCGGACGCTTCGGCCCCGTGCACCGCGACGACGGCGACATCCTCGTGCTCCAGCTCAGCGGTGCCAAGCACTGGCAGGTGTTCGGCGGCCCCGCCGACGCGGGCTGGCAGCCCGTACGGGAGGACAACCCGGGCCCCGTCCTGCTCGACACCGTCGTACGGCCCGGCGAGGTCCTGTACGTCCCGAACGGCTACGCCCACACGGCGCAGGCCACCGAAGACAGCCCCTCGCTGCATCTGACGATCGCGCTGCGCGAGGCCGGCGCCGGACACCTGCGCGCGGAGTTGGAGTCCCTTCTCGCCTCGGGCCTCGCCCTGCCCTCCCGTCCCCTCGACGACGCGGATCTGACCGGGACGGCCGCCGCCCTCATCAGCCACTTCCGCGACAGGCTCGACAGCGCGAGCGCCGAATCCCTCGTGCGCAGCGCCCGCCTGCACGCCTACAGCAGCCGCCCCACGGCCTGACCGGCCGGCGTACCCGACGGAGGGTGAGACCAACCATGGACTGGCTGAAGCGATGTGTACGCGACGAGCAGGAGTTCTTCGCCACGTACTGGCGCCGCGCACCGGCCGTGCTGCGCCCCGACGACCCCCCGGTGGACCTTCTGGACACTGTCGAACTCGACGGCCTGCTCGACTCCGGGCTGCTCAGAGTCCCCTACATAGGGCTCGTTCACGAGGGCCGGGACGTACCCACCGAGCGGTTCTGCACACCCAGGGTGGTGCTCGGCGAAATCGTCGAGGACTACGCGGACGCGGCACTCGTGCGCCATCTGGTCGACAACGAGGGGGCCACCGTACTGCTGCGGTACGTGAACCAGTGGCACCAGGGCGTCCGGGCACTCACCACGGGGCTTGCCGAGCAACTGGGCCGCCAGGTCGAGGCGTTCTGCTTCCGCACCCCCGCGGGCACCCAGGGCCGGCCCCTCCACCGGGACGACGCGGACGTCCTCGCGATCCAGATCAGCGGCGAGAAGCGCTGGCGCATCCACGCCGGACCGGCCGACGGGAACTGGGAACCGGCCAAGGAGGACGGCGATCCGGGCGAGGTACTGCTGGAGACCGTACTGCGCCCCGGCGAAGTCCTTTACGTACCAAGGGGGTTCGCTCACCACGCGGATGCCGTGGGCGAGACCCCGGCCGTGCACCTCTCACTGACCGTACGCGAGGCGGGCACCGCGAATCTTTACGCCTTGCTGCAGGCACTCCTCGCGGAGGGAACCGCCCTCCCCGGCCGTCCGCTCGACGACGACGCGCTCGCCGACGCCGCCGCGTCCTTGATCGACCACACCCGCCGCACCCTGGCGGACCTCACCCCCGAGACGCTGGTGGCCCACGCCCGCGCCGCCATGCGCGCGACGATGCCGACAGCCGCGTAACGCCGCCGGCCGGACCCCGGACCGCCGCGCCGCCCGCAGCCCCGAAGCCCTGGCCCGGGGGCTTTGCGCAGCCCTGACGCGACAAGATCTTTTCTGCCCGTCCCTTCTGCCTATCCTTGCCAGGGGCATCGGTTTTCGCGGATCGACAACACCCGTCGGACGGCGATGGAGGGCTACGTGGAAGGGCAGGAACAGGCACGCACCGGGCCGTTCGAGGCGGCCCGGGGCCTGAGGGAGAACGACCTCGCCGTGTACGGCTGGGTCCTCGAAAACCGCACGGGTGACCCGGGGGCCGTCGCCGAGGCCACCGGGATCGGCCCCGAGGAGGCCGCCCGGAGTCTGGAACGGCTTCGGCGGGCCCAGCTGTTGCACGCGCAGAACGCTCCCGGAGGCTCCCGGGCGCTGTTCGCGGTCGCGCCCGAGACCGCGTTGGCGCAGTTGGCCGCACCCGTGGAGGCGAAGATCCGCGAACAGCAGGACGGGCTCGCCGGGATGCGCCAGGACCTCGGCCCCTTCGTCGCGTGCTACCACCGGCGTCACTCCCGCAGCGAGTCGCTGGAGCTGCTGGAGAGCGTGCAGGACGTCCGCAACACCCTCAACCAGGCGTCGAACCGCTGCCACGAGGAGGTGCTCACCAGCCAGCCCGGCGGCGGGGCGCGGGATCCCGAGGCGATGGGGGAGGCGCTGGTGCGGGACCAATCGATGCTGGAGCGCGGCATCCGGCTGCGGACGCTCTACCACCACACGGCCCGTTTCAACGGACCCAGCCAGGCCTATGTGGCCGCCGCGTCGGCGCTGGGCGGCCAGTACCGCACCGCGCACGAACTGTTCGGCCGACTCATCGTCTTCGACCGCGAACTCGCCTTCATCCCTGTGAGGGACGGCAGTTGGGGCGCAGTCGTCATACGGGACCCGTCCACCGTCGGCTACCTCTGCGAGATCTTCGAGCAGGCCTGGGACCGGGCCGCCCCGTTCGCCGATGCCGTCAGCCAGGGCCTGGAAGAGGTGTCCCGGGAGATCCACGAGACGATCGTCCGGCTGCTCGCCGCCGGCCTGAAGGACGAGGCCATCGCGCGCAGGCTCGGCATGTCGCTGCGTACCGCCCGCCGGCACATCGCCGACATCATGGAAGAGCTGGACGCCACGAGCCGCTTCCAGGCCGGCGCTCGTGCCGCCGCCCGGGGGCTCCTGTCCGACACCGCGTGACGAGGGGGAACCGTCCGATGGTTCAGAGCCCGCCGGGTGACCTCTGATCGGGCGGACGCGGCGTGTGGCTTTGTACGCGAGAACGGCAACTCGCGTAACAAAGCCAAAACGAGGTTCAGCGCCGCGTTCTCAGTGCCCGCAGCCGGCCATAGGGGTGTCGAGGTACTTCCAGGTCTGGGGCCCGACCTGGCCGTCAACCGTGAGGCCGCTACAGCGCTGGACGGCACGTACGGCGGCGTCGGTCTTGTCCCCGAACTTGCTGTCGAGGGCCAGCGTGTAGCCGTAGTTGTAGTTCAGCAGGCACTGGATCTGTTTCACATTCGAGCCGACCATGCCCTTGGCCATGACCTGGCTGCGGTTCGGTTTGTGGAGGCAGTTGGCGCGGCCGGCGGCGCCAAGCGCTGCGGCGGGGCTGGGCGAGGGGGAGGCTGCGGGCGAGGCGGCCTGGCCCTTGGCGGAGCTACTGGGGTGAGGAGACTCGTTCTTGTCCTCCTTGCTACTGGGGTGAGGCGGCTCGTTCTTGTTTTCCTCGCCCGGGGACTCCTTGACCTGGTCCTGGTCCTGGTCCTTGTTCTTCCTGTCCGTGGGGTCTGTGGCGGGCGCGGTGCTGCTCTTCGCGGGCTTGGGGGTTTCGTCATCCACTGGCTGGTCGTCGCTGGGCCGGTTGTCGCTGCCCGCCCAGGGCTGGGAGACGACGAAATCATGCGCCTCGTGGACCGAGTACCAGCGGCCGGCCAGGAGCAGCACAGCGAGGCCGGCGGCGATCAGCACGAGGGTTCTGGTCCGGTGGCTCCGGGGGGCGGCAGGCGGACTTGCCGGTGAGGGAGCGGCAGGGCCCGGCGGGGCCGGAACCGCGGCAGAGGCTGCGGCACCGGGAACGGGTTCAGGAGCCGTCGGCGGCGTGGGATCCGGGACCGGCGTGGCGGGAGCCGGGGCTGCGGTGCTGGGGACGGGGTCCGAGTCCGTGAGGGCCTGTGGTGGGGCCGGGGCGGCCGGGGCCGGGGCGGCCGGGGCCGGGGCGACCAGTGGTGGTGCCGGGACGGCCTGTGGTGGGTGTGGTGGTGCCGGAGGGGCCTGCGGTGGTGCTGGGGCGGCGGCGAGTCGGGCGCGGTTGGCTTCGTCCCACAGGCCCAGCAGCTTGTTCTTGTCCAGCTTGCGGTAGGAGCAGAGGCGTTCCACCGCTGTCCGGGGCGGGAACGCCGTGCCCTTGAGTACCCGGTTCCACGAAGAGCGTGAGTAGCCGGTGTCGCGGGTGAAGGCGTCCAGCGAAAGGTTCTTCGACTCCTTCACCTGACGCAGTGCTTGGAGCAGTGCGGCTACTTCTGGCAGTGGCTGCGCGGGTGGTATGTCGCCTTGTTCGGGTCGCACGGGTCTTCCCCCCAGTACCGATGAGATCACCACGTTCCATGAGCCGTTCCTTTTCGCAGGTCAAAGGCCGTGTGGGACGGCTGGGACAGCGTGGGACGGCTGGAACGGCGATCAGGCTACCGGTGGGACGGCGGCACCCCGAATCTTCATCTCGTCGACGCCGCGAAGGCGCCGCGTTAACCGCTCTCCGGACAGGTGCCGGCGGGCCTGACGACAGGTGAAGAAGTGCGCAGCACAGGTAAGAAGACGGTGTTTCAGGCAGGTGCCATGGCAGTGGTCGCAGCGGTCGGGTTCGGTGTGATCAGTGCCTCGGGGAGTGAGCGGGCGCAGGCGGCGAGCCCGGCCGCGTACAGCGCGAAGGGCTTCGACACCAGCCATCACAACGCGCACCCGATCCAGTGGTCGGCGGCGGCGAGGGCCGGGTACTCGTTCGTGTTCCACAAGGCGACTCAGGGCACCGGCTACCGTGACCCGAAGTTCGCCGGTGATTTCGCGGGTTCCTCGCGGGCGGGGCTGATGGCCGCGCCGTACCACTTCTACGACTCCGGCTCGGGCTCCGCCCAGGCCGCCCACTTCATACGCACGGCCCGGGCCGCCGGCTACGACGGCAAGCGGCCCGGTCAGCTTCCGCCGGTGGTCGACCTGGAGAAGATCCGTGGCCGGTGCCCGGCCGGGGTGAGCAACGCCCAGGTCTCCGACTTCCTTGCCAAGACCCGCCAGGCGTTCGGGGTGAACCCCATCGTCTATACCTCGAAGGACTTCGCCGACACCTGCCTGCGCGGCAACGTCTCCGCGCTGGCCAACAGTCCGCTGTGGCAGCCCCGCTACCAGAGCGGGGCCACGGAGCCTGCTCCGGTCGGCGGACGGTACTGGTCGATCTGGCAGTACACCGAGACCGGATCGGTCCCCGGCCTGCGGGGCAACGTCGATGTCAATGTCTACAAGGGCACGCTCACCCAACTCCGCCGACTCGCCCACCTCGCCCCCGGCTCGGGCGCGGGTACCGCCAAACCGGCCACACCGTCCACGGCCCTCTGGCCGGTGCTCAAGAGCGGCTCGCGCGGCGTGAACGTCACCACCGCCCAGCACCTCCTGGCCGCCGCAGGCCACTCCACCACCGCCGACGGCATCTACGGCCCGGCCACCCGGAACGCGGCCGCCGCGTTCCAGCGCTCCCACCGCCTGACCGCCGACGGCGTCATCGGCCCGAACACCTGGAACAAGCTGATCCGGACCGTGCGCAGCGGTTCCAGCGGGTCGGCGGTCAAGGCCGCCCAGGCGCAGCTCGCCGGGTACGGCAACCGCATCGCGGTCGACGGCGCGTTCGGCCCGGCCACGCGGAACGCGGCCATCGCGTTCCAGCGCTCCCACGGCCTGAGTGCTGATGGCGTCATCGGTCCGAAGACCTGGAACAAGCTGATCAACGGGGCCAAGAAGGCCACCTGGCCCGCCCCGGCCAAGCCCGCTCCGGCGAACGGCAAGCTGACCCAGCGCCAGGCCCTTGCGCAGCTCGGCGCGGCCGGTATCAAGGCGCCGGTCGGCCGGACCTCTCTCGAAGGCGTCCGTGCCCGCACCATCCAGGGCGTCATCGCCCTGAAGAAGAAGAGCGGCTGCACGATCACCATCACCGGCGGCACCGAGTCCGGCCACAGCACCAGGGGCAACTACTCCCACGCCAACGGCTACAAGCTCGACCTGCGCACCCGTGACGAAGGCCGCTGCGTGACCAACTGGATCAAGACCACCCAGCGCAAGGGCGCCCCGCGGGGCAACGATGCCCGCTGGCACGGCACCCTCAACGGCATCACCGCCGAGTACGTCTACGAAATCCCCCGCAATGGCGGCACCCACTGGGACATCACCTTCATCTGACCCCCGCGCTCGTCAGCGGCGGCCCTGGGGCAGCCGCCACGCACCATCCGGCTCTCCTCTTCCCGGACCCTTGGGCCGCGCCACGCCCCGGCGCGGCCCAAGGGTCCGGACACAAACGGTAGGTCACTCGACAAGCTCTCAGGCGACCGAGGGACTCGTGGTGGCCGGCATGGCTCCGGTAGCGAATTCACGCGACTGGCCCGGGGCCGCCCGGTACCGGATGCTGTCAGCACAACCCGCCCGGGACGGCTCCCGAGTGGCGTGACCGCGGTTTGGGCGGTGCTTCGGCCGTGTTCTGCCGCGCTTCGGCGGCGAGTGCGAGGAGGGACATGGACGGCCGCTTCCTGGCGCCTTCGGCACCCTCGGCACCCTTGGCAAAGAGTGAAGGCGCCCTCTATCTGAGGGAGTTGCTGCTGTTCCTCTCCGTGCACCTGGACCGGGCACCCGGGGTGATGTGGCCCGAGTACGAACATCCGGCCCTCGGTACCCCGGAGCGACCGAAGGCGCTCGACGGCCTGGCCGCCGAACTCGGACTGCGCACCGGCCTGGTCGCGAGCAGCGGCCTGGGCAGTCGCACAGGCGGCGGGGAGCGCAACCCGGCCGCGCATCTGGTGATCCATCAGACCGAGGGCGCGGGGATGTGGCGGCTGCGCCGCGACGGGGCTGATGGCGCGGGAGCTTTCCAGCACCGGCTGCGGTCGGGCGAAGTCCTCTATATCCCGGCACGCTGGTCCTGGACGGTGGAACTGACGCCGGGAGCACGGTACGTGGTCACCGATCTCACGCCGCCCGACAGGCTCTGAGTACCGTCCACGTCCGGCGGACTCAGCCACCCCACGAGGTGTCGCACGGGGACACCAGTCCCTGGCCCGCCAGGTCCCCGTCCCCGGTGTTCCATCCGGTGGCCGGACTGCTCGTGGTCCCTTCGGCGGAAACCGGCACCGACAAGAGCTCGATGCCACCGCACTCGATGCCGGCGGCGTACGCGGGGGAGCCGGGCTGGAGGACCAACAGGGAGGCGGTGGCGGTGAGGAGCAGGGCAAGGCGCTTCGGCATGGTTCCCCCCAGGGGCGTTGGTGTGGGGCCCGCCCTTTTCGGCGGGCCCGTTCCGGTTCGTCCGGTGGGACAATCCTGGCCCAGGCCCGTCGCGTATGTACGGGAGCGAGCCCCTCACCAAGGTGCGTGACCGCAAAGTGAAGGGGGCTCAAATAGCCGCAAGGGGCCCAGAGGCCTGCGAATGTCGAGAACCCGCACGCACTCTCAGGACAGGTAGCCCCGCTGGATGGCCAGGACCACGAGCTGGGTCCGGTTGGTCGTGCCCGTCTTGTCACGGAGCCGGCGCAGATGCGTGTCGACGGTGTGGGGGCTGATGCCCAGCCGGTGGCCGATCCCGCAGTACGTCTCGCCGCCCGCGAGCAGTGCCAGGACCTGGCGCTCGCGTGGGGTCGGTGTGGGCTCGCAGACAACGGTGTTCAGGGCGTCCGGCATGGCGGGCTCCTCCTCGTCGACGGGTGACCGGCGGGCGGCCCTCGGGCCCGTCCCGTCCGGACATCCACCACACTGGGCCACCCGCGAACCGGGCCGCGACCGGCCGGACACCTCACCAACCTGCATGACAGCAAGGCGACGTGGCGACAAAGGGGGATGTTTCCGTCGGACACGGGGCCTCGCCGGGCGGGTGGCGCCGTCCGGCGAGGCTGGGGTGTGGGGGCGTGTGGAACACGCGCTGCCGTGCCATGGGTGACCGCGGCGCCGGGCCTGACCGGCCACAGGGCCGTCAGGCCGAGCGCAGGGCGTCGGTCGGGGACACTCCGGCCGCGCGCAGGGCAGGGTAGATGCCGGCGATGGCGGCTACCAGGACCGACACCAAAGGTCCGGCGACGACCGTGTAGAGCGGGACGGTGGCCGGCCAGCCCTGCGTGAGGGCGTAGCCGTAGACGGTGAGGCCGCCCACGAGCAGTCCGCCGATTCCTCCGATGAAGCCCATCAGTACGGCCTCGATCAGGAACTGGACGGCGATCTGGCCGCTTCGGGCGCCGAGCGCGCGGCGGAGTCCGACTTCGCCGCGGCGTTCCATCACGCCCACCACCATGGTGTTGGCGATGCCGACGCCGCCCACGAGCAGGGCGACCGCGGCGAGGGCGAGGACCAGTCCGGTGAGGGAGTTCTTGGTCTCGGCGCGTGCCGTGTACAGGTCCGAGGGGCGGCTGACGGCGACCGTGCTCGGGTTGGCGGGGTCGGCGGTGGCTCCGGCCACGGCCTGTACGTCGGGGACGCGTTCGGAGTGGGCCCTGAGGTAGACCGTGGCGGCGGTGCCGTCCGCGCCGAGGTCGGCGGTGGCCTTGGGCCAGCCGACGAGGGCGGCGGTGCCGAGTTCGGGGGCGAGTTCGTTGGGGGCCAGGATTCCGGTGACGGCGAACCACTGGCCGCCCAGCCAGACCCGTTCGCCCGGCGCGGTCACGCCGAGCCGGAGGGCTGCCTGGTCGCCGAGCACGGTGACCGGGAGGTTCTCGCCGGCCTTGTCCAGCCAGTGGCCGCTGCGCAGGGTGGCGTGCAGGACGTCGAGCAGGTTGAGCCGGGCGGCCAGGACGGTGAGGCTGCCGGTCTGCTGGGCGGGGACGAGGTCGTTGCGGTAGACCTGCGCCTTGGTGGCACCGGTGGCGGTGACCTGCTGTACGGGGGCGATGTTGGCGAGCATCTTCTCGGCTGTGGGCGGTAGCGGCACCGGCTTCTGGTCGGCGCCGGTGCCGGGGGCGACGGTGAGCAGGTTGGATCCGAGCCGGTCCAAGCGCTCCAGCAGATGTGCCTGGTTGGAGGCGGATATTCCGGTCACGGCGATGACGGCGGCGATGCCCAGGGAGATGCCGAGCGCGGACAGAGCGGAGCGCATCCGGCGGGTGCGCGGCCCGATCAGGCCGAGGCGCAGCATGTCCATGGGGCGCAGCCGGGTACGGCGCGGGCCGGGTGTCTTGCGACGGGTCGTCGGAGGGGTCATCGGACGGCTCCTGCGGGGTTCCGGCCCTGCTCGTCGAAGTCGATACGGCCGTCGTGGATGCCGATGCGCCGGGGGAAGGAGGCGGCCAGTTCGCGGTCGTGGGTGATGACGACGACCGTGGTGCCGTTGGCGTTCAGGGCCCGCAACAGGTCGACGACGGCGGTGCCGGAGACGCTGTCCAGGGCGCCGGTGGGTTCGTCGGCGAGCAGCAGGGCGGGGCGGGCGACGAGAGCGCGGGCGATGGCGACGCGCTGTTTCTCGCCGCCGGAGAGCTGGTCGGGGTGGTGGTGCAGCCGGTGTCCGAGGCCCACCTCGTGCAGGGCTTCGACGGCGCGGGCGCGGCGGTGTGCGGCACGGGCACCGCTGTAGAGGAGACCGGTGGCGACGTTCTCGACCGTGGTGAGTCCGGACAGCAGGAAGAACTGCTGGAAGACGAAGCCGATCCGGTGGGCGCGCAGGGCGGCCAGTTCGGCGTCGGAGACGGCGGCGAGGTCGCGCCCTTCGAAGCGAAGCTGTCCGGCCGTGGGCCGGTCGAGGGAGCCGAGCAGGGCGAGGAGGGTGGATTTGCCGGAGCCGGAGGGGCCGACCACGGCGAGGAGTTCACCCGCCTCAATGGTGAGGTGGATGCCGTGCAGGATGCGCAGCGGCGGTGATCCCGGATACTCCTTCGTCACGCCTACGAGTTCCAGCACCGGGGCCTTGCCGGCCGGCCGGGGAAGCGTCATTTCGGGATCACCACCTGGTCGCCCGCCCGGACGTCCCCGGTGATCTGCGCCTTGGCGTCGGCGACCAGCCCCAGTTGGACCTTGACGAGCCGGGTGGCGGAGCCGTCGGTGACCTGGACGCCGTAGCCGCCGCCGTCCAGGGCGAGCAGCGCGGTGACGGGGACTATGAGCGCGTCGCTGACGGTGTTGCCGACGACGGTGACGGTCGCGGAGGAGGTCCCGGCCCGCTTGGCCTGCCGCTGGCTGTCGAGTGCGATGGTCACGGTGGTCTTGTCCGGGCCGCCCTCGCCTTCCGAGCCGCTGTCTCCGCCGTTGCCGGAGCCGCCTCGGACCAGCGACCGGATGCGGCCGTTGACGGTGGAGCCGTCGGTCAGCTTCACCGTGACCCGGCCGTTGGGCTTGAACTGGGAGAGCTGGTTGTCGGCGGGCTGCACGGTGGCGACCAGTCTGGTGCTGGTCACGGTCATGACCGCGGTGGCCCCGAGGGCCGAGCCGAGCTGGGCGCCGAGCTGCTGGACCCGTACGGTCGGCTGCGGCAGCACGACGACGCTGCCGAGCGCGACCTTCCCGGTTTGCTGCTCACCGAGGGCCTTCTGCCAGCGCTTGACGGCGGTGGCCGTGCCGGCGGTGAATTTCTGATCTACCGTCAGACCCAGTCCGTCGGCGTGGCCGAGCTCGATCAGGTTGCGCTTGAGCTGCTTGACGTCCAGGCCGTCGGCGGCCCCGGGGCCGAGGTCGCGCCACATCGGCCGGTCACCGGTGAGCAGTACGACGGGCCGGCCGTCCACCTCGTAGAGCTTCGCACCGGTCCTGACGACCGCGCCGACGGCGGGCAGGGCGGTGATGGTCCCGCGTCCGGCGGCGACGACGGGAGTGGGGGTGTCGTAGGCGAGGGCGCCGCCGACCTGGATGCCGCTGGACAGAGAGCCCTTCTGTACCGGGGCAGTGGCGTGGTCGACGGACTGCTGCGCGGAGGGGGAGCCATGGCGCTCCCAGGGGCGCACGGCAGCGAGCACGCCCGAGCCGCCGAGCACGGCGACAAGGACGAGCGGTACGAGGATCCTGCGGCGTCTGCTCCGCACGGGTGCGGGCGAGCCGTCTGCGGGGGTGGCGGTCTCGGCGGTGGTGGTCCCGGCGGCGTCGGTCTTGGCGGCGTCGGTCTTGGCAGGGCGGCTCATGATCACTCGCCGATCGAGTAGCCGGGCATCGGCAGCTTGCCGCAGGCCGGTTGGATGGCGTCCCACCGGGCGGCGTTGAACGAGGCCGTGGTGAATTTGAGGAGCCCGGTCTTGGGGTCGGGGTCAGGAATGTCCGCGTATCCGTTCTTCCGCGCGCACGCGACGAATGCACGAGCTTGCTCGACGAACTTCTCGTTGTTCTTCCGTGTGGCCTGGTGGATGCCGGGGACCTTGGCATCGCAAGCTTTGCTCGCCGCGTCATAGCCGTCGGCTGCGGCTGGATCGTCGGCGCTGGCGGCGGGGACGGTGATATTGCCTTCCTTGTCCTGCTCGACGCCGTTCTGCCCCTGCTGGTGCATGCAGTCCACCCAGGCCCGCCGCACCGCGTTGTCGTCCTGCGGCTTGCTCTTTCCCGCGCCGTCGCCCCCCGCCACATCGGGCGCCGAGGATGGTGAGGAGCAGCCGCTCACCACCAGCGCCGCCGTCACGGCGGCCGCCGTCAGTACCGTCCGTACGATCCTGGTACGCATCTCTTGCTTCTCCCTGCTGGATGCCGGCATCGACTCCAGCAGTTGTACGGACTGCCGGGTTAGCCATCCGTGAGCGTGTGTCTAACCGCTGGCTCACACCGGCCTGGGCATCCTTGGCCGGGGTCAGGGCGGTAGGACCGTACACAGGTCGGTGCGGGGACACAGGGCGCGGTCGAGCGGAGTGGAACGGAATGCGAGTACTGATCGTCGAGGACGAGGCGGAGCTGGCCGCGATGCTCGCCGAGGGCCTGCGTGCCGAGGGCATGGCCTGCGACGTCGCCCACGACGGTGCCCGCGCACTCGAAATGACGGCCGCCGCCGAGTACGACATCCTGCTCCTGGACCGAGACCTGCCGAAACTGAGCGGGGACGCCGTCTGCCGGGCCCTGAACACGGCGGGCTACCCGGCCAGGATCCTGATGCTCACCGCCGCCGGCACTCTTGCCGATCTGGTCGACGGACTGGGTCAGGGCGCCGACGACTACATGGCCAAACCCTTCTCGTACCTGGAACTGATCGCCCGGCTGCGTGCTCTGGGCCGCCGTGCTCCCGCCGGCAGCGGCGTCACCGTGCTCAGCAGGCGCGGCGTCAGCCTCGACACCGTGCGCCGGGCAGCCGAACGCGACGGCCGGCCACTGAAACTCACCCCCAGGGAACTCGGCGTCCTGGAACTGCTGCTGGCCGCGGACGGCGCCCCGATCGGCACCGAACAGCTGCGGGACAGCCTGTGGGACGCGGCGCTGGACCCGGCCACCACCGCCGTGCGGGTGACCGTGCACTCCCTGCGCCGCAAACTCGGCGAGCCGCCGCTGATCACCCACGACCCGGGCTACGGGTACCGGCTGTGACCCCGTACAGGCTGCCCTTGCGCGGCCGGCTGACCCTCGTGACCACCTCACTGTTCGCGGTACTCGGCTGCGGGCTGCTCCTGCTGAACTGGCTGAGCTCCCGTGACCTCATGGAGGCCAACCGCGACCTCGTCGTCCCGGTGTCCTCCGAGCCGTTGACGAGTCCCACCGAGCTTCCGCCGGACACCTCCGTGCCCGCCGCGACCGTCAGCCCCTCCCAGGGCTTCGACGACTTCCAGCACACCGTCCTCAGCGACCTCCTGCTGCGGTCCCTGCTTCTGCTCGCCGTCTTCACCGCACTCGCCGCGCTGCTCGCCTGGTGGGCGAGCCGCCGCTCACTGCACCGCCTCAGCCAGGTCACCGCGGCGGCCCGGCGGATCAGCGCCGGCAGCGCCCTGGACGAACGGCTCGCCCTGACCGGCCCCGACGACGAGGTCCGCGAGCTCGCCGACACCTTCGACGCCATGGTCGACCGCCTGGATCACAGCTTCACCGCCCAGCGCCGCTTCACCGCCCACGCCTCGCACGAACTGCGCACCCCGCTCACCGTTCAGCGCACCGCCCTGGAGATTCCGCTCGCCCAGGGCAGGGTCCCGGCCGACCTGAGACCCTCCATCGAGCGGGCCCTCGATGCCAATGCCCGTACCGAGCGTCTGATCGCGGCGCTGCTGACCCTGGCGCGGGGCGAGAACGCAGAGCTGACGCCGCATCCGGTCGACCTCGCGGACGCCGCCGGGGAAGCGCTGGCCGACGTAGCCGACGAGGCGCGGGCTTCGGGCACCCGCATCACCGCCGACCTGCGGCCGTGCCCGGTCGCGGGCGACGCTTCACTCCTCCGGCAGATCGCTCTCAACCTGCTGACCAACGCGGTGCGCCACAACTACCCCGACGGCACAGCGACGGTAGCCACCGGCACCACGAGCCGCCTCGCCTTCATCGAAGTCACCAACACCGGTCCGGTCCTGGACCCGAACGAGATCCCCGCGCTGTTCGAAGCGTTCCAACGCGGCCCGGAGTGCCGCAGCGACGGCTCCGGACTGGGACTGGCCGTCGCCCGCGCGATCACCCTGACCCACCAAGGCCAGGTCACCGCCCGCCCCCGCCCCGGCGGGGGCCTCACCGTCCGGGTCGAACTGCCCCGGCGTAGCTGAAGGTGTCGAGGGCCGTGGACCGCCCCGCCGTCGTACTCGGTGGGGGCGCCTCACCGTTCCCGTTCCACCAACTCCTTGAAGTGCTCGAGGTCGTCCCTTACACGCCGTTCGATCGCGGTCGCCTGGGCGAATCCCTTCGGCCCGCCGAACGCCTCCTTGACGGTGCCCGGGTCGTACTCGATCCGGGCCTGGACCCGGGTGTGCTCCCGGTCGATGGGCAGCAGTGAGAAGGTCCCCGCCAGTTCGGGACCGCTCGTGGTCTGCCACTCCATCGTGTGTTCCTTGCCGCGGTCGGTGATCTCGGCGTCGAACTCCTGGACCCGGCCGCCGACGTCGACGTTCAGGTGCGTCCGGTGCCCGTCCTCCGAACGGGCCTCGCGTACTCCTTCGACGAACCGCGGATAGGTCTCCACACGGTGGAGGCGTTCCCAGGCCGTGGCGATCGGAATGTCGACGTCGATCTGTTCTTCGAGAGTGCTCATCGGCCACCTCGCAAGTTCGTTCACGGTTTACGGGGCCATATCCCCATTGTCGTCCCCCAGAGGGTCGATGGAGGCCGGTGCCCGGCGCCGGTGCCGGTTCCGGTGTCCGTGGGCCGGCGGGCCGGTGCCGTCCGTCCTCGGCGTTCCATGGCGCGGGCACAAGGACGGCAGAGCCTCAGGTGGGCCCGATTCCGAGTTCGCGGCCGCGGTAGAAGCCTTCCCGCTCCTCGACGATGTACGGGGCCATGGCCTCACGCCGCTGTGTCTCAGCCGCGGAGGCCCGCCAGGAGTCGCACGCTTCCTTGGTGTCCCAGAACGACACCCCGGTGATCTCTTGCCCGTCCTCGGACCAGTACGCGTAGGCGCGGCGCAGAGCCCGCGGGTACGGGTCCGGGCGCCAGGCCCTCTCGAACTCCTCCAACGCGCCCGGCTTGATGCGGCGCGTCGTGACCCAGACAAAGTGCTCCACCATCGCGGCCTCCTCTGGAACGCCGGTGCGGCTTGATGGTGCCTTCTTGAGTCATCGTAGGTTTGTTGCACCGCTTCCGCCCCCGCTGCAGGGGCGCGCGGTCGCCCCAGGCCGCTGAGCGGGCCTGCGCGACAGGTCAGGGACCGGTCACCTGCCCGTGCCGGGAAATCGCGTCGAAGCTCTCCGCGGCGGCGTTGTCCGCGCTGGTGCCGACCGCGCCGCGCGGCCCTCCGATGCGGCCGGAGGCCGGTTCTTCGGCACCGGTCGGCTCGCCCCGGCCGGCGTCGAACGCCACAAGGCCCGGGCGCAAGCGGCCGCGATGAGGCCGCACCGACCGAACCCGGGGTTCCATCGCCCGAGGTTTCATCTGCCGGCTTCCTCCGTACCGGAGGTTTCCACGACTAGCCTCCGCAGCATGTTGCGTATCGCCGACGTCCGCACCGGCCGCCTCGTGGAGATTCCCTCCGCGCACCGCCACCTCCTGCGCAGCCACGTCCATCTGCCGGCAATCGGCAACGGGATCGCGCGCGAGGTCGGTCACCGGCACCAGGTGACACCATGACCTCGGGCAGCTTCCGACGCCTGGTCGTGCTGCGGCACGCCAAATCCGCCTGGCCCGACGACGTGGCCGACCACGAGCGGCCTCTCGCCCCGCGCGGCCGTCGTGACGCCCCGGCGGCAGGCCGCTGGCTGCGCGAGGCCGACTGCGTACCCGACCTCGTCGTGTGCTCCACCGCCAGACGTACCCGCCAGACGTGGGACCTCGTCTCGGACGAGCTCGAAGCCACCACGCCGGTGACCTACGACGCACGGCTCTACCAGGCGAGCGCGGGAGAGTTGCTCGGCGTCGTACGGGACATCCCGGCGCAGGTAGGGACGGTGATGCTGATCGGGCACAATCCCGGCGCGCAGGACCTGGTCCTGATGCTCGCCGGTGAGGCGGAGGGCCACGCCCTGGAGCGGACGCGTACGAAGTTCCCGACGTCCGCGATCGCCGTGCTGTGCCTGCCCGGCCCGTGGTCGGACCTGGAACCGGGTGCTGCCCGGCTGACCGAGATGGTCGTGCCCCGCGGCTCGAAGCCATGACGGGACGGCACCGAGGCCCAGAGGTGCGTACGCCGTTGGAATCGCGCGCCACCGTCCGGGTGGCATTCGGGGGCGCGGGCATCCGTGCGTGGAGTGCCTGGAGGGCGCTCTCAGCTTCGTTCGAGAGGAACTGAGGAGGGAAACGCGTCCTTGGGCTCCGGCCGACCGCGGGAGATTCCGAGAGTGACAATTGTGGGTGGGTGCCGTGCTGGTCGGTTCATGGAGTCAGGTCACGAGGTCCTGCCCGGTGGACCGGATGCCGAGCCCGGCGGGAGACGACGATGAACGGCTCGATCCGTGTCGGACAAGTTGTCGGGGTACCACTGCGGATGCACTGGAGCGTGCCGCTGCTGGTGGTCCTGTTCGCGTACGGCCTTGGCCGCCAGACCCTCCCCGCATGGACTCCAGGACACTCGAATGCGGTCTACACCTTCGCCAGTGCCGTGGGGGCCGTGCTGCTCATGGGCAGCCTTCTGCTCCACGAGACGGCACACGCTGCGACTGCCCGCAGGAAGAAGATCGCGGTACAGGATGTGACGCTGTGGGCGCTGGGCGGGATGACCCGGATGGGGCGGCCGCCGACGGCCGCGGTGGCTTTCGCAGTGGCGATCAGCGGGCCGCTCACCAGCCTGGCCATCGGAAGCGCCGCGCTCGGAGCGGGAATCGGGCTGCACGCGATGTCCGGCTGGACGGTGCCCGCCGCCGTTCTGGTGTGGCTCGGCTGGGCGAACCTGTTCCTGGGCGCATTCAACCTGCTTCCCGCTGCCCCGCTCGACGGCGGAAGAGTGGTGCAGGCGCTGTTGTGGTGGCGTACCGGAGACCGGGAACGTGCGGATCGGGCGGCCTCCCGAAGCGGTCAGGTCGTGGGCGGGCTGCTGATGGCCTTCGGCTGGATCTCCTTCCTGCGCGGGGCGTCGGGCGGGCTCTGGCTCGTCTTCGTCGGTCTCTTCATCACGGTCGTCGCCGGCGCCGAACGGCAGCACGCCGTGATCCTCACAGCACTGCGGGGCATCAAGGTCGCCGATGCCATGTCCAGCCCGGTGACCACCGGCGCCGACTGGCTGACCATCCGGCACTTCATCGACGAGGTGGCAGTGAACTCCCGCCATTCCGCCGTGCCGTTGCTCGATTTCGAAGGCCGTCCCAGCGGGATCGTTCAGATGCGCATGCTTGCCCGGATACCGGAAGCGCGCCGGGAGGCCCTGCGCGTGCGCGAGGTGGCGATCCCGCTGGCACAGTGCGCGGTCGCCGCCCCGAATGATCTTCTGGGTGAAGCTCTCGACAAGCTCCGCCCGGGTACTGGCAGGCGCATTCTCGTCGTGGACGGGAACCATCTGGTGGGGATCGTCACCGCGAAGGACATTTCACGGCTGGTCCAGCGGCACACACTGGGGGGCCAAGGGCCCGACTGAGCCCAGGTCCCGCAGCGTCGTCGGCGCGCAAGCACAGCGCGATGCAAAGCCGAGCATCAAGGGGCCACCTGCCTGCTTGTTTCCATTCTGTTAAGTTTGCGCGCATTCCGCTTGGCGGCCGACTTGGTTGCCGAAAAAACCGTTGAAGCGGGTGGGTGACCTCTTGAATCCCGCAACATTTCTCTACGATTGCCACCTTTCGCCGGTGACGTGGGAGGATTCTTCCGCCGTCCTCCCAGAGGAAATTGAACGGGAACCGAGTGATCGTTTTCATGGTAGAGTTTCAATGAATTCACAGGACGCCACGAAAAAAGGGGAATGGCGTGAATACCGAGAAGGTTACGGCTCGACGTCTTACGGCCGAAGAGGTTTCGGAGTTGGGTCTCCAGGACGAAATCTTCGTCTCGGCAGAGATGGATGGCCTTCCTCTCGACTGCTACGCCCCGGCTTTCCTTGCGAAGCCGGGTAAGAATTTTGAGGGAGGGTCCTTTGTCGCGAAGACAATCTTCGGTGAGGAAATCCACGTTCTCCCGGACAATGCCGAAGAGCGCGGGATCTGGGTTGCCGACAAGGCAGGGGAAGAAATCGAGGTTCTTCAGAGTGCCGGCGTCCTCCTGAATCTTGCCCTCTTCGTGCCCAGCGGGAGCAAGGAATCTCTGGAGTCGCTCTACTCCGCCGCCCGGGACGCCTTCGGCGCGGGGATCGTTCAGCGCTGGAGCGAGGAAGCCATCGCGGTGCCGGACGTCAAGGTCGACCTGTTCGAGGAGCCGGCCCGGGGGCGGAAGAACACGAGCGGCCAGAACCGTGACCGCCGCGCCTTGGACATCTACCCGACCCGAGTGCGATTCCTGGAGCCCAGCGATGGCTGGAGGTTCATTGTCGAACCGCACAAGGAGATCGTCGATGACACACCGACGATCTGACCTGATGGCAGGTTAGCCGCGATCCTTCACGAGAGCCCGTCAGCTTGCTGACGGGCTCTTCTTCACTTGTTGGGGCTGTGGCCGACCGCAGGCCGTCGGCATCGGTACCTTCTCGAGTCCGTGGTGCCCCCTTGTCCGTCGCGGAACTCCTGCGGTTGTCGCCGGCCCCCTCCGGATTCGTCCGTGATCGGTAACAGAGGCTTCTCGCAGGGGCGTTCGTATGTCTTCATGGGTGCACGGCATCGGCGGAGACAGCGAAGGGGCGGGCGGACATGGCAAGGCACAAGGAAAGGAGATGGCACAGCCGGCTTTTCGCGGCGGCGCTCGGGGTGACGGCGATGGCCGCTGCCACCTCGCTGTGGACCGCGCAGGCCGACCCCGACGGAGGGCGGCAGGCACAAGCGCGTGTCTCAGCGCCGGACGCCCGGTCCCAGGACCGGGCAGTGGCCAAGGTGGCGGCGGACATCGCGCACGCCTCGGACCGCGGCGCCCGGGGCGTCAACATCACCATCGACGACGGACCGGACCCGGTCTGGACGCCGCAGGTGTTGCAACTGCTGAAGGACAACGGTGTGAAGGCTACGTTCTGCATGGTGGGCACGCAGGCCCAGGCGTACCCGGACCTGGTCAAAGCGGTCGTGGCGGGCGGGCACCGGCTGTGCAACCACACTGTCTCGCACGACACCACCATGGACACCCGGTCCGAGGCCTACCAGTCCCAGCAGATCCTGGATGCCGAACGCATGATCACCAAGGCGTCCGGAGGCGTCCGGCCGCAGTACTACCGGGCTCCGGGCGGTGCTTTCACCCCGTACAGCCGGCAGCTCGCCGCGTCCCGGGGGATGCGGCCGCTGGGCTGGAACGTCGACTCCAAAGACTTCGAGCGTCCCGGCGTGGACACCATGGTCGCCACCGTCAAGAGCGAGATCTCCAACGGGCCGACCGTTCTCTTCCACGACGCGGGAGGGGATCGCTCCCGGACCGTGGCCGCTCTGCGCGAGGTGCTGCCCTGGCTGAGGCAGCAGGGGTACTCCTTCGGCTTCCCCGTGCGGTGAGCGAGGCTCGCCCGCACTGACGCCAGGACCCGCCCGCACCCCCGGCACCGGCGGAAAGGGCATGGAACGGGCCCGGACGAATCACGTCGTCCGGGCCCGCGGGGCAGTGGCGAAGGCCGGTGCTCCGCCACGCCCCTGGCTCCCGACAGCCGCCGGCTCGCCGGTCTGACGCAAGGCGACCCCACGGAACCCAACATCGCCGACCCGCTGTGCTGGCTCGACTTCGAGTTCGCCGGCCGCAACACCGTCGCGGGCGAGGCCGCCAACCTGCTCTGGTACCTGATGGCCCTGGGCGGCTGACTCGTCCCCCGCTACCAGCCCGACGTGTACGCCCGCACCCTCCGCCTCGCCCTGCCGCCACGGTCCCACCCGCGCATCGAGCACCTGGAACTGCACCAGAGCAGTCGGCACATCGACGTTCGGTACTCCTGGAACACCGGCCCCGGCCGCGGTGCGGCCATCACGCGGGCCCTGGACGGCCTTCGCGGGGAGAACGGCAGTGGCCTGGAGGAGATCCACGCCTTCCTCGCCCTGCGCATCCTCGGGGTCATCCCGGCCTCCCGGCTGACCGGGCACGACCTCCTGCTCGTACTGATCAAGCTTGCCGAGAGCCAGGACCCGCTCACGACGATCGACACCTTCTTCACCACCGCGTCGACCTCCCACCCCTATCCCGGTGAACAGCGACGCCCCGCGTCGGACGGGTCCGGCGCGGGGCGTGAGGGTCAGCCCTGGGTGGCATAGGAGACGAAGTCGTCCCAGGCGGCGGGGGAGAGGGCGAGTTCGGGGCTCAACTGGTCCTTGGAGTCCCGGACATGGATTGCCTGTGTGCCCTTCGCCACCTCCATGCAGGCGTCACCGTCGGAACCGCTGTAGCTGCTCTTGAACCAAGCCCGTTCGTCGATGCTGCTCATAGCGCTCCTCGCAGTTGCTTCAGCAGACTCCTGGAATCCTCGGAGTTGAGAGCCTGTGAGCGCAGTCTCGCATACCGCTGGAGCGTGATGCTGACCTCCTTCGGGTCCGAGATCAGCATGCCGCCACGCTGCCCCTCCGCGTAGCCGAACCACTTGTTGTCCTGTGCTTCGAGAAGCATCAACGGGCCGTCGAACCCCGCGTGATCCGGCTGGTATCGCGGCATGATCTGCAACTCGACGTTGAACCGCAGCGACCGTTCCAGGAGGCTGTCGAGCAACTCCCGCATCACTTCAGGTCCTCCCGTGCCGCGTTCGAGAAGTGCCTGCTCGATGATGAAGCTGAACGCGATCGGTGGCTTGCGCTCGAACAGTTGCTGGCGTTCCAGCCGAGCCGCAACCTGCTTGGCCACCTGCTCCTCGTCCTTCACAGGCGGCACGCTTTCGGTCACGGCTCGCGCGTACCGCTCGGTCTGGAGCAAGCCGGGAATCACTCGGCACTCGTAGGTCCACAAGGTGACCGCGTGCGCCTCCAGCCGAGCCCACTGTCGGAACCAACTCGCCAGTCCCGCTTGCCGCGACAGATGCGGCGCGGCCCGCCGCAGCGCCCCCGTGTTGCCGAGCGCGGCCTCCGCGCGCTCCACGAAGTCGCGGTCCGGCATCCGGCGGCCTTGTTCGACCGAGGCGACCGTGTGCTTCGAGAAGCGCACCTGGTCGCCGAACTCCTCACGGCTCAGGCCCGCGTGCTCCCGTAAGGCCTGGACGAACGCGCCGAAGGTGCGCAGACTGTCCGACACCCCGGGCTCGGCGCCGACTCCCGCGCCCGTTCCTCCCGCCGCCGTACCCGCAGCGCCGTCGTCCGTGTTCTCGTAGGCCACCGTCGGCCACCTTTCGCGCGCACCCACCCCGCCGTACCGCTTCTGACCTTGCCGCACCGACACACCCAGTGCAATCGTCACCAGGCGTGTGCGTGATATTGCGCAGCGTACGCGCGGTCAGGGCGGTGTGTCCTGGCGTTCGCCCCAGACGCGGGATGCCCGACCGCCTGCCCCTGACCTCCGCCCGTCGAGGAGGCGTCAGCTGCACTTCTGTTCAGACGGAAACGCGCGGTGGCTCACCTTGACAGGGGTGCCTGGCTCTGCGGGGCCCGTGGCGCCGGCCCCGGAACTCGGGTCCCGAGTCTCGGGGTTCGAGCGCCGCGCACCGTCCTGTCACTCGTTCGGGGGTTCGGGAGAGGTGTGCGGGCCGACGCTTGAGCTTCGGGATTCGAGGGCCGGGGTCCGAGGATCGGGATTCGAGCGGTGTTGTTCATCCGGGAGGTAGGTAGGGGTTTTGAGGAAACCTCCCCTCCCTCCCCACCCCGTCACGGCCAGCAAGTATGACTAATTGTGGGCGAGTTGCAGCGGAGAGTCGCGGCTGCTTACGGTCGCCTCAACGAATCGACCCCGACGCGGTGTTAGCACCACCGGCCGGGGTCTCACCCAAGATCGACACCCTAGAAAGGCGATCTCGTGGCTATCCAGCAGCCTAACTCTGCGCCGCCCGCCCCCGCAGCATCACGCCCGTACCGCAAGGCCCGCACCGGCTATGGCAAGCAGTCCATTCCCGGCCAAGGCCAACCCGGCGTGGGCGACTTCGCCTTCCTGCCGGAGCGTGAGCGGTATGTCGCCGGGTATGTCGACCGCCTGCCCGACGGCGCCGCCATGGACATCAAGTCGCTGGCCAAAGACCTGCCCCTGTACGGCCAGATGGCCATCGGTACCGCCCTGCGCGCACTCGCCGTGGCCGGGCACCTGCGCCGCGTGCGCTGCCGGGTGGAGGGAGACGGCCAGTGCCGGTGGGTGACGCTCACCTACTGGTCACGCGCCGCCCACGACAACGAGTGGTGGACCGCCCAACTCGCAGGCGAAGCAGCCGCATCGGAGCAGGCATCCACACCCTCCGCCGAGACGGGGCCCGAACCGTTCGTACCCCGGCAGCGCACCGCGGAGCCGCCCCCGAACCGGCCGCTGGAAGCAGGCACCATGGCGCTCCCCGGGCCGAACGCGCCGGTGCCCCCGGCACCGGAATACGTGCCGGTCGCAGCCGCCCCTTCGGCTGCTGCGGCTCCTTCCCCCGCCTACCTCACCCTGGCCGAACTCGGGCGCCGCGAACCCCGCCTGGCACTCTCCGCCGCCGACTGCACCGCCCTGGAACCACTTGCCACCACCTGGTTCGCGCGAGGCGTCAGCACCGACTACCTGACCTCCGCGCTCACCGCCGGGCTTCCCGAGCAAATCGGATCCCCCATCGGCTTGATGCGCCGCCGCCTCACCGACAAGATGCCGCCCCAACTGCCCGCGGCACCGGCCCCGGCATCGGGTCTGCCCGGCGCTCCCGTGCGCGGCCTCCTGGTCGAGTGCGCCGAATGCGGCCGTCCCGGCCCGGCCGAGGCACTCCCGGACGGCCTCTGCACCCCCTGCCGTACCGTGCACCACAAGCCGGAATCGCCCGACACGGCGGCCCCGGAGCAGGGCGAACGCGATGTCGCAGCCCTCGTCGCCGGCCTCCGCGACCTGATGCGCAGCCCCTGAACGGCCCCGCGCAGAGCTCGGCGGGAGGCCGCGGAGTGCGAACCCACGGTCCGCCAGCAGTGGGCGGACTTCCCGGATCGCCCGGCCGATCGTGGAGGACCCCACCTCGCAGAGCACGCCCAACGCCTCATGGGTGAGCCCAGTCCGCAGATGGACCAGTGTCACCAGGAGCCGGTCGGTGAAGACCCGTTCGTACTGGCTGTCACCGGTGGCATCGCCGTGAAGCACAAGGTGGCCCAGCTCATGGGCAGCCGTGAACCGGTGCCGGTAGATGTCGTCGGCCCAGTTGGCGGTCAGAACGACGAGCGGCCGCGCGGCCTGGGTGGAAAAGGCGCCCACGCTCGCAGCGGAGGGATCACTGGCAGGTGGCATGACCACCACAATCCCGTGCGATTCCATCCGCCTCACCAGATGCGCGACAGGGCCGTCGCCGAGGCCCCAGCGCCCCGCCAGCGGCCTCGACCGGATGGTGCAGGCGGCCCGGGAGAGGGCACGCGAGCAGCAGCAGGAAGGGATAGGTGGTGCACAGGTGGTGCGCAACGCCTAGAGAGGTCTAGACAACGAAGAGGGCCCAGTTCGCTGACCTGGGCCCTCTCAGAAGAGCGGGTGACGAGAATCGAACTCGCGCTCTGAGCTTGGGAATCACCGCTACTCAAGCTAGACGCATGGCATTTGACCTGGTGCTATGCCCCGAGATAGGACGTGCCGCGATGGGTACTGAGAGCCGTCAGTGACCGCTGTTTACCGTCTCGATGGGCGCGGATGGGGCACGAGGCTGGCAGGGGAGCCGTTGGGCGCTGCGGGAGGCCCGGAACCCGAGGTTACCGTCGGCGGTTCGGGTTGGAGTTGCTGGCGCAAACGGCTTCAGTGGTCGAAGCCAGTTCGGTTGAGGTGGTTGCGGGCGGCCACGATGAACTCTTCCACCACGGTTGCGAGTCGCTGCTCGCTATTGGGAAGCATGTCGGGTCCGCTGGAAATGGGGCGATAGGGGCTGAGGTGCCGATCACACGCCGCGTACAGTGCGGATGCCTGAGACAACAGTCGATTGGCGAGTCCTGCGATGTGCTCCGGTCCTTCCAGCAGCACCACAGCAACGGCCTTGGACAAGTTCGATACGCCGAGGCTGATTAGCGCGTCCCGGGCCTGCTCTGCCGAAGTCTCGTCCGATGCGGGCACGTTCATGTCCAGCTGGCGGACGAAGTGATATTGGTCTGCCGCAGAGGCGATTGGGCCGATACGGGTCATGAAGTCCTGCGCCTCGTGCAACACCTTGGCGTACGCCTCGCGCTGCGCCGTGCGTCGGACAGAGTCGACAGGTCCACCGTGTGCCCCCCGGGACTACACGCGACCTGCGGCGTAAGCAGTCCCGGCGGTGACCAGGGCGACAGGTGTGGAGATAAGCGCAGCTACCACGGCGGGGTCCATGGGCCCTGATCATGCCGCACTGCTGCTGCGCATGTAGGCACACTTCCGATCCAGTTGGACAGCTGAGACTAGTGGCGCCTGGTGCTGTCCCGTTCGCTCACGCATCGCGCACAAAGGTGGGTGACCATCGGTGACAGGAGAAGGAGGAGGGCTCCGTTTCGGTACGCGGCTAGGGCCTGCAGAGCGGTCGGGAACGCAGGTTCGGGGAAGTCGGTTCGCAGGGGCAAGACAATCACGGAGACGGCGGCGCGCGACGAGCTGATCCGCCGCAACCCCTGCCGGATCAAGGGCGCGGGCAGCGAGAAGGGCAAGGAACGCGCGACGGCCACCGTTGGGATTCGCTGGCGTCTGATGGTGTATCTCGGCGCCTATGGCCCGATGTGCCCGCAAGAACTGGCCGTTCCCGGTGGCGTCGGCTCAGGTCTCTGCCTGGTGACGCCGCGCTGGTGCATGAGGGCGGCGATTGCCAGGGCGGGGGATTCGCGGTCGTCGTCGGTGCCGGCCTTGAAGGAGGTGCCCCGGGTGGTGACGCGTGCGCCGGGGCGTACGGGGGTTTGCTCGATGGGCTTCAGGGCGGCGGGGCGGGATTCGTTGACCTGTTCGGCGGCCCGTAGGAGGGGCGCGGCTTCGAGGGCGCTGGCTGAGGCGGTGAAGGCGTGGACACCCTTCGGACTGCCCGGGGAATCGTGAAACCCTGGCGTCAGCCGCAGCGACACGAGGCGACCCTAACTGGCACCATCGGAACAAACTGGGGCGAGTCAATCACCTCGCCCAGCTGTAGTCACCGCTGAACAATCGAGGCTAACGGTTGGCTGGGTTACAGCCAACTTTCGCGGAATGCGGCTTGTTCACGTCGTTACTCGTCAGTCCCTGTTGATGACGCCGCTTCTCTCCCACATCCTGGAAGGCTTTCCGTCGAACCATGACCTGGGGGACAGGTGTCTCTTCACTCTGCACTTCGCGCCAACAATCCAGAGGCGGTCCACCGCGCACGCCAACTTATCGAATACATGCGCGAAATTGTTCGCGGGTCGTACAAGCCAGTGCGGGATTGCCAGAAGTATCCGGAAGTCCTCTGGCTCTCCGGTCTGCCGGACGACAGGCTGAGGCGGCACCCGGACGGCGACCGGCTGCTGCTCAAGGTGCCACACCGGCCGCCGAGGCCAGCCCCCGTCCTGCCCGAGGTGCTGGCAGGTTGGGTCGATCCCGAGGCCGCAGCCACCGCGACGCCCGAAGTGCCACCGCTGGCCGAGTCGGGTCCGGGGCAGGGCTGGCAGGAGGACGAGAACGGAGACCTATTCGAGGTCTCCGAGATTCTCCGGGAGGAAGCACACGATGTGCTACGTGCCTACTCGCGATGGCTCGACGCATGGCGTAAGTGGTCGGAAAAGGAGCGCGTCGACCGGCCGTACCGGGAACTTCATCAGCAGCTGTACCGAATGGTGACCAGGATTCAGCAGGACGGCGAGGAATACGAGGCTGTACTGGGTGCCGGATTCCTGAATATCGGAGCCGCGCGTCCGTCGGCCCGGATAGCCCGGCACATTCTGACGGCGCCGCTGATACTCGCCATGAATCCCACCGATATGACCATCACCGTCGCTCTCGCGCCCGGCGACCCCGCGCGTCTGGAGGACAGCGAGTTCCTCGGCGCGGACGAGGGATACAGCACACGGCTGCTGAGCCCGTTGCGGGACCGTGTCGACGCGGAAGGATTCCATCCGCTGTCCCGTGACTCTCAGGACGTGCTTGGCGACTGGTCGGAGAGGGCGTTCGGTACCGATCGCGCAGTGGCATTCCACCGTGGCTGGGGCCGCCCGCCCGCCGACCCGGCGCTGCCGGTGCCCACGCTCGGGTTCGCGCCGGCCATCATTCTCCGTCAGCGGGGCCAGGGCGCCCTCGTGAACTTCTACGACGGCATTGCGAACCGGCTCGCCCAGCCTGGTGCTACGGCTCCCCTGGGACTGGCTCAGTTGTTGTACCAGCTGGAAGCGGAGGACCGCAGGGTGTGGGGTACGGCGGGTGGCCGCGATGTGCCCCCGGCCCTTGGCCCCGACCCGCTGTTCCCGCTGCTGTCGAACGAAGCCCAGCGGGAGGTGCTGAGGCGTCTTCAGACTGATACCGGCGTCGTCGTTCAGGGACCGCCCGGCACGGGAAAGACGCACACCATCGCCAATCTCGTGTGCGCGTTGCTGGCGGACGGCAAGCGGGTGCTCGTGACGAGTGAGAAGAGCCAGGCGCTGAAGGTTCTGCGGCAGCAACTGCCCGCGGAGCTGCGCAGCCTATGTGTCCTCCAGGGCGGCCGGCGCGAGGACGGCAGCGGTGACCTGGAACAGTCCGTGCGCGCTCTCTCCCAGCTCAGTGCCACCCAGTCGACGGAGCGCCTCGACGTAAGGATCAAGGGCCATGAGGCGCTGCGCTCGAAGCTGTCGGACACCCGCGCGCGGCTCCGTGACGAACTCCGCTCCCTTCGTGAGGCGGAGTGGTACGAACACCTCGATGTGGCACCCGGTTACGAGGGGCGACTCGCGGAGATCGTGGAGACCGTCGCTGCCGGTGCGTCGAAGTACGACTGGATGCCCACCCTGCCCGCATCGGCACCGCAAGAACCTTCACTGAGCGAAGACGAGGCCCAGCGCCTGCTGGGTCTGGTGACCCGGCACGGGCCCGGAGTGCTGGACGAGTATGGCGCCCGCTGCCCAGACCCTGCGGACTTTGTCGCACCCGTGATATTCGAAGAGGCGGTCAACGCCCTGGACGCGGCGGTACGCTCGTGCGCCGAGGCATCGACCGACAAGCTTTCCCTCGAACTCGCGAATCAGGGACCCGATCTGATCGCGACGTTGGTAGAGCTTCTGGACGCGGCGGAACACGCACTTCAGAGCGAGGGGCTACCAGGTGAGCCGACCGCGTGGTTGCCGGGAGAATGGACTACTCGTGCCCTGCGGGACGGAATGGCCGGCCAGCGACAGCAGCTGTGGGACGCAGTGCGCCGGTCAGCAGCCCGCGCCCAGGAAGTGCAGAGTGTGCTTCAGCACATCCCCTTCGCCGTGCTCGATGTACCTGATGTGGATCTTGCTGAGGAATCACGTCTCATCGCCGCTGGAAGAGACCTCGAACAGTTTCTGCGAGGCGGAGGCAAGCTGCGCAAACTGCTTCCGAAGGCGGTGCAGAAGGAAGCCCAAGTCCTTCTTCAGGATTGCCAAGTGGACGGGCGACTACCCAGTACGCAGGACGAGATCTCCGCACTAGTTGCTCACCTTGCGGCACGTCAGTGCGTCCGGCAGCTGAACGAGCGCTGGGAGAGTGTCGGCGCACCTGTGGCCAAGGGTTCCACGGAGGTTGCTCTGTCGGAGCTGCTGGACCGTGTGCCGACGCTCAGTGCGGTGGATGCGTTCACCCAGTCCGTGCGTACGCTGCACGACGTTCTGCTCAAGGCCCGGATCAAGGCCACGGTGCGGACGGCACAGGAGTGGGACGACATCCGTACATCGGCGAACGGTGCGGTACGGCTGCTGCGTGCCCGTGAGGCGGAGGAGAGGCTCAGGTCGATCGCCGAGCAGTTGCCACGGCCCGATGCCCAAGGAGTGGCTGAGCTGGCGGAGGTCCACCGAGCCGTTACCGTCCGTGATCCAAAGGCGTACATGTCCGCGATCGAATCACTGACCGAGGCGTTCCATCGTGAGGCCGATCGCCGGGAGGCTCGCAAACTCTTGGACCGACTGTCCGAGGACCACTCTGAACTGGCTCGGCGTTTTGCTGAGTCCCCGACCGACGTGGCTTGGGAGAGCTGCCTCGTGAACTTGGGCGCTGCCTGGGCTTGGCGGCGTGCGCGTACCTTCCAGGACAGGATGCTGACACCTGGCAGGGAAGCCAAGCTGGAAGGGGAGCTGGAAGCGGTTGAGGCGCAGTTGAGGACCACGGTGACTCAACTAGCGGCCGACAGAGCGCTGTACCACTGCCTGGACCGGATGACGGCCGGCCAGAAGCAGGCACTGAGTGCCTACGCGTCGGCCACGGCGAACGCTGGCAAGGGAATGACGGCACTCGGCAAGCGGCACCTTAAGGCCGCCCGTTCCGCGATGCGCGACGCGCGTGACGCGGTCCCGGCTTGGGTCATGCCGATAAAGCAAGTGGCCGAAATGATTGATCCCGAGCCGGACGCCTTCGATGTCGTCATTGTGGACGAGGCGAGCCAGGTCGGTTTGGACGGCCTGATGCTGCTGTGGCTCGCTCCGAGGATCATCGTCGTGGGTGACGACAAGCAGTGTGTTCCGTTCTACACGGGGGGCAAGCACGAGCGGTTCAACGAACTCCTCGACTCACTCCTGCCCCATCTCACCGACTGGCAGCGGGACGGGCTCAGCCCCAAGTCCAACCTCTACGACCTGCTGTCCGCGCGCTTCAGCGAGACGATCCGGCTCACCGAACATTTCCGGTGCATGCCAGAGATCATCAAGTGGTCCTCCGCTCAGTTCTATCCTGACAACGAACTTGTACCCCTCCGGCAGTACGGAGCGGACCGGCTGCGGCCCCTCGAAGTCGTCCACGTCCATGAAGGCCACTGCGAAGGACGGCGAGAGACGCTGGTCAACAGGCCCGAGGCTGAACGCATCGTCGCCAAGTTGCAGGAACTAGCGGAGAACGAGGCGTACGCGAAACGGAGTTTCGGAGTCATCGTGCTCCGTTCCGGACAGCAGACAAGGCTGTTGGAGAATCTCATCGACACACGGATCGACTCCGCGATCCAGGAGCGGCACAACATGCGTGTGGGCACGGCCGAACAGTTCCAGGGAGACGAACGGGACGTCATCCTGCTTTCGCTGGTCGTCGATGCCGACAACACCCGGGCCCTTACGGGACAGGGCGACGGAAGGCGGTTCAACGTGGCCGCCAGCCGGGCCCGCGACCAGATGTGGTTGTTCACTTCCGTCACGCCGGATCAGCTGCGCAGCAAGGACCTGCGCCACTCTCTGCTCACCTATATGCAGGCGCCGCCAGAACTCCAAGGCACCTCTCCCGGCCTTTCCACCGTTTCACCCGATGATCGATGCGAGCCGTTCGACTCACTGTTCGAGCAGCGGGTCTTTCGCAGGATCAAGGAAAGCGGCTACCACGTAGTTCCCCAGTGGAAGGCCAGCGGCAAACGTATCGACCTCGTCGTCGTCGGAGAGACAGGCCGCCTCGCCGTGGAGTGCGACGGCAGCCCGTATCACTCCACCCCTGACCAGATCCGTGACGACTACGAGCGAGAGCGGGAACTGCGACGGGCGGGCTGGCAGTTTTGGCGCGTACGGAGTAGCGAGTTCGCCCTATCTCCGGAGGATTCGCTAGCGCCGCTGTGGAAGCGCCTTGACGCTCTGGGTATCCGGCCCGGGGTCACCGAACGGCCCCAGGGCGAATCGGCGAGCACTTGGGCCCCGGTCGAGATGGACGATGCCGACCTCACCACCGATGAACTCGACGCCATGCTCGATGAGGATGCGTCCGTCTCTCTCGAAGGAGTCTGATGTGAACGAGATTTTCGACGACAGCACGCTGACGGAGATCGCCCACCTGATCTGCGGGGACGAGACGTCGCTGCTCTACCGGAAGGGGTACGAGATTGCTGAGTTCTTCCAGCGGGCGGGCTGGGACGACGTTCCGGAGTACGACGGCACACCGAGGCACAAGTGGGCCCGGGAACTCCTCAAGGAGCGGCAGGAGGACGGCACGGACGATGCCGAGCGCGCAATCCTGCGCCTGGCGAACCGCCTTGAGTACTACAACCAGCAGCAGGAGTACCGCGCCACGCTGAAGCGGCTCAACGAGGTACTCGTGCTCGACGGACGCCGGATCGGCGAGGACGGAAGCCAGCCGGCCCTCGTCCGCTGCGAAGCCGGTTTCGAGGACGAGGTACTGCAGTTGCCGCGCGTCGAGCTGAAGGTCTCCGTGAAGGATGTGGTGAGCGACCCGGATCTCGCTACAGCCGTGCAACTTCGGCTGGACGAGGCACGCACGTGCTACGAGCACGGCGCCTACACGTCGGCGATCATCATGCTGGGCAGTCTTCTGGAGGGGGTGCTCGCGCATGCGGCACAGGTCCGCTCCGCGGGCGTACGCATGCCGAAGCCGTTGCGGAGCATGGGGCTGAATGACTTCGTGGACTTCGCATTCAAGAACAAATGGATCGAGCACGATGCCAAGCTGGCCTCTGAGCTTGTCCGGCACTACAGGAATCTCGTCCATCCCCTGGCGGAGAAGCGGACCGGGCACAGCCCCAACCGCGACACGCTCGACATGTGCTGGCCGGTGGTGAACGCCACGCTGAATGATCTCGCGGCGACGGCGACGGCGACGGCGACGGCGACGGCGACGGCGACGGCGACGGCGACGGCGACGGCGCCCCCTGCCCCGCTTTCTGTGCGCGCGCCCGCAGAGCGAGGCCGCGGCGGCAACCTCAATGCCTCCGCACAACGCCCGACGCCGGCCTCTGTCGCTCGTCGTCGTCCGGGCGGCGGACCGGTGGTGGGCACTTGAATCGGGGGTGCACTTGCCGTAAGAGGCGCGGGGCCTGCTGGCATTGACTTGGCTGTGTGTGAGTTGTCACTTCGCGGATGCCGCCATCAGCCAACTGAGACACGATGCTGGCGGGGAGTTGGCATCTAATTTTTCTCTGCCGAGGAGAAGAGCAGTTCGCGGAACGCGTTGCGGACATCCGCCAGGGGCTGCCGGTCGCGCGTGTAGTACAGCTTGTTGGTGAGGAGGACGGCCCAGCGGTTGACCGTCGGCGAGATCCACATGCCAGTGCCGGTGAACCCGTAGTGGACCCACACGTCGTACTCGTTGCTCGACCCTGGCGCTGGGTGCCAGAACAGCCCGCGTGCGGGTTCGAGGCCGCCGGTCTGGACGGTGAGCGACTGGGCGGACCAGTCGGGGCCGAAGCCAGCGGGGGAGTCGGCCGCCGTGGGATCCAGGATGTAGCGCAGGAAGATGGCCAAGTCATCGAGAACGGTGAAGGCGCCAGCGATGCCGCAGAACCCGCCCAGGAGGCGTGTGGAGAAGTCGTGAGCGACGCCCTTGAGGTGGGTGTCGGTGTTCTGGTCCAGCTCGGTGGGGGCACAGCGGGCGGCGATTTCGGTGGGCAGGGGGCCGAAGCGCGTGGTGTTCATGCCGAGGGGGTGCCAGGTTCGCGCGGTGGCGAGTTGGTCAAGAGGCACACCCGAGAGGTGTTCGGCGAGGAAGCCGAGGATCAGGGCCGCGCGGTCGGTGTACTCGACGGCTTCGCCCGGGGGGCGATGCAGCGGCTCGCGCAGTACACCCCTGCGGATGTCGCCGTGGTCCGTGCCGTACTGGTTCTTCAGCTGGGCCCGGAGGGGGACGCCAGCCGTGTGGGTCAGCAACTGCCTTGCTGTGACCCGGCCGAGCTCGTGGTCGGTGACCTCGGGCCAGTAGGTGCCAAGCCGGTCGTCGAGGTCGAGGCGGCCGTCCTCCCAGAGCGCCCCGATTGAGGACCAGACGGCAAGGATCTTGGTGAGGCTGGCGGCGTCGAAGACGGTGTCCAGCCGCATCCGATGTTCCGGTTCGTCCGGGTTGAGGACGCCCGTGCTGCCGCTGGCTCGGATGCCGGTGGAGTCCCCCACGGCCCAGACCGCGCCCGGGTAGACCTTGGCCCGGACTCCTTCGTCCAGCAGAGCTTGAATGCGGTCGATCATGGTCTCCCTTTTCGCCGTGGGTCTCCATTGCCCAGAGTATTGACGCCGCCGCAGCAGCCGATGGTTCGACGCGGCGGCCTATCCGAGGACTTGACGTCCGAGCGCGTGGAGGGCGGCTTGGGTAGTGGAGAGGGGGTACCGGCGGGCGTTGACGAGTCCTGCCGCCCGCAGCGCGGGCAACATGCCGGTTGAGGTTCGCATCCGCTGGAGGTCTCGGGCAACGGCGCCGGGCCGCGCGAAGTCGATGGATGCCGCAGAGGCACCGAGAGCCTCGTTCAGCCCCGGCACCGGTTGGTAGAGGACGGGGAGCCCGCACGCCTGGGCTTCCAGAGCAACCAGGCCCATGGCCTCCAGGGTGGTGGACGGCATGACGAGGAGGTCGTGGTCCGCGAAGGTTTTCCACAGCTGTGGTCGGTGGAGCCAGCCGAGGTAGCGGGCCCGGATACCGGCTCGCCGGAACAGGGGTGCCAGCGCCTGATATTCGCTCTGCGGCGCGGCGACGCTCAGCTCGATCCCCTGCGCTGGGGCGAGGCTCTTGATGAGGGCTTTGCCGCCCTTTTCGGGCGTGAGCCGACCGGCGTACAGCAGGCGCAGGTGGCTCGTTGCGGTGCTCGTCGTTCGTGCGGGCGGGCTGGTGATGAGGTGGTCGGGGATTCCCCAGGGGATGTGGACGATCTTCCGCCCGTTGGTCTTCGGGGCCAGATTGAGGAGGCGGTCCGCCATCGCGTTGGTGGGGACCACGATCGCGTCGGATGCCCGCGCTGTCTCGCGCAGGACGTGGAGCTGGTCGCGGTGGCCTTCGGCGAAGAGGAGGTCGGTGCCGTGGACCAGGGCGATCCTGGCGTGGGCCGGCAGGGCTCGCATCAGGGCCGGGGTCGCTCCGAATGCGAGGTGTTGCAGGTGCAGGATGTCGATCCTGGACGGGTCGATCGCCTGCCGGAGGGCCGTACGGAGTTCGGCCACGTATCTGCCGAAGGCGGGGCCGTCCAGGCACTTCCCTCGTACGGACAGCAGCTCCAGGCCAGCCCTGAGGCGCGGAGTGGCGCCCTCGGGGGCGAGCATGAATGCCTGGGCCGGGATGCCGGGGCGGTTACCGGTGTAGAGGTCCAGGAAGAGTTCGACGCTTCCGCCGGGACTACCAGCAGGCAGGTCCAGGGCCGTGGCGACACTGGGATTCACGGTCGGCCTCCTTGTATCTCCTCGTAGAGGCGTGAGGTCTCGATCCCCGTGCTGGCCCGGTACTTGAGTCCGTGCTGCTGGTAGCTCGCCGGGGTGCCGAAGGTCTGGTGGAAGGTGACCTTCCCGAAGACCATGAGCGGATAGATGCGGACGGGGCGGGCCGCCCGTATCTCCAGGGTCCACCGGATGGCGTGGCCCTGGTGGCCGAGTGGGGCAGAGACGTGGACCCAGATACCGAGGGCGCCGATGCTCCGGCTTCCGTTGAGGAACTGCGCGTACGTCTCCGATCCGGTCCTCTCGTGCGTGACGCCGAGGTACAGAACGTCAGGAGCGAGGTCGTAGCCCTCCGGCGGGATGCTGACCTCGCGGCTGAAGGTTCGGCATGCCGCGTCGAGGTCGCCGTCGCAGATGCGCAGGGTGTCGCCGAGCCGCCAGTCATAGGCGTTGGGCGAGAGGTGCCCCGGGTCGTAGGGATCGATGATGAGGGCGCCGGCGGCCCTTGCTGCGGCGATGGCCGGGCCGGTGAGAATCACGACGCCGCCGATCTGAGCGGTGGAAGGTCCCGCCAGTACGCGGAGGGCTGTGGGCCCGTGGCCGCTTGGTACTTGCCGACGTAGAGGTCGACGGGGCCGACCGCGACGAAGAACATGATCTGCCCGATTTTCATGCCCGGGTACACGCGCAGGGGACGGATCGCGGACAGCATCAACGTCCACTGTCCGTGGAATCCGATGTCGCCGATCGGCGCGGTGATCTCGACGAACAGTCCCAGGCGGCCCACCGAGGAACGGCCGAACAGCAGCGGCACAAAGGAATCGGAACCGACTTCTTCGAGGGTGTGGCCGAGGTAGAGCTCGCCGGGCTGGAGGACGTATCCGCCGTCGTCGATCCGCACCTCCGCCGTGGGGTTCGGGTGGTGACTGTCGATGACCGGTGTCGTGTAGGTCAGGAGGGTTGGGCCGAGCCGGACGTTGTAGCTGTTGGGGTTGACCTGGTTCTGGTCGAACGGGGTGATGCGTAAGCGCCCGTCGACCGCGGCTGTGGTGATCTCGGGGCCGGTCAGGATCACGACCCTCCTCCGGTCAGGACGTGCTGGACGGCTTGGCGAAGGGGGACGACGGCCTGTCGGGGGTGCCTACCGAAGTACGCATCGGCGAGGTAGGCGGTGGTCAGTACGCTGCGGATGCCGGACGGCAGCGGGTCCGGTGCGGTGACCAGAGGGCCGACCTGTTCGTACAGGCGCCCGAGCAGGGCCGCGACCAGCGGTTGATCGTCAGGCAGCACGACATGGACGAGTTGGTTGTCGAACGGCTCGGTGGCCAGCAAGCTGCCCACGGTGAGCGTGTCGTGGAGGGGGACAGGTCGCAGGGCAGTCTCGTTGAGTAGGACCGCTTCCGCTCCCAGGCCGGTATGCAGTCGTCCGGCGACCTCGGCGAGCAACTGTCCACGGCTGGGAAGCCGGTGCCGGTAGGCATGGGTGATTGAGCCGAGGGGCACAGTCAGCTGGCGGCGGAGGTTCTCGATCTCGCCGAGAATCGGTGCCAGGCCGGGCAAAGAGCCGGTCGCCGGCGGTGGAAGGAGATGGGACCGGCCGTTCCAGTCGCCGTCCACGGGCTCGGCGAGCGCGTAGCCGACGGCGAGCTCAAGGCCCTTGAGGACCTGGGTGTCGCCTACGCGGACGGGACCGTACTGGTCGCTGTGGCAGTGTCCGGCGAAGATCACGTCGAGGAACGGGCAGGCGCCGGCGATCTTGAGGTCTTCGGAGAACCCGGAGTGACTGAGCAGGATCCACGCGTCCACCTCATGGCGGTGGGCGAGCATCAGCTCCTGGAGTGCCCGGACCGGGTCGGTAACTCGGTGGCCGACCCGGTCGGCGAACGGGACGGCGTTGAACGCTTGGATGCCCATGACGCCGGTCACCGCGACGCGTCGGCCGTCGACCGTGGCCAGGTGGATGCGCCGGAACAAGGCATCCCCATTGGCGTCGTCCACCACGTTGGCGCACACAGTGAGTTGGTGGACGCTCGGTTCGAAGTAGTGCGGCCAGCCGTGGTTCCCGGGGGCGATCACGTCGTACAGGGTGGTGAGGATCTCGCGCTCGACCCGTCCTCCGCCGAGCCGGTAGTACCCGCTGCCTTCGAAGAAGTCGCCGCTGTCGACGATGAGCGCCTCGGAGCGAGCCGCATGGAGGTGGGCCAGCAGAGGCAGGGCGTCGTCGAAGGCGGAATGGACATCGGTCGTGGCCAGGATGCGCTGGAGGTTTCGGATCACGGCGTGACCTCGCAGATGTCGGCGCCGAGAACACGGAGCTTGGCGGGGAGGTCGGCATGGCCCCGGCGGAGCTGCTGGAGCCCTCCGAGAGTGGTGACACCGCGCGCGGTGAGCCCGGCGATGATGAGGGCCGAGCCGGTACGGATGTCGGTGGATTCCACACCCGCGCCGGTCAGACGCTGCGGGCCGGTGAGACGGCACATCGTGGGAGAGATCTGCTCGATGTCCGCGCCCAGTACCGCGAGCTGGGGGAGCAGGTTCCCGTGGCGGCCGGAGTTGATCGTGTCCGCGAAGAGATGCGTGCCGGGTAGCCCCAAGGTCAGGGCCATCAGCGCGGGTTCGAAGTCGGCGTCCAGGCCGCCGGGGGAGAGCGACGCGATGGCGCGCAGTGAGTGGCCGGTCGGTTGCGTGTTCCGGGCGTGAACCGTGAGGGCATCCTCGTGCACGGCCACAGAGATGCCGAGCCAGCGCAGTGCGGCTACGAAGGGTGCGATGTCTCTGCCTCGTACGCCCTCGATGCGGCCATTGCCTCCCGTGGCTGCCAGCGCGCAGGCGAGCGCTCCCGCTTCGATCTTGTCGCCGGGCACGGCCCAGGCGACCGAGTGCTCCACGGCCGCCGCAGACGGCGGCGTGAGGACGATCATGCGTTCGGTGGCCCGCGTTCCCCAACCCGCTGACTTCAGTGCGCCCAGGACACTGGTGACTTCGGGGGACAGGTTCGGGTGGCCCAGCCGCAGCGGGCGGTTTGCGACAACAGCTCGCAGGATCGCGGCGACGGTCGCACCGCGCGAGCGGAAGGGCAGCTTCACCGATACGGAATCCGTACGGGTGCTCCCGGCCACGACGCTGTAACCGCGGTCGTCCACGGCGTATCGGTCGCCGAACGCCTCGTAGATCCTGAAGTGCTGCTCCATCCCGCGATCCCCGATCTGGCACCCACCGGGCCACGGCATGACGGCGCGTCCATGGGTGGCCAGCAGCGCGGGCACCAGGTAGTACGAGGCGCGGATGCGGCTGGCGGTCTCGAACAATTCCGGGGCGATGTGCCCGACGCTGCCACCCAGGACCAGAACCGTGGTCGGGTCACCGACCGCACGTGCCAGGCGGTGCCCGGCCTGCTGCAACAGCGTGAGCATGGCGTGTACATCAGCGCTGGCAGGGACATTACTGAGCTGCACCGGTCGGCGCAGAGCCGCAGCCGCTGCGAGAAGCGGCAGAGCGGCGTTCTTGGAGCCGTCGACGGTCACTGCCCCGGTGAGTGGCGGGCCGGGCCGGATTGCGATCACTTCTGCGGTGGTGGCAGGGGTCTGGGCGAGGGGCATGGTCATCTCCTAGGAAGCAGTGCGTGCACGGCCGCGTCCGGAGGTGCGGGTGGCGCAGGGACAGGGATCTCGGCCCAGCACCGCTTTCCGGACGCGGTTGCCTCGGCGTCGTGCCGGTCGGCCAGCGCGGCCACGATGGGCAGGCCGCGGCCGTGTTCGTCGTACGCGCCGGGCAGGCCGGCCTTCGGGAGCACGGGACTGGAGTCGCAGACCTCGATCCGCACCCGGCCGCCGGTCAGCTCCGCGGCCACCGAAATGGGGCCGTGCCCGGCATGGCGTACGGCGTTGGTCAACAGCTCGCTGGTCACCAGCGCCACGGTTTCCAGCACCTCGTCGGCGTCGTCGAGCCGCCAGCCGAGTACTCCCGCGACGACCCGGTGTCTGGAGTCCGTGACGGCGCACGCCGTGCCGGCTACCGAAAAGCTGAAGCGAAGCGGTTCCACAGGAATGCCTCCCGATCGAGTTCGGTCTCACCAAAGAACCGTCCGGGGCAGTGCATGGGCCAGCTCGGGTGCGCGCTCGGCATGACTTATGCAGAAGCTGCATGACCATCAAGTACCGAGTGAATTAGGCTCGGTTGAGCAGGCAGAATCGGGCGACGGCGAGAGGAGCCGTGGCACAGATGGCCGATGCGTACGACGAGGCGAGACGGCTCGGCGAGGTGATCCGCCGAGCGCGTGTGCTCGCGAAACGGTCCCAGGCGGACGTCGCTGCCGCGCTCGGCTACCACCAGTCGAAGGTGAGCCGCCTCGAACAGGGAAAGGGCACCGAGGACTCCCAGGTGCTGCGTGCCATCGCGCGGGAGCTGGGTATCCCCTTACCCTCTGTCGGCCTGGCCGACATCCCCGACACCAGTGACCCCCACACCGAGACAGATGACATGCGTCGCCGCACTTTCCTCGCCACCAGCCTGGCCACTCTCGCTACGCCCCCTTCCCCTCACCACGGCTACGGTGCGCTCGTGCACGCTCTCCTTCCTGGCCCGCTGCCTCCGGCAGGAGACGAGGACCATGGCCTTTCCAAGCTTGGTGAGCGCATCTCCGCGGCCCGTCGGCTCCTCTACGCGTGCGACTACACCGGTCTGGAGCGCATACTTCCCGTTCTGATCACTGACCTTCGTCACGCGGCGACGGGTTCGGACGAGGCCGCAGCTCTGCTGGCCACCGCGTACCAGACCTCTGCCAGCCTGCTTCTCAAGCTCGGCGACCACGGCAACGCGTGGCTGGCAGTCGGACGCGCCATGGCGGAGGCAGAGCGCAGCGGTGACCCGGTCGTCCTGGCCTCCAGCGTTCGCGTCCACGCCCATCTCCTGGCCCGCGAGAAGCACACGTCCCAGGCCATCACATTGGTCCGGCACACGGCCGACCAGCTCACGGGCGCCTACGACCAGCGTTCCCCGCGTTACCTGGCGGCGCTCGGCCTGCTTCTGCTGCGCGGGGTCACAGCGGCGAGCAGCGGGGGCGACCGCTCGGCCACCCGCGACTTCCTCACCGAGGCGAAGGAGGTCTCCCAGTACGTCACGCTCGACCGAGCCGATGCCTGGGCCAACTTCAGCCCCACGAACGTCGGCCTGCACGGGGTCAGCGCGGCAGTGTCCTTCGGGGACGCCGGGCTCGCCTTGGAGGCCGCGCGCCCCCTCATGCGACGGCACATTCCCGCCCCCGAGCGGCGCGCGGCCCTCTGGGTCGAAACAGCCCGCGCCTACAGCCAGCAGGGCCGGCTCGCCGACGGATATCAGGCGCTCCGTATCGCGGAGAGCTGTGCGGCGCAGGACATCCGGCGCCCGGCCATCCGGGAGTTGGTCGCGGACATGGCTGCCCGCGACCGTCGTCGTACGCTGCCTGAACTGCACCTGTTCAGCCGTCAACTGGGAGTCCCCGCGTGAGTGAGCAGTCCGACCAGCGGACCAAGAAGCCGTTTCTGTACGTCGTCGTGTGTGGATCGGGCATCGCCGGTGACGTCGGGCGGCTGATCGCGGCGGCGCAGAGCACCGGCTGGGACGTGGGCGTCGTTGCCACGCCGCAGGGTCTGGGCTTCATCGACGCGGAAGCCGTCGAAGCCCAGACCGGGTACCCGATCCGTTCGGCCTGGCGGTCTCCTGGCGACCCTCGTCCGCTTCCGGCTCCGGATGCGATCGCCGTTGTCCCGGCCACGTTCAACACGATCAATAAGTGGGCGGCCGGTATCTCGGACACCCTGGCCCTGGGCATCCTGTGCGAGTCGTACGGCTTCGGCACCCCCACCGCCGCTCTGCCGTACGTGAACTCCGCCCAGGCCGCTCACCCCGCGTACGCCGAGAGCTTGCGGAAGCTGCGTGCGATGGGCATCCTGATCGGCTCCTACGAACCCCATCCCCCCAAGGCCGGCGGCGGCGCGGACCGCTTCCACTGGGAGGAAGCACTCGACCTGCTCACGCCCACAGTGGCCGCCCAGTCGTGATCACCTCCGCCGAGGCCGAGACGTAGCGGTGGGTGTGGCCGATGCCGCAGGCTGTGGGGAAGCCACGGGGCGTGGAACGGCGCTGCGTGCCTGTGCCGCGAGAGCTCGTCGGCTTGGAGCGGGCCTTTGTGAGAGCCGTTGTACGCGCCAGGCCAGGGTGCGTGCTGGGGAGCGGGTGTCGTCGAGGGCGCGTTCGTCTGCTGCCTGCTGCAACAGGCGTCCGGGATCGTGGCCCGCGGTCTCCGCGTCGGCCATTGCGGTGGTGAGTGCATTGGTGGCGGGGTCGGCGAGGATCTGGTCGGCGTGCGTGGGTGTGGCCTGGCGGATGAGCTGGGCGTACCGGACAACGACCTTCTGAGGCGGTCCATGCTGGCCAGCGGCAAGCAGGTGCCCGGATGAGGTTCGGTCGTAGGCGGTCTGGAGGTGGAACAGGGTCTGGCGGGCGGCTGCGGTCTGCTGGTTGTGGTGCCGTTGGTCGTGCCAGCGGGCGGCGGCGATGACGGCGAGGAGCGCGGCGTCGAGGAACATCGCCAGGAGGGCTCCGTCCTTGGGTGTCGGATCGTGGAGCATGGCCTTCACTGCCCCTCGCAGGGCGCGGGCGTGGTGGTGTTCGGCGCGGATGCGTGAACGGGTTGCCCGTTCGAAGGCGGAGGCCGCTGTGCGGAGTTCGGTGCGGATGTCCGGCGGTGCGGTGAGGGCTACGGCGTCGAGTGCTTCGCCGAGGGCGGCCAAGTGGGCCTGGGCGGCTTCGGCGTCCGGCTGGTCGAGGTGGTGGGGGATGCGCTCTGTGGCTGCAGTGGCTTGGTGCCACGGGTGCGGCCGGAGACGCCCGTTGGGGTTGCCGGCCGGAATGTCTGCTGCGGCGAGACGGCTCTGGATCTTGGGGAGGGAGAGATCCGGCGACAGCGTGGAGCCGGAGAACCACACCGGTTCCCCTTCGGCGTTCGTGTCGTGGTCCAGGGCGACCTTGTAGCCGCGTAGTTCTCCGGAGGGGAAGTGCAGGACCTCGACGAGGACGCCGTTGGTGCGGGTGAGTAGACCGAGGAACTCCTCGGTGTTGGTGGCAGCGGCGGCTGCCGTGCGGACAACAGTGCGCAGGCGTACGCGGGCGGGCTTGTCGTGGCTGGCGCGGTGGGCCTTCTCCTGCTCGGCGCGGGTGGGCCGTTTCGCGGCGGTGCGGTCCCCGCGTACGACTTGGAAGAGGCCGTATTCCTTCTCGATGGCTGCGAGTTCGCGGTCAGCCGTGAGGTAGTCGTTCCAGTGGCGTGCGGTGCGCAGGTCGCCTCGGACCTTGGTGGCGGCGATGTGGATGTGGTCGGGGGCGTGGCGGACGGCGACCCATCGGCAGCCGTCCGGGTCGTCTGTCGGCGCGATTCCGGTGGCTGCGACGACACGGCGGGCGATGTCCGCCCATTCAGCGTCGTCGAGGAGGCGGTCGCCGGGCGCTGTACGGACGGAGCAGTGCCACACGTGCTGCTTCGGGGCTCGGCCAAGTCGCCTGGCCTGCTGGACGCGCAGGTCGAGGTCGGCCACGAGGAGCTTCTTTGTGGCGGCGATGCCGTCGGTGCGGCCGGGGTCGGGCGCGAAGCCGTCCCAGGAGGCGACGAGGTGCGGGTCGGTGTGCTCGTTGGCCCGGCCGGGGCCGTAGAGGTAGCGGATGAGGCCGGCGGTGCTCTTGCCGCTGCTGATCTTCGCGATCACCGTGGCCCCTTTGTGGCGGCGGCCTGGTTGGTGGCTGCTGCGATGTGGCGGACGGTGGTGCCAGCCGTGCCGAGGACGCGTTCCGCACGGTCGAGGAGTGCGGTGTCCCCATGGTGTGGACGGCCGCCGGAGTTGAGCTTCTTGGCGATCTGGTTGATGTTGTGGCCGATCTTGGCGACCTCACCGCGGAGGGCTGTGAGTTCGTCGATGTAGTCGTCGAGCTGGGTGCGCTGACCGGGCAGTGCGAGGTCTCCGTGGACGTGGGCCATGACGACGGCGCCGACGTAGTGGGCGGCGGCGATGTTCAGCGACCGGGCCACAGCGAGGATCTCTGCCTTCTCGTCGGTGCTGTAGCGGACGTCGACGCGTTCCTTGCGCTGGGTCTCTTTGCGCTGGCGGCGGCGTGCAACTCGGTGCAGTGCGGCGGCTTCGGCGGCACGCTGCGGCTGCACGGTGCGGGTGGCGGCGTCGACGGGCTTGTTCCGGTCGGGCACCCCCTGGTGCCCGAGCTCCTCCGCCACCCCCGGGGCGGAGGCACTTGCGTTGGACCGGCCCTTGGACGGTCCAACGCCATACCTTGCTCCGCCTGATGCCGAGGTGAAGGTCATCTGCTGCTGCGCTGACGAGGGTTCACGGTCGGGGCCGTGCATGTGGGCTCCTGCAAGCGGTGATGGAGGGCGAGGGCCCGTTCTTCCCGTGCTGATTCACGGGAAGAACGGGCTGGGGTGACGTGAGATGCGGGGTTCAGCCGATGCTTGTGGTGACGGCGTCGAGTTCGGCCTGCAGCAGGTTTTTGATTTCGTCCAGACGGCTCCGGGAAATCCCGAAACCCTGGTCCCTGACGGCCTTCTCGATGTTGCGGCGCGAGGCACGGCCGGCTCGCCCGAGGGGAGCCGTGCGGCCGATGGCCACGGCCTGCTCCAGGGAAACGCTCGGCTGCTTGCCTCCCGGCTTATCGGGCTGCTGCGGGGCCTGCGCCTCTCGCTTCGCGAGTGGCTGCGGCACGTCGTCGTCGGTGCCCGTGGCGGGTGGCGGCGCGAGCTCGCCGATCGTGTGTTCAGCGGCGGGTTCGTGGCGGTCGTCGGTGTTATGGCGGTCAGGGTCGGCGGGGCGTCGGGCGACGAGGAGATAGAAGTGGGCGGCTCCGGCCAGGGCGAGTGGGGCGATGGCGGAGATGACTCCGACGGTGATGTCGTCGAGGGAGAGTCCGTTGTGGCGGGTTTGCTGGTTGAGGCGGATGGCGTGCAGGACGTTGGCCCAGATGCTTGTGGCGGTGGCGATGCCGACCAGTGCCGAGACGTAGAGACGGGCGGACAGGGGTGCGGTCCGCAGGACGAGCAGGGCGCCGATCCCGATGGCGATGAACCCGTCGATGACGAGCGGGAAGGCGTAGGTGAGCGCCCGGTGGATATGGCTGGCGGCGGCCATCTGGCGCAAGGCGTCGTAGGACAGCGCGAAGGCGGCCACGGCCAGCAGCGACACACCCGTACGGATCGCTGTGGCCAGCGGCAGCGGGGCGGACGGTGCCGTGACGATGGTGGGGGAAGGCAAAGGGGAATGCTCCAGGGGTGCAGGGTGTGGCTGATGTGGCCCTGAGGGCGGGGGAGACCCGTCGCGACTCGTCGCGTGCCTGGTCAGGACCGGTACGAGTGCGGCGGTGATGACGAGTCGACTCGTCACCGGACCTCGACTCGTCACCGCGCTGACCTGCGCGGAGACGAGTCGCGACGGGTCGTGCCGGGTCAGGCCCCGGTCGTGGCTTCGGGCGCGGGCTCGGGGCAGTAGCGGGCCCAGGAGTCGGCGAACTGCACGCGGGTGAAGCCCTTGGCCTGGACGTTGCCGTGGAAGCGGCGGGTGGCCGAGCTGATGCCGTACTCCCTCAGCAGGAGTTGCAGGCCCCGAGGGGTCAGGCCGTTGGCGGTGTACTCCGCCCAGGGCGTCTCGTCGTCCTGGTTGAGGATGTCGAGGAGTCGGCTGGTGCGAAGCGCCGGCGGGTTGCCTTCGGTGGTGAAGGCGCGGCGGATGTCGGCCAGCAGGCGGATGCCCAGGCTGCTGCGGTCCTGGTCGTGCTCGGCCTCGTGCTTGGCCATGATGCGGCAGGCGGTGCGGGCGAGGTCGGGCCACGCTCCGCCGGCGAGGTCGGCGACGGTCACCAGCGGCTGCCAGGTGTCGGCCGCGCGGTCTTCGACCGGCATGGCCGGTGTCAGCTCCATCGCGTCGGCGTGCAGCGGAGTCAGCCAGGCGACGAGCCGGTCACGCAGCGCGTGGAGGGGCGGGGTGTCACGGAAGGTACGGAACTCCGCCACCTTCTCGCCCGGCCTGCGGCGGCGCATCCGGATGACGATCGACCGGTCCATGATCGTGTCCGGCAGGTCACCGATGCCGGCGAGGGCCGCCATAGCGAATGTGGGGAACTTCGCGACCTCGTGATTGGGTCCGGAAACCCGCAAGGTGGGGCGGTTGCGCTGGTGCCCCGCGTTGAGCAGGCCGCGCATCTCCTCGTTCTTCTCCGCGACCTTCGCGGAGCCGAAGAGAGTGTCGGCCTCGTCGACCAACAAGGTGGGCGGTGTGGCGGTGATCGACCGGAACACCGCGGCGGCCGACGCGTTGACCGTGATCAGCGGATCGTGAACGCTCTCGGTGATCACGTCCAGCAGCCGCGACTTGCCGCACCGCTTCGCCGGCCCCACGACAGCCAGCCGCGGAGCGTGCTGCCATGCAGTCTGCAGGTGCGTGGCCGCAACCCACAGGGTCACGGCCGTGAACGCTTCCCCGCTCGGCAACACGACGTAGCGGCGAATCTGCTCCCGCAGCTCCGCCAGCACCGCCTCACCCTCGGACACCGGAGCGGGTTCGGGCTCTTCTGCGGACGACGGTACGGGCTCGGTGGGGCGGCCGGGTATGGCCACCGGCGGCCACACGGCGGCGGTGGTCGGAAGGGATGGCGTGCTCTGGGCGGGATCGTCCATACTGGACATGTAGCTCCTCCGCTTGCGGGCCAATGGGACGGCAATCCCGGCCTCGCAGGTCAGTCGTTCATGGGCGGCATGAGGTTTGCGCTCTGAGCCCCTCGGTGTTGGGTCACCGGGGGGCTTTTTGTATGTCGGGGCTGGTTGAAGGCATGCCTCAGCGGATCGGTGCGGTCTGCTGGGGTGCTTTACGGTACCAGAGACTATGCGAATCGCATAGTGCTATGCTATTCGCAGAACGGATGTTAATCTTGTTCCATGCCGCAAAACCGGCGGTACACGCAGTGAACGGGAGGAGGGGCAATGCCGGATGATGAGGGAGCCCCCGAGGGGGTGCTCCTCAGCGGCGAGGAAAACGCCGCCGTGCGGGTCAAGCTGGAGCGCGAGAAGCGCGGCTGGAGCACCACCACGCTGTCCGACCGCATGAACGACGTCGGCTTCGACATGAACCCGTCTGCGGTCTGGCGCATCGAGAACCGCAAGCGTCGAATCAACCTCGACGAGGCCATCGGTTTCGCCGAGATCCTCGGCGTCCCGCTCAGCAACTTCGTCGGGCCGCCCAGCCTGGCGACCATGGGCCGGGCCATGGAGCTGATCGACAACGTCGTAGCCGCCTACAGAGCCTCCAACCGTGCCAACCACGAGGCACGGAAGGCCCGCGACCAACTCGACGCCTATCTCGCCGACCACCCGGACATCCGTAAGGAGGCTGACGTGATGGTCTCCAACGCCATCGCCACCGAACTGATGAAGAGCAACGAAGAGTACGGGCCCGCCTCCGACGCATAGCGGCCCACTCCACCTGGCGCAGCGGGAACGCAAACCCACGCTGTGGCCGTCCTGCCCATCCCATCCCTGAACGACACGAGGCCAGGCGCGGGGTTGCCGCCCCATCCGCCGGCCGGAACCGGAGCACTCACTTGCGCCCTTCGGCGATACCGCACGCCCCCGTTCAGCGCCCGCGACCGCAGGGGGAGGTGACCACTACCGACACCCTCCTCACCGTGGAGCAGGCCGCCGAACGCCTCGGCACCGGCGTGCGCTTCATCCGGCGACTCATCCAGGAGCGCCGCATCCGCTACGTCAAACTCGGCAAGCCCGTACGGATACCCGAGAGCGCCATCGCCGCGTACATCGAGGAACGCACCGTTCCGACTCTCGGCAACGCGCGTTCCCGCTTCGGGAAGGCTGCCTGATGGCGGTCCGCAAGCCGCAGCGGCGGCGCGAGTTCGGCACCGTTCGTCAGCTCCCGTCGGGGCGGTGGCAGGCGCGCTACTGGGCCCCGGACGGCAGCCGCCGCACCGCGCCGGAGACCTTCGAGACGCGCACCGACGCCCAGACCTGGCTCACGCTCACCCAGGCCGACATCGAGCGCAAGCACTGGGTGGACCCCGACGCCGGCTCGGTCAACTTCGAGACCTACGCCATGAAGTGGGTCGAGGAGCGCGGGCTCTCCGCCACCACGGAGGAGCTGTACCGAAGGCTCCTGCGCCTGCACTTGCTGCCCGAATTCGCCACGGTAAACCTGGACGACATCACGCCACCGGGCGTGCGTACCTGGCGGGCCGAACGGTTGGCGGTGACCGGTGCGACGACCGTCGCCAAGTCCTACCGCCTCCTCAAGGCCATCATGGAGACGGCGACCGATGACGAGCTGATCCGCCGCAACCCCTGCCGGATCAGGGGCGCCGGCAGCGAGAAAGCCAAGGAACGCCCGACGGCCACCGTCGAACAGGTCGACGCGCTCGCCGACGCCATGGGACCGAGGTGGCGGCTGATGGTCTACTTCGGCGCCTACGGGCCCATGCGCCCGGAGGAGCAGGCTGCCCTTCGATGGCCCGACGTCACGCTCGAACCCCTCGCGGTCAAGATCCGTGACGCCGCACCCGAGCTGACCACCGGCCGTCGCGTCGAAGGCGACACCAAGTCGGCCGCCGGAAGGCGCACCGTCTTCCTCCCGGCCTTCCTGCACATCGAGGTGAAGCGTCACCTCGACTGGTACGCCGAGAAGGAACCCAACGGGCTCCTGTTCGTCGGCGAGAAGGGTGCCCCCTTCCGCCGGTCCACCTTCGGCCGCAAGTGGCGCAGGGCTCGGACCAAGGTCGGCCTGCCGGAGGGCTTCCGCTTCTACGACCTCCGGCATACCGGCCACACCCTGTCCACCCAGTCGGGCGCCACGCTCAAGGACACGATGGTCCGCGCCGGCCAGTCCTCGGAGAAGGCTGCCCTGATCTACCAGCACTCCGATGGTGAGCGGCAACGGGAGGTCGCCAGGGGTATCGATGCTCGCGTCCAGGCCGCCCGCCAGTGTCCGGCGCGCGAAGCCTGAATTGGCCGCAGGGGCGTGTGGCACCACACCGCGCGCCCTTGCGGCCCGGGCGATAGATCTTGGCGGCGTGGAAGATTCGTCGAAAGTGCAAGATTCGCGTGATCGACTAAAGTTCCTGCGGTAGCATCCTCGGAGTAACGCAAGCTGTCGTGGATCGGAGTGATGCGTGGACGCGAACGTCGACGGGCCTATGCCGTCTTGGGCCAGTGGTCGATTTGGGGAAGATGTCGCCGGCCTTCGACTCGCGATTCAGATGGGGCTCCTCGACACGGAGTCGGCGATGCTCGAGTCGCATCTGGCTGGTCGGTCCAAGCACAAGTTCGCTGCTGGGGCGGCGCGCATGACCAATCAGTACGACCGGATCGCTGAGCACGTGCTTGACCTTGGCATCCCCGGGACCGAACTCATCAAGCCTGGCACGTTCTACGAGCTTGTGTTGGTGCACAACACCATCCTCTGCCCCTACCGCGTGGACTCGGTCGACGGCTTTGAGCCGGGCGACAAGTGGCCGAAGAAGCTGTCTCTCGTGATGCGGGAGCTGTTCGCCCTTACCGATGCGCCAGCACCCCGATGGATCGCGGATCCTCTGGTTGAAGTGGAAGGCCCGGAGCTGCTTCTTCGGCGATCGCTGGCTGATCTTGCGCAGAGGGACCCCCGCCCCGGCCTGGTCCTCATCCCGTACGAGATGAACATGAGTGGTCTGCAGCGCGCCTGGTGGGGCCAGGCGAATCTCTTGGACGATGCTGGGAACCTGCAGTGGGTGACCGAGAAGTCTCTGCTCACGACCGGTGCCGAGAGCCGTATCTACGCTGTACCGAACCAGCGCGCAGGGGATAACTTTGCCTCTGGCGATCTTCCTGAGGTTGCGCTTTCCACACGCAGCGAGGCGGCCCGTGCCACGGGAACTCCGCCGCAGAGTGAGACCGAGTACGAAGCGTTCGTGAACGCTGCTGAGGACAATGAACATTGAGCAACCACTACTGCCGGGGACGAGCCTGGGCGGTGCTTCGCCGAGGGCAGTCTGGGACGGTTTCCATGCACCAAGGCTGACGCAGGCACGTCGCCTTGCCGGGCTCACCAAGCGCGAGGTCGCGGACGGTATAGGCGTGTCGGCAGCTGCTGTTGGCCAGTACGAGGCGGGTACCAACCGTCCTCGCCCTGAGCTCATTCCTCGGTTGGCCGACGTGCTGGACGTGCCCATTCAGTTCTTCGTTGCAGGCCGCCCGATGGGTAAAGTCGATAGCTCCATGGCTCACTTTCGGGCCTTGCGTTCCACATCCGGGGCGCAGCGAGAGCGGGCCCTCGGCTTCGTCGAACAGGTTTGGGAACTCACTCACGCGCTGGAGAAGCGCGTGCAGCTTCCCCCCGTGAACCTTCCCGGCTTCACGGGAGGCGAGGTATGCCCCGGCGCCGAGCTACCTGACGACCCCGTGGGCGCTGCCCGAGCGCTCCGGCATCACTGGGGGCTGGGTGACGGCCCTGTGCGCCACCTAGCTCGCCGGATGGAAGCGAATGGCCTCATCGTCGTGGCGCCAGCGGAAGCAGAGGAGGCTGCGGCTAAAGTCGATGCTTTCTCCAGCTCCGGGCTGTTGAGACCCGTTGTAGTTCTCACGCCAAATCGCGCCGACGATGTCTACCGATACCGCTTCAGCGCGGCCCATGAACTCGGGCACCTGGTTCTCCACGCGGGTGCTACCGGCGACAGCCGTTTGGAGCGCGAAGCAGATGCGTTCGCTGCCGAGTTCCTCACCCCTCGGGAATCGATCCATCCGCTGCTACCGCAGAGGGTGGACCTTGCGCGGTTGGCCGGCCTGTCGCAGACCTGGGGCGTCTCGGTGAACTCGCTCGTCTACCGGTACCGCGAACTTGGGCTCGTCTCTGATGCGACGATCAGTCGTGCGTACCAGCGGTTGCGAGGGCTCAGCGCGCAGCCCGGTTTCGCCCCGCAATCGGTACGTGGGTACCCCGGCGAACAGCCGGTGATGCTCAGTAAGGCATTCGAGCTGGCAGAGCAAGACACGGGACTGACGATACGTGTGCTTGCTGCGGAACTCGCGTGGAAGCCGGCGAGGGTACGTGAGCTGCTGGGGATGCCCGACAGCCGCCCTGTACTGAGACTTGTCTGACGAGTGGCTGGGGGAAGGGACTTGCATCGCTCCCCCAGCGACTGCCAGTCCATTGCCGAGGGACGAGGGTCAGAAATCCATCAAGAGCCCGCATTCTCGACGTACTTGATGACGTAAGGGGTCCCATCGCTTGAGTGAGGTAGAGACTGCCCTGGCCATCGCCACGCGCGTGCTGGTGCTGGGCGTCATCGGCGCGGTACCGACCATCGCCTTCGCCGCCGCCGAGTCCAAGGTGGGCCGGTGGCGGCGGAGACAGGCCGACAGAGTCCGCATCCTCCGCAGACGGCTGACCGTCCGCTTGGCACGGCACACGCTCACCCGGGCCGACGAGGCGATTTCCCCGGTGCTCCCCGACAATGGACTGCACACCAGGCCGCTGATCGAGCAATCCATCACGCGCTGGTGGCACGAGGCCGTGATCGGCCTGCCCGCCGGCCTCATCTTCATGGCCTTCTTCGGCTACCTCGCCTCGTACGCGGTGGAGGTCTCCGAGGGCATCCGCCGACCGCTGCCCCCACCGAACGCGAACCCACAGGAAGGGGGAGGGGCGTACAGCGGCCTCGACCCTCTCGCCAGCCTCTACGCAGGGACCAGGGACGCGGTCCTGTTCATCGTGGACCAGGCGGAGGATCTGGTACACCGCCTTCAGAAGCTGTGGGGCCAGCCGTGGGAGAAGCCCTGGGACACGGCCACCACGCTCGTGTTCCTGATGCTCGTATACGTCGTGATCGACATGGCTCGCCGGATACTTCCCGCGATCCTCGCCGCCTTCGGGGTAGCCCACAGGAAGAAGGAGTCGACCGGTGGCCTGCCGCCGTCGCTGCGCTCCGGCCTCGGTGTCGTGTTCGCCCCAGCCGTCGACAACCATGACGAGCAGCAGCACCGGCCGGTCGCAGTGATCCTCAGCTACGCCACCGGCGCCGCCCGAGCCCATCAGGAGATGGGTGAACGGTCCCCTCTGGACGCCCGGCGAGTCTCGGTGCGCGGCGTCGAACGTGTCATACGACGGGCCTGGAAGGTCCGCCACGGCAAGCCCAAGCCGCCCCACCGTCGTGAACTCAAGACCCACGCCGCGAAGGTTGTGGGCGCGCTGCGCCGGGCCGAGGAACGCCAGTACACCGACGAAGACCCGGGCATGGCGCTGAAGGACCTCACCGAGATGCTGCTCACCATCGCCGAGCGATACGCGGAAGGCCGCACCGGACAGCTCCTGGACGACGTCGACGAGATCGAGCCGGTGACCGACCGGACCGCGCTCCGCGTGGCCGGCGCCGTCGCCGTGTTTCTCCTCATCCTGTTCGGCGCCCCCAAGCTCGGCCTGCCGGACTCCGTCACAGGATCACTCCAAGGGATCGCCGCTATCGCGGCCGTGGCCCTGTTCTTCAACCACCGGTACAACGCTACAGACCTGGTCGACATCTTCCGAGGCGCCGACCGTAAGTGAGAGGCGCGGCCCGCATGGCAGTTCCTCCGCAATTCGCCAGATTGGCTGCTGGACCGGTCCCCCACCTGGTCCATCAACAACACGGCCGCGGCCTGGCTCAAATTGGCGCTGAGAGCCTTGCCCAAACCACCGAGGTTCGAGCGACTCCGCATCTGGACGGTCTGACAGCAGCAGCTCCTGGCCTCCCTGTCCCTACTGGAACAGCTGACTCCTCCTATCCGACCGGCGGCCCGGCTACAAGAGACCCGTCAGCTCCTGGACGCGTTCAGCGAGACGCGGTTCGTATAGCTCAGAGAGAGCCTCACGCCCCTGGAGGGCAAGGAAACCATCGAGATCCAGGCACTGGCCGACTGATTCTCGGACGCACTCGTCGACCTGCCACCGGACCAGGCGCGACGCTGGCGTGTGGAGCTCCTCGCGGCCACCATCCTCAGCGGTTGTCCTAAGAAGATCGAGGAGGTGAGTGACAAAGCCGCCGCCGAGTACATTGACGACACCATGCGTATCGTCCTAATACTCCAGTGTGGTTTCGTGATCTATCCAGCAGGTTCGTCGGCGGATCGTCGTCGGTAGTGGCTGTGTCGGGCTGTTGCCTGGTGGCGTCTGCGCCAGATTGACCAGTGCAGCAGCCTGGCAGCGGTCACGGCCGACGGGCTGAAGACGAGGGTGAACAGGTGGCGGATCTCCGGGACGGTCAGGGAGATCGGTTCGCTGTCGCGAGTCGGGTAGTGCGGACCGGTTGACCTCTTGGATGCCGCGTCGGTGGTGAGGGCGGTCAGGAAGGCCAGGGCGAGCATGGCGAGCGTGATGTGCCGGTGCCACGAGGTCCAGTTGCGAACCTGGTAGTGGTCGAGTCCGACCTGGCCCTTGGCGGCCTGGAAGCACTCCTCGACACTCCAGCGGACACCGGCGACGCGGACCAGCTCCGCAAGGGTGACCGCGATGGGTGACCAGCACAGATAGAAGGCCAGTTCTCCGGTGGTGCGGTTGCGGCGGATGAGCAGGTGGCGTTGATCGTCGGTGCCGATGTGGATCCAGGCCCAGTCGTAGTGGCGCGGGCCCTTCGCGCCGGGGCCGGCGCTGTGCCGCTGCCAGGCGGTGGCGGGCAGCCGTTCGGCGACGGTGTCCGCGCGGACGGCGGTGCGGCCCTGATTGATCCGCACCCGCATCGAGCAGGCGACGGCCATCACGTAGCCGGTTCCACGTGCCTCCAGGGCGGCACGCAGCTGCGGGTCCTGCCCGTAGGCCTCGTCACCGGTCACCCACGGTGCCTCCACCTCGGCCTCCAGCGCGGCGGCGATCATCTCCCGGGCCAGGCGGGGTTTGGTCGCGAACTGCACTTCGTCGGGTATCCCGGCCGCCCGGCGGCGTTCGGGATCGGTGCACCAGGACTGCTCGGGCAGGTAGAGGCGGCGGTCGATCAGTGCCCGTCCCCGGCTGGTGGCGTAGGCGAGGAAGACGCCGACCTGGGAGTTCTCGATGCGTCCGGCGGTGCCGGTGTACTGGCGCTGCACGCCCGCCGAGGCATGGCCCTTCTTCACGAAGCCGGTCTCGTCCACGATCAGCACCACGCCGTCGGTGCCGAGGTGTTCGACGGCGTAGGCACGGACATCGTCGCGGACGGCGTCGGCGTCCCAGCGTGCGTAGCGCAGCAGCCGCTGCATCGGCCCCGGCCGGGCCAGGCCGGCCTGTTCGGCCAGCTGCCAGCAGTTCTTCCGCTCTGCCTTCGACAACAGCCCGAGCAGATAGGCACGGGCACTCGCCCTCGGTTCAACTCGGCCGAAGCGGCCCGCGATCCGGGCCATGGCCTGGTCGAACATCTCCCGCCAGCGGGCAGGGCCTACGCTATGGCCCGCGGCCACCGCACGATCTTCGTTTGTCCACACACCAACCGATGATCACGCGGCGGCCGTACCCGTTCTCGGCCGGGTACGGCCACAAGATCGCGAAGTCAGACTGGAGTACTAAGCGTGATTGAGTTTCGGGAGCGGTAGGACCCCGCGTAAGAAGGCGACTTCCGCGCGTTCTCTTGTCGTTCAAGCCATTCAGCAGCGGCTCGTCGGCACCCGGCACGGCTGCGACGCTGCCGACCCGACCGCCCGCCCACAGCCTCGGCATCGATTCCCTGAGATCAGCGGAGATCACGGGCTAGCTAATGCAGGCCGTACGCGTGGCTGTAGGGCGCTTCGGCGTCTGTGGCCCGGAGGAAGTGAGGCTGCTTCTTGGGCCTGCCGCCACCCGTACGGCAAGCGACTCCAACCGGGGCGCCGCAGTCGCGGCACTCCCAGTCGAGGGCCTCTGCCAGCCCCTGTGTCCTGATTTCGTCGAGCACCGCCCTGCGCTGCTTCCACCAGACTTCTCTCTCGGGTTCTGTCGCCGGTGCCCCCGCATGCTGTAGCTGACGGAACGCTTGTTGGCGCTCGGGATCGGCGAGGGGGCCAGACAGGGGTTTGGTGGCGACGGCGGCCTGGGCGGCCTTCTCACCCGTCTCAAGTTCCGCCTCCAAGACGTCGACACGCTGACGCAAGTGGTGCTCGAAGTCAGCCAGCGTCGCCTCAGGATGCATTCCGGAGAAGTTCAAGGTCTCCAGGTGGAAAGCGCGCAGAATGCCGAGCGTGTGCTGCGCTCTATGGTTGGTGAACTCGCGCATCGCGGTACCGGTGGTCCTCTCGTTTGCCGGCCGGGTGGGTGAGTGCTCAGAGGTACCGGCCGAAGGCCGTCTCCAAGCGCTCGATGGCATCGTCGTGGGCGCTCAAATGCGGCTGCATAACCCACAGGTCTTCGCGAAAGGGCGCGAACCCCAAGGACTGCCAGGTGCGTTGGATGACCGCCTTCTCCCGCGCCTCCCGTGTCCTGTCGTCCCGTTCGTCGACAGGGATGTCGATCGGATACGGATGCGTCGCTACGAGCGCCGCCTGGCTGGTCACCCAGCGGAGCATGCGTCCGATCAACAGCCGGCCGACGCCGCCCAGGCCACGCCAGGCCGGCGCGATCCGTGCCCGGTCGATGATGACGACTTGGGTGCCGTTAACCAGGCAGTCCTCCAGGTCGCCATGAAGGCCGAGATCGCCGGACTTGTCGAAGAGCGGGGCGAAGTGCTCGTAGTCGGCGTCGCGCGAGTCTAGCGACGCGTAGATGTGGCCGATGCGCCACAGGTCCAGCGTGAGCCCGGACATGGAGAGGATCGTCAGCTCCTGTCGCTGGCCCTGAAACGCCTGGGCCAGCGACATGCCCGGGCCGAGAAGGCGGGCGTTGTCGGCCCGGGCCTCCTCGTCGTCCGGCTCCCACAGAGGCAGGACGGCACGGCAGCCCCATTCCAGTGTCGCGGGATCGTCGTGGGCGTCCGATGCGACAAGAGATGCGGCGGAATCGAAACGTAACTCCAGACGGTTCAGGCACGTCAGAAGCTCCACCCCTGCGGGTGCGGCACCAGTCATGAGGTCAAACGCTAGCCACTGGTCCCGCTGCCCGTGGGGCGTTTCCTGATACCAGCGACGTCCCTCTTCCCAATGGCGAGAGCCTTGGCCTTTCCCGCAGCAACGAGCGCGCCGGGAGGCGGGCAAGTGGCCCGGATCACGGATCATGCGTCCCGCCGTCGGACCCGGGTGCCGCCCGAGGTGGTGCAAGGTGGTGCGCCGCGTGCCCTCTGGGCTGGGTATTTCCGCGAGATAGGGCACGTGGAGGGCACGGCAGGTCGTGAGAGGTCTAGACAACGACGAACCCCCAGGTCGATGACCTGAGGGTTCGTGGAAGAGCGGGTGACGAGAATCGAACTCGCGCTCTGAGCTTGGGAAGCTCATGTTCTACCATTAAACTACACCCGCGAAGCGTACCGTTTGATCGGCGGTGCATCGCCCCACACTGTACCCCATGCGAGGTCCCCGGCGTTTGAGCCGTGGGGCCTTTTTGCTGTCGGGGAGGGTGGATGCGGTTGCTGTGGGCGGGAGTTGGGGGCGTAGCGTGGTGGTCGGAGTGCCGCCTGGAGTGGCGTCCTGTTCATCCCCTAATGTGGCGTTCTCGTCCAAGGCTTGTTGGGGAAGGGACTTGATGGACTCCATGGAGCGCACCGTCGTCCGCTGTGCCGAAGGGCACGTTTTCGCTACCGCTTCGTTCCCGATGCAGCAGCTCGGGTCCGGGCGGATCGGTCCCGGGCGGCTCATTCGCTGTCCTCGTTGTGCGCGGCTGCGGCATGCCGTGCCCGTGGTGTTCGAGGAGCGGTAGCGGCAGCCGAGACAGGCGCGGCAGGAGCGGTCACAGGCGCGCGGGGCGGTCCCGGATTGGGGCGGGCCCGCGCGTTCTGCGTATCCTCGGGGCGTGCTTCTCTCAGATAAGGACATCCGGGCCGAGATCGACGCCGGACGTGTACGCATTGATCCATTCGACGCGTCGATGGTGCAGCCCTCGAGTATCGATGTGCGGCTCGACCGCTACTTCCGGGTGTTCGAGAACCACCGCTATCCGCATATCGATCCAGCCGTCGAGCAGGCCGATCTGACACGCATGGTCGAGCCGGACGGCGACGAGGCGTTCATCCTGCACCCGGGTGAGTTCGTGCTCGCTTCGACGTACGAGGTCATCTCGCTTCCCGATGATCTTGCGTCGCGGCTGGAGGGAAAGAGTTCGCTGGGGCGGCTCGGTCTTGTGACGCATTCGACCGCGGGGTTCATCGATCCGGGATTCTCCGGGCACGTGACCTTGGAGCTGTCGAATCTCGCGACGTTGCCGATCAAGCTGTGGCCGGGAATGAAGATCGGGCAGCTGTGCATGTTCCGGCTGAGTTCGTCTTCGGAGTTCCCGTACGGCTCCGAGCGGTACGGATCGCGGTACCAGGGGCAGCGCGGGCCGACGGCGTCGCGTTCGTTCCTGAATTTTCACCGGACCCAGGTCTGATGCCGGATGAGCGATGATGTGCGGGAGAACCTGACGTACGAGGGGTTCGGTCATGCCGTGCGTGAGTTGGCGCAGACCGTGGCCGACGACGGATTCGAGCCCGATGTCGTACTGAGCATCGCGCGGGGCGGGGTGTTCGTCGCGGGCGGGCTCGCTTATGCCCTGGACTGCAAGAACATTCATCTGGTGAATGTGGAGTTCTATACCGGGGTGGGTACCACTCTGGAAATGCCGGTCATGCTGGCGCCCGTTCCGAATGTCGTCGATTTCTCGGACAAGAAGGTCCTGATCGCCGACGACGTCGCCGATACCGGGAAGACGCTGAAGCTGGTGCGCGATTTCTGTATCGAGCATGTTGCCGAGGTGCGCAGCGCGGTCATCTACGAGAAGCCGCATTCACTCGTGAAGTGCGAGTACGTGTGGAAGAAGACCGATCGCTGGATCAACTTCCCGTGGAGCGTGGACAAGCCCGTCGTACGGCGCCGCGGGCAGGTTCTCGACTCGTAGACCGGAGGCCGCGTAAAGCCGGAGGCCGGTAGCGGAAGCCCGGCGGCGCGGTCGTCCGCGAGCAGTCGCACATAGGAGCACATATGAGGAAGAGCCCCCGACGCGGTGTGTCGGGGGCTCTTCCTCAGGTGCTCGGATGCCGTCAGAGCGTGCCCAACTTGATGATCGACAGCAGCGCGATCAGCTGAATCGCGGATGCGCCCAGCGCCTTCGGCCACGGCAGGTCGTGCGACTTGCTCACCATCGAGGTGAACAGCGCGGCCGAGGCCAGCCAGGTGATCCAGCCGAGGACCTGGACCAGGGAGTTCTCGCCGCCGAGGAAGATCGCGAAGATCAGGCGGGGAGCGTCCGTGATCGACATGATCAGCATGGAGAGGCCCACGGTCGGCTGCCAGGAGCCGTCGCCGCCGAGCTGGCGGGCGAGCGTGTGCGTGACCGCGCCCAGGACCAGGCCGCCGATGACGAAGCCGATGCCCGTGATGACGACGTAGGGGATCGCTGCGGAGATCGTCGCGTGGATCGCGTCGTCCCGGGCTTGGTCGAAGCCGAAGAGGGCGAGCAGGCCGTACAGGAACGTGACGATGAGCGCCGGACCCCATACCGGGTGGTCGCGCATCTGCCAGAACGTCGGTCCCGGGCGCAGCACGATGCCGGTGAGCAGGTCCTTCCACGGCAGTCGCGGGCCCGCGGGCTGGGCGGGGGCCTGGCCGGCGCGGTAGGTGTTGCCGTCGCCGTACGGGTCCTCGCCGATGCTGAACGCTTGGGTGTGGCCGGGAGAGTTGGCATACGGGTCGCCCTGCTGAGGGGAGCCGTGGGGGTGGTGGGGCTGCTGGTACAGGTCGCCGAAGTACTCCGGCTCGCCGTGGCCGCCGCCGTGGCCGCCGCTGTTGTAGCCGTTGCCGTAGCCGCTGTTGTGCCCGCCGTGCCCGCCGTTGTTGTACGGGGGCGGGGCACCGTTGCCTCCCGTCGGCGGCCATGGCTGCTGGGCGTACGGCGGTGGTGCCTGTGTGCCGTACGGCTGCTGCCGCGGTTGCTGTTGCGCTTGCTGCGGGGTGCGGTTGTCCCGGCCGCGTCCGATCCTGAATCCAGCCACGTCAACGAACGTACCTGGTCCGCGTGGGTGTGGTGAGAGGGCCTGGGAAACCTGCCCGCCATTGCGGCCGAGCTGTGACATCCCCTAGGGGAACCCCCGGGGGTTGACCCCCGTATGCAGAAGCGGGGGGGGCCGCCCCCCCCCCCCCCCCCCCCCCCCGAGGGGGCCCCCCCCCCCCCCCCAAAAAACCCCCCAGCGGCCCGGGGGGGCGCCCCCACCAACACCCACGCCCGGGCGGGCGCGGG
>NZ_JBIRGM010000002.1:530420-878606 GCF_044328025.1 Streptomyces sp. NPDC018000
GTGGGGGGGGGCGTCTCACCGGGCGGGGGGTGGGGGGCGGGTGTCTCCCTGCGGGGGGTCCCCGGGGGGGGGTCCCCCCGTTTTTCCCGGCGGGGCGGGCCCCGCCCGGGGGGGCGGCCCCCCCCGCTTCTGTCGCACGACAGCCCGAGCTACTTCACCGGCTCCGGCTCCGGTGCGTCCGCCGACTCCTCCTCGCCGGCCGGGTCGGCCGGGGTCTTCACGGAGTCCAGCAGCAGCTGCGATACGTCGACCACCTGGACCGACTCCTTCACCTTGACTCCCGCGGCAGAGTCGCTGTCGGACGCAGCCTTTTTGCCGTTGACCGAGTCGGTCAGCATGACCAGGCAGAACGGGCAGGCGGTGGAGACGATGTCCGGGTTGAGGGAGAGGGCTTCGTCGACGCGCTCGTTGTTGATGCGCTTGCCGATCCGCTCCTCCATCCACATCCGCGCACCACCGGCACCGCAGCAGAAGCCGCGCTCCTTGTGGCGGTGCATCTCCTGCTGGCGCAGGCCGGGAACGGCGGACATGATCTCGCGCGGCGGGGTGTAGATCTTGTTGTGACGGCCCAGGTAGCACGGGTCGTGGTACGTGATCAGGCCTTCGACCGGGGTCACCGGGATCAGCTTGCCCTCGTCGATGAGATGCTGGAGCAGCTGGGTGTGGTGGATGACCTCGTACTCGCCGCCGAGCTGCGGGTACTCGTTCGCGATGGTGTTGAAGCAGTGCGGGCAGGTCGCGACGATCTTCTTCGACGACTTCGGCTTCTTCGTCGACTCGTCCTCGTCGTCCTCACCGAACGCCATGTTCAGCATCGCGACATTTTCCTGGCCGAGCTGCTGGAACAGCGGCTCGTTGCCCAGGCGGCGGGCCGAGTCACCCGTGCATTTCTCGTCGCCGCCCATGATCGCGAACTTGACGCCTGCGATGTGGAGGAGTTCCGCGAAGGCCTTCGTGGTCTTCTTGGCCCGGTCCTCCAGGGCGCCCGCGCAGCCGACCCAGTACAGGTAGTCGACCTCCGACAGGTCCTCGACGTCCTTGCCGACGATCGGGACCTCGAAGTCGACCTCCTTGGTCCACTCGACGCGCTGCTTCTTGGCGAGTCCCCAGGGGTTGCCCTTCTTCTCCAGGTTCTTCAGCATCGTGCCCGCCTCGGAGGGGAACGCGGACTCGATCATCACCTGGTAGCGGCGCATGTCGACGATGTGGTCGATGTGCTCGATGTCGACCGGGCACTGCTCCACGCACGCACCGCAGGTGGTGCAGGACCAGAGCACGTCCGGGTCGATGACGCCGTTCTCCTCGACCGTGCCGATCAGGGGGCGCTCGGCCTCCGCGAGAGCCGCGGCCGGGACGTCCTTCAGCTGCTCCTCGGACGCCTTCTCGTTGCCCTCCATGTCCTTGCCGCCGCCGGCGAGCAGGTACGGGGCCTTGGCGTGCGCGTGGTCGCGCAAAGACATGATCAGGAGCTTCGGGGAGAGCGGCTTGCCCGTGTTCCAGGCCGGGCACTGCGACTGGCAGCGACCGCACTCCGTGCACGTGGAGAAGTCGAGGATGCCCTTCCAGGAGAACTGTTCGACCTGGGAGACACCGAAGATGTCGTCCTCGCCCGGGTCCTCGAAGTCGATCTCCTTGCCGCCCGACGTCATCGGCTGCAGCGCGCCGAGCGCGACCGCGCCGTCCGCGTTCCGCTTGAACCAGATGTTCGGGAAGCCGAGGAAGCGGTGCCAGGCGACACCCATGTTGGTGTTCAGCGAGACCGTGATCATCCAGATCATCGAGACGCCGATCTTGACCATCGCGGTGAAGTAGATGAGGTTCTGCAGCGTGCCGAGCGGGAGGCCCTTGAACGCGAGGACCAGGGGGTACGAGATGAAGTACGAGGCCTCGTAGTTCTCCACGTGGTGGATCGCGCCCTCAAGACCGCGCAGGGTCAGGATCGCCAGGCCGATGATGAGGATGACGTACTCGACGAAGTACGCCTGCCAGGACTTGGAGCCCGCGAAGCGGGACTTGCGGCCGGCCCGGGAGGGCAGGTTCAGCAGTCGGATGGCGATCAGCACGAGGATGCCGACCGTCGTCATCAGACCGATGAACTCGGTGAACATCTCGAACGGCGCCCAGTCGCCGATGACCGGCAGGACCCAGTCGGCCTCGAAGAGCTGCCCGTACGCCTGGAGCAGCGTCGGCGGCAGCGTCAGGAAGCCGATGGCGACGAACCAGTGCGCGAAGCCGACAATCCCCCACCGGTTCATCCGGGTGTGGCCGAGGAACTCCTTGACCAGGGTGATGGTGCGCTGCTTCGGGTTGTCGGTGCGGCTGCCTGCCGGGACCGGCTGTCCGAGCGTGACGAACCGGTAGATCTGCGCGACGGCTCGGGCGATGAGCGCAACGCCGACCACAGTCAGCACCAGCGACACGATGATCGCGGCGAGTTGCATTTGGGGGCTCCTCGGGCCTGCGAGGGTGGGATCCAGCGTCTACAAGCGAATACTGGCGATTACTAAGCAGTAACTTAATCAGTCTGTGCTGACACTACCCACTTATTCCGCCGCGCTGTAGCCGCACCGGCGGTGATCTGTGTCGCTCAGGTGTGCTTTGCCGCGCCGGGCGAGTCCGCGGATCGCCCTGCACAGCGCAGCCTGTACGGCTCTCGCCAGGATGGCCAGGTCGAGTCCCACCCAGTGGTGCTCGGCGTAGTGCTGGTCGAGCAGGGCCGGCTCGTCCCACGGCATTCCGGAGCGGGAGCGTACCTGCGCCAGGCCGATGAGGCCCGGTTTGAGTTCCTGCCGCCAGTGTCTCGCGGTGGTGGCGGCGAAGCCTCCAGGAGTATCGGAATCGGCTCCGGGGGGCCGGGCCCGCTCGTCGTCCGGCGCCAGGGGCTCCGGGCCGACCAGGGAGAGGTCTCCCCGTACGACGTGCGGCAGCCGGGAGAGCAGATCCAGCCGAAGCCGCCGGGTGCGCAGCGAGTGCAGTACGAAGAGGCGGCCGCCCAGGCCGATCCGGGGTGAGTGGGTCAGTACGCCGCCGGGGGCCCGCTGCGCGGCGAGGGCGAGGGCGCCCGCGGCGAGCAGGGGGGCGGCAAGGGCCAGCAGGGCCGAGCCGAGGGTCAGGTCCAGTACGCGCTTGGCCGACGGCCGCGCCCGCGTCCATTCCCGCCTCCATTTGCGCAGCCACTTCCATGTCCGCTCCTGTGGCTGTGTCCGCACGCGGACCGGCCTCTGTCTCCGCCTTTGCCTCTGTCTCTGCCTCTGCCTCTGCCTCTGAGTCTGCATCGTTCGCACCTGCCTGGGGGTCGGGCGGATCGAGTGCCGGTTTTATGTGGCTCACGGCGTTTTGTAACAGAACGATCCCATGGCGCGATGATGGGGCGGGCTGGGTGACCCGCGAAACGGGCGGGTGTCGCCCTCGATCTCCCGGGCGTGCGAGGCGCATGCACGATAGTTGAGTCTGCTCGACTCAAGTCTGTTGACACCGGGGCGGGGCGTCGTGCATCCTTGAGCCAGTTCCACTCAAGTAGTCAAGCTGGAGGAATTGAAATGGCACGTGCGGTCGGCATCGACCTGGGCACGACTAACTCCGTCGTCAGCGTTCTCGAAGGCGGCGAGCCCACCGTCATCACCAACGCAGAGGGCGCCAGGACCACGCCGTCCGTCGTCGCCTTCGCGAAGAACGGTGAGGTGCTGGTCGGTGAGGTCGCCAAGCGCCAGGCGGTGACCAACGTCGACAGGACCATCCGCTCGGTCAAGCGCCACATGGGCACTGACTGGAAGATCGAGCTGGACGGCAAGAACTTCAACCCGCAGCAGATGAGCGCCTTCATCCTGCAGAAGCTGAAGCGCGATGCCGAGGCGTACCTGGGCGAGAAGGTGACCGACGCGGTCATCACCGTCCCCGCGTACTTCAACGACTCCGAGCGTCAGGCGACGAAGGAGGCCGGCGAGATCGCGGGTCTGAACGTCCTGCGTATCGTCAACGAGCCGACGGCCGCCGCGCTGGCGTACGGCCTCGACAAGGACGACCAGACGATCCTCGTCTTCGACCTCGGTGGCGGCACCTTCGACGTCTCGCTGCTGGAGATCGGCGACGGCGTCGTCGAGGTGAAGGCCACCAACGGTGACAACCACCTCGGTGGTGACGACTGGGACCAGCGCGTCGTCGACTACCTGGTGAAGCAGTTCGCCAACGGGCACGGCGTGGACCTGTCCAAGGACAAGATGGCTCTCCAGCGTCTGCGCGAGGCCGCGGAGAAGGCGAAGATCGAGCTCTCGTCCTCGACCGAGACCACGATCAACCTGCCCTACATCACGGCGTCCGCCGAGGGCCCGCTGCACCTGGACGAGAAGCTCACGCGCTCGCAGTTCCAGCAGCTGACCGCCGACCTCCTGGAGCGCTGCAAGACGCCGTTCCACAACGTCGTCAAGGACGCGGGCATCCAGCTGTCCGAGATCGACCACGTCGTTCTCGTCGGTGGCTCCACCCGTATGCCGGCTGTCGCCGAGCTCGTCAAGGAGCTGACCGGTGGCCAGGAGGCCAACAAGGGTGTGAACCCGGACGAGGTCGTCGCCATCGGCGCCTCGCTCCAGGCCGGTGTCCTCAAGGGCGAGGTCAAGGACGTCCTGCTGCTCGACGTCACCCCGCTGTCCCTCGGTATCGAGACCAAGGGCGGCATCATGACGAAGCTCATCGAGCGCAACACCACGATCCCGACCAAGCGCTCCGAGATCTTCACGACGGCCGAGGACAACCAGCCGTCCGTGCAGATCCAGGTCTACCAGGGCGAGCGCGAGATCGCGGCGTACAACAAGAAGCTCGGAATGTTCGAGCTGACCGGCCTGCCGCCGGCCCCGCGTGGCGTCCCGCAGATCGAGGTCGCGTTCGACATCGACGCGAACGGCATCATGCACGTCGCCGCCAAGGACCTCGGCACCGGCAAGGAGCAGAAGATGACCGTCACCGGCGGCTCCTCGCTGCCGAAGGACGAGGTCAACCGGATGCGTGAGGAGGCCGAGCAGTACGCGGAGGAGGACCACCGCCGTCGCGAGGCCGCCGAGTCCCGCAACCAGGGCGAGCAGCTCGTCTACCAGACCGAGAAGTTCCTCAAGGACAACGAGGACAAGGTCCCCGCTGACGTGAAGACGGAGGTGGAGACCGCGCTCACCGAGCTGAAGGAGAAGCTCAAGGGCGACGACACCGCCGAGATCCGTACCGCCACCGAGAAGGTCGCGGCCGTCTCCCAGAAGCTGGGCCAGGCGATGTACGCCAACGCCCAGGCCGAGGGTGGCCCGCAGGGTGACCCGCAGCCGGGCGCCCAGCAGGCCAAGGCCGACGACGATGTCGTCGACGCCGAGATCGTGGACGACGAGAAGGACGCGAAGGGCGGTGCGATGTGACCGAGGAGACTCCGGGCTTCGAGGAGAAGCCCGACGTCCCCTCCGGCGCCACCTCTGACGGAGCTGAGCCGAAGGACGCCGCTTCCTCTTCCAAGGAGGAGGCGTCCGAGGCCGGGGACGCAGCACAGACAGTCGGTCTGACGGCCCAGCTGGACCAGGCCCGCACCGCGCTCAACGAGCGGACGGGCGACCTCCAGCGGCTCCAGGCCGAATACCAGAACTATCGTCGCCGCGTCGAGCGGGACCGGGCCACGGTCAAGGAGATCGCAGTTGCGGGTCTCCTGTCCGAGATACTGCCCGTGCTCGACGACGTGGGCCGGGCCCGTGAGCACGGCGAGCTCGTGGGCGGGTTCAAGTCGGTGGCCGAATCGCTGGAGACGGTCGTCGCCAAGCTGGGCCTGCAGCAGTTCGGCAAGGAGGGCGAGCCCTTCGACCCGACGATCCACGAAGCCCTGATGCACTCGTACGCGCCGGATGTCACCGAGACGACCTGCGTGGCGATCCTGCAGCCGGGGTATCGGATCGGCGAGCGCACCATCCGCCCCGCGCGGGTGGCGGTGGCCGAACCCCAGCCGGGTGCGGCAGCCAAGGAAGAGAAGGCAACCGACGAGGAGAGCGGTGGCACCGAGGAGGCCTGACGTCCCGTCTGACCACCTCGCTGCCCACCGCCCGGCCATGCGACCGCCCAACGGGCCGGTCGCATGGCCGATCGTCCGGAAGGAGGGACGTCGATGAGCACGAAGGACTTCGTCGAGAAGGACTACTACAAGGTCCTCGGCGTCCCCAAGGACGCCACCGACGCCGAGATCAAGAAGGCGTACCGGAAGCTCGCCCGCGAGTTCCACCCGGACGCCAACAAGGGCGATGACAAGGCGGAGGAGCGCTTCAAGGAGATCTCCGAGGCGAACGACATCCTCGGCGACAGCAAGAAGCGCAAGGAGTACGACGAGGCGCGCGCCCTCTTCGGCAACGGTGGCTTCAGGGCCGGCCCCCCAGGTGCCGGAGGCAACTTCAACTTCGACCTGGGCGACCTCTTCGGAGGCACCCAGGGCGGTGGCGCGGGCGGCGGAGCCGGCGGTTTCGGCGGCGGCGGTCTGGGCGATGTCTTCGGCGGCCTGTTCAACCGGGGCGGTGCGGGGACACGGGTGCAGCCGCGCCGCGGCCAGGACATCGAGTCCGAGGTGACGCTCAGCTTCAGCGAGGCGGTCGAGGGGGCCACGGTCCCGTTGCGGATGTCCAGCCAGGCGCCCTGCAAGGCGTGTTCCGGCACCGGTGACAAGAACGGCACCCCCAGGGTCTGCCCCACCTGTCTCGGCACCGGCCAGGTGTCGCGTGGCACCGGCGGCGGCTTCTCGCTCACCGACCCCTGCGTGGACTGCAAGGGCCGGGGCCTCATCGCCCAGGACCCCTGCGACGTCTGCAAGGGCAGCGGACGGGCGAAGTCCTCCCGGACCATGCAGGTCAGGATCCCGGCGGGCGTCTCGGACAGCCAGCGGATCCGGCTGCGCGGCAAGGGCGGCCCGGGCGAGCGCGGTGGTCCGGCCGGCGATCTGTATGTCGTGGTCCATGTCGACGCCCACCCGGTCTTCGGCCGCAGGGGCGACAACCTCACGGTCACCGTGCCCGTCGACTTCACGGAGGCGGCACTCGGCGGCGAGGTGAAAGTGCCCACGCTCGGTGGTCCGCCGGTCACCCTGAAACTGCCGGCCGGCACCCCCAACGGGCGTACGATGCGCGCCCGCGGCAAGGGCGCCGTACGCAAGGACGGCACCCGGGGCGACCTGCTGGTCACCGTCGAGGTGACGGTGCCCAGGGATCTCAGCACCGAGGCCAGGGACGCGCTGGAGGCATACCGGAAGGCGACCGCGGGCCACGACCCGCGGGCGGAGCTGTTCCAGGCTGCGAAGGGAGCTTGAGGTGGACGGCCGACGACGCAATCCGTACGAACTGACCGATGAATCGCCGGTGTACGTGATCTCGATTGCGGCCCAGCTCTCGGGCCTGCATCCGCAGACGCTGCGCCAGTACGACCGCCTCGGCCTGGTCTCCCCCGACCGTACGGCCGGGCGCGGCAGGCGCTACTCGGCCCGCGACATCGAGCTGCTGCGCACCGTGCAGCAGCTGTCGCAGGACGAGGGCATCAACCTCGCCGGCATCAAGCGCATCATCGAGCTGGAGAACCAGGTCGCGGCTCTCCAGCAGCGCATCGCCGAACTCTCGTCGGCCGTGGACGGCGCGGCGGCGGCGATGCAGCAGCGCGAGGCCCAGGTGCATGCCTCGTACCGACGCGATCTGGTGCCCTATCAGGATGTGCAGCAGACCAGCGCGTTGGTGGTCTGGCGGCCGAAGAGGCCGAAGGACTGAGCGGGTTCGGCGTACCCGCACGACAGGCGAGGCCCGTCACCCGTTCCTTCCCGGGTGGCGGGCCTCGCCCGTGTGCGCGGGGCCGGCGCGCACATCTGCCGGTCTAATTCGGCGTCTTGTCGAGGATTCCTGATTGGGCGATGAGGTAGCCGAGTTGGGCGCGGCTGTTGCTTCCGAGAGTGGCGGACAACTTGGCGACATGAGCGCGGCAGGTGCGGACATTCATGCCGAGGCGTCGGGCGATCGCCTCGTCGACGTATCCCTCGATGAGGAGTTTGGCTATGGACCGCTGAATGCCGGTGATGCCGTCATCGGGAGGGGTGTACGGAGCCTCTTCGGTGAGAGGGGTCGCCAGTTGCCAGAATTGGTTGAATACGGATACCAGATACTCCACGAGGCCGGGGTGGCGAAGCTCCAGCGCCACCTGCCGGTCACGGCGTGCGGGGATGACGGCCACGGAGCGATCGAAGATGATCATGCGGTCGATCAGCTCTTCCAGCGTCCGGACCTCCACATGTCCCGAGTGCAGCCGCTCCAAGTAGGCGAAGACGCCGGGGCCGTGACGCACTGTGTGCTGGTAGAGAGTGCGCAGCCGTACGCCGCGGCTGATCGGTCCCTCCACGCGTTCCAGCGACTGGGTGAGGACATCCAGATTGCGGACGCCGCCCGGCTGGATGGTGAGTATCTCTTCGGTGCATTGGGCGGTCGCGGTGTCCAGCGTCGCATTGATGGTCCGCAGCCCTTCCAGGACGGTGATCGCATGCGTGGTCACCGAGGGCTGGGCGCTGATGGCCATGAATGGCTCGAAAGCGTCAGTCAATTCGACGGTGATCCGGCGGCGGTCCCGGATCTCTCGCTCTATGGGATGCAGGCGCTGCGCGAGCACGGATGAGGGAGGGACCGGGCGAAGCCATGTGGCGTCGTCCGGGTCCGGGTGCAGCAGAGCGAATTCCAACAGGCAGGGAGCTGCTTCGACCTCCGCGCGGCCGATACGCCCGGCACCCAGAGCGGCGGCGTACAGCCGTGCACCCTCGTCGCACAGTTCGGTGATGGGGTGAGGATGCGTAGGTTTCATACTTGTTGTGAGCAAATCTCCACCCCCCAGGGTCCTGAACGTACAGGAACATGATGCATCGCTCCTGTGGCTTCGACGTGCTGGGTTGCGACATCGTCTAGGTGGAGCCGGGGGAGAGGACCTACCAAGTGAGGACGAAGCCAACCATGTACAAGAGATTGCTTCGCTCGGTTCTTGCCGTCGCCTTCGCTGCCGCAGCATTCTCCGTAGCGGTTCAGGGGGATGTCTCGTGGGACAGTCAGAGGAATGACGCGCCGAGCAGGGTGACGGCGGACGGACTCGCCACCAATGACGTGTCCTGGGACAGTCAGCCGGCCGGCGCGGCCGCAGGCGCATGACCATTCCGCCGGACGACCGGACCTTCCGGCGGGAGATGGCCACGGCCTACCGATCGGGCTGGCATTTCATCGATCTCGTCACAGCCATTCCCCGTTGTGGCGACTCGCTGATGGTCACTCTGTTCGGCGACCCGATCGTTGTCGCACGTGAAGAAGACGACGAAGTACGTGCCTACCGGTGCCTCCGCAAGCCGCGTGGAGCTCCGCAGCCCGTCCGCTGCGCGATCCGGTACGACATGATTTTCGTCAACCTCGACCGGCGTGACCACCAGCTGTTCGAGCCAGAGACTATTTCCGCCACCCCCCGCAGTGCCTGAGCGATCCCCCGTCGTTACATGTCGCTCAGTCACTTCCCCCACACAACGGCGCCATCGTGACCTGAACACGATGGCGCCGTTGTGCTGCCCGGGGTGAAGCTCGCGGGTTTCCTCACACCCTGCCGAGCGCCCGGTCCAGGGCGATCTCGATGACGACGCGGTCCGGGTTGGGTGCCGGCGTGCGTTCGTAGCGTTCCGCGTAGCGGCTCACCGCGTCGGCGATCACATCCGGCTCCGTGCGCACCGTGGCCCGGCCCTCCAGCGTTGCCCAGCGGCCGCGGTCGACCTGGCAGACCGCGACCCGGGCGCCGTCCGGGCCCGCGGCCAGGACGTTGGCGACCTTCCGGCTGCTCTTGTTGGTGATGATGCGCGCGAGTCCGGCCTCGGGGTCGTACGTCACGCCCACCGGCACCACGTGCGGCGTGCCGTCGGAGCGGGGAGTGGTCAGGGTGCACAGGTGGTACTCGCGCCAGAACGCGAGGTACTCGGGGCCGGGATTCGTCACGTCGACTGCCATGGGGACAGCGTAGGCAGCACGCCCCGTGCCCCTGCCCCGCGGTGGCGGAGGTTCGCCCCGGCCGGTTCACTCGGAACATCTGAAGAGGAGAGTCGGAGCCCCCATGGGCGAAATAGGTTGAGTGGAATAGACTCAACTTTGTACACGTTGACCTAGTCAGTGTTGTGGAGAGATCAGCCACCGCAAGGAGGAGAAAGCGCACGTGGACGCCGAGCTGACCAACAAGAGCCGGGACGCCATCAACGCGGCCACCAGCAGGGCCGTGAAGGACGGGCACCCTGATCTGACCCCCGGGCATCTGCTGCTCGCGCTGCTCGCGGGCGAGGACAACGAGAACATCATCGATCTGCTCGCCGCCGTCGAGGCCGACCAGATCGTCGTACGCACCGAGACCGAGCGGCTCCTGGGCGCGCAGCCCAGTGTCACCGGGTCGACCGTCGCCCCGCCGCAGCCCAACCGCGAGCTGCTCGCCGTCATCGCGGATGCCGCGCAGCGCGCGAAGGAACTCGGCGACGACTACCTCTCCACCGAGCACCTGCTGATCGGCATCGCCGCCGAGGGCGGCCGCGCCGGTGAGATCCTGAGCGGGCAGGGGGCCAGCGCGAAGAGGCTGCTGGACGCATTCGATAAGAGCAGGGGAGGGCGCCGGGTGACCACACCCGACCCGGAGGGCCAGTACAAGGCCCTGGAGAAGTTCGGTACGGACTTCACGGCCGCCGCCAGGGAAGGCAAGCTCGACCCGGTCATCGGGCGTGACCACGAGATCCGGCGTGTCGTCCAGGTGCTCTCGCGGCGTACGAAGAACAATCCGGTGCTCATCGGCGAGCCCGGCGTAGGCAAGACGGCCGTCGTCGAAGGGCTCGCCCAGCGCATCGTCAAGGGCGACGTCCCCGAGTCCCTGAAGAACAAGCGGCTCGTCTCGCTCGACCTCGGCGCGATGGTCGCGGGTGCCAAGTACCGCGGCGAGTTCGAGGAACGGCTGAAGACCGTCCTCTCCGAGATCAAGGAGAGCGACGGGCAGATCATCACCTTCATCGACGAGCTGCACACCGTCGTGGGCGCGGGCGCCGGCGGCGACTCCTCCATGGACGCGGGCAACATGCTCAAGCCGATGCTGGCCCGCGGCGAGCTCCGCATGGTCGGCGCGACGACACTCGACGAGTACCGCGAGCGGATCGAGAAGGACCCGGCCCTGGAGCGCCGCTTCCAGCAGGTGCTGGTGGCGGAGCCGAGCGTCGAGGACACCATCGCGATCCTGCGCGGTCTCAAGGGCCGTTACGAGGCCCACCACAAGGTCTCCATCGCGGACTCCGCGCTGGTGGCCGCCGCGACCCTGTCCGACCGCTACATCACCTCCCGCTTCCTCCCCGACAAGGCCATCGACCTGGTCGACGAGGCGGCGTCCCGGCTGCGCATGGAGATCGACTCCTCGCCCGTCGAGATCGACGAACTCCAGCGCGCCGTCGACCGCCTCCGCATGGAGGAGCTGGCCCTCAAGAACGAGACCGACCCCGGCTCCAGGCAGCGCCTGGAGAAGCTCCGCCGCGACCTCGCCGACAAGGAGGAGGAGCTGCGCGGCCTCAACGCCCGCTGGGAGAAGGAGAAGCAGGGCCTCAACCGCGTCGGTGAACTGAAGGAACGCCTCGACGAACTGCACGGCCAGGCCGAACGCGCCCAGCGCGACGGCGACTTCGACACCGCCTCCAAGCTGCTGTACGGGGAGATCCCCGGCCTGGAGCGGGAGCTGGCGGAGGCGTCCGAGGCCGAGCAGGAGGCCGCCAAGGACACGATGGTCAAGGACGAGGTCGGCCCGGACGACATCGCCGACGTCGTCGGCTCCTGGACCGGCATCCCGGCCGGACGACTGCTGGAGGGCGAGACCCAGAAGCTGCTGCGCATGGAGGAGGAGCTCGGTAAGCGCCTCATCGGACAGACCGAGGCCGTGCGGGCGGTGTCGGACGCGGTACGCCGTACCCGCGCCGGAATCGCCGACCCCGACCGGCCCACCGGATCGTTCCTCTTCCTCGGCCCGACCGGTGTCGGCAAGACGGAGCTCGCGAAGGCCCTCGCCGACTTCCTGTTCGACGACGAGCGGGCCATGGTCCGCATCGACATGAGCGAGTACGGCGAGAAGCACAGCGTGGCGCGCCTCGTCGGTGCCCCGCCCGGCTACGTCGGCTACGAGGAGGGCGGCCAGCTCACGGAGGCGGTCCGCCGCCGCCCGTACAGCGTCGTCCTGCTGGACGAGGTCGAGAAGGCCCACCCCGAGGTCTTCGACATCCTGCTCCAGGTCCTCGACGACGGCCGGCTCACCGACGGACAGGGCCGGACGGTTGACTTCCGCAACACCATCCTGATCCTGACCTCCAACCTCGGCAGCCAGTTCCTGGTCGATCCTCTGACCAAGCCCGAGGTGAAGAAGGAGCAGGTCCTGGAGGTCGTACGGGCCTCGTTCAAGCCGGAGTTCCTCAACCGGCTCGACGACCTGGTGGTCTTCTCCGCACTGTCCGGCGACGAGCTCTCGCACATCGCGAAGCTCCAGATCGACCGGCTCGCGGGACGTCTGGCCGACCGCAGGCTCACCCTCGACGTCACCCCGGCCGCCCTGGCCTGGCTGGCCGAGGAGGGCAACGACCCGGCCTACGGAGCACGGCCGCTGCGCCGCCTCATCCAGACGGCGATCGGCGACCGGCTCGCGAAGGAGATCCTCGCGGGCGAGGTCAAGGACGGGGACACCGTCCGGGTGGACCGGGTCGGGGACGACCTGCTCGTCGGCCCGGCGGCGTGACCGCCCGGCCGGGTGCCGTGATCGCCCCGGCCCCGCGTCGCGATCCCCCGTAAAGGGCCCCGGCGGGCCCGGTCCGTACCGGCTGCGTATCAGCTTGTGGCGGATCGGGCCCCTCAGGGCTTGCCATCACCCGCCCGCCATGGGAGAGGATGGCGGCAACCGCACGAAGGGAAAAACACGGTGAGCATCGATCCGTCCTCGATTCCGAATTTCGGGGGCCAGCCCGAACCGCAGGCCGCAGGACCGGAGGGCCCCGTCGTCCCTGACCAGGACCTCGTCAAGCAGCTCCTCGAACAGATGGAGCTGAAGTACGTCGTCGACGACGAGGGTGACCTCGCGGCGCCGTGGGAGGACTTCCGCACGTACTTCATGTTCCGTGGTGAGGACGAGCAGCAGGTCTTCTCGGTCCGTACGTTCTACGACCGCCCGCACGCCGCGGACCAGCGCCCGGTCCTCCTCGACGCGGTCGACGACTGGAACCGCCGCACCCTGTGGCCCAAGGTCTACACGCACACCCACGAGCCCGAGGAGGGCTCCGGGGAGACCGAGGCCTCGGTCCGTCTGATCGGTGAGGCGCAGATGCTCATCGGTACGGGTGTCAGCCTGGAGCACTTCGTCTCGTCGACGGTCAGCTGGGTGCGCGCCTCGATCGAGTTCGACAAGTGGCTGCAGGAGCGTCTGGGCCTGACGCCGGCCGAGGAGAAGACGGACGGCACGGAGCAGGCCGCACCGGACGCCTGAGTCCCGCACAGCAGTGACAGCCCGGCCCGGGGCGACGGTCATGGAGACCGCCGCCCCGGGCCGGGCTGTTTTCACGGGGTGTGTGTGCCGCACGAGAATCTCGGTCTGCCTCCGGTGCTGCCGGCCGCCCGGCGCTGCCTTCTCCGGCACCGCACCTCCCCGTGTCGCGCGGCTGTCCGGTTCGGTGAGGGAGCGTCACGCCAGAGCTGGGGATGGGCCTTGCGGGCCATGGGGGCCAGTTCGCAGGCCTGATCAGGGAGTCGGCCCGCCACTTTCGTCACTGTTCCGCAACAGGCATGAACCGCCCCGCCGGGTGCCCCGTACAGCCCGGTGTGCGCGGCTCAGCGGCCGCGGCGACCCGAAACGAGAGAAGGAGCCGACATGGCCGGCGGCAACATCAACATCAGCCCGGAAGAGATGCGGGAGGCGTCGATCTGGCTGCAGCACCAGAAGGAACTGATGCAGCAGAGCCTCCACGAGGCCAACACCAAGATGGACGAGATGGTCGAGGCGGCCTACTCGACGCCGGGCTCCGAGACCAAGTTCCGTCCGTTCTGGGAGGAGTACAAGAACGGCACCGACAAGGCGATCGAGGGCCTGCAGGGCGTCAGCGAGTTCATCAAGCAGGTCGCCGACGCGTTCGTCGACACCGACGACCAGACGTCCGGCTCCATCGGCTGACGTGCCCTGTGTCCGGTCCCGCCCTTCTGCGGCGGGACCGGGCGGCGGCCGGAGAGGAGGAACCGATGACCCGCATCAGTGTCCCCCTTGAGGACCTGAACGAGACGGTCAAGTCACTTGAGGACATCGGGGAGCGGATCAACAACACCGCGCGGCTCAGCGACGTCGGATCGAAGGGCGACGTGGGCGATTCGAGGCTCGCCGACTCCCTCGCCGACTTCGACGACGCATGGGGCAGGGGCCACGAGAAGGTGAAGGACAACGTGAAGGTCTTCTCCGAGAACACGAAGAAGATCTCCGACGCCTTCACGCAGACGGACGACGAGACCGTCAAGGCGCTGGACGACTCCAAGAAGACCTGACGAGAGCCTGCTGGCAGAAGGGACATGCGTGATGACGCATCCGGTCACGGACCGGGCTACGGGGGCGCCCGCGCACTACAAGATGCGCTACCCCGGCTCCTGGTGGTATCTGGACCTCGACCCGAGCACCCGGGACGCGTCCATCCGCCGCCGTATCGAGCACCAGGCGAAGGGGGTTCCGCAGCTTTCCCGCGAGCGGCTCGACGGCCTGATCCGCGACACCCGCCGGACCGCCCGTGAGGCCTATGCCCGGGGGGCGCTCCAGGCGGCGGGGATGGTCAGGTTCCCCGGCGGGGACGCGATGCTCAGTGCCACGTCCGTCGTGCTGCGGATGCCCGTGCCGGAGGACCAGTCGGCGGATCTGGCCGAGGTGCTGTTCGGGGCGAGCATGCAGGCCGGGGACCCGCAGAGCAGTGGGTATCCGCCGCGCGAGGTGGATCTGCTGGAGCTTCCGGACGTCGGACCGGTCGGGCGGATCGCCTCGATCGAGGACATCGACTACAAGGGCACGCCGGTGCGTACGGCGCTGCTGCACACGCTGTTCCCGATCCCGAACCGCCGGGAATACCTGCTGGTCTCCAGCTCCACGCCCAATGTGGAGCTCAAGGACCAGTTCTTCGAGGTGTTCGACGCCATCGCGGGGACGCTGCGCTTCGTGGAAGTCAAGAGCAAGGGCACGGCTGCGCCGGCCGCACAGAGCCCGCAGGGCACGGACGAGAACGGAAAGTGAGGGCGCGGCAATGGCGCGGCCAGCGGTGTCCGACTGGGAGACGGTCTTCGGGTTCTCGGACGACCCGACGCCGGGCGATGCGGAGATGCTCGCGAAGCTCGCGGGCCAGTACCGGTCCGTCGCTGACGACGCGGAGCAGGCGCTCCCCATCGTCAGCGGCCTGAAGAACGGCCAGCTCGGCGAGGGCAAGGCCATGGAGAAACTCCGGGACAAGCTCGGGGACCTGGCCAATCAGGTGGAGAAGCTGCACAGTTCGTACGACAAGGCGGCCCGCGCGCTGGACACTTACTCCGACCAGCTGGGGGACCATCAGCGCAAGGCCGACAACGCCCTGGTCGAAGGGCGGGACGCCAAGGAGCGGCTGCAGCGGGCCACCGACGCCGCCGCCGCGGCGGGCTCCGTGATCAGCGGCCTGGACGCGGCGGACCCGCCCCCGCCGGACGACGAGGCGGCCCGGCGCAGTGCGCGGCAGGCCATGGAGAATGCCCGGAACGACCAGGCGCGGGCGCAGGGGGACGTCGACAGCGCCCAGCGGGATCTCGACGCCGCCCGCATGCTCGCCGAGGACGCGCGGGAGCTGCGCGAGACGGACGCCTCGACGGCGGCCCGCGCCCTGGACGAGGCGACGAGCGAGGCGGTCCCGGGCAAGAGCCTGTGGGAGAAGATCAAGGACATCTTCAAGAAGGTGCTCGGCTTCATCAGCGCCGCCCTGGGCATCATTGCCATGCTCATCCCCGGATTGCAGGGCCTGGGGCTCATCCTGACGATCGCCAGTCTGGTCACCGCTGCCATCCCGTTCATCATGAACATCGTCGACAGTATTCAGTCGGGCGAGTGGGATGTGCTCGACATGGTTCTCAGCGGCCTGGGGCTGGTGCTCGGCGGTATCGGTCTGATCAAGATCGCCAATCTGGGCGGGATCGCGAACACCCTCAAGACCGTCGGGAACAACCTCAAGACGATCCAGATCAACATCAAGAGCGTGGTCCCCACCATCAAGGCGTTCACCGGGTTCAAGAACCCGGGCGAGCTGGTCGCGAACCTGCTGAAGAACATCCCCGGTGTCGTGTTGAAGACACCGGGCATCGTGAAGCAGCTGCCGGGCATCACCAACATCTGGACGAAGACGGCGGGGTGGATCGACCAGAGCTCGAACCTCATCGGAGTGGCCGGCCTCGGCTGGGCGATCAACGGCGCCGTCCCCCACGGGACGCAGGGCACGATCGTGCGCGACCCCAGCTATGTGGAGGGATCGACCTGATCCGGGCCGCGTCCCGTCATGCGTGAGGGCTCCCGCCCCGGCCGTCGCCGGGGCGGGAGCCCTCTTCCGTGGGATTTCAGAGCCAGGCGCTCAGTTCCCGGCCGGCGGAAGCACCGTCTCCGGGACCTGGACGGTGCGCAGCACGCCGTCGCCCAGGTGCAGGATCGCCCGTCCCGGGCGGGTCGCGCCCAGGCGGCTGCGGGGCACCTTGACGCCGATCAGTTCGCCGTCGCTCATGTTCTGCGGCTTCAGCAGCAGACCGCACCGGTTGCGGCGGGCCTCGGTGTGCCAGCCGGAGAAGCCGGAGGAGAGCCGGTCGGTCTGCCCGGCGATCACCAGGCCCCGGCCCATCTCGGCACCGGACTTGGCGATCTGGGTGAGGACGGGCTCGGCCTTCGTCTTCAGCAGCAGGTCGGCGTCGTCCAGGATCACCACGGCCCCCTGCGGCGAGGACGCCAGCGCCTCCTCCAGCGCCGTGGGGTCGATGTCGGACTCGTCGAAGACCGCGAGGACCCCGGGCCGTCCGGCGAGTTGGCGCAACTGCGACCTGGCGGGCGCGCCGACGACGACGGGCGTCTGGACCGACAGCAGCGACAGCGCCAGCGTCGCCAGGACGGTGCTGCGGCCGGAGCGGGCGGGTCCGGCGACGAGGAAGGTCGGCGTGATGGCGAAGTCCGGCCCGAACGCCGTGAGTTCGTCGCCGCCGACACCGGACAGGGCCCACCGTGCGGACGACAGCGGCTGCGGCACGTACTGGGTCGCCTCCTCCCAGGTGAGCCGGTCCGGCAGGGTGTCGACGCGGAACGGCCGGGTGGAGCCCGGCAGCTGGGCGGCCCGCTCGCGGCAGTGCTCGGCGATCTGCTGGAGCGCCACGGCCTGCGCCTGGCCTTCCGGGTTGTCCGTGAGGAGCGCGATCTGCACCTCCGCCTTGTCGGCGGCACGGAACGCGCGGCCCGGCGGGATCTCGTCGGGCACGTTGCGCTGGGTGATGCCGATCATCCCGTACTCGGACTTCTCGTTCAGCTTCAGCACGAGCTTGTCCTCGGTGGAGCCGTTGACCCGGCTGGAGAACAGCGCCCGGTCACCGGTCATCACCAGATGGATGCCGACGCTCGCGCCGTCCCGGAGCAGGGTCAGCACGGAGCTCAGCAGGTTCCCGGAGTCGTACTCGCCGAGCTGCTTGTCGAAGACCTCCCACCGGTCGATGAACAGCAGGATGTGCGGCGGCCGTTCGGCCTCCGGCAGAGCGCGGCGGAGCTCCGGCAGATCGGCGCTGCCGCGGGTGGCGAGCATCTCCTGGCGCCGGGTCAGCTCCCCGTTCAGCCGGGCGAGCAGCCGGGCCACCCGGTCGGGCTGGCTGCGCTGGGTGATGGCCCCGCAGTGCGGCAGCTTCTCGATGGGCAGCAGTGCGCCGTTGCCGCAGTCGATGCCGTACATGTGCAGTTGGTCCGGGGAATGGGCGAAGGCCAGAGTGCCGGCGATGGTGCGCAGTGTCTGCGACCTGCCTTGCCGGGGCGAGCCGATGATGTGCAGGTGCCCGAGCGTCGCCGGGTCGATCACCAGGGGCAGCCGGGCCTGTTGTGCGGGCAGGTCCACCACGCCGTACGCGACGGGCGCGAGGTCGTAGTCCGAGGGCGGGGGCGGGGGCAGTTCGCCGGTGACCAGGATCTCGGGCAGCGGCGGGAGCCAGGGGCTGTGCTGCGCGGGGATGCCCATCTCCCGGTCCGCTTCGCGGATCGCCGTGACGAGCCCGGTGAGGTCGGTCTCCACCTCGGCGGGTACGGCCGCGGCGCGGGGCCGCGGCGGGAGCGGCTCGCCGAGCCGTTCCCAGCCGACCGTCACCGCCCAGGGTGCCGGCAGCGATGTCGCCGCGGCACCGGGCCGACGGCCGCCGACGCGTCCGGACTGGAACGGCACGAGGGAGTTCTGGCCCAGGCGCACGTAGGCGCGACCGGGGGTGCCCTGCGAGATCCCGGCGGCCTCGGGGGAGTTGAGGACGTCCTGGCTCTCGCCGGCGTCCGTCACCCGGAGCGCGATGCGCAGGTTGGTGTTGGCGCGGATCTCCGAGGAGACGACGCCGCTGGGGCGCTGCGTCGCGAGGATCAGGTGGATGCCGAGGCTGCGGCCCCGCTGGGCGATGTTGACCAGACCCTTCACGAAGTCCGGCAGGTCGCGCACCATCGAGGCGAACTCGTCGATGACGATGAGCAGCCGGGGCATCGGCGCGCGGCCCGCCGGGTTGCGCTCCAGCAGCTCGACGTAGTCCTCGATGTCCTTGGCGCCGGCCGCGGCGAGGATGTGCTCGCGCCGGGTGAGTTCCGCCGTCAGCGACACCAGGGCCCGCTCGACGAGGTGGGCGTCGAGGTCGGTGACCATGCCGACGGTGTGCGGCAGGTCGACGCAGTCCTTGAACGCGGAGCCGCCCTTGTAGTCGACCAGGACGAACGTCATCGCGTCCGGACGGTTCGCCACCGCGAGCGAGGCGACCAGCGTCTGGAGGAGTTCGGACTTGCCGGAGCCGGTGGTACCGGCGACCAGCCCGTGCGGGCCGTCGCGCCGCAGGTCCAGGTAGAACGGGCCGTCCAGGGAGACGCCGACGGCCGCCCGGGTCGAGCGGCCCCCGGCCGTCCAGCGCGCCCGGATACCGGCGGCCTGCGGCGGGTCGAGGGCGAGGACGTCGAGCAGCCGCGCGGAACCGGGGAGCACCGCGGCCTCCTCGTCGGCCCCGCCCGGGTCCCGCAGCGGGCCCATCGCGCGGGCCAGCGAACGGCACCAGTCCAGGGACACCGCGTCGGGCCGGATGCCCCCGACGGTGCCCCTCCCGGAGCGTCCCACCCGTACGGTTCCGCCGGGCTCCTCGGCGACGACGGCGTGGCACTCCTCGGGCAGCAGCCGCTCCTCGGCGTCCAGGCAGACCGCGCGGACGCCGACGGCCGGTCCGTCGCGCAGGATCTGCGTCACGCCGGGCAGCGAACGCAGCCTGCGGGCTCCGTCGAGGATGACGAGCACATCGGGCCCGGCGGGCCGGTTCCGCCGGTCCGCCCGTCCGGCGCGCTCGACGATCAGCGCGGTGAGTTCGGCGACCCGCCGGGCGCAGGTCTCCGTGCCGTAGCCGATGCTGGCCGGGGTGTCGCCGGACTTCTTGCGCACATGCGGCAGCCAGCGCAGCCAGGACCAGCCGTCCCGGCCCCGTTCGCCGGTCGTCAGCAGATGGATCTGGAGGTCACGGGGGCTGTGCAGGACGGCGGCCTGGGCGACCGCCCAGCGCGCCACGGCGCGTGCGGCCGGGCCCTCGCCGGCGATGCCCAGGACGTCGTGCTCCCGCAGCGGGACGGTCACCGGGACGTCGTACGCGGTCCGCGGGTCCTCGCGGCGGTGCTCGTCCTTCGTCGGGTCCTGAAGCACCACGTCGGAGGCCAGATCGGCGGTTCCGATGCGCAGTTCGAGGAAGTCGGCGTCGGAGGTACGGCGTTCCCACAGGCGGCGCCGGGGGCCGACGGCGGTCAGGACGACCTCGGCCGGGTCCGGGAAACCGCGGCGCCGGGCGGTGCGTTCGTCCGCCAGGGCCTGCGCCGCGTCGCCCTCGATGCGTGCCTTCTTCTCCTCGTAGGCGGCGACAGTGTCGGAGTGGGTCTGGCGCCCGGTGCGCCGGCTCATCAGATAGTTGCCGAGGATCGCGACCGGGGAGAGCAGCCCGAACAGCAGCATCGACATACGGTCGAAAATCAGCGCCCCGGCCCCCGCCATCACCAGCGGGGCCGCCGCGGTGATCCACGGGAGCGGCCGGGGGGCGGGCGGGGCGGGCGGGGAAGGCAGGGTGAAGCGGGTGGCGGTCTCGGCCGGCCGCAGCCGCGGCGGCCGGTTGTAGTCCCAGCCGGTGCCGTCCTCCGACGGCTGCACGGCCGCGTCCGGCTTCTGCGGGAGGGCGAGTTCGAGCAGGCTGTCCCCGACGAGGAGCTGTGCGCCGGCCGGCCAGGCGGTCGCCTCGGCGAGGTCCTCGCGGTCCAGTTGCAGGGTGCCGCCGCCCGGCGCGGAGGCGTCGGGCGTGATACGGCAGCGTCCTCCGGGGCCCACCGCCAGGACGGCGAACGGACGGTCCGGTACGGCGCGCAGCACCTGGGCGGTCCCGTCGTGGGCCAGCCCGATCCGGTACTCGCCCATGTCGAGCCGGTGCACGGCGCCCGCGCCGGTCCCGCCGACCGCACGGACCTCCACCAGCCCGTGCGGTTCGGCCGACACGGTGCCCGCCGGGCGGCCCAGGCCCACGATGGCCGCGTGGTGCAGCGGCGCGTCCCGCAGCCGCATATCGGCGGGCAGCAGCCGGTCGCCGGCGTACAGGCCGAGGCCCTCCGGGGGCCGGTGGACGCCTCCCGCCCCGGCCAGCGCCTCCGCGACAGCGCCCACGGGCGTGTCGGGGTCGGCGTCGAGGTGGACGTCGAACGCGTCACCGCCCTCCTCGACCACGGTCAACATCAACGACACGAGAACGTCCTCCAGCCGGCGTGAATGGGGGGCATCGGCAGCCGCACTCGGCGGCTCCCGTGCCACTGACGGGACCTACGGCGCCCGTCCGCGGATGGTTCACCCGGCGCACCGGTGAACCATCCACGGACGGGCGCCGTAGTGGCCATCGGGTGCACTGCGCAGCGACTGTGCCGCCCTCGTTCTCGACCGTCCCGGCTCCGCCGCCGGGGCGTCCCGACAAGGAGTCAGAAGATGATCTGGTACGTCCTGGCCGTGGTGCTGGGGCTGGCGCTGATCGGGGCGGTGGCCGCGCTGATCGTCACCGAGCGAAAGCCCCGCCCGCCGAAGCCCGTCGCCGCCTCGGCGGCCGTCGTGGGCCGGGAGGCGCTGGACGTGGTCAACGCGGGCTTGCGCCGGCTGACGGGCGAGTGCCTGCGCTCCGGCCGGTCGCTGCCCGACCTGTACGCCGTCGTCTACTCCGAGGAGCGGCTCGCACTGTTGCTGGCCGGGGCCGAGGAGACCGCCCCCGCGCCCTGGACCGTCGAGGCGGACGGCGAGCGCTGGACGATCTCGCCCGACGATCTGCACCGCCCCGGCCCGGAGGGCGAACCGGCCCTGCCGTACGCGCTGACGGTGACGGTGGGCCTGGACGGACCCGACCGCGTGCTGGTCGACCTCTCCCGGGCGGCGGGGCCCGTCTCGGTGACGGGTCCGGACAAGGAGGTGCGCAGCCTGGTACGGGCCGTCGTCACCGAGGCGCTCGCCGGCCCGGTGGGGGCGCTCGCCGAGGTCACCCTGGTGGGATCCCTGGCCGACGGCGGGCTTCTTTCCGGCAACGAGCCGCGGACCTCGCGTCTGCACGGCGCGGCCACCCTGGAGGAGGCGTTCGCCACGGCATCGGCGGCGTCGGGAACGGGAGCGCCGGAGCCCGGATCGCCCGACGTCACCCAGATCTTCCGGCTGATCGAGGGCAGCAGCCGGATCGCCGTCCAGGGCGAGGCGCCGCATCTGTTCGTCGTGGACGCCTCGCAGCTCCCGCGACGGGAGGGGGCACTGGCCGGTCTGCGGCGCGGGGACGCGCTGCTGGTGGTCGGCGAGGCGCCCACGGGGTGGCGCTGGCGTGCCGATGCGGGCGGGTCGCTCGACACCGGGCCGCTCGGCCTGGAGATCACCCGGCACGCGGGACGTCTGTCATAACGATGCCGCTGCCGATCGTCCCCCAGGTCGTAAGTGTCATCCGGCCTCGCGGTACAGGCCGCCCGCGTACAGCCCGTGGCTGTGCAGTGCTTCGCGCAGGGCGCGGGCGGCGTAGTACGTCCGGGACTTGACGGTGCCGGGCGGCACGCCGAGGATCTCGGCCGTCTGATTGACGCTGCGTCCCAGGTAGTGCACGTGCAGCAGGACCTCGCGCTGTGCCGGCCGCAGCTCCCGCAACGCGTTGATGAGCACCTGGGAGGTGAGTATCTGGTCCACGCCGTCGGGCACCGGCAGGTGGGCGAGTTCGGGGTCACCGGTCTCCGGCGGTCTGGCCTGGCGGGCCCGGTGGCCGTCGATGACCAGATTGCGCAGCGCGGTGAACAGCCAGGGCCGCACCGAGTCCGTGGTCGGGTCGAGTTCCTCGGCGTGCAGCCAGGCGCGTATGGCGACTTCCTGGAGGACGTCCTCGGCGCGGTGCCAGTCGCCCTCCATCCGCCGTGCGGCGAATTTCAGCAACGCGCTGCCGTGGAAGTGGTAGAGCGCTCTGAGGAACTCGTCGGCATGGGGTTCCGCGGCGCGGGGGCCAGGAATGAGGTCTTCGGTCGAAGCGCTGGCCGACAAGGGCCTTTCCTCTCCGGTCGTCTGTGGGGGAAGACGGGTTCCGCCGGCTGCGGGACAACCGGCAGGCGCCGCCGCGAGGCGCCGTGCGCCTGTGCGACGCCCGTCGGCCTGCGGCGGCGGTGAACTCGCCCCGTCAGCGCCGGTCAGCCCGGTTCGTGAGAGGAAAGCGAGCTCACCTCGCGGGACGTCAACTCCCGGTCGTAGACATGTACGTCGGCGATGTCACCGTTCCAGTAGTCGGTCGCCTTCCCCTCGAACTTGGCGCGTCCGATCACCACAGTGCCAGTGGGTTTCACGCCGTTGGAGGCCAACCTGGTTCCCGCGAGCCGACCGTCCACGTAGATCTGCATCCGCTGGTCCTTCTGACTGTACGTGCCGGTCAAGTGGTACCAGCGGCCGGGCTGCGGCTTGGGCGTCGTCGCGACCGTACGGGCACCGAAGAAGCTGAAGGCGAAGTTCCCGTCCTGGTCGGAGTGCTGGAGGAAGAACGTGCTGATCCCGTCGCCGTCCTGGGACACGGCCGTGCGCATGCCGGTCATGCCCTCGGGGGTGAGGCGCACCCGCGCGGCGACCGAGTAGTCCTTGCTCACGGTGTCGAGCCGGGTGTTGGAGTCCGCGTATCCGCTGGTGCCGTCCAGGTGCAAGGCACCGCCCTCGGGGCCGTCGGTCCACTGCGTGCCGCCGCTGACCACGGCGTTTTGCTCGCCGGCCTTCGCGGAGCCGGACTGGTGCAGGGGCCACCAGCCGAGGCCCTGCAGCGACTCGGCGTGGCCACCCGGTTTCGGCGCGGCCGGTTTCGACGGTGCCGGTTTCGGCGGGGCCGGTTTCGACGGGGCCGGGCTCGACGGGGCCGGCTTCTTCGCCTTGGCCGGTTTCGTCTTGGCCGGCTTCGCCTTGGCCAGCTTCGACGCGGCCGGGCTCGACGCGGCCGGCTTCGCCTCGGCCTGTTCCTTTCCGGAGTCCTGGCCGCGCACCAGTTGGACGACGACGAAGGCCAGCGCGACGGTCAATACGGTGATCGTGGTGATGAGCGACCATCTGCGTGTCATGAATGTCCTCAGGAGATGCGGCATAAATGTGTCACTGGTGATCACGCGTCCGAACCGGAAGTGGTTCTGTGTGCAAGTAAGTTGTAACAGGCGTGTGAGACGGCGGACCTGTCCGCCCCTGGACGTGCGCCCGTGTGCCGGGAGATGCGGCGACTCCTTGTACGGGGCAGTGGAACATGGGGAGTTGTGACGTTCCGCGCTGATGGGCTGATCAGTCGGCCTTGGTGTATGTGAGCTTCTCGCCGGTTTCCGGGGTTTCCCGGCTCAGGGTGCCGTCCGGGAGCAAGGTCAGCGTGGTGGGCTTGCCCGCGGTGCAGGACGACATGGGTTCGCCGACGACGACCGTGGAGGGGCCGACCTCGACGGGTCCGTTCGGGGACGGTTCGGCGGTCAGGTCGGCCTGGAAGACGCAGTGGTAGGAGCTGCCGTTGTCGAGCGGTCCGTCCGCGGTGAGGGTGAGGACGGTCCGGCCGACCGTGCCCTGCCGGATGACGAGTTCCCGGGTGGAGCGGCCCGCGGCGTTGTCGATGGAGCCCGACCAGGTGCCGAGGTAGCCGGCCGGGACGGGGCCGTTGCTGTTCTTCTTGTCGTCGGTCCGGCTCGACGCGGCCGGTTTCGCCCCGGCCTGTTTCGGCTCGGCCGGATTCGGTCCGGCCTGTTCCTTTCCGGAGTCCTGGCCGCGCACCAGTTGGACGACGACGAAGGCCAGCGCGACGGTCAATACGGTGATCGTGGTGATGAGCAGCCATCTGCGCGTCATGAATGTCCTCAGGAGGTGCGGGCAGAGATGTGTCACTGGTGAGCACGCGTCCGATCCGGAAGTGGTTCTGTGTGCAGGTAAGTTGTGACAGGCCTGTGAGACAGCACCGTCGCCGGGATCGTCGTCCTGATCGCCAGGGAGGGCGCGCGCGGGTTCAGGACGCCAGGCGCCGCAGGCGGCCGACCGCCTCCTGAAGAACGTCGTCGCGCTTGCAGAAGGTGAAGCGGACCTGGCTGCGGCCCACGTCGGGCGTGTCGTAGAAGACGGAATTGGGGACGGCGACGACGCCGCAGCGTTCGGGGAGGGCGCGGCAGAAGGCGTAGGCATCCTTCTCGCCGAACGGGGAGATGTCGGTGGTGATGAAGTACGTGCCCTGGGGTTCGTAGACCTCGAACCCGGCCGCTCGCAGCCCGTCGCCGAGCAGGTCGCGCTTGCGTCGCAGGTCGGCGCGGAAGCTGTCGAAGTACGTGTCCGGCAGGCGCAGCGCTTCGGCGATCGCGTACTGGAAGGGGCCCGCGCTGACGTACGTCAGGTACTGCTTGGCCGTCCGGACGGCGGAGACGAGCGGGCCGTTCGCCGTGACCCAGCCAACCTTCCATCCGGTGAAGGAGAAGGTCTTGCCGGCCGAGCCAATGGTGACAGTACGCTCACGCATTCCGGGCAGGGCCGCGACAGGGCGGTGCGTGCCCTCATGGACAAGGTGCTCGTACACCTCGTCGGTGACGACAAGCAGGTCGTGCTCGATGGCGAGTGCGGCGATGGCGCTCTGCTCTTCGGCGGTGAGAACCATCCCCGTTGGGTTGTGCGGGGTGTTGAGGAGCAGGAGGTGCGTTCGCGGGGTGATCTTGGTGCGCAGCTCATCGAGGTTTGGGCGGAAAGACGGGGCACGCAGGGTGAGCGGTACACGCTTCGCGCCGGCCATCGCGATGCAGGCGGCGTAGGAGTCGTAAAAGGGCTCGAAGGCGATGACCTCGTCGCCGGGCTCCAGCAGCGCCAGCAGGGCCGCGGCGATGGCCTCGGTGGCGCCGGCGGTGACCAGCACCTCGGTGTCGGGGTCGAAGGGGAGGCCGTAGAAGCGCTGTTGGTGGTCGGCGATCGCGGTGCGCAGTTCGGGGATGCCGGGGCCCGGCGGGTACTGGTTGCCGTGCCCGGCGCGCAGTGCCCGGACCGCGGCCTCCCTGATTTCCTCGGGGCCGTCGGTGTCGGGGAAGCCCTGGCCGAGGTTGATGGAGCCGGTCCGTACGGCAAGTGCCGACATCTCCGCGAAGATCGTCGTGCCGAACTCGGCGAGGCGGCGGTTGAGCAGCGGTCGTCCCTGTGTCATGACCGCAATCCTGTGCGGAAGCTCTGGAGTTGCTCAAGTCTGCTTTGGCCGTACGGGGCCGGGGGCATCCCCCACTCACGCAGGAAGCGGACGGAAGCGGGGGGCCTCGCTTCGGGGGAACGGAAGGACGTGAGGTCGGTGGGGACTTTTGTTTCGGTGCTGATCGCGCTTGCCGTGATCGGGCTGGTCATCTTTTTGGTGGGGGCCGGCAACCGGAAGAAGAGGCGCGGGCGGAGCGCGCGCCGGGGTTCGAGCGGCGGCGGGGGCGAGGGTGGCAGCTGGTGGGCGGGAGGTGACAGCGGCGGTGGCTCTTCCTGCGGAAGCAGCAGCGGTCACTCCGGTGGTCACTCCGGGGGGCATTCGTGCGGTGGCGGTCACTCCTCGTGCGGTGGCGGCTCCTCGTGCGGCGGCGGGGGCGGATGCGGCGGAGGCAGCTGACACGGGGCAGCTGATCCGTGACCGGGCAGGGCCACACGCCCGGTGCCGGGCCCGTGCGGCTCGGTGTCCCACAGGTGCCCGGCGGGGGAACTCCCGCCGGGCACCTTTTTGTTTGGGCTTTCCGCGAGATGCCGTTGAACAGATGAACCGAGAGGCCCCCGAGGGGATGGAAACCGCGTCAAGTTGGGTAAAAAAGCTGTGGGCGCGGCTTACTTCGTGATTCCCTCGGTTGAGAGAACATCCAGCCCTCGGACCCGAGTTGGACCTGATCGGGCGCTTCCCACCTCCCACGTGCAGCACGTCGGAGGCGTCCCCTGTCCATGTGTCCACGCTTGTTTGCGGAGCCGACCCATGCTCACGACCCTCCAGACGGCCTATTCCGACACCCGTGCTGCCGACCTGGCCTGGGCGCTGGGGCGCGAACCACTCCCCGCCCTGGCCGTGCTCGACCTCGATCTCGCCGGTGCCCGACTCCAACTGCGCCTGCTCGGCGCCTCCCACCAGGTGCTCCTGGAGGAGAACCAGGGCACCTGTTCCGAAACCGTCGCGTGCATCCCCGGCAGCAGCACCCCGCTCCCGCTCGGTGTCTCCGAGCGGCTCGGGGAGTGGAAGTACGACTTCGCGGCCCGCGTCGAGACGCTCTCGGCGGGCTCGTTCGCGGAGCGTGCGCAGGAGCTCCTCGCGCTCGTGACCGACCATCCCCACGGTCTCGCCGGGACGTTCCCCGGCAGCCCGCACGCCTTCACCGCCCTGCTCGCCCAGCGGACCGAGGACCAGGTGCGGTGGCGCACCTGGCATGCGTACCCGCAGGAGGGGCAGTTGGTGGTGACGCGCACCCAAGTGGGAGTTCGGATGCCGGTGGCAGCACTCTGACGCGGCCCAACTCCGTTGTGGGCGCGCCACGTACGACCTCACCAACGACAGGGAGCGGCACGGCGCGTCTTCCCGTACGGCCGAGGACCTGTCGGTGTCTCGTGCTGGCCGCTGTCTTCATCTGTGCCGCCTGCGGTCTGGTCTACGAGCTCGAACTGGTGGCGCTCGCCTCCTACTTGATCGGCGATTCCGTCACCCAGGCGTCCGTCGTGCTCTCCGTGATGGTGTTCGCGATGGGTGTCGGCTCGCTCCTCGCGAAACGTTTACGCAGTCGTCCCGCAGTTGGTTTCGGGCTGATCGAGGCGGCGCTCGCACTCGTGGGCGGCTCCTCGGCGGTCGTGCTGTACGCGTCGTTCGCCTGGATCGGGGAGTCGCGGCACGCCCTGGTGGGGTTCTCGCTCACGATCGGCGTCCTGACCGGTGCGGAGATCCCGCTGCTGATGACGCTGATCCAGCGCGTCGACCGGCAGGACGCGGGCGGGACCGTAGCGGATCTGTTCGCCGCCGACTACGTGGGCGCGCTGGTCGGCGGGCTCGCGTTCCCCTTTCTGCTGCTGCCGGTGCTCGGACAGCTCACCGGGGCGCTGTTCACCGGCGCGGTCAACGCGGCGGCGGGCGGGGCGCTGGTGCTGTGGGTGTTCCGGCGGGACCTCACCCCGCGCTCGCGGTGGCTGCTGATCCTCGTCAACGTGGCCGTGATCGCCGTACTCGCCACCGCCACCGCACTGGTCGACGACTTCGAGCGGGCGGCTCGGCGCGCGGTGTACGGGGACGGGGTGAGGGTCGCGGTGCAGACCGGGGTCCAGGAGGTCGTACTGACGGGGGCGGGCCGCAGCTCCCTGGACCTGTATCTGGACGGGCGGCTGCGGGTCAGCGCGCGCGACGAGTACCGCTACCACGAGGCGCTGGTGCACCCGGCGATGAACGGCCCACGCGCCCGTGTCCTGGTCCTGGGCGGCGGCGACGGTCTCGCCGCCCGGGAGGTGCTGCGCTACCCGGACGTACGCAGCGTCACCCTCGTCGAGCCCGACCCCGGCGTCACCCGGTTGGCCCGTACCGACCGTGCGCTCTCGGCGCTGAACGCCCACGCGTACCGTGATCCGCGGCTGACGGCCGTCGACGCGGACGCCTTCACCTGGCTGCGGGAGGCGCACGGTGGCTACGACGTGGTGATCTCCGATCTGCCCGACCCCGGAATTTTCGCCGGCACGAAGCTCTACTCGGCGGAGTTCTACGGCTTGGTCGCCGAGGTCCTCGCGCCGGGCGGCCGGCTGGTGGTGCACGGGGGCCCGCCGGTGACCCGGCCGCGTGCGTACTGGACGGTGGAGGCGTCGATGAGGGCGGCGGGCCTGCACACCCGCCCGTACCGGATCAGCGGCAGGCTCTCCGATGTCGCGGCCGGCCCCGACCGGGCCACGCACCGGGCGCAGGCCATGCACGGCTGGGGCTTCGTCCTCGCCCGGTCGGCCGGGGCGCCGGCGCTCCGCCTCGCCCAGGGGGCGCCGATGCTGCGGTCGCTGACGCGGGGCTCGCTGATGCGTGCGGGACGGGAAGCGGAGAGCGGGCGGCTGCACGGGCTGCCGCCGTCGACGCTGGTGCATCCACGGTACTGGGGGGACCGGTGAGCCGGACGCCGTACGCCCGGCGGCTTTGCGACGCGGAACCGCTGACGTGATGGCCTGGGCTGAGTAGGCTCGGTTTCCATGGAGCATGAGGTGTTCGTTCCGGTTCCGGCCCCGTCCCTGCGGCGGACGCTGGGCGATTCCGCCCGCGTCGCGCGCTGTGTACCGGGGCTCCAGCAGGACGCCGACGCGTCCGCGGGCCTGCTGTCCGGCCGGCTCAAGGTCCGGGTCGACGGCCACACGATCACGTACCGCGGTGTGCTGACCGTTTCCCTGCAGAGCGGCCCGGACGACGGAATCCTGGTGGCGGGCGAGGGCGTCGAGGCCCGGGGGACCGGCTCGGCGAAGCTGGCTCTGACGATCAGCCTGACGCAGAAGGACGACGGCACGGCGATCGGGTTCGCGGGTACGGCGAGCGGCGACGGCCGCATCCTGGAGCTGGACCCGGCGACGGCGCTCGCGACGGCCCGCCGGCTGCTGGACCGCTTTGCGCAGCAGTTGGTGACGGAGACGCTGGCGGGCGGCGACAAGGTGGGCGAGGCCCTCGGCGAGGCCGAGCGGTCCGTCGGGGAAGCGGTGGAGCAGGCCATCGAGGAGGCGGCCGAGGAGGCCGACGCGACCGGCGCTGACACTACCCGGAGTACTGCGGCGGAAGCCGCCGACGACACCGACGACGGCGCCACCGCGGACGAGACGCCCTCCACCGAGAACCCCCCGGGCACGGGCGCCGTCTTCGACGCCCCCGTGCCCCCGCCGTCGCTCGACCCCGTGGCGGAGGTCGAGTTCACCGTCCCCGACGGTCCCCCGGCCGAGGCCGCGCATGCCAGGCGCACCATGATCGGCCGCAGCGCCGAGGAGGTCGACCACGCGCCGCCGCGCGGCAGGTACGCCCCCGTACCGTCCCCCGATTCGACCACCGCGGGCGCCACACTCCGCTGGGTCGCCCCCGCCGCCGCGCTCGCGCTCGCGACGGCTGTCGTGGTGGGCCGGGCGCTGAGGCGGCGGAGGTAGCCGCGCCAGTAATGTCGGTCGGGTGAGTAGCAGCGAGAAGGACGTCCGGCTGTCCGTCGGCGACGCAGAATTGACTGTGAACCCCGCCAACGGCTGCCGTATCAGCAGTCTGCGGATCGGCGGCACCGAGTTGCTGCGGCAGGGGGAGCGCTACGGCTGCTTCCCGATGGTGCCGTGGTGCGGGCGCACCGAGAACGGGCGATTCCACAACGGTGACGTCTCGCACCGGTTGCCGCTGAACTCCCCGCCGCATGCCATCCACGGCACCGGCAGGGACACCGCTTGGCGCACCGCCCGGGTGGGCGAGCGGCAGGCCGCCTTCTACTACGACCTCGCCGACCCCTGGCCGTATCCGGGCCGGGTGACCCAGACCTTCGAGCTGTCCGAGGACTCGCTCACGCTTGCGTTCGGCATCGAGACGTACGGGGATTCGTTCCCGGCGCAGGCCGGCTGGCACCCCTGGTTCCTGCGGGATCTCGGCTGCGGCAAGAACGTGAAGATCGCCTTCGACGCGGCCTGGCAGGAGGAGCGTGGCGAGAACCATCTGCCGACCGGCCGCCGCGTCCCGCCCCTGCCCGGCCCGTGGGACGACTGCTTCGGGATGCCGGACGGCGTCGATGTGACGCTCACCTGGCCGCAGCAGCTGGAACTGACCGTGAAGAGCCGGGCCGAGTGGGTCGTGATCTACGACGAGCAGGCCGAGGCGGTCTGTGTGGAGCCGCAGTCCGGCCCGCCGAACGGGCTGAACACCGCGCCCCGGTATGTCACTCCGATCGAGCCGCTGGAGATTGCGACGACCTGGAGCTGGCGCAGGCTCTGACCGGCGGGGTGCAGGCCCTGAGGCGGTCGGCACCAGGGCGTGCTTCGAAAGTCCCGTCCGGCCGGGGCCCGCCCTGCAACACGCCCTAAGCTCGTAGCCATGACTGACGTACGTGCTGAGCTGCTCCAGCAGATCAAGGACAAGGCCGTGGTACACGGCAAGGTGACCCTCTCCTCGGGTCTTGAGGCCGACTGGTACATCGACCTGCGCCGCATCACGCTGGACGGCAAGGCCGCTCCCCTGGTCGGTCAGGTCATGCTCGACGAGACCGCCGAGCTGGACTACGACTGCGTGGGCGGGCTGACGCTGGGCGCCGACCCGGTCGCCACCTCGATGCTGCACGCCTCCGCCGCGCGTGGGCAGGAGCTGGACGCGTTCGTCGTCCGCAAGGCGCAGAAGGCGCACGGGATGCAGCGCCGCATCGAGGGCACGGATGTGAAGGGCCGCCGCTGCCTGGTCGTCGAGGACACCTCGACGACCGGCGGTTCGCCGCTGACGGCCGTCGAGGCAGTGCGCGAGGCCGGTGGCGAGGTCGTCGCCGTCGCCACGATCGTGGAGCGGGGAGCGGCTCCGGCCATTGTCGAGGCCGGGCTGCCGTACGTCCACGCCTACACGGTGGCAGACCTCGATCTGGCCTGACGTAGGGGTTGACCTGCGGTTTCTGTCGAGGGTGGGCTGTTTCACGTGAAACGGTCCGCCCTCGACGCATGCCCGTGGATCGCTCGTCCGGGTAGCGGGGGACGGGACGGGTGGAGCCGGAGCGAGATTCTGGGAAGATGGGGGCGACGATGACGTCGCCCCCAGGTCAGGGAACCAGCAACGCACACTCGCACATCCCAAGGAGTGGACAGATGCCCATCGCAACCCCCGAGGTCTACGCCGAGATGCTCGACCGGGCGAAGGCAGGCAAGTTCGCCTACCCGGCCATCAATGTGACGTCGACCCAGACCCTGCACGCTGCACTGCGCGGCTTCGCGGAGGCGGAGAGCGACGGCATCGTCCAGATCTCCACCGGTGGGGCGGAGTTCCTGGGCGGCCAGCACAACAAGGACATGATCACGGGCGCCGTCGCTCTCGCCGAGTTCGCGCACATCGTCGCCGCCAAGTACGACGTCACGGTCGCGCTGCACACCGACCACTGCCCCAAGGACAAGCTGGACGGTTACGTACGTCCCCTGCTCGACATCTCCGCCGAGCGCGTGGCCAAGGGCCAGAACCCGCTGTTCCAGTCCCACATGTGGGACGGCTCGGCCGAGACCCTCGCCGACAACCTGGCCATCGGCCAGGAGCTGCTTGCCAAGGCCGCCGCCGCCAAGATCATTCTTGAGGTCGAGATCACTCCGACCGGTGGCGAGGAGGACGGCGTCACGCACGAGATCAACGACGAGCTGTACACGACCGTCGACGACGCGCTGCGCACCGCCGAGGCGCTCGGCCTGGGCGAGAAGGGCCGCTACCTGCTGGCCGCCTCCTTCGGCAACGTCCACGGCGTCTACAAGCCGGGCAACGTCGTGCTCCGTCCCGAGCTGCTGAAGGACCTCCAGCAGGGTGTCGCCGCCAAGTACGGCAAGTCGTCGCCCTTCGACTTCGTCTTCCACGGTGGCTCCGGCTCCACCGAGCAGGAGATCGCCACCGCGCTGGAGAACGGCGTCGTGAAGATGAACCTCGACACCGACACCCAGTACGCCTTCACCCGCCCGATCGTGGACCACGTGTTCCGCAACTACGACGGTGTGCTGAAGGTCGACGGCGAGGTCGGCAACAAGAAGGTCTACGACCCGCGCAGCTGGGGCAAGTCCGCCGAGGCGGGCATGGCCAAGCGTGTCACGGAGGCCTGCGCCAACCTGCGTTCCACCGGCACCAGGCTGAAGTAGCAGCCGGTACGAAGTGTGGCTCCGGGCCCGGCATCCCAAGGGGTGCCGGGCCCGGAGCATGTCCGGGAGAAGAAGCGAGGGGGCCCTGTGAGTTCCAGTGCCCGCTATGACTTCGACACCCTCGTCGACCGCCGGGGCACCTGGTGCGTCCAGTGGGACGGGGGCGCGGACCGGTTCGGGGTGGATGGACTGCTGCCGCCGAGCCGCCCCCACCCCGATGGCCCTTCCGGCCCGGAGCGGCGATGCTGCTCATATGCCTGACGCAGAGACGGGAGCCATCCGCGTCGCCTCCCCCACCGGACGCTGGGTCGTCCTCACCACCGTCCTCGGCTCCAGCATGGCCATGCTCGACTCCACCGTCATCAACGTCGCCCTGCCCCGCATCGGCAAGGACCTCGGCACCGATCTGGCCGCCCTCCAGTGGACCGTCACCGCCTACATGCTGACCCTCGCCGGGCTGATCCTTCTCGGCGGCGCCCTCGGCGACCGGTACGGGCGGCGGCGGGTCTTCGTCGTCGGAGTCGTCTGGTTCGCCACCGCGTCCGTGCTGTGCGGCATCGCGCCGAATGCCGCCGTCCTGATCACCGCCCGCGCCCTCCAGGGCATCGGCGGGGCGCTCCTCACACCCGGTTCGCTGGCACTGATCCAGGCGAGCTTCCACCCGGACGACCGGGCCCGCGCGGTCGGGCTGTGGTCGGGGTTCGGCGGGGTCGGCGCCGCCATCGGGCCGTTCGTCGGCGGCTGGCTCGTCGACGGGCCCGGCTGGCGGTGGGTGTTCCTGCTCAACGTGCCGCTCGCCGCGGTCTGTCTGCCGACGGCGCTGCGCCACGTCCCGGAATCGCGTGACCCCGACGCGCACGGGCGCTTCGACGTACTGGGCGCCGTGCTCGGCGCGCTCGCCCTCGCCCTGGTGACCTACGCGTTGATCGAGGCGCCGGGGCAGGGGGCGTCCGCGGTGGTGATCGGGGCTGTCGTCGGCGGGATCGTGCTCGGGGCGGTATTCGTGCAGGTGGAGCGGCGGCGGACGGAGCCGATGCTGCCGCCCTCGGTGTTTGCGTCCCGGCAGTTCACCGTCGTCAACATCATCACCCTCTGCGTGTACGCGGCGCTCGGCGGCTATTTCTTCCTCTCCGCGATCCAGCTCCAGGTCGTGGCCGGGTACTCGGCTCTCGGCGCCGGCACGGCTCTGCTGCCCGCGACCGTGCTGATGCTGCTGTTCTCCGCCTCCGCGGGCGAATTGGGGCAGCGCATCGGGCCCCGCATCCCGCTCACCGTCGGCCCACTGGTCGCCGCCACCGGGATGCTGCTGATGATGAGGGTCGGGCCGGGGTCGAACTCCGTCTCCGCCTACCTCACCGATGTGCTTCCGGCGGTCGGTGTGCTCGGCATCGGACTCGTCACCCTGGTGGCACCGCTCACCGCAACCGTCCTGGCCTCCGTGGACACAGCACGGGCAGGTCTCGCCAGCGGGATCAACAACGCGGCCGCCCGCGCCGCAGGGCTGATCGCGGTGGCCGCGCTGCCGCTGCTCGCCGGGATGGGACCGGAGGCCTACCGGAACGCCGACGAGTTCGCCGCGACGTTCCGGCGGGCCATGCCGATGTGTGCCGGGCTGCTCGCGCTGGGCTCGCTGATCGCCTGGGCGACCGTACGTAAGCCTCCCGTCACGGCGGACGAGAAGGAGAAGGCGCACCCCGAGTGCACGGTGCACTGCGGCATTGTCGCCCCGCCCCTGGAACCCACGCCTGAGGAGAAGGGCAAACCGGGCGCGAACCGGCCCTCCGGACCCACCACACGGCGCCCGGGTACCCCCGGCGCGAACTGACCCACCGCACGGTGCCCGGGTACCCCCGGCGTGCGTGCGCCAGGCACACTTGAACCCATGTCGATCCACGAGAACCTGCTCGGGGGGCCTCCCCCGACCCACCTGCCCGACGACCCGGAGCCGCGCGAGCTGCTCGCGAACGGCACGGCCCCTGCCGATGTCGCCGCGAAGTACCCGACCTCCTCCCTGGCCTGGGCACAGCTCGCCGACGAGGCGTTCGAGGGCGGCCGCGTCATCGAGTCGTACGCCTACGCCCGCACCGGCTACCACCGCGGCCTCGACGCGCTGCGCAGGGCCGGCTGGAAGGGCCACGGCCCCGTACCGTTCGAGCACGAGCCGAACCGCGGCTTCCTGCGCGCCCTGCACGCCCTGGCGCGGGCCGCCCGGGCGATCGGCGAGCAGGAGGAGTACGAGCGCTGCTCGACGTTCCTGCGCGACTCCTCGCCGACCGCCGCCGAAACCCTCGGCTGACGAAACGCGGCCCTATCGCCCCCAGGTCGTAAGGGCTGTCCGGCACCAGGGGCGTATACGTACACCTTGTGATGTTCCGGACCCCGCAGATGCGCCGGTATCTGCGGGGTCTGCGCGCTCCTGCGGGCTCCTGCGGGCTCCGTTTAGGATGCGGGCAGGGGACCGGAGCTCCACCACCTCAGGGAAGGGGCGGACCGCTACCCGGAAGCTTGTGTCGAGGAGACAGCGATGTCGACCATCCCCCCCGACCGCGAAGCCACCGGTGCGCAGACCCCGCACCTCGACTTCGCGGGAACGACTCCGTACGAGGACTATGTCCAGGCGGATGTCCTGACCCATCTCCAGCACCTTCGCTCCGACGATCCGGGCGAAATGGTCTTCCTGATCACCACCCAGGTCATGGAATTGTGGTTCACCGTCATCGTCCACGAGTGGGAGACCGCCGCGCACGCCCTGCGCGAGGACCGGCTGCCCGTCGCACGCGACGCGCTCAAGCGGTCTCTGCGGGAACTGGAGGCGCTCAACGCCTCCTGGACACCGCTCGCCCAGCTCACCCCCGCCCAGTTCAACTCCTACCGCGCCGCCCTCGGTGAGGGCTCCGGCTTCCAGTCGGCGATGTACCGGCGGATGGAGTTCCTGCTCGGTGACAAGTCCGCGTCCATGCTCGTGCCGCACCGGGGTGCGCCCCGCGTCCACGCGGAGCTGGAGAAGGCGCTCGGCGAACCGGGTCTGTACGACGAGACGCTCGCCCTGCTCGCCCGGCGCGGCCATGCCGTACCGCAGGCCGTGCTCGACCGGGACCTGACGCAGAGGTACGAGCCGTCCCCCGAGGTCGAGGCCGTCTGGGCGGAGATCTACGCCAACCCCGACCAGCACGACGAGCTGGTCCGGCTCGGCGAGGTGCTCACCGATGTCGGCGAACTGGTGTGGCGCTGGCGCAACGACCATCTTCTCGCCACCCGGCGCGCGATGGGTTCGAAAACCGGGACCGGTGGTTCTGCCGGGGTCGCGTGGCTGGAGAAACGGGCCACGAAGAACGTCTTCCCCGAGCTGTGGACGGCGCGCAGCCATGTCTGAGACCTTCGCCGCGCGGGCCGCGGCACTCGATGCCGCCGACCGCCTCGCCGATCTGCGCAAGCTGTTCACCCTCGACGACACCGTCTACCTCGACGGCAACTCGCTCGGTGCGCTGCCCGCCCATGTACCCGCCCGGATGCAGGAGGTCCTCACCCGCGAGTGGGGTGAGCTGCGCATCCGGTCCTGGGACGAGAGCGGATGGTGGACCGCACCCGAGCGGATCGGCGACCGGATCGCCCCGCTCGTCGGGGCCGCCGCCGGGCAGATCGTCGTCGGCGACTCGACCAGCGTGAACGTCTTCAAGGCCGTCGTCGCCGCGAGCCGGCTGGCACCGGAGGGCCGCGACGAGATCCTCGTCGACGCGACGACATTTCCCACGGACGGGTACATCGCAGCATCCGCGGCCAGGATGACCGGCCACCGGCTCGTCCCGGTCGCCCCCGCCGAGGTGCCGGACGCCCTCGGCCCCCGTACCGCGGCCGTGCTGCTCAACCATGTCGACTACCGCACCGGCAGGCTCCACGACCTGCCCGGACTCACCGCGGCCGTGCACGCGGCGGGCGGCCTCGCCGTCTGGGACCTGTGCCACAGCGCGGGCGCCCTGCCCGTCGGCCTCGACGCGCACGGCGTGGACCTCGCGGTCGGCTGCACGTACAAGTACCTGAACGGCGGCCCCGGTTCGCCCGCCTACCTGTACGTCGCCGAACGCCACCAGGCCGCCTTCGACTCGCCCCTGCCGGGGTGGACGTCGCACGCCGACCCATTCGGCATGACACCCGGATACGTCCCGGCGGACGGTGCCGTACGCGGCCGGGTCGGCACCCCCGACATCCTCTCCATGCTGGCGCTCGAAGCGTCGTTGGACGTGTGGAACGGGGTGTCGATCGAGGCGGTACGGGCCAAGTCCCTGGCGCTGACGGACTTCTTCCTGGAGTGCGTCACCGCGTATGTGCCCGAGGGCCGGGTCACCTCCGTCACCCCGGCCGCGCACGCGGAGCGCGGCAGCCAGGTCGCGCTGCGGTGCGAGGACGCGGAACCGGTGATGAGCGCGCTCATCGCGCGGGGTGTCGTCGGGGATCTGCGGCGGCCGGACGTGCTGCGGTTCGGGTTCACGCCGCTGTACGTGGGGTTCGCGGACGTGGAGCGTGCGGCGCGGGTACTGGGTGAGGTGCTGGGGGCGTGATCCAGGGGCCCCTGTCGTGATCCGTCGGCGGGGACGGGAACCTTCCGTGCTGGTACCGTCCCCGCAGGTCAGGCCAGTTGGGCTGTTGGGTTGTTGAGCTGTTGGGCTCGGATACAGGACGGTTGAGCAGCATGTCGGATTCTTCCGCGCGTGATCGTGACGCAGCCGAGACCGAGTCGGCACTCTCGCGCCCACCGGTCGCCCCCGATGCAACCGCCGCCTACGGCAGCCACCCCGACCAGGTGATCGACTTCTACGCCCCGCGCGACGGCCGGACCGGTGCGCCGGTCGTGGTCGTCGTGCACGGCGGGGCGTGGCGGGCGCCGTACGACCGGAAGCATGTGTCGCCGTTCGCGGACTTCCTGGCCCGGCGCGGTTTCGCGGTCGCCAGTGTCGAGTACCGGTGCGGCAGCGAGATTCCGCAGCAGCGGGGTTCCGGTCCGGTCGCGGGCCGTTGGCCGGAGACCTTCGACGATGTCGCCGCGGCGATGGACGCGCTGCCTGCCCTGCTGCCCCGGGAAATTCCGCAGGCCGACGCCCGGCGGATCGTCGTCACCGGGCACTCCGCCGGCGGACAGCTCGCCCTGTGGGCCGCCGCCCGGCACGTACTGCCCGAGGACTCGCCGTGGCGGCTGCCCGTACCGCCGCCGCTGCGGGGTGTCGTCGCCCTCGCACCGATCGCGGACTTCACCACGGCCGTCGAGCTGGACGTGTGCTCTGGGGCGGTCGGTCAATTCCTCGGCCGAGAGGAGGACTTCGAGGCACGGGCCCCGCACGCCGACCCGGCCGTGCTGCTGCCCACCGGGATTGCGACCACCGTGGTGCAGGGCACCACCGACATCGATGTGCCACAGGCCGTCTCGGAGGCGTTCGTCGACGCGGCGGCGAAGGCGGGGGAGACGGTGGGCCTGACCCTGCTGCCCGGCGTCGGCCACTTCCCGCTGATCGACCCGGCCACCGACGCGTGCGCGGTGGTGGCGGAGGAGCTCGCCCAGCTGGCCTGGTGAGCGGGGACCGGCGGCGGTACGGGCACCGTAGTACTTGCGACGGACGGCGCAGGATCCGTATCACTGCTGACGACCCGGGCCGATCCGGCCCCTACCTTGGAAACGTGACCGAGACCAAGAGCAGAAGCCCCGAGTTCCGACTGGCCGCGGGGGCGTTGGGCGGCCTGCGGCAGGACCTATTCCACGATGCCTTCGCGTACCGTCCGCTGGAGCGGATGCGGACCGACGGGCCGCTGCTCCGGCAACTGTCGGAGCGAATGCGTGAGCGGATCGCGTGGACACCTCACGCGCTGGTCGGCGCAGCCGCGCTGTTCGTGGCCTTCATAGGCCTGGCCTCGACCGGCTCCGCTCCGCGTTTCGCTGTAGCAGTCGTCCCGCTCGTGCTGGTCCCGGCGGCCGCCGTGCTGATGACGCTGGTCAGGCCGGTCGGCGCGTTCTGGATATCGCTGGCTCTCACTCCGTTCGCGGCGTTCGCCGACGGTGGTTCCTGGCCATGGACGCCCAGCACCTCTCTCTCGCATCTGACGGTGCTGGTGGTGGTCGCGGCCCGGACCCGGCCCCGTACCGCCGCCTGGATGTGGGGCTTCACCGCGCTGCTCGGCACCGTGATGGACAATGTCGGCGGCGGCTTGCACCCCTCCTCCACCACCTCCGCCTTCGCCCTGGCCTCCGCGTTCGCGCTGCTGCTGGTGACTGTGGTGCAGATCCGTCGCGACGCGGAGCGCGAGGTGACCGTGCAGCGCACCGTGACCGCCGTCGAACGCGACCGGCGCACACTGCTTGAGGAGCGCACCACCATCGCCCGGGAGCTGCACGACGTGGTCGCCCACCACATGTCGGTCGTCGCGATCCAGGCCGAGGCCGCCCCGTACCGGGTGGAGAATCCGCCGCCCGAGCTGGAGCAGGCCTTCGTCACGATCCGGGAGAACGCGGTCGCCGCCCTCACCGAACTGCGCCGGGTCCTCGGCGTCGTACGGGCCGAGGACTACCAGGCGCCGGACGCCCCGCAGCCCACCCTCGCGCAGCTCGACGGACTCCTCGCCAATGTGCGCGAGGCGGGCCTGGAGGCGGAGAAGACCGTCACCGGTGCGGTGCGTGAACTCCCGCAGGGCGTCGAGCTGTCGGCGTACCGGATCGTTCAGGAGGCTCTCAGCAACACGCTGCGGCACGCGCCGGGCGCCACCGCCAAGGTGGAGATCGGCTATGTGCTCGGCGGACTCGGTCTGCGGGTCGTCAACGGGCCGCCGACCGGTCTGGTGAAGCCCTCGCCTGGGGCCGGTCACGGGATCACGGGGATGCGGGAGCGGGTCGCGATGCTGAACGGCGACATGACGGCCGGGTCGACGGAGGAGGGCGGTTACGAGATCGCCGCGTTCATCCCCGTCCAACCCGCCTGCGATACGGGTGAGTCGCACAAGGTGCAGGCGGAACAGGCGGAACAGGCGTGACCATCCCCACCATCCCGGCCATCCGGGTGCTGATCGTCGACGACCAGATGATGGTCCGCGAGGGCTTCTCGGTGCTGCTCAACGCCATGCCGGGGATCGAGGTCGTCGGCGAGGCCGTCGACGGCCGGCAAGCCATCGCGCAGGTCGCGGCGCTGCGCCCCGATGTGGTGCTGATGGACATCCGGATGCCGGAACTCAACGGCATCGAGGCCACCCGCGAGATCGTCGCCGCCGACGCGGACGCCAAGGTGCTGGTTCTGACCACCTTCGACCTCGACGAGTACGTGTACCAGGCGCTGCGCGCCGGGGCGTCCGGCTTCCTCCTCAAGGACGCCTCCGCCCGTCAACTCGCCGATGGGGTACGGGTGGTGGCCTCCGGCGAGGCGCTGCTCGCCCCGACCGTCACCAAGCGGCTGATCAACGAGTTCTCGAAGCTCGCCGAGACCCCGCGGCCGCCCGCCCTCGCCCGGATCGGCGACCTCACGGAGCGCGAGACGGAGGTGCTCGTCCTCATCGCGAAGGGCCGGTCGAACGCCGAGATCGCCTCGCATCTGGTGGTCGCCGAGTCCACCATCAAGACGCATGTGAGCCGCATCCTGGTGAAGCTGGGGCTGCGCGACCGCACGCAGGCGGCGGTCTTCGCGTACGAGGCCCGGCTGGTCACGCCTTCCTGAGCAGTCCCGGGGCCCGGGGGGAAGCCCGGTGCCCGGGGTGGGTGGTCGGGGCGGGGCCCAGGGGCGGGTGGCAGGCATGGCCAGGGGGTGGTTGGTCGGCGGCTGTCGGGCCCGGTTAGCGTCCACATATGCACCTGTCCTCACGTTCCGCGGCCGAAGCCCCCTTCGACCCCTGGTCCCCGGCGTTCGTCGCCGACCCGTACCCCGCCTACGCCGCGCTGCGTGCCACCGGCCGGGTGCACTACTTCGAGCCGGCCGACCAGTGGCTCGTCCCGCACCACGGCGATGTGTCCGCGTTGCTGCGTGACCGCCGCCTGGGCCGTACCTATCTGCACCGCTTCACCCACGAGGAGTTCGGCCGTACGCCGCCGCCCGCCGAGCACGAGCCCTTCCACACCCTCAACGGCCAGGGGCTCCTCGACCTGGAGGCCCCCGATCACACCCGGATCCGGCGCCTGGTCTCCAAGGCGTTCACTCCGCGTACGGTCGAGCAGCTCGTCCCGACCGTGCGGCGGCTGGCCGCCGGGCTGGTCGACTCGTTCGTCGAGGCGGGCGGCGGCGATCTGCTGACGGCCGTCGCGGAACCCCTGCCGGTGGCCGTCATCGCCGAGATGCTCGGCATCCCGGAGTCCGACCGTGCCCCGCTGCGGCCATGGTCGGCGGCGATCTGCGGAATGTTTGAACTGAATCCGTCCGACGACACCGCCCGTGCCGCCGTCCGTGCCTCGCTCGACTTCTCCGCGTATCTGCGCGAGCTGATCAAGGAGCGGCGCAGGAACCCCGGTACGGATCTGATCTCCGCGCTCATCGCCGCCCACGACGAAGGGGAGCGGCTCAGCGAGCAAGAGATGATCTCCACCTGTGTGCTGCTGCTCAACGCGGGCCACGAGGCGACCGTCAACACCACGGTGAACGGCTGGTGGACGCTGCTGCGCCACCCCGAGCAGCTGGCAGCCCTGCGCGCCGACCACGGGCTGCTGCCGACGGCGATCGAGGAGCTGATGAGGTACGACACTCCGCTGCAGATGTTCGAGCGCTGGGTCCTCGACGACATCGAGATCGACGGCACGGTCATTCCGCGTGGCTCCGAGGTGGCTCTGCTCTTCGGCGCCGCCAACCGCGACCCGGCCCGTTTCCCGGCACCGGACACCCTGGACCTGGCCCGCCGGGAGAACCCCCACATCACCTTCGGCGCAGGCATCCACTTCTGTCTGGGCGCCCCGCTGGCCCGGGTCGAACTGACCGCTTCCTTCGGCGAGTTGCTGCGCCGCGCCCCGAACATGCGACTGGCGGCCGAGCCGGAGTGGAACCCGGGCTATGTGATCAGGGGCCTGAAGGAACTGCGCGTCGAGCTGTGACGGGGTGAGCAGGCGGGGCGGGCCGGGCGCGGTGCGCTCCATGATCCGGGTGACGCGGGTGCACCGCAGGGAGGTTGCAACCGGGGCAGCCCTGCCCCCGCGTCACGTCAGGACATCGCGTCTGCGCAACGCCGCCACCCCGGCTCCCGCCAGCACCACCGCAGCCGCCGTGAGCACCAGTACCGGACCCCATTCCATCCCCGTGCCCCCCGGCAGCTTCGGCAGATGCGTGAACGGTGATATGTCCATCACCGGCTGCGGCAGGTCGATGGCGGGCCCGATCCACCCCAGTGCCAGACAGACCCCGGCCACGCCCCAGGACGCCACCGCCGCTCTCGGGAGCGCCCCGTACAGCAGGACCGCCACTCCGCCCAGCAGCCAGATCGCCGGCAGCTGCACCAGCGACGCACCCAGCACGGCCGGGAGTTCGTGGCCGTAGCCGACGGCCAGGCCGAGGCCGCCGACCGCCATGATCAGGGCGGCACCGCCGAAGGCGATGGCCAGATGACCGGCCGCCCACCCGATCCGGCTCACCCCGCCCGCCAGCACCGGTTCGGCGCGCCCGGCGGTCTCCTCGCCGTGCAGCCGCAGCACCGTCGCGACGATGTACAGCGCCGCGACCATCCCGAGCATGGAGACCATCGCTGCGAGGAACGCATCGGTCAGCCCGGACTGTCCTCCCATCCGCTCGAAGATCTCCTGCGTCTTCGCGTTGTCGCCGACGAGATCCGCCGCCCCGCCGGTCAGCCCGCCGAAGACGACACCGACCACGGCGAACGACAGCGTCCACCCGATCAGCGAACCGCGCTGGAGCCGCAGCGCAAGACCGAACGCCGTGGAGATCCGCCCCTGCGCGGGCCCGGGCCGGGTCGCCAGGAAGCTCATGCCGACATCGCGCCGGCCCGCCAGGGTGTACGCGAGGCCGGCCTGCACCGCGACGGCTGCCGCGATGACGAGCAGCACCCACCAGCGCTCGTCCGCGTACGCGCGCACATTCTCCGCCCAGCCGATGGGGGAGAGCCACGTCAGTACGGACGAGCCGTCGTCCGTCGCCGAGTCGCCCGCGGCCTTCAGTACGAACGCGGCACCGATCACCGCCGCCGTGAGTCCCTTCGCGAACCGTGCGCTCTCGGTGAACTGTGCGGCGATCGCCGCGGTGCAGGCGAACAGCACACCGATCCCGGCGACCGACAGCGCGAGCGCCACCGCTCCGGCGCCGCCCGCGCCGGACCCGGCCATACCGGCCGTGATCAACAGCGCCAGCGCGGCGTTGGCGATCAGCGCGGCAAGGAGCGCGGCAGTCAGCGGGGCGCGGCGGCCCACCATGGCGGAGGAGAGCATCTCCTGACGGCCGGTCTCCTCTTCCTCCCGGGTGTGCCGGATGACGACGATCAGGCTCATGACGGCCGCCAGCGCTCCGCCGAAGCCGACCATCCGCCAGCTGACGAGCCCGCCGATGGAGTCGTTGAAGACCGGTCCGTACAGCGCCCGGAGCGAGCTGTTGGCGTTCATCGACGCGGCGAGTTCGGCGCGCCCGGCGGCGGTGTCGTACAGCGAGGCGAGGGACTTCGCGACGGAGGAGAAGGAAGCGCCGAGCGTGATCACCCAGATCGGCATCATGATCCGGTCGCGCCGCAGCGCGAGCCTCAGCAGGGGCCAGGTGCCGGCGAGTTGCCTGGTACCCGGCCCGGTCCGGCGTTCTGCACCGGCCGGTGTGCTCATGGCCACGGCAGTCATCGTGCCGCCACCCCCACACCCTCGCCGTTGGCCGACGCGCCCGTTGCGTCGGCCGCGTAGTGACGCAGGAAGAGTTCCTCCAGCGTGGGCGGGGTGCTGGTCAGCGTCCGTACCCCCGATGCGGAGAGCGACTTGAGGACTGCGTCCAGCTTGTCCGTGTCGACCTGGAGTGTGACCCGCAGGCCCTGGACGTCGAGGTCATGGACGCCGGGCAGATGCGCGAGCCCGTTGGGAGCACCGGCCAGCTCGGCGCTGATGTTCGTACGGGTCAGATGGCGCATGTCCGCCAGCGAGCCCGTCTCCACCGTCTGCCCCTGGCGGATGATGCTGACCCGGTCGCAGAGCGATTCGACCTCGCTGAGGATGTGGCTGGACAGCAGGATCGTCCGCCCGCGCGCACGTTCTTCGGCGACGCAGTCCTGGAAGACCTCTTCCATCAGTGGATCGAGACCGCTCGTCGGCTCGTCCAGGATCAGCAGATCCACATCGGAGGCGAACGCGGCGACGAGCGCGACCTTCTGCCGGTTTCCCTTGGAGTACGTACGCCCCTTCTTCGTCGGGTCGAGCTCGAACCGTTCGACGAGGTCGGCGCGCCGGGTCCGGTCGAGGCCGCCGCGCAGCCGCCCGTACAGATCGATCACCTCACCGCCGGAGAGGTTGCGCCACAGCGTGACGTCACCCGGGACGTACGCCACCCGCCGGTGGAGCTCGACCGCGTCGTTCCACGGGTCGCGGCCGAGCAGCCGGGCGACGCCGGAGTCGGCCCGCAGCAGCCCCAGCAGCACCCGGATGGTGGTGGACTTCCCGGATCCGTTGGGTCCGAGGAAGCCGTGGACCTCACCGGCCTCGACCGTGAGGTCGAGGCCGTCCAGCGCGCGCGTCCGGCCGAACGACTTGTGCAGCCCGGCAACCGTGATTGCATTCGTCATGTTTCTGAAGGTACGCTACTTTCACAAAATTGTGAAGTTAAGGAAGCGTATAAAGTTGGGACTTGGCGGGGGCCGGGGAATCAGGGGAGACGAGCGGGTCATGACCAGCACCAGCGAAACCGAACAGAGCATGCGCGACGAGCGGGACGCGGAGGAGGTTTCGCGGTTCGTCGAGCGGTTCGCGTCCGACATGACCGAGGCGGGGATGCAGCGGATGGCGTCCCGTGTCTTCGCCGCGCTCCTCGCGGACGACGACGGGTCGATGACCTCCGCCGAGCTCGCCATGGCGCTGCAGATCAGCCCGGCGGCCGTGTCCGGCGCGGTCAATTACCTCACCCAGGTCAGCATGGTCGGCCGCGAACGCGACCCGGGCTCGCGCCGGGACCGCTACCGCCTGCACAACGAGGTCTGGTACGCCACCTTCGCCAACCGCGACCGGGTCCTCACCCGCTGGGAGAACACCCTCAAGGGCGGTGTCCGCACCCTGGGCGAGCACACCCCGGCCGGTGCCCGGCTCGCCGAGACAGCGGCGTTCTTCGAGTTCCTGCAGTCGGAGCTGGGCGGCATGATGGACCGCTGGCGCGAGCACCGCAAGACACTCGACCTCCCGGTGGCCGACGAGCGCGGGCGCCCCTGACGAAGTGGGCGGCGCCCGCCCCGGCCTGTCCGCACCGTCCGGTGGACCCCGCCCCGTCCTTCCGGCCCGCGCCGGAGGCTACCCCTCGGCCACCGGCAGCATCAGTCCCCAGGCCCCCGCCCGCACCGTCCATGTCCTCGTCCGGACCGGGCCGCCGACCTGCAGGTCCGCGCGGTAGCGGAAGTCCGCGCCCGAGACCGTGACGGCCTTCGCCTCCGCCGTGACCGGTTCGGACGCCGGAGTGCGGATCACCACCTCCGCGAGGCCCCCGTCGCCGCCCTGCGAGGCCACCGTCACCGACTCGACCGGGCGGTCCAGGTCGTTCAGCAGGACGCCGTCCGCCTCGACCCGCAGCCGGTGCGTACAGGGCGGGGCGGCAGGCGCCGGCGGGGTGGGGTGCACCAGGGTGCGGACCAGGGACCGGCAGGTGTCCCAGACCGCCGTGACCCCCGTACGGGCGGCCACCGCGCTCGGCAGCGCGCTCAAGGCCGGGATGCGCAGCGCGCCCAGGACGACGCCGTCGCTGTCGTCGACCAGCAGGTCGAGCCTGCGCACGGCGCCGTCCAGCGCGGTGCGCGCCGCCGCCACCGCGCCCAGGGGCACGCCGAGCGAATGGGCGAGTTCCAGCGCGGCCACGGCGCCGACCGGGATCAGCGAGAGCGTGGCCTGGGCCGGCTCCCGCTCCCGGTGCAGCAGGGCCACCGCCCGCCGCAGCGCCCGGTCGTCGCCGACCACCACCGGCCGCCGACTGCCCCGGCGGGACAAGGCCCGCGCGAACTCCTCCGGCCCGTCGGGCAGACAGATCTTGGCGTGCGAACCGGCGCTGAGCACGTCCTTCGCGATACGGACGGACTCGCCGTCGGTCCGGCGGGCTACCGGGTCGATGACCACCAGCAGCTGGTGCGCACCGTCGCCGGGGGGCTGGGCAGCCGACACCTCGGTCCTTCCTCGGGTAGCATCTTGGTGCAAGAGCCCCTTGCGCTATTGCGCCAGGGGCTTCGTCTATACCGGGGCACCCGGTTCGACGGTTCAGGCCCTGTCGTACATCGTCGTACGGCATGTACGACGTTTACGTACGCCCCCTGACCTTGGACATGCCCCGCCCGGAAGGGGTGTACGCCTGTGCCCGCACTTGTGCTGCTCGGTGCTCAGTGGGGTGACGAGGGCAAGGGGAAGGCCACCGATCTCCTCGGTGGTTCCGTGGACTATGTGGTGCGCTTCCAAGGCGGCAACAATGCCGGCCACACGGTGGTCGTCGGTGACCAGAAGTACGCACTTCATCTCCTCCCCTCCGGAATCCTTTCGCCGGGGTGCACCCCGGTCATCGGAAACGGTGTCGTTGTCGACCCGGCCGTCCTGCTCTCCGAGCTGAGTGGGCTGAACGACCGCGGCGTGGACACGTCCAAGCTGCTGATCAGCGGTAATGCCCATTTGATCACCCCGTACAACGTCACGATCGACAAGGTGACGGAACGGTTCCTCGGGAAGCGCAAGATCGGCACGACCGGCCGTGGCATCGGCCCGACGTACGCCGACAAGATCAACCGTGTGGGCATCCGCGTCCAGGACCTCTACGACGAGTCGATCCTGGAGCAGAAGGTCGAGGCGGCCCTGGAGCAGAAGAACCAGCTCCTCGCCAAGGTCTTCAACCGCCGTGCCATCGACTCCGGCAGGATCGTCGAGGAGATGCTCCAGTACGCGGAGCAGATCAAGCCGTACGTCGCCGACACGACGCTGGTCCTGAACAATGCCATCGACGAGGGCAAGGTCGTCCTCTTCGAGGGCGGTCAGGGCACGCTGCTCGACGTCGACCACGGCACGTACCCCTTCGTCACCTCGTCGAACCCGACCGCGGGCGGCGCCTGCACCGGTGCCGGTGTGGGCCCGACGAAGATCAGCCGGGTCATCGGCATCCTCAAGGCGTACACCACCCGTGTCGGCGCCGGCCCCTTCCCGACGGAACTGTTCGACGAGGACGGCGAGGCGCTGCGCCGGATCGGCGGCGAGCGCGGTGTCACCACCGGCCGCGACCGTCGCTGTGGCTGGTTCGACGCGGTGATCGCGAGGTACGCGACCCGGGTCAACGGTCTCACCGACTTCTTCCTCACCAAGCTGGACGTGCTGACCGGCTGGGAGCAGATTCCGGTGTGTGTCGCGTACGAGATCGACGGCAAGCGCGTCGAGGAGCTCCCGTACAGCCAGACCGACTTCCACCACGCGAAGCCGGTCTACGAGATGCTGCCGGGCTGGTCCGAGGACATCACGAAGGCCAAGACCTTCGCCGACCTGCCGAAGAACGCGCAGGCGTACGTGAAGGCGCTGGAGGAGATGTCCGGCGCCCCGATCTCCGCGATCGGTGTCGGTCCCGGCCGCACCGAGACCATCGAGATCAACTCCTTCCTGTAGGCCGACCGGGACGCGGGCGCATCACGACATGTGGTGCGCCCGCGAAGCTCCTGCCGTGGAGACATGCGGGTGCCGGTGGTCGAGGACGAGCGCAGTACGTCGTCGGCCCGTTCCCGCGCGTGCACGCATCCTCCGCTTCTGCGCCCCCGCGCCCCCGCGCCCCTGCGCCCCTGCGCCCCTGCGCCCCTGCGCCCCTGCGCCCCTGCGCCCCTGCGCCCCTGCGCCCCTGCGCCCCTGCGCTCCTGGGACGACGGCAGCGGCTCACGGGGGTGGCCGCTGTCGTCGTCCGCGACCGTCTTTCCTGCTTCCGTTGTCAGTGGTGGCCCCTAGTGTCGGCTCACGATCACGATCAGAGACGACCGGGAGAGGCCGCCGCCATGGAGTTCCGCATTGAGCGCAGTGCACTGACCGACGCCGTGGCCTGGGCAGCCCGTGTGCTGCCCACGCGCTCGCCCGTTCCCGTGCTGGGCGGGCTGCTGTTGGAGGCGGCCGACGGCCGGCTGCGTATCTCGGGCCTCGATTACGAGGCTTCCGCGTGCATCGAGGTGGAGGCGGAGACCGTACGGGCCGGCAGGGTGCTGGTCATGGGCCGCCGGCTGCTCGACGTCTGCCGGGTGCTGCCCGAGGGCGCGGTGAAGTGCGCGGTCGAGGGCTCACGGTTCTCGTTGACGAGTGACAGTGCCCGGTTCGGACTCTCTGTGCTGCCTTTCGACGACTATCCGGCGCTCCCGTCACTTCCGGAGGTGCTCGGTGCGGTGGACGCGGAGGAGTTCGCCGCGGCCGTCGCCCATGTGACGGTGGCGGCGGGCCGGGACGACACACTGCCGACCCTGACCGGTATCCGGCTGGCGCTCGACGGCGACACGATGACGCTCGCCGCGACGGACCGCTACCGGTTCGCGGTGCGTACGCTCACGTGGAAGCCCGGGCAGGACGACGTCTCGGCCGATGTCGTGGTCTCCGCACGCAGGCTGACCGAGATCGCCCGCTCCTTCGGCCGGGTCGGATTGGTCCAACTCGCCCTGGACGAAGGCTCAATCGGTTTCGAGCTGGCCGGGATGCGCACCACGGTTCGTCTGCTGGACGGCCGACTGCCGCGCCACGACAAGCTGTTCGCGATGGCGGACGCCGTCTGCGCGGTCACCGACCGGTTGCCTCTGGTCGAGGCCGTCAAGCGCGTCGCCGTGGTCGCGGAGGGCGGCAGTCCGCTCCAACTGACGTTCTCCGGCCAGTCGGTGCTTCTGCAGGCGGGTTACGAGGACGATGTCGCCTCCCAACGTCTGCCTGCCATGCTCGATGGCACCGACGAGCTGACGGTCGCTTTCAACCCCTCGTACCTGACGGACGCCCTGGCCTCGTTCGACGCGCCCGTGGTCCGGTTCGAGCTGATGGGCCCCGGCCAGCGTGCGATGGTCACCGGATGGGCGTCCCGGGAGGCAGCGGCGGACGAGGCGGCGCGCCCCGCCCACCGGCATCTGTTGATGTCGGCCAAGCCGTTGGTGTAGCGCGATCCGGACATCCCCCGACGTTCCCGGACGCCCTCCCCGGACGCCCGGTGAGCGCCCCGCCCGGCTCAGTTCATCGCTGTGCGGGCCCGGCGGGTCAGATGGGCCGGGGCCTCGATGTCCGGGGGCAGCAGGGGGTCCGGTTCCAGCTCGCCCCAGGTCGTGTGCAAGGGCAGCACGCCCGCCCACAGGCCGAGTTCCGCGTCTTCGCTGTCGCCGTCGTCCGGTGCCCCGGTACGTATCTTCACCGAGGCCTCGTCCAGCGGAAGGGCGAGCAGGGACGTCGCGGCGAGCTCCTTGCGGCTGGGGCGGCGGGCGTAGTCCCACTGACCGGGTGTCGCTTGCTCGGTCAGGCAGCGCAGACCCGCGAGCTTCTCGTCCGGGTCGGTGACTGGACGGGGCATGCCGAAGACCATGGCGCTGCGGTAGTTGACGCCGTGCTCGAAGACCGACCGGGCCAGGACGAGGCCGTCGATGTGAGTGACGGTCACACAGACCGTCGCTTCGGGGGAGGCGATCAGGCTGCGGCTGGCGACGGAGCCGTGGAAGTAGAGGTTGGCGCCGTCGGTGCCGTACACGGTGGGGACCACCAGGAGGTTTCCGTCGACGGTGACACCGAGATGGCAGACGAAGCCGGCTCCGAGGATCGCATCGAGTGCATCGCGGTCGAGGCTGCCCTGCTCGCGGAGACGGCGGTGGCGGGTGCGCGCGGTCTCCGGCAACTGCCGGTCATGAGGCGGGATGCTCACGGTGTCGGTCACGGTGGTGGGTCCTCTCGCTGAGGCATGGCCGACGGGCGGTTGGTGGCCGCATCGGGCAACTCGGGTTCGGTCAGGGTACGCAGGAGACTCCAGCCGAGGGCGGGCAGGGCGATCAGCGGTGCGAGGGCGGTCCGCAGTGCGGTGGCGTCGGCGACAGCGCCGATGACCGGTCCGGCGACACGCGTCCACACCCTGTTGCTGCTGAACGCGGTGTCCGCGCTGCTGGGCTGATCAGTCGGCTTTGGTGTACGTGAGCTTCTCGCCGGTTTCCGGGGTTTCCCGGCTCAGGGTGCCGTCCGGGAGCAAGGTCAGCGTGGTGGGCTTGCCCGCGGTGCAGGACGACATGGGTTCGCCGACGACGACCGTGGAGGGGCCGACCTCGACGGGTCCGTTCGGGGACGGTTCGGCGGTCAGGTCGGCCTGGAAGACGCAGTGGTAGGAGCTGCCGTTGTCGAGCGGTCCGTCCGCGGTGAGGGTGAGGACGGTCCGGCCGACCGTGCCCTGCTGGATGACGAGTTCCCGGGTGGAGTGGCCCGCGGCGTTGTCGATGGAGCCCGACCAGGTGCCGAGGTAGCCGGCCGGGACGGGGCCGTCACTGTTCTTCTTGTCGTCGTTCTTCTTGTCGTCGGAGGGGGAGGGGCCGGCGTCCGGGGACGACGGATCGTCGGTGACGGGGGAGCCCGGGGAGGAAGAGAACGATGAGGCGGTGGGAGACGGCTTGGGTGCCGGGCCCTTGTCGTTCATGAGGGCGTAGACGGACCCGCCCGCGCCGATGGCGACGAGCACGGCGATCGTGACGAGGGCGATGGTCGAACCCCGCCCGCGGCGGGCGGGGCCGGGCCCGGGCTGCGGGGCGGCAGTGGGACAGAGGTGGCCGTGCGGGTGCGCGGCGCCGAAGCCGGACTGTTGAGGCGGCACCGGCGGCTGGTGGTGTTGCTGCGGATATCCGTAACCGGCGTAGTTCTGCTGGGCAGGCGGCTGCTGTGGATAGCCGTACGCGGGGGAGGGCGGCGGTCCGAGGGGCGGGGCGGGTGCGGGTGCCGGCGCGTCGGCCATCGTGGCGAGCGGGTGGACGGCGCCGGGCGGCGGCTCGGGGGTGGGGCGGTCGGAGGGCGGTGCGGGTGCTGCGGGCGCTGTGGGTGCCTTGCCCGGGACGGGGTCCGGTCCGGCCGCCTCCTCCGGATCCTCGGAGTCCAGCAGTTCGACGGCGAGGCGCCCGAACTGGGCGATGAGCACGCCCGGGAGCCAGGGTTCCGTCGAATCGCTGCCGGCCAGGCGTTCCAGGACCGCGTCCGTCGTCGGACGGGCGGCCGGGTCCTTGTGCAGGCAGTCCCTGACCAGTTCGACGAGGTTCACGGGAACGCCGGTGAGGTCCGGCTCCTCCTGCGCGATCCGGAACAGCTGCGCGTGCACGCCGCTGTCGGACGCCCCGAACGGAAGCCGGCCGGTCGACGCGTACGCCAGTACCGAGCCGAGGCAGAACACATCGCACGCCGGCGTCACGCTCTCGCCCCGTACCTGCTCGGGCGACATGAAGCCGGGCGAACCGACCAGGGCCCCGGTGCGGGTGAGGCCGCCGTCGGTGACGGTGTCGAGCGCCCGGGATATACCGAAGTCGATGACACGCGGCCCGTCGATCGTCAGCAGGATGTTGGAGGGCTTGAGGTCGCGATGGATGAGCCCGGCGGCATGGATGGCCCGGAGGGCGTGGGTGAGACCCGCGCCCATGATGTGAACCGAACGCTCGGGCAGGGGACCGTACGCGCCGGAAGCCGTCCCCGCGCGGGCGCCCGCGCGGCCGGAGACGGTGGCCTGGAGGGAAGGCCCGGCGACGTACCCGGTCGCGACCCAGGGCACGGCGGCCTCGGTGTCGGCGTCCAGCACCGGGGCGGTCCAGGCGGAGCCCACCTGGCGGGCGGCCCGCACCTCCTGGCGGAAGCGGTCGCGGAACTCCTGCTGCTCGGCGAGTTCGCCGCGTACCAGCTTGATCGCGACGGTGCGGCCACGGTCGGAGCGGGCCAGGTAGACCTGGCCCATGCCGCCTGCGCCGAGCCGGCCCAGCAGGCGGTAGGCGCCGATGCGTTGTGGGTCGGCGGGACCGAGCTTTTCCATGGTGTGCGTCCTCCCCCGTGCGGCGATACGCGGGAACGCGTTGAGAATAGCGGCGCGGGTCGTGCCCCGGCGGGCCCGGGTTCCAGGCCCGTCTGCGAGGTGCCCGGTGCTTCCTCGTCCGGTTCCGTCCTCGAGCGCCGGGCTGGAAATGCCCAACTGCGACCGGTATTCCCGCGTCCGGGAAGCCGCGGGTATACCGCCCCGCACCCGACCCGACACCCTGCCCACCAAAGCGCCCCACGCCATACAAGGTGGTCATGTCGATCCGCTCCCTGCGAGACCTACGCTCACCGCATGACCCCTCATGCCCCTCATGCCCCGCATGTCGACTCCGCTGCCGGTGCGGCCGTGAAGGCCGCCGACCGCGCGCACGTGTTCCACTCCTGGTCCGCCCAGGGCCTGATCGACCCGCTCGCCGTCGCCGGCGCCGAGGGGGCGTACTTCTGGGACTACGACGGCAACCGCTACCTGGACTTCACCAGCGGCCTCGTCTACACCAACATCGGCTACCAGCACCCCACCGTCGTCGCGGCGATCCAGGAGCAGGCGGGCAAGCTCGCCACCTTTGCCCCCGCGTTCGCGGTCGAGGCGCGCTCCGAGGCCGCACGCCTCATCGCCGAGCGCACCCCCGGTGACCTGGACAAGATCTTCTTCACCAACGGCGGTGCGGAGGCCGTCGAGAACGCCGTCCGGATGGCCCGGCTGCACACCGGCCGTACGAAGGTGCTCTCCGCCTACCGCTCGTACCACGGCGCCACCTCCACCGCGATCAACCTGACCGGTGACCCGCGCCGCTGGCCTTCCGACAACGGCTCGGCGGGCGTGGTCCACTTCTGGGCCCCGTTCCTCTACCGTTCGCCGTTCCACGCCGAGACCGAGGCCGAGGAGTGCGCCCGCGCACTCCAGCACCTGGAGGACACCCTCGCCTTCGAGGGCGCCGCCACCATCGCCGCGATCATCCTGGAGACGATCCCCGGCACGGCCGGCATCATGACGCCGCCGCCCGGCTATCTCGCGGGCGTACGCGAGATCTGCGACCGGTACGGAATCGTCTTCATCCTCGACGAGGTGATGGCCGGCTTCGGGCGCACCGGCAAGTGGTTCGCCGCCGACCACTTCGACGTGGTGCCGGACCTGATGACGTTCGCCAAGGGCGTCAACTCCGGGTACGTACCGCTCGGCGGTGTCGCCATCTCCGCCGAGATCGCCGCCACCTTCGAGACCCGCGCCTACCCGGGCGGACTGACCTACTCCGGTCACCCTCTGGCCTGCGCGGCCGCTGTCGCCACCATCCATGTCATGGAGGACGAGAAGGTCATCGAGAACGCCGCCCACATCGGCGAGACGGTCCTCGGCCCCGGCCTGCGCGAGCTGGCCGAGCGCCACCCGTCGGTCGGTGAGGTCCGCGGCCTCGGCGCCTTCTGGGCGCTGGACCTGGTCCGCAACAAGGAGACCCGCGAGCCGCTGGTTCCGTACAACGCGGCAGGCGAGGCCAACGCGGCCATGGCGGCCTTCGGCGCGGCCGCGAAGAAGAACGGCCTGTGGCCCTTCGTCAACATGAACCGCACCCACGCCGTTCCGGCCTGCAACGTCACCGAGGCGGAGGCCAAGGAGGGCCTCGCCGCTCTCGACGCGGCGCTGTCGGTCGCGGACGAGTACACCGTGTAGCGGCGGCCCGCGCGGCCCCGCAGCACGGCGCCCCTCCCCTGCCCGGATCCGGGCACGGCAACCCTGGCTTAAGGTGATCGAAAGCCGAAAACGGGGGAGGGGCGCCATGTGCGCGAGCCGAGCTGTAACCCGCAGTACGCTGCGGCAGCAGATCACGGACGCGCTGCGTGATGAAGTGCTGGCCGGGCGTTTGCAACCGGGACGGGGGTTCACCGTCAAGCAGATCGCCGAGCAGTACGGCGTCTCGGCGACTCCGGTACGTGAGGCGCTCTTCGATCTCTCCGCGCAGGGCCTGCTCGAATCGGATCAGCACCGCGGTTTCCGGGTGCGTGAGTTCACCGTCGCCGACTACCGGTCGATGGTCGAGGCCCGCGCCCTGGTCATCGACGGAGTCATCCGCGGCGTCTTCTACGAGCCCGCACTGTCGGCCGCACAGAGGGTGACGCACCATGACTGCCTGGTCGCCGTACGCCGCAGAGCCCAGGAGGCCGCACGAGCGGCGCAGGGCGGTGACCTCGAAATCCTCATCGGCTACGACCTGCGTTTCTGGCGCGAGTTGGGCGCGCTCGGGTGCAACACGTACATCAACGATTTCCTGCACAGGCTGCGCGTCCAGGCATGGGTTTTCGCGGTGCCGTATCTGCGCCATGACGTGGGCGCCAGGGACTGGCTCTGGCAGGGTCATCCGGAACTGGTCGCGGCGATCACGCTCGGCAGCCACGACGCGGTGCGCGCGGTGATCGACGACTACAACGCACACGCGCTGAGCTGGGCGGACCGGCTCGCGGCCGGAAACCCCGCGCACCCGGGCCACGGGCCGCGGTCGACGGGGCAGGCCACGGCCCCCGGAGCGCCGGAGCCGGAGTCCCCGGCGCGCTGACCGCACGTGGCGGAGCCCCGGCCCCCCACGTGCTGATCGGACCGACCGGGGCCACGGGCCGCGGCCGGCCCCCTGCCCGTAACCGTCGGCCACTGTGCGCAACGAGCCCACCGCATTACGCTGTCCCGACCGTTATGAATATTCCGATGCGTACCCGTGGGGAGAGCGAGACTTCGTGGCCTGTGACCTGTGGCTGGTCCCCCTCGTCGATGTGCTGTGCCACAGCCCCGACAATCCGTTCGCCGAAGAGATCGCCGTCTACGACAAGGCATTGAGCGCGGCCGGACTGCCGCCCGTCCCCGTGTACGCCTACATGCCGGGCCTGACCGGTGACGTCGCCCCGGTCGCGGCCTTCGACTACGACGCACTGCACTTCCTGCGCCGCGCCTATCTGCTCCAGCTCAGCGGCCTCGCCGTCACGCCCGTCGACGAACTCGGCGGGGACTACGAGCAGTTGCTGGAGATGTTCGAGGCGACGGCCCGGCAGTCCCACCTGGCCTGGCACTACGACCATGCGGGGGCATACGTTCCGCTGGACTTCGCCGCCCCGCTCTCCAACGACGAACTGCTGGAGGGCGGCGGCCCGCTCGGCTCCGCGCACGGACTGCTGCGGGAGCTGGAGTTCGTCGCCCCGTCCATCGGTATCGACCCGGCGCACCCGCCGGCCGCTCCGCTGCCGCCCATCGCACCGACCTCCGTGGAGGAGCCGGCGAGCCCGATTCCGTACGACGACAGTCCGTTCGCCCGTGAGCGGCACGCCTGGCTGGGCCTGCACGCGGCGGCCACCCGCAGCCTCGCCCAAGGCTCCATGATCATCTTCAGCTGAAGCAGGGAGGACATCTGTACCGGTACTCGTACCGGTACAGATGCCTGCACAGGTGCCGAGGCAGTCAGGCGCCTGCGGTGTCACCGCGGTGGGATCACCGTGGGGACTCCGGGGGCCGCTGCCGCGGCATGTTCGGCCGGGCCATTGTCTGCTGCATCGGGAACCGTCCCGGCAGCGACCCCTGGTCCGTACGGCCGCCGCCTCCGCTGCCCGACGACAGTGCCTGCATCCCCATCGGCGCGGGCCCGGCCCGGAACTCCACCATCCAGTCCGCGGTCTCGGTCCGTACGAGCTCCGTGATGTCCTCCGAGAACCGCCGAAGCACCCCCAGAGACCGCTCGGCGGCCTCGCTCGCCGTCCCCTCGGTCGGGCCGAGCACCTCCCGTACGCACTCCGACGCCCAGTCGAACTGCAGCACCTGAAGGCGCCGCTGCACGGCCTGGGCGGTGGCGAGGTTTCTTATCCAGCCCGAGGTCAGGCCGAAGTACCGGTCGCATGCCATGCACGCGGCGCCCAGCAGCAGCGACAGATAGCCCCAGCCCGCCGCCCCGCCCAGCGCCCCGGTGAGATCGAGCAACGGCAGCGCGGCGCCCGCCAACGCCCCGGCCGCCGTGCCCATCCGCAGAGTCCTGGCTCCGCGCCGCTTCCACACCCGGTCGCGCAGGTACCAGTCAGCGGTGTGCAGGGCGTCGGCCTCGACCCAGCGGTACAGCTCGTCGAGGCGTTCGGCGGGTTCGCCCCAGTCGCCGGGCGGGAACGGCGTACCAGTCAGATCCCGGCCCCGCGCATCCCGGCCGCGCGCGCCGGAGCCCGAACCGGAGGAACCGGCCGAGCCGGGCTCGTTGCGGGGCGGCCCTTCGGGCTGCATCTCCGGCTGACTCACCGGGCTGCTCCTCTCCATTCTGCGTAGCGACGCCTGATGTGTGGCGGTGTCTTCGACGGTTGGCTGATCACTGCTCTCCGGCGTGGCCGACTGTCTCTGGTACGTAACCTTGCGTGACGAGCAGTGCGCCTGTGTGTCCTGATGCGCATGCCCTTCCTACCGCCGAATGGTGGGCCGTGGAGTCGAAATCGCGGAATCCCCGGGTGCGCAGGGCCTGTGATCAGGTATAGGAGTCACGCCGACGCCGCCTGGAACTCACTCGAAAGAGTTGCTCGCCAGTGGGTGGGGCGCCCTGCGCGGTGACCACGTAGGCTCGGCATACCGAAACATTTTGTCGTCGAATTGCCAGGAGTGACCGTGATTCCCGGTGGTGGTCAGCCCAATATGCAGCAGCTGCTGCAGCAGGCCCAGAAGATGCAGCAGGATCTCGCCGCGGCCCAGGAGGAATTGGCCAGGACCGAGGTCGAGGGTCAGGCGGGTGGCGGTCTGGTGAAGGCGACCGTGACCGGCTCCGGCGAGCTCCGTGCTCTGGTGATCGACCCCAAGGCCGTCGACCCGGAGGACACCGAGACGCTCGCGGACCTCGTCGTTGCCGCAGTCCAGGCAGCGAACGAGAACGCGCAGCAGCTCCAGCAGCAGAAGCTGGGCCCGCTGGCCCAGGGCCTGGGCGGCATGCCCGGCCTCCCCTTCTGACTCTTCTGATCCTTGAGGTCTCTTCTGACCTGCGATCCGAACTCGTAAGTTGTAGTCATAGCTCATTCAGGAAGGCGTTCCGTTGTACGAAGGCGTGGTTCAGGACCTCATCGACGAGCTGGGCAGGCTGCCCGGCGTCGGTCCCAAGAGCGCGCAGCGGATCGCTTTCCACGTCCTGCAGGCCGAGCCGACCGATGTGCGCCGCCTTGCCCATGCCCTCCTGGAGGTCAAGGACAAGGTCCGGTTCTGTTCGGTCTGCGGCAATGTCGCTCAGCAGGAGCAGTGCAACATCTGCCGGGACGCCCGCCGCGACCAGACGGTCATCTGCGTGGTCGAGGAGCCGAAGGATGTCGTCGCGATCGAGCGGACCCGTGAGTTCCGGGGTCGGTACCACGTGCTCGGCGGCGCGATCAGCCCGATCGAGGGTGTCGGCCCCGACGATCTGCGTATCCGCGAGCTGCTCGCCCGTCTCGCCGACGGCTCGATCACGGAGCTGATCCTGGCGACCGACCCCAACCTGGAGGGCGAGGCCACTGCGACGTACCTGGCGCGGATGGTCAAGCCGATGGGCCTGCGGGTCACCAGACTGGCCAGCGGCCTGCCGGTGGGCGGCGACCTGGAGTACGCGGACGAGGTCACCCTGGGCCGCGCTTTCGAGGGGAGGCGCCTGCTCGATGTCTGAAGCCTTCACGATGACGACGTCCGATGTTCTTGCATCGACTCACGACGGCTTTGCGTTCGGCGACGCTATATTCTACTCACCGTTCGCGACCGTGCCCACGGGAGGTCCCCTCGATGTCTGACGCCACGCTGAACTCCGTCACGCAGGCCCCGGACGACTTCGCCGTCCAGATCGCCGACCAGATCAAGACGTTCATCGTCGCGGTCACGGAGGTGTCCAAGGTCGAGGAGCCCGAGGAGGCCGTCCCCGTTCTGCTGCTCCAGATCTCCCAGCTGCTGCTGGCGGGCGGCAGGCTCGGCGCCTACGAGGACATCGTCCCCGACGAGCGCTACGAGCCGGATCTGGGCGCCGAGCCGGACGCCGACGGCCTGCGCGAGCGGTTCGCCGCCCTGCTGGAGCCGATCGACGTCTACTCCGAGGTCTTCGACCCGTACGAGCCCCGCAAGGCCCCGGTGCCGGCCCGTATCTCCGACGACCTGGCCGACCTGGTCACCGACCTGCGCCACGGCCTGGCCCACTACGAAGAGGACCGCACGACCGAGGCCCTGTGGTGGTGGCAGTTCTCCTACTTCTCCAACTGGGGCTCCACCGCATCCGCCACTCTGCGTGCCCTCCAGTCCCTGATCGCCCACATCCGCCTCAACCAGCCCCTTCAGGAGCTGGACGGCCTGGACACGGACTCGGAGACCGCCGACGACGAGCTGGCCGAGGAGGCGGGCCGGGTGATGGCCGAGGAGATCGCGGGGCCGCTGGGGCTGCGACCGGTGCAGTAGCGCCCGGCACCCACCTGCCCTCGCGGCAACGTGACACCCGACCTGGCGGCCAGGGTCGGGGACGGCGGACGTGTCGTTGCAGTACCAGAGCCTGTCGGGCCACCTCTCCAATCGGAGGTCACCCGACAGGCTCTTACGCATGGTGGGGGCCTCCGAAGGGCGGACCGTGGGGTTCCGGTCCACGCTGGATACAGGTGGCTCGTGAATCGTGGACCCGGCTCGCCGCATATGTGGGCCGGCCCACATACGGGAGTAGGGGCCCGATCGGCGGGCAGCAGCCCCGTACGAGCAGTTCGGGGCGGCACGCCGATGATCACGTGTTGAGCGGGACATCTCAACATGTGATATAGGCGGGGCGTTTCCGGACTGCTCGTTAAACTGAGCCGACCGCAGTAATGGACTGAGCGAGGAGCGCACGTGGGCCTTGTCGTGCAGAAGTACGGAGGCTCCTCCGTAGCCGATGCCGAAGGCATCAAGCGCGTCGCCAAGCGAATCGTCGATGCCAAGAAGAACGGCAACCAGGTGGTTGTCGTGGTGTCAGCGATGGGCGACACGACGGACGAGTTGATCGATCTCGCCGAGCAGGTATCCCCGATACCTGCCGGGCGTGAGTTCGACATGCTGCTGACCGCCGGAGAGCGGATCTCCATGGCCCTGCTGGCGATGGCGATCAAAAACCTCGGTCACGAGGCCCAATCGTTCACCGGCAGCCAGGCAGGCGTCATCACCGACTCGGTCCACAACAAAGCGCGCATCATCGATGTGACGCCGGGCCGTATCCGTACGGCACTGGACGAGGGGAACATCGCGATCGTCGCGGGGTTCCAGGGTGTGTCCCAGGACAAGAAGGACATCACCACCCTCGGTCGCGGCGGGTCCGACACCACCGCAGTCGCGCTCGCGGCCGCGCTGGATGCCGAGGTCTGTGAGATCTACACCGATGTGGACGGTGTCTTCACCGCCGACCCGCGGGTCGTGAAGAAGGCCCGGAAGATCGACTGGATCTCCTTCGAGGACATGCTGGAGCTGGCCGCGTCCGGCTCCAAGGTGCTGCTGCACCGCTGCGTTGAGTACGCACGTCGCTACAACATCCCGATCCACGTCCGTTCGTCCTTCTCCGGACTGCGCGGAACCTGGGTCAGCAACGAGCCGCAAGGGGACCAGAAGGTGGAGCACGCGATCATCTCCGGAGTCGCCCATGACGTCTCCGAGGCCAAGATCACCGTCGTCGGCGTGCCCGACAAGCCGGGCGAGGCCGCCGCGATCTTCCGCACCATCGCGAACGCGGAAGTCAACATCGACATGGTGGTGCAGAACGTCTCCGCCGCGTCGACCGGTCTGACCGACATCTCGTTCACGCTGCCGAAGGCCGAGGGCCGCAAGGCGATCGACGCCCTGGAGCGCAACCGCGGCACCATCGGCTTCGAGTCGCTGCGCTACGACGACCAGATCGCGAAGATCTCCCTGGTCGGCGCCGGCATGAAGACCAACCCGGGTGTCACGGCAGGCTTCTTCGAGGCGCTGTCGGACGCCGGTGTGAACATCGAGCTCATCTCGACGTCCGAGATCCGCATCTCGGTGGTCACCCGCGCCGACGACGTCAACGAGGCCGTGCGCGCCGTGCACACCGCCTTCGGTCTCGACAGCGATTCCGACGAGGCCGTCGTCTACGGGGGCACCGGCCGATGACTGCCCGCCGTCCCTCGCTCGCGGTCGTCGGAGCGACCGGGGCGATCGGCGGTGTCATGCTCCAGATCCTTTCGCAGCATGCGGATGTCTGGGGCGAGGTGAAGCTGGTCGCCTCGCCGCGTTCGGCCGGCCGCAAGCTGGTCGTACGCGGAGAGGAGAGCGAGGTCCTCGAACTCACCGAGGACGTCTTCGACGACACCGACGTGGCGCTGTTCCTGGTGCCCGACGCCGTCTCCGCGCAGTGGGCACCGATCGCCGCCGCCAAGGGCACGGTCGTCATCGACGACTCCGCCGCGTTCCGGCTGGACCCGGACGTTCCGCTGGTCGTACCCGAGATCAATCCGCATGCCGTACGGATCAGGCCGCGCGGCATCGTCGCGAGCCCGAACTGCACGACGCTCTCGCTGATCGTCGCGGTCGGCGCGCTGCACGCCGAATTCGGGGTTCGGGAACTGGTCGTCTCCTCGTACCAGGCGGTGAGCGGGGCGGGCCGGGACGGTGTCGCGGCGCTGCGCGAACAGCTGTCGATGGTGGCCGGTACGGAACTGGGTACGAAGCCCGGAGACGTACGCCGGGCCATGGGGGACGCGGAAGGCAGCCCCTTTGCCGCGCCGGTGGCCCTCAACGTGGTGCCCTGGGCCGGGACCGAGGCCGGGGACGGCTGGTCGTCGGAGGAACTGGCGATCCGCGAGGAGTGCCGCAAGATCTTGGATTTGCCGAGCCTGCGGGTGGCGGCGACGTGTGTCTACGTACCCGTCATCGCGACGCACTCGATGTCCGTGCACGCGCGGTTCGAGAACGAGATCGCGGTCGACCGCGCCCACGAGATCCTGGCGACGGCACCGGGCGTGGTGCTGTACGACAGCCCGGCGGCGGGGGACTTCCCGACACCGTCCGATGTCGTCGGCACCGATCCGACCTGGGTCGGACGGGTGCGCAGGTCTCTGGACGATCCCCGGGGCCTGGAACTGTTCGTCTGCGGTGACAACCTCCGCAAGGGGGCGGCGTTGAACGTGGCGCAGATCGCCGAATCGGTGGCCGCTGAATTTCCCCCGGTCTGAATCGAACCTGTTTTGTATTCTCTGTGAATGCCCTGTGAGCAAGTTGAAGGTCTGAACCTCTTGAGCTGGGGTGTCGGGGTATCCGACGATGACCTTCCGGCCTGCTGCAACCGCCGGCCGGGGAGCGCGCGTCTATGCGGTCACTTCCTGCGAGGCGGGGCGCGTATTCGGGGCATTTGTGGAAGAGCAGGTACGTATGAGGGCATGTCGCATCGCGTCAAACGCGATGCCGCGCGCGTACAACCCTGACGGGGGGAAACGTGTCCAACTGGCGTGGCAGAGGTTCTCGATATCACAGTGGTGGGTCCCTTGCGCGGCACTTCGGTGCTTCCGCTCAGACGGCCCCGCGCACCCGGCGGTATGCCGGTGATTGCGCCCATGCCCGCTGCACGTCCGGCACGGCTGCCGTCGCAGCGCGAGGGCGCTGAGGAGAGCGTGGCTGCCGGAACCACGGTCGACCATCTCACCGAGACCTATCGGGCCCACTACCGTTCGCTGCTTGGCCTCGCGGCTCTGCTCCTGGACGACACCGCCTCATGTGAGGACGTCGTGCAGGAGGCGTTCATCCGCGTGCACTCTGCGCGCAGCCGGGTACGGGACCCCGAGAAGACACTCGCGTATCTGCGCCAGACCGTCGTCAACCTGTCGCGCTCCGCGCTGCGCCGCCGCATCCTCGGGCTCAAGTTGCTTTCCAAGCCCATGCCGGACATGGCGAGCGCGGAGGAGGGCGCGTACGACCAGCTGGAGCGGGACGCGCTGATCAAAGCGATGCGGGGGCTGCAACGGCGCCAGCGGGAGGTGCTGGTCCTGCGTTACTTCGCGGACATGACGGAGGCCCAGGTGGCCGAGACGCTGGGCATATCCCTGGGCTCGGTCAAGGCCTACGGCTCCCGTGGGATCGCGGCGCTGCGCGTCGTGATGGAGGCGCAGGGATGAGCCGGCGCTACCGCAGGAACGAGAACGGCCACGAGCGTGAGCATCGGAATGACCGGACTGGAAACGAAACTGTGAACGACGGGCCGGAGAGCGCTTCGCATGCGAACCCGGACGCGAACTCGGATACGGGTCGCGCGGATCGGGACCTCGGGTCCGCGGGTGGTGCGGGTGGCCTGTGTGAGGGCGACGCAGCCGCTGAGACGGCCGAGCTCAGGGGGCTGAGCAGCCTCTTCGGCGTGGGCCCGGGCGCGGGTTCCGGTTCGGGGGGCGGCGGCTCGGACATGGACGAGGTCGTGCTGCGCAGCATGCTGCGCGGGGCCGTCCAGCACATCGAACCCAGCGACGGCACCCTCGACCGTCTGCGCCGCGCGGTACCCGCCCGGCGCGCCAGGCGGCGGCAGGCGGCCGTCGGTATGGCGGCGGCGGCGCTGCTCATCGGCACCGCGGTCCCCGCCTTCGTCCATGTCGCGAACTCCGACGGTTCGAACGCCGCCACCACCGCGATAGCCGGACACGGCGAGCAGGAGCAGGGAGGCAGCAGCACCGGGAGCGGCTCGGAAGCCGGCGGGAAGAGCGGCGGCGGCAGCACCGACGAGCAGGCCGACGGCGGCCGGAACCAGCCGACGAGCACGCACAGTCCGTCCGACAGCCGTGGCAAGGGTGCCGACGGCAAGGTCGACGGGGGCGCCGACCCGGCCAACTCCGAGGTGGCATCCGTGCCGGCCTGCGATTCGGGACAGCTCGATGTCGCCTCGGCCGAGACGGGCTTGCCGGGTGCCGACGGCACGGTGTACGGCACGTTCCGGATCGCCAATGCCTCCGGCACGGACTGTTCGGTGAGCAGCAGCGGCAGCGTGGGATTCCAGGCAATGGGCGCGGCCGACCCTGCCAAGATCACGGTCGTCCGGCACACCGCGGGTGACGCGGCAGCCGGACTGCCCGACCCCTCGCAGGAGCAGGGGACGGTGCTGCTGAAGCCGGCCATGTCGTACGAGGTGAAGTTCGCCTGGGTGCCGAAGGACACATGTCCCACCTCCGGAGGTTCACCGAGCCCGACACCGACGGACGGCGAGGGTGGCGCGGGTGGCGGCACTTCCGCCGGTACCGGTACGGGTATCAGTGACGGGACCACGGACACGGCTGCGCAGCTCGGCAGCGAGGACGGCGGCGGAATGCTGGACGGCAGCGTCTCCGTGACGCACACGCCGGAGGCGGGGGCGCCGGTCGCGGAGACGAAGATCCCCAATGCCTGCGCGGGCACGATCTACTGGACCGGGCTGCTGGCCCCTGCGACGTGACGCGGGGTGACGGCGTAGGGGTGCGAACGCATACGTGAGGGGGCCCGCCGGTCGATTCGGCGGGCCCCCTCACGTATGTCTGTCTCAGGCTTTCTGTCTCAGGCCGTGCCGGCGCTCACGTCGGAGTCGGAGGGATCGGAGGGATCGGCGGGGACGGTGTCTGTGTCTGCTTCCGTGCCCGCTTCGTCTGTGTCTGCTTCCGTGCGCGCATTCGCATCCGCATCCGCGCCTTCGACGAGGCCCAGCTTCAGGTCCCGCGCCCCTTCGGCCTCACGGCGGACCAGCCGGAACCACATGAAGAGCACGAACCCGGCGAAGACGAACCACTCGCCGGTGTAGCCGAGGTTCTGGAAGGCCTTCAGATCGAGCCCGGTGCCCTCCGGTACGGCGGCGGGTACGGGACGCAGCGCGCTGCTGGAGCCGGTGTCCTGGACCGTCACCCATGCGTCGTAGACGTCGTACGGGACGAGGTTGACCAGGGTCGCGGCGCTGATCATGCCGAGCTGGCCGTCCGGGAGCCCACCCGCCGTGTCGACGCCCGGGGTGCCGGCGTTCTCGGACGCCTGGAGGTCGCCGGTCACCGTGACCTCGCCGGTCGGTGCGGCGGGCACGGCGGTTTGGCCGGGCTTGCCGGGCAGCCAGCCGCGTACCACCGGCAGGGCCTTGCCGCTGTCCGTACGGAGCATGTTCAGGACATAGAAGCCGCTCTTGTCGTCCAACTCGCGGCCGGGAACCAGGAACTGGTCGGCGTAGCGGCCGGTGGCGGTGGCGGGGCGGCCCGAAGTCACCGTGTCGACGGGCAGGAGGTCGTCGATCGGCTTGGCGGCCCTCGTGCCCGGGGCGGGCTGCTTCTCGGCCGCGTCGTGCGTCTGCACGCGGTCCTCGAAGCGGCCGAGCTGCCAGGTGCCCATGAAGACGCAGAACGGGATGGCCAGCACGACGAAGAGGTTGATCCCCCACCATCGCGGGGTCAGCAGGAACCGGTACACCCCTCCACGGTACGGTCCTCGCTCCGGGAGGCCGGAACGGGGTGCCGGGTGGGGCGCGGCCCGGTGCCCGGCGGGGGTGCCGGCCGGGCACCGGTCGCGGCGCCCCGACCGTCCCGGCGTTGGCCGCCGGTCCCCGCCTTTGTCCTCAAATCGCCGGACGGGCTTGGGCCGGCCGATGGTGGGGGCTGCGTGCGGGAGGGCGCGGTCGCCTCTATTCGCCGGACGGGCTCGACGGGGCGGCGGGGACGGTATCCGCGGCCAGGTGGCGCTGGGCGAAGTCGAGTTCCAGCCGGAACTGCTTGATCCGCTCCTCCACGACGAGCGAACCGTGTCCCGCGTCGTACCGGTAGACCTCGTGCACCGCGTCACGGCTCTTCAGACGGTCCACGTAGTTCTCGATCTGACGGATCGGGCAGCGCGGGTCGTTGACGCCCGCCGAGATGTAGACCGGAGCCCGGACGGCGTCGACATACGTCAGCGGGGACGAGGCCTCGAAGCGCTCGGGAACCTCCTCCGGTGTGCCGCCCAGCAGCGTGCGGTCCATCGCCTTCAGGTCCTCCATCTCGTCGTGATACGCCGTGACGTAGTCGGCGACCGGGACCGCAGCCAGGCCCAGGGCCCAGTCGTCCGTCTGCGTACCGAGGCCGAGCAGGGTCAGGTAGCCGCCCCAGGAGCCACCGGCCAGGACCAGCTTCGCCGGGTCCGCGAGCCCGGACTTCACCGCCCACTCCCGTACCGCGGCGATGTCCTCCAGCTCGATCAGGCCGACCCGGTGCTTGAGTGCGTCCGTCCAGGCGCGGCCGTATCCGGTGGAGCCGCGGTAGTTGACCCGGACGACCGCGTAGCCGTGGTCCACCCAGGCGGCAGGGCCGGAGGCGAAGGCGTCGCTGTCGTGCCAGGTCGGGCCGCCGTGGATCTCGAAGACGGTGGGGAACGGGCCCTTTGCCGGGGCGGCGGGCCGCTGCACGAGTGCGTGGACACGGCCCCCGGGCCCGTCCACCCACGCGTCCTCCACCGGTACGGACGCCGGAGCCTTCAAGCCGGGCGGATCGAGCACCGCCGCGCCCGAGGTGGACCGGATGACGGGCGGGTGCGCGGCCGACGACCACAGGTACTCCACCGTGCCGTCCGGCCGGGCCGTGGCACCCGACACCGAACCCGCGGGGGTCTCCACGCGGACGGGAACGCTGCCCGCTCCCGGCTCGTACCGCCACAGGTCGCTGCGGGCCTCGAATCCGTGCACGATCAGCAGTGCGGAGGCGTCCGGATACCACTCGGCACCCACATCACCGGGCAGGTCGATCGCGAGGTCCGTCTCCGTGCCCGTCATCGGATCCCAGATCATCGGCTCCCAGCGGCCCCGCCGCTGATGCCCGACCAGCAGCCGGGTGTCCCCGGCGACGGGGGCGAAGCCCAGCACGGACAGGCCCAGCTCCTTCGTACCGCCCTCGGTGTCGTCCAGTTCGGCGACCGTCGACCCGTCGGGCCGCACCACGCGGAGCGCGGAGTGCATCGCATCGCCGTGCTCGGTGTGCTCCAGGGCGATGAGCGTCCCGTCGTGCGACAGGTCGCCGACGCTCCCCGACTCGCGGTGGCGGTAGATCTCGACGGGCGCGGCCCCGGGCCGTACGACATGGATCGTCGTCCCGTCCTCGTCGGTCGAACGGCCGACCACCGCCGTACCGTCACGCCCGATCGCGAGCCCGGCCGGGTACGAGGCACCGAGACCGGGTGCTGCCGGCTCGTCCACAGCCTCCTCGCCCTCGCTGCCCTGGAACGGCTGGCGCATCCACACCCCGAACTCGTCCCCATCGGTGTCGCTGAACCACCAGATCGACTCGCCGTCCGGTGTCAGCACACCGTCCGTCGTCCCGTTCGGCCGGTCGGTCACCTGGCGCTGCTCGCCGGTCGCACGGTCCCATGCGTACAGCTCGTACGTCCCCGTGGCATTGGAGACGAACAGCGCGCGATCCGGCGCATCCTCCGCCCAGTCGGGCAACGACACCCGCGGCGCCCGAAAGCGCTGCTCCCACTCCGGTACGGAAGCGGTCGCCGGTGCGGTGGGAGCCGCTGGTGCGGTGAGGGCCGTCGAGCCAGTGATCTCAGTCATGTCCCCATTCTGCGCCGGAACGCCGATAATTCGTTCGCGTCGTCCGCAGCCTGTGGATAACCTCCCGGACATGTATGCACCGACCCCCGCCGACTGGCACGAGGCCAACCGCGCGCGCTGGGACGAGCGGGTCCCCATCCACGCCGGGAGCGACTTCTACGACCTGGCGTCCTTCCGCGCCGGCAAGGACGCCCTGCGCGACTTCGAACTCGCCGAGGTCGGCGACGTCACGGGCAAGTCGCTGCTGCATCTGCAGTGCCACATCGGGGTCGACACCCTCTCCTGGGCCCGGCACGGTGCCGCGCACGTCGTCGGTCTGGACTTCTCCGAACCGGCCGTGGAGACCGCGCGCGGTCTGGCCCGCGAACTCGGTTTCACGCAGGACCGGGCGGCGTTCGTCGCCGCCGATGTCCATGACGCCGCGCAGGTCGTCCCGGACTCTTCGTACGACATCGTCTACACGGGCATCGGTGCGCTGAACTGGCTGCCCGACACCAGGCGTTGGGCCGAGACCGCCGCGTCGCTCGTGGCGCCCGGCGGCTTCCTCTACCTTGCGGAGTTCCATCCGCTCACGGACTGCCTCGACGACTCGACCGGCGCGGAGATCGTCCACGACTACTTCAGCCGCGACGCATGGGTGGACGAGACGCCGGGCACGTACGCCGACTTTGACGCACCGACCGTCCACAACCGCAGCGTCGAATGGCAGCACCCGATCGGCGACGTGGTGTCTGCGCTGGCCGCCTCCGGGCTGCGGATCGAGTTCTTGCACGAGCACGACGCCTCGCTCTTCGCGCGCTTCGAGGCGCTGGAGCGGCAGGGCGACGGCTACTACCGCTTCCCCGTCAACCGTCCGCGCATCCCGCTGATGTACTCGATCAAGGCATCGCGGCCGGCCGACTCCTGAACGCAACAGGAGTGCGGCGGGCGGCCGGAAGCCCCCGGGCGCCAGCCGCACTTCTGTACCTCCGTCGTCCGCGTCCTACGCGGCCGAGCGGAAGGCCGGCAGGTAGCCGCCCGACTGTCCGGAGGCCTTGGGGTGGTACGAGTTGTAGACCGGGAGCGTCACGCTGTTGAGCCATGCGTCGCCGGAGCACAGCTCATGGCCGGTGAACTCGTCCGCCACGCCGGAGAACGTGAAACCGGCGTTGGCCGCCTGCTTGGCGATGACGCCGTTCAGGACGTCGGACGCGTTGTTGATGGCCGCCCGCTCCTTCTCCGAGAGCCCGGCGATGCAGCTGCCGCTCAGCTGGTAGAAGCGCGGGTAGCCCAGCACCACAACATGCGCCTGCGGGGCCCGCGACCGGATGGAGCCGTAGAGCGAACGCAGGCCGGAAGGAAGCGAGTTCTGTATCTGTGACACGGCCGAGCTGACCCTGCTCAGGCAGGTGGCCTCGCCGGACAGCACGCAATCCTGCATGACATCGGCGAAGCCGACGTCATTGCCGCCCGCAGTGACGCTGACCAGTCCGGTGGCCGAGCTCAGCGCGCCCAGCTGGCTGCCGGCCACCGAACTCGTCGTGGCGCCCGAACAGGCGACGAAGGCGAAAGAGGAAGGTGAGTTCGCGGCTGCCCACAGATAGGGATAGGCCTTGGTGCTGCGGCGGCAGTCGCCGCTGTCTGAGAGGTAGCTTCCCGCGCCGACGCCGGACGAGTACGAGTCGCCGAGCGCGACGTACCCACCGGCGGAGGATGCCGAGGCCGGCTGGGCGACGCCCAGAGCGGCCACGGCGGCGAGGACCAGCGTGGATGCGGACGCCCAGAATCTTCGTACGTACATGGCTGTCAGCCCTTTGAAGTGTGAGGAGTGGTAAGGGGGGTGAGTGAGCGCCATGTTTCTAGCAGCTGTTAGTACTCGCAGGTAATAGCTGCAGAAGAACTGGTCTGATATGCCCGAATGATCGTTCGGTCGCGATAGCTCCGCGCGTAGACAAACCTCTCGGCCTGCCTGGATCTGCGTACGGAACCTGCGTTTTCGGGCAGCGGCCTGCCCCCGCGATCAACGGGCCCTTGGGGTACGGGAAGTGGGGCCCGACTCGATGCGGCGACCTGTTCGCCGACAGGCGGTTCGCGCTCGCGGCGCACCGCCTGCATCTCGGCGACCGTACGGGCTCGATCGAACGTCGATGCGGTCCTTGCCGTGAGCAAGGCCGTGAAGCGGAAGGGCGAGGCCGGCCGCGCCGCTCGTCCGGCTCCCGCTCCGGCCGGACGGCGGCGAACGCAGGACCGCACCCCTGGAAGCGCCTATCGAGAAGCCGTCAAGAACCGTTCCGGGACTGGCTTCGAGTCGATGGACGGCCAAGTCGTGGAGCATGACAAAACCGCCCTCTGTGGTGGCATCCCGACGGGGGTGTCACCACAGAGGGCGGTTGTCGTACATCTGCGAGGGTCAGTTGTGGCCGAACCTCCGCTGCTTCCGGTGTGAGACTTGTTCTGAGATCGAGTGCACCGTGTCCTTGGGAGCCGTTGGCCGCGTCGGCTGTTCCTTCGTCTCCGGAGGAGCGCTGCGTTCGTGGCCGCCGGTGCGGGCGCCTCGGTTCTGCCGACTCTGCTTCTTGCCCACGATCGTGCCTCCTGTGGCGGATACCGGACGATGGGCCAGTACCAGAGTCGCATGTGGGTATGAAGGGTGCATCTCGGGTGGCTGCTGGCGAATGTGCTCATACTGGCGCGGGCCGGCAGGGAACCGGCCGCAGGCCGGGTGTTCGCCCCGCCGTTCACGGATCGGATCCGCGCCACATGGGCGCCCGGGGCACCTGTCGCTCCACCTCGGACGTGCTCCGCCGGGTCCGGGAGGGAGCCCATGGGCGATGCAGGTTCTGGGCGGCGGATCACGCGAATATTGAGATGCGGGCCGGTCGGGGCGGACATAGGGTCGATGCCCGTGGAACCGCTCAGCGAGAAACAGATCCGCTCATCCTTCGTGAACTGCACCAGGGGTGAGGCGGCGCGGCTTCGGCTGCCGCTCGACTTCGCCGAACTTCCCTGGGAGGACCTGGACTTCTTGGGATGGGTGGATCCGGGTGCGCCTCTGCGCGCCCACCTCGTGGTGCCCCGAGCACAGGGTCCGCTGGGGATATCTCTGCGTATACCCTCCGCGAGGCGGACCAGCGCCGTGAAGTCCAGCATGTGCCAGATCTGCCTGACAGGTCACGCCTCCTCCGGGGTCGCCCTGCTCGCTGCCCCCTTGGCGGGTGCCCGGGGCCGCGAGGGCAACACGGTCGGCATCTACATCTGCGCGGACCTCGCCTGCTCCCTGTATCTGCGCGGCAAGCGGCGGCCGAAGCTGCGTTCCGGACGATACGAGGAGTCCCTGACGCTGGACGAGCGCCTCGGGCGCATGTCGGGCAATCTGGCCGGCTTCGCGGCCAAGGTCACCGCGGCGTAAGGCATGGCGCGCGGGCGACGCCCCGTGGGCCTGCGCGATGAGGCGATCTCGTTCGGATGATCTGCTCGGTGGCCTGGGTGTGCCGTTTACCGACGCGTAGTGGGGCTTCCCGGAACAACGCCCCGGGCCCGGCGAGGGGGCCCGGGGCGTGTGCTATCGCTGGTTATCCGAATTGGCCGGGCTGGTAGTCGCCGGCGGGCTGCTGGATGATGACGTTCACGCGGTTGAAGGCGTTGATGAGCGCGATGAGCGACACCAGGGCGGCGAGCTGGTCCTCGTCGTAGTGTTTGGCGGCGTTCGCCCAGGCCTCGTCCGTGACGCCGCCGGCCGCGTCGGCGATGCGGGTGCCCTGCTCCGTCAGCTCCAGGGCAGCGCGCTCGGCGTCGGTGAACACCTTGGCCTCCCGCCAGACCGCGACCAGGTTGAGGCGTGTCGGGGTCTCTCCGGCGTGCGCGGCGTCCTTGGTGTGCATGTCGGTACAGAAGCCGCAGCCGTTGATCTGACTGGCGCGGATTTTCACCAGTTCCTGTGTCGCGGCCGGCAGTGGCGAGTCTGCGATCACCTTGACCGCAGAGGCGATGTGCTTCCCGAACTTGGCCGCGACCGGGTTGGCGTAGAGGTTCAACCGAGCTTCCATGGTGCACTCCTTGCCGTTGGTGGTGGTTACACCTCCTTGACGGAACAGCTCGGCAATATGTGACATGAGCGAATGTGACGTGCGTTTCCCCTCTCGCGCCACGGCAGGGACCACCCGCGACGAAGTTCAGGACCGCTGGGCGGCCGTCTCGCCGATGTCCTGGGCACCACCGGGCAGCGCCCACTGGCCAGTGTCGCGACGACGCCGGAGCAGAATGACGCCGTGCCGGCGACGAGCAGGTTGCTGGCCGGGATGAGGGTATTCGCCTTCGGGGCGGCAGAGTCGTTGTAGTACTCAAACGGCTCCCAAGATGACCCCAGAAACCACTCAGGGGCCTGATCCACTGAGTGGATCAGGCCCCTGACCTGGTATTTCAGCTGTCGGGGTGGCGGGATTTGAACCCACGACCTCTTCGTCCCGAACGAAGATCGGTCAAGATCGACACCGGGTTGTTTTCTGTTTTGCCTGGTCATGGCGTTGGGATGCGGTGGTTTCGGCTGGTCTGGAAGGGGCTTGGGGAGCGGGTCGGCTCCCAGATGGCTCCCGGCGGGAAAGGGTCAGACCTTCAGCCCACGGGGCATCTGCAGGGCGCGGTCAGGCGTTCACCGCCAGCGGAGTGGTGGCCCGCGTTTGCCGCGCCGGGCAGGTATCCGGCACACAGCCGTGGCCGACGCGAGCGGTGTTGTCATCTAGGCGGAGGAGGACGGCGAGCACGCAACCATCGACGACCCCGAGTTCGAGCGCGTGGCGGCGCAGGCTGGAGAGCTGGGCGCTGCTGGTGCCGCGGCGGACGACGAGCGGCGCGTGGTCGCCGGGGGTGGTGAATGTGCGGCTCATTGGGGCCCTGCGCAGCCCGAGTCGCCAGGTCAGCCAGGTGTTCACGTTGACGCCGCTGCCACGCAGGATGTCCCGGTTCACGGGGATACGCACGCCGAGGACCTCGCCTTCAACTGCCATCGTGTCCGGCCGGGCCGGTTCCTCCTCCTCAAAGGGGCGGGCGCCGCGAGAGACGAGGTCGACGAGGCCGTCGGGGGTCTCGCCGAGCTGGTCACTCAGCAGACACTGCTTCAGACGCCACGAGGTGACCGGGTACAGCTCCGTCACCCTGGCGAAGAGCCGCGCTTGGGAGAGGGGGCCGGACTCGGCGACCACCGCGACCATCGCCTCCACCGCACTGGCGTACGTAGACACGCGCAGGTGCGTCCACTCGGCCAGGGCCCATGTGCCTTCGGGGCGGATCTGCCGGAACCGGTCGTCACGGCGCAGCGCCTCCCGCACGGCCGCGACGGTCGTCGCGGCCATCGTGTCGAGCAGCTCCTCGGCCCGGCACGGGCGCCCGGTCTCCAACAGCCACAGGTACGCCGCGTCGCGTCCCCGTGCCTTGCGGCGGACCCAGTGCCCGTCGGGGCTCAGGGCAAGCCGCGACTCGGAGTGACTCAGGAGCCAGGTCAGGGGAAGACCGGCGGGCAGTCCGGCCTCGGAGGCGGCCCGACCGAGGTCGTCACCGCGGAAGGGCGCGGCGTCGACCAGACGGCGCAGCGCACCGCCCAACGCCCCTGGATCGGCGCTCCACCAGCCACGCAAGGGCCCTGCCCACGTCCGCGGCGCGTCCAGCCCCGCTGCGGTCAGCAGCTCGTCCAGCAACAGGTGGTCGACGACTCCGAGCGCGGCGGCGAAAGTCTCCCGCAGGCCGGCTGGGCCTGTGCCCGTGGCGCGGGCCGTCTCCCGCCAGCCGTCTTGGATGACGTCCGCCATGTCCGCGAGCCGCTTCCGCGCCCGGTTCTGGATCTGGCGCGCTCGCTCGCGGCTCAGCCCGAGTGCCGACCCGACCTCGTCCAGCGTCCGGCCCTCGGATCGGCCCGCGACGACGGCCCGCTCACGCTCGTCGAAGACCTCGGCCTCCCACGCCCTAACCAGCCACTGGTCCAACGACCACTCGTCCCCCATCGGTTTCCCCTACATCTCGTTGAAATAGACGACCTGTACGCCGAGGAACTCGGCCATGCGTCGGTGTTCCTCCTTCTTCTCGGGTGACACGGGGGCGCGGAACGGATCGACGACGCAGATCGTCCAGGGCCAGGTCTCCCCGGTGGATCGGTCGAGGATGGCCGGCCACACGAGGTGCTTGAGATTCGCCGTTGTGCCGGCCACGAAGTGCTGCTCCTCGTCCTCCGTCCCGACCTCGCGAATTCGCGCACGCATCGGCTTTTGCTGAGTGGTCTCCGGGATAACCTCCCAGCCGGGGCCGAACGTCGCCGCGACCATCTGCTCGAGCGTCGCCGCGGGCCGCGTCACGTACTTGGCGTACTTACCCTCGCCACGCCGTGCCCGCTCGTACTCCTTCATGGGGCAGTCCTTCAGCCAGGGGCGGATGTTGGCCCGCTGCCCCACGAAGTCGAGGAGGCGGCCACCGATCTCCGGGTCCTCCGTCCACTCCCGGTACAGGCGGGTGCGGTCCGCATCCTGGAGGTGCGGCCAGTGGGCCTCGTCGGCCTGGGCGTAGATCCGCGTCACCACGGCCTTCTCGACGGCGGTCGGGATCTTGTAGTCGGTCACAGGATTCCTTTCGGCAGGGGGAATTGGAGGCGGACTTCGTCCGCCGCGGTCTCGAGGTCGGCAGCGTCTTGGATCCACATGTCCATCAGGGAACCGACCGTCTCGTCCTGGAACTCGATCCGGGAGACGTGCGGGAGTTCGAGGTGTTCGGTCTCCTCGGCCTCCAGCGTCCGGCGCAGGTTCAGCACCGCCGCGGCACGGCGGATATCGGTGACGAAGTCGAGGACCTTCAGAGCCTTCTTGCCGGGGCTCAGTCGCAGCCCGCGGCCAAGCTGCTGGACGAAGATCCTCCGGCTGTGTGTGACGCGGAGGAAGGCGATCAGGTTCACGTCGGGCACGTCGACGCCTTCGTTGAACACGTCCACGCAGGTGATCACTGGGACTCGTCCGAGACGGAACTCATTGAGCAGGACGTCCCGGTGACGCTTCGGCAGACCACTGTGCAGGTGGGAGGCATTGCCCCACGCCGGATCCGACACGGCGAGGAGACCCGCCATATGCTCGGCGTGCTCGATTGTCTGACAGAACACGATGGCGCGGGGCTCGACGGTCTCCCGCCACGCCACCCGCAGGTGCTCAACGATCTCCTCGTCCCGCTGGGGGAGGAACAGGCGCCGGTTGAGGTCCTTGATCGAGTAGCCGTGACGGCTGATGTCCTGGACTGCGTCCCAGTCGACACCGTCCGCGTACAACTTGTAGTCGACGGCCGACAGATAGCCCGCCGCCATCCCCTCAGCGATACCCATCTTGAAGCTGGGGCGGCCGAACCGGGCGGTGATGTCGAACTTGTCACCACGCCAAGGGGTGGCGGTGACTCCGAATCGCCCCGCAGTCCCGCACAGATCGAGGAGCTCCGCAAACCGGCCGGTCTCGGCCACGTGATGGGTCTCGTCGATCATGATGAGGTCGGGTTCGTACCCCGCGCGCGCGGCGGACAGCGCCGACTCAACAGTCGCGACGACGACGCCGTCGAGAGCACTGGACTTGTTCTCGCCAGTGAGAAGACGGGTGGGCACGCTCTTCGGGATGTGCCGCCACAGCGCCTTCTCCAGCTGACCGACCAGGTCGCGCATGTGCGCGACAACCAGGACACGCGAGTCTGGTCGCGAAGCGAGGAGGTTACCGATGACCTCGCCGCCTACGACCGTCTTGCCTAGTCCCGTCGCCAGGACCAGCAGCGCAGTCCCTTCGGCGTCGAGGTCCCGCTCGATCGCGGCCACGGCCCGCTCCTGGTACGGCCGCAGGGCATAGGGGGCCGGCACACGGTCGGGCATCCTCTGACCGATGGCATCCAGAGTGGCCCCGTGCCACAGGGTGATGTCGACGCCGATCCCCGCCAGCGCCCGGCGCCGCGCCTCGGCCGGCGCGGTGATGTCCGTGTTGGTGACCAAGACGGCCTTGTCGGCGCGGTAGTGGGTGCGGGCGCGCTCGAGGTCGTCTACGCCCGCGTGGTCCGCCGGGCCGTGCGCTTTCCACTTGCTCTGGAAAACCCACTGCTCGCGGTCGCGGACCGCGAGCAGGTCGGCGCCGTTGTCGTGGGCGCCGTCGATGACACGGACGTCCTGGAATCCCAGGTGCCACAGGGTCCGTTCGAGCGCCTTGGTCAGTCCCTCCGGGCCGCCGTCGCGGAGTTCGGCGGCCGTCAGGAACGCGGCGGTCACTCCTCGCCCGCCAGTTCGTCGCGCAGGAGGGCGATGCTCAGGCGGGCGCGCCGCAGCTGCGGCGCGGTGGCCTCGCCTGCGAAGGTGCCGAGCGTCGCGACGTCCGCGAGGCAGCCCGTGACCCGGGCCAGGCTCAGGGCCTTCCCGGACGGCGAGGACACCCTGGCGTACAGGCCACGGAAGACGGCGCCATCCATGAATGAGGCCGGCATCGCCTCGACGAGCCGGACCAGAGCCAGCGCGGGAACGTGGTGGACGAACCCGGAGTCCAGGCCGAGACGGCTGACGAGGCCGACACGTCCTGCGGCGATCATCGCCTCTTCCGTCGCGGTCTCCTCCTCCTTGGAGAGGTGACCGTAAGCGGTCGTGCAGTCGCCACTCCGGTTGAGGGTCTCGGCCACACGCTCGCGGATCTCCGCGAGGAGGTCGCGGGCCTCCGCGCCGACGGTGGTGCCGTCGAGCGCGCTGTCCTGCAGCGACTCGGCACGGATCGCGGCGACGAGCTGGGACGGGCTCCAATCAGAACGCGCCCGCACCTTCAGGACGGCAGCCAGTTCGACCAGCAGGAGATCGGCGTAGTCCGCGCCAAAACGCCGAAACGCGGCGTGCTCGGCGTCGACGAGGGCGGTGAGCTCGTTGCCGGACCGCTGATCGAGGAGGACCGGCGCGTGCAGCCCGTTGTCGTCGAGAAGCCGTTCGCCCGGCTTCAGCAGCAGGGTCCGCACCTTCACGTAACCGAGCTCGGGGTGCCCGAACGATCGAGTCAGGTAGGTGTGTGGCGACGCCACGCTCTCGTACCGGGCCAGGCGCTCACCACGGGTCTCCGTCCTTTCCTTAACCACCACGGGCGGGGCGGGGACGGTGGAGACAGTCTCGGTCTCGGGCTGGGCGCTTCCGGAGGCGGGGATGTTGATGGGCAGGCCGAGGGCGTCCAGGACAGCCTGCTCGTCGGGCTGCGCTGGCACACTGGCCGCCGTCTTGGCCTCCTTGCCCTGCTTCTTGATCTCCTCGTGCCGCAAGACCGCCTGCCACCAGTGCTCGTCCGTCTGGAACTCCAGGTCGCCGGCCTGGAACTTCCGACCCCAGTCCCGAGTAGCAGCGTGGACCGGCTTCTGACCGTCACCGGGGACGAGACAGCGCAGACCCGCGTCATTGCGGCGGAAGCCCTTGAACAGCAGGGCGAGTGGGCTCTCGTTCTCCGGGTACTTGAGCCCCTGGGCGCGCTTGGGCTGGAGCGGCGCCACACCACGCAGCAGCTCCACGGCGGTGAGCCAGCTACGGTCCCCGTACTCGAAGGCGTCCTTCTGGTAGGTGACGGGGACGTGATCGAGGTGAACCTCGCCGATGAGGCGGCCGCCCTGGTGGGCGAGCTCGACCGGGTACTCGGGCTCCTCGTTTCCCTCACGCCCGTCGGGGTTGTTCCAGGTGAAAAGTTGCTTGTCCCAACGCAGGATCTTCCGGCCATTGCGCAGGAAGTCGATCCCGTACTCGGTCTTGTCGAGGTAGCGCTGGACGCCGAGCCAGCCGTGGATCCGGCGCTCGCGCACGGTCAGGTTGCCGCTGCCGCAGACCGAGCAGATCTCACCCGAGCCAATCTGCCACTCCCCGCAGTCCCTGCAGGCGATCCCGTCCTGGAGCTTCTCATCGATCGGGATGTACGCGGGGATCCGCTCCTTGCCGTTGTAGAGCACGTAACGGTCGTCGTCCCAACGGCAGTGGCGGACCGGCTTGACCCGGGTTCCGCCGACGTAGAGGTCGAAAGGATGCTCGGCGAGGATCCACGAGTACACAGACCCCAGGATGTTGCGGAGCGAGGCGCCGTTGCGACGCAGCCACTCGGCACGCGCCGGCTGCAGGCGGTCGACGATGATCCTCGTGCCGTGCTGGGACGGGTCGTTCTTCGGCTCGGTGATGTCCTTCGCCTCGAAGTCGTCCTTGATCTGATCGAGGTCGATCTCGACGCCGATCCATTCCGTGTCGCCGACGCGGGTCGTCAGTACGCGGGTGCGTCTACCGAGGCGCGCGGTCGAGATGTTGAAGCCCATGCCGAACAGGCCGAGCTTGTCGTGCATGTCGTTCCCGGACCAGCCGGCCCGCACCGAGCGCGCGAGACGGTCGTACGACATGCCCTGCCCGGTGTCTCGAACCTCCAGGATTCCCTTCGGGGACGACGGCAGGGTCACGACGACCGTGAAGTCGTCCGCTGGCCACTCCATCTCCGAGCGGAGGATGTCGAGGAAGTTGTCGAAGGAGTTGTCGACGAGTTCGGCCACGCACTGCCACTCGTCGAAATCGATCTCGCCTAGCATGCTCAGCACGCGGGCGGAAGGGGTGATCTTCACTCCGGCGGAACCCTCCTGATGGATCGGGACGCTTCACGGCGGCCTCTCCGTGCGTGGGCACAGCGAAGCCGCCCGAGTCTCATGAGTCGAGCATTCGATCCCGAGGGTAGAAGGTGCCTCTGACAATCCGTCCGAAATTTGCGAACCCCGGCGAATCGTGTGGCCAGCCGGAGGGGATGAAGGTGTTGAAACACCGCGAACTGGGATGATTCGGTTGTGGGTGATAGAGAATCGGGTGGCCGCCGCCACCGCGGTACCTTCTCGCACCAGGTTTGCGACGCGTTCTGCGGCGGCATCAGGGCCCGAGGAATCGCAGAACGTCCCACCCCTCCCCGGTGAGGATCCGATCTGTCTCGGCATCCAAGTCGGGTTGGAGCCGATTCGTCCCGCCAGAAGGCGCTGTTGATCGCCGCAGGCGCAGATGCTCCGGGGCAGCCAAGCCGGTATTGGTCGGTCGCTAGGACCGCGACGTGGACCCTTCCTGGAGATGAGGTCGGCTGTCCGCCGCACGGGGACGCCACAGCGCAGACCCTGCCTGTAGACAGGCCCCGGCCCGTACCCTTGCCGCGGTTGCCGCGCATTGAGGCTCTCCCCGGGAACGGTGACGGGATCGACACCGCCAACAGTGGTCGCTCCTCCATCAGCCTCGCGCCTACGCCTCGGCCCCTGCAGGCGCCTCACGCCCTCGTCAGGAAGGCTGCCCTACCCACCGCCACGCTCCCTTGCGCCCGATCCCACCCCTCCCCATGCAGGGAAAGCTGGAGCGATGATTCAAAGCCCATCCGAAGTCACCGTCGGCGATGACGGCATGGTGGCCCTGCCCATGAGTATCTTGGTCGAGGCTGAGATTAACCCTGGTGAGACAGTGCTGGCTCACAGCGACGGGGACGGCAGGATCGTCCTGCGCCGTCTGGATGACGCTGTCAGCGACTCGCTCAATGGGCGTCGGCTTTAGCACGATCGAGGTGTGCCGAGTCGCGCTTTCGCCGAACAGCGTTCTCGATTTGATTCGCTGCCTGGGCAGGATCGTCGTGCTCCCATACGCGGATGATTGTCCAGCCAGCCGCCGTCAACCTCTCGTTCGTCTCAGCGTCCCTCGCCCTGTTGCCGTTGATCTTCTCCCGCCAGAAGTCCGCGTTCTTCGTTGCGGGCCGGTAGTGATCCGGGCATCCATGCCAGAAGCAGCCGTCCACGAATACCGCGATGCGGTCGCGGGGGAAGACGAGGTCGGCTTTGCGTCGGACGTCAGCGATTGGCTGGGTGTCGACCCGGTAGCGCATGCCGCGGCGATGGAGCAGGCCGCGAAGCAGTAGTTCCGGTTTGGTATCCCTGCTGCGGTTGCCGCGCATCGAGGCCCGCACACCGAGCGACGACGCGGTCGACTCGGGCGGCAATGCATCTTTCGCCAGGAACCCCTTCGCTCGCGCTTGTCGCCATGCCTCAACGAGATTCTGCTTACGCGAGTCGGACTCGACCTCGCAGACGTATCTCTCCTCTGTCCTGCCGTCCTGCGACCAGCGCAGATAAGCGCGAATGCGCCGTGTGCTCCGGTACAAGCGGAGAGTGATCGAGGCTCGGGCGAGACGCCCGTCCCCCAGGTCGACATTGCGCTGATTGCGACCGCCGGCGGCGCGGTCTTGCTCAACCGCTGGCGCGGCCGCGCCAGCTCGACGCTTGTACGCGCGCTCAGGAGGCAGTCTGTCCCTCCAGCGGCCCCCCGTACCTGTCTGCGGCATGGTTCTAGTGTCCCGCTGCGGCAAGGGCGTCGGCGACGGCCTTGGCGAAGAACTCGCCCAGGACGACTGGCACGGCGTTGCCCAGCTGGCGCATCTGCTCGCCGCGGGGGCCCGAGCCATGCCATTCATCAGGGAACGTCATTACCCGGGCGGTTTCGCGCACGGTCATGTATCGGTGCGAGTAGGTCCAGCCTTCGGGCGACGAAGCGTCGCGGACCCGCTTGTCCAGCAGCATCACGGACTCGCCTCCAGGCACTCCGTGAACGCCAGCCTTGACCGTCTTCGCGGGACGGTCGAGTTCGTTTGGAGTGTGCCCCTTGTAGATGCGGGCTCCAGGCCATCCGATGTGACCGACGACATCGATCTCCCGGCCAAAGTCGTATTTCTCGTGGAGCCGTGCCAGGTCGACAGTAGGCAGCGCAGGGAGTTTCACGTCAGTGCCGTAGCCCTGAATGGCGTCACGCAATGTGCGCCACGGTAGGAAGTCGTCTTCCTTAATCACCTTGGGAAGGCGCGCTCGCACTTGGTCGCGAACGTATTCATCAACTTCAGGGTGGCGCCTCCAGTAAGGCCCATCCTCATCGCGCATAGATCGGTGGAGAGCAGCCTCGGAGAACCTCTCCGTATTGACGTACTTTTCGAAGGCGTCGACGTCCACACCGAGGTCAGCTCGGAAGGCCACGATCACGACGCGGTTGCGTACCTGTGGAACTCCATAGTTGGCGGCGTTGACCCGCACCATCACGACTTTGTAGTGATCCGGGTCATTGTCGTCATCGGACAGTTTGTCGATAATGCGCGTCAGGTGGGCGTTGTGGTCCTGCCACTTGACCTCGTCGACGCGCTTCTCAAACGGAAGGCACAGCTCATTCTGGATGTATTGGAAGTACTCGGCGAATGACGGCCGCAGCAGCCCGCGGACGTTTTCGCAGATAACGGCCTTCGGGCGCATCTCTCGCACGGCCTTGAACATGGCCGGGAACATATTGCGCTTGTCCTCGTCCCCCTTGGCGGCCCCGCCGGCACTGAACGGCTGACACGGAGGGCCTCCGGCAAGGACGTCGACCTCCCCTTGGAGGGCGCTCAGGTCCAGGTCGCGCACATCTCCCGGGTAGAGGGGGGCTGGCTGCCCCGGCTGCGGCGGCTTGGGGTTCTTCCCTTCGACGCGCACCAAGCCGTCGGTGCCGAGGGTCTTCCGCGCGCTAGCGATGAGCGTCTCGCAGGCCCGATTGTTGAACTCGTTGAACAGGAGCGGGCGGAAGCCCGCTTGATGGACTGCCATGGCAAGGCCGCCACCACCCGCGAACAGTTCAACGCTGGTGCGCGGCTTCTTTGCTTCTTCAGGCAGGTCAACCATGGGGAAACCATACCGCGGAGTTTGCGATCATGGCGAGTTTTCACTCGAACGGGTCGCCTATAAGTGAGCAAGACCATAGGGTCCGTAGTGATCAACGCGGCAGAACGGAGCCCAAGGGGATGACACAGGCGGCCAAGTCAGATGGTCGTGGCACCTACCACGACGACTTCCGGCTGAGCATCACCAGGGCCCTTGGTGATCAACTAGCCCAGGCGCTGACACACCTCGGTCGCGCTCCGCTCGCCGAGCCGTACCTCGCCAGTCTCGATGAGCGGCCCGGCGTCTACCAGCTCTACCTTCACGGTCACTTCGTCTACGTGGGCAAGGCTGATGAGTCCCTGCCCGGTCGACTGGCAAACCATCTACAGAAGCTCTCGGGCCGGCGCAACATCGACCTCCGCGACGTTATGTTCTCCTGCTTGTACGTCGATGAGGACTTTTCAGCCCTGGCGCCCGAGCGGCTGCTCATAAGCCACCACAAGGCAGTGGGCGGCATACCGTGGAACAACAACGGGTTCGGCAATAAGGACCCGGGGCGTCAGCGTGACAGCACGGTCCTTAAGAAGAACCACTTCGACGTCGTCTACCCGATCGATCTGGACCGTCCCGTCGAGGGCCTGGAGCCCGGACAGATCGCGCTGAGCGCCTTCCTCAAGGCGCTCAAGAACGGACTGCCCTACAACTTCCGGTACGCCGAGCCGCCGCGCTCGAAGGCGACCTTCTTGACCGTGCCGCAGGCTGGTTTGTCCGCCGACAAGGCGTTCCACTTGGTATCCGAGACGCTTCCAGAGGCGTGGCAGATCGCCGCCCTCATGGGGTACGTGATCATGTACGCGGACTCCTCGAACGAGTACAAGAGCGCCTGGCGGTATTACCGGTCTGGGAGAGTGGTCGAGACCGAGCCTGAGGCATCGCCCGAGGAGATCACCCAGGACGATCTCTTCGACGTCGGCGAGTGACCAGGAAACGCAGAAGCCGAACATAGCCCGCCCCAACCTCCCCGCACGGGTCGATCACCGATCAGGAAGCCATGCCCGCCAAGTACACCCCCGCGTCGTTTGACCCTCTGTCGACAGAGCAGATCGCGAACACCATCTGTGAGACCTTCGAGCGGCAGCCCCTGGTCTCCATGACGCACGAGATCCCGAGGTTCGAGGGCTCCGGGCTCTACGCCCTGTACTACCGCGGTGCGAGCGTAGACCTGTACCTCCCGCTCGCCAGCCTTCAAATCCCCGTCTACGCGGGGCAGGCCCTTTCCAGTAACAGCGCTACTGGTGAGAGGGTTCGGGAACGGTACCCCCTCCACAGCAGGCTCAAGCAACACCGTCTGTCGATCATGGAAGGCGGCCTGCCGATCGCCGAGTTCCGGTTCCGGGCCCTCCTGCTGCCCGATGTACACGCCGACCTGGGAGAAAACGCGCTGAGAGTCGGGTACACGCCGGTCTGGAATAGCAAGCTCAAGGGCTTCGGCAGTAAAGAGCAGGGGGCGACGACTCGCCAGAGCAAGAAGAGCAAGTGGGACACAGTGCATGACGGGCGTCGGCGCACTCACGGTGGCGTTGTCCACGACGTCCAGGAGCTGGTCGGGGAGGTGGAAGCTCACATTGCGCGGCAAGTGAGCGACTACGACAAGCTGACGTGGCCCCACCCTGCCACCGATCGCTACCTGGATCTCGACACCCCGTGAGCACTGACTGCCCAAAAACAAGATCCGTGAGGTCCGTGACCTGCTCGGCCGAAGGGGTACTTCAAGGTTGACGTGGCGATCTTTAGTGGTCGCTACGTATCGCGCCGGTCCGGCCGAACGGTTCGCGACGGTGGGACGCGATTGTGCTGTTCCACCGTAACCACCTGGTCCGGTGGAACAGCGTTGCGTCCTTGCTCCCCTGAGCGTCGGTGATCGGCTAAGAGCAAGGCGATTGTCGGCATCGGGGGGCTGGCGAGAGATCTCAGGGCAGCGCCCTGATCACAGGCCCCTGTGGACAGCGGCCGAATAGGGCATCGACGTGGTCACGCCCCGCCTCTGATCTCATCCGATCCGGGGATAGCTCATCTCGGAGTCGCGCCCGTGATCGAGGTGTGAGACCAGCCCACCGGTCTGTACAAGCTAGGTGCCGGGGCGGCGCCAATCGGCTGGCGCTGCCCCAGGGTTGAGATCACTACTCCGCGAGAGGGGCTGCTCCCGGAGCGGATCGGTCTGATTCGGTCACTTCCGCTCCCGACATCAACCAGGCGTTGCCGCAGGACATAAGATGATGCGTCTGGGATGACTGCTCCCCGGGTCAATGGCTTTAGTGAAACGCTAAGGCAGCTCTAGCTGCCCTCGGCGCAAGGGAACGGAGCGGCTGAGAACGGTGCACATGCACAGCTTTAACGTGTGTGGATTCCGGTCCCTCAAGGACGTCCGCGACATCCCGGTCAGCACGCCGACCATCCTCGCCGGCCAGAACGACGGCGGTAAGAGTGCAGTGCTCGCCGCGCTGGCGTTCCTCGTGGGTAATGACCAGTTGACCGAGGATGACAGAACGTATGAGATCGCGCCATCCGCTGACGTCGACGGCTCTGTACCTCTCTCACGGTGTGAGACCACGTGGGTGGAGGGGCAGTTCACTCTTGATCCTTGGGAGCAGGAGGAGTTCGGGCTCCCCCAGGAGTTGCGTGTACGGCGACGTGCCGCAGCTGACGAGGCTCCTGTGCTGGAATGCTGGGCGCCGCTTGCGGACGACGAGCGACTGCGTGAACCTTCCCAGCTGTCCGTGGCTGAGGTCAGAGCACTGGCCAAGGAGCTTCTTCCCGAGATGTCGTCTATCAAGCGCGGCGACATTGAGCCGGCGTTGCGTAAGTACGGCCTGACGCATGCCTCCACGTCGGACTGGGCGCCTGCTCCGAAGGGCATGGAGCGCAGGCTGCCTCGGCTCATGCCGTTCGACGGGAAGTCGACCGACCCTGACGGTGCCGTCAAGACGGCGCTGATGGGGCGCTTTCAGGCCCACATGGCAGACCCCACGCTTCAGGGGCGTCTGCAGTCGATCGAGGACGGGATCAAGGAGCGCCTCCAGAGTGACGCCAAGTCTCTGTGTGAGCACATTCAGAGCCGCTGCGACGACCTGACCGAGGTGTACGTCGAGCCCGAGGTTTCCTTTTCCCACGGCCTTCGGGGCACGCCGCTGCGCATTGCTCGTACGAAGGGTGAAGCAGTTGGCCTGGACCGCTCCGGCCTGGGTAGCGGGCGCCGGATCTCCCTCGCGATCTGGGAGTGGACCAGCCAGCTCCTCACCGATGAGGAGTTCGGTGCTACCGAGCCTGGTGCTACCGAGGATGCCCCACCGCCGGTGCAGACGATTGTGATCTACGACGAGCCGGACACCCATCTCGACTATGGTCACCAGCGCAAGATCATGCAGCTCATTCGTGACCAGAGTGCGCTGCCCCACGTGAACGTGATCGTTGCCACTCACTCCATGAACCTCATCGACGGCGTCGACATCGCCGATGTCGTACATCTGCGGCTGGAAGATGGGCGGACATTGATGGAGCGTTTGGGGGCTGACACCCACGATGAGATTGACGGTCACCTGGGCCGTATCGCCGCGGCGGTGGGGCTGCGCAACTCGGTACTTTTGCATGAGCGTTGTTTCCTGGCTGTCGAGGGCGAGACGGAACAACGAGTGATCCCCACGTTGTTCCGGTTGTCGGAAGAGCTGCCCCTCCAGTCGGCTGGCATCGCCCTGTGGGCGTGTTTCAACAACGAGGGGGCGCTGCATCTGGCCCACTACCTGGTCGTACACGGCCGATCTGTGATGCTCATGGTGGATGCCGACAGCCGCGCCCTGCCCAAGGGGCTCTTCAAGGAGGCCCGTCTCCAGCAGTTCTTCGGCAGCGCCGTCGATGACGTAGTCCGCTTTGTGGGTGAACCAGATGCCTTCAACGAACTGGAAGAGCTGTTCACCGACGGTCTGTGGGCCGCAGCTGCCAACGAGCTCTGGCCGAAAGATGAGCCGTGGACAGCAAGCGACTTCGCTGTTCAGCGCCCCGGCAAGAAGTTCAGCAAGGAAGTGCTGAACATGCTTCGAGAGGGAAGTCCAAACGGCCCCAGCGGCAAGCCCGACATGATGTTCGGGCTGGTGAGTACACTCACCAGCCCGGATCAGGTCCCGGCGCAGCTACGGGAGATTTTTGGCGAGCTCAGAAAGCTGGCCGCAGGCTAACGGCGCGCAGCACTGTCTTGGCGTCACCGATCTTGCGACGCCGCCGCGCAAGCATGCGCTCCTTGCGTTGCTCCAGCGTTGGAGGCTCCCACTTGTGCCAACCCACCGGGGACTTCCAACGCTGTGCGTGTTCCCGCGCCTCAACCCCACACCAACGACAGCCGCCCGGAGCCGGTATGCGCTGGTCAGAGGCATCTCGCTCGTCAGTCATGAGTTTTCCTCCCCGCAGATGATTCTTCCCTACGGCACTGACATCACCCCTATTTTGAGTGGTGCATTAAACGCTAAAACGGAAGAAAGTTGCTGGCCACTGGTGAGTTCTTTTTTTGGTGCCGTTCTTCGTCCGACCTCGGTGCTGCGCACGACACCGCGCCGCCGGAGGCGCGGTGATCCAGGCCACCCGCGACGCCAGCTCGAGATCCACTCCGCTTGGTGCAGGAGCTGACCAGGAGCACGTCGACGCGCGGCTGCCGCTCCTAGGCGTCGAGTCTGGTGACGGGCGGCCTTTGAAGCGTCTCTCGTGCTGATCCTGCCGCTGTTTGTCGCCTCCTCGTATTAGCCAATGGCTGATCCGCGCCCTTACGGACATCCATCGGAGTTCCGGATGCCGCTGCTCTGGACTGAGGAGGATCATGGCGTCGGCGCGAAGCGGGCGAGGATCGGCGGCGCGGAAACGCCGGGAGTAACGGCTCATGACTGGCGCTATCGGCGGTGGCGTGGTTGTCGTCCCGCTGATGGTGTTCTGGGCGGCGTCTGGCCGTACGTCGTGGGCGTACTCGTGCTGGGTGGCGTTGCTGTCGGCGGGTGGTGGCTGTGGCGGACGGATCGGCTGATCAAGGGAGGTGATCGGCGATGGCAACAGGACGAGGCCGTGAAGGCTGGGCATCGGACGCCAGCCGAGGTCGACGCGATGACGGGGACGGAGTTCGAGGATTTCGTCGTGGACCTGTGCCGGCGAGATGGGAGCACGGACGTTCGAAAGGGCGGCGGCTCTCACGACAACGGGGCTGACGTCTTGGGGGTCCATCCGGATGGGCGGAGCATGGTGATCCAATGCAAGCGGTACACGCCCAAGAGCAAGATCCCCAGCCGGGAGGTGCGGGACCCACTCGGAGCGATGGTGCACTTCAAGGCTGACGTGGCGATCTTCGTGGCCACCACGTACTTCAGCGGCCCTGCTGAGAAGTCCGCCACGGAGAACGGCATCCTCGCCGTCCATCGCGATCACCTCGGGCTGTGGAACAACGGGGCCTCGCTGCTGTCGCTCGGCGCGGTGAACGGCCTCGGACAAGGGGATCGGCGACACCGAGAGCGGTGGAAAGAGACGTGCGAGTAGAGGCGAGGACGGCCGGAAAACGACCGTGCGCGGATAGGCGGAGTGGTCCGGGGCGGGTGTCGGGCATCGGTACTCTGGAGCGCATGTCTACTGCCCCGGTTCGCGTTCGTTTCGCCCCGTCCCCGACCGGCATGTTCCATGTCGGTGGTGCACGGTCCGCTCTCTACAACTGGGTGGTGGCGCGACAGTCCGGCGGCACTTTCGTCCTGCGGGTCGAGGACACCGACGCGGCCCGGAACAAGCCGGAGTGGATCGACGGGATCATCAACGCGCTCGCGGCGATCGGCATCCACGGCGAGGACGCGGCCTTCGAGGGGCCGTACTTCCAGTCGCACAACGCTGACCGGCACCGGGAAGCGGCCCAGCAGCTCTTCGCGGCCGGCCGGGCGTACTACTGCGACTGCACTCGGGAGCAGCTGAAGGAGCGCACCGGGTCGGATCACCTCGGGTACGACGGGTTCTGCCGGGAGCGGGGGCTGGCCTTCGAGGAGGGCCGGGCGCTGCGGTTCCGGACGCCGGACGAGGGCGAGACTGTCGTGGTCGACCTGATCCGTGGGGAGCCGGCGTTCCCGAACAGCGCGATCGAGGACTTCGTGATCGCCCGTGGCGACGGGTCCCCGGTCTTCCTGATCGCCAACGTGGTTGATGACCTGGACGAGGGCATTACGCAGGTCATCCGCGGTGATGAGCACCTGTCGAATACGCCGAAGCAGCAGTTGCTGTGGGAGGCGCTCGGTGCGAAGCCGCCGGTGTGGGCGCATCTGCCCGTGATCGTGAACGAGAAGCGGCAGAAGCTCTCGAAGCGGCGGGACAAGGTCGCGCTTGAGGACTATCTCGCCGAGGGCTTCCTGCCCGAGGCGATGGTGAACTACCTCATGCTGCTTGGCTGGGGGCCCGGCGATGACCAGGAGATCCTGCCGTACGAGGAGCTGGAGCAGCGCTTCCGGATCGAGGACGTCGGCACGTCGCCGGCCTTCTTCGATGTAAAGAAGCTGACGGCGTTCAACGGTGAGTACATCCGCGACCTGGCGCCGGAGCAGTTCGCCGCGGCGTGCGCGCCCTGGCTGGTGGCCCCGTACGCGCCGTGGCGGCCGGAGGCGTTCGACCAGGCCGTCTTCGAGACCGTGGCGCCGCTGGCCCAGACGCGGCTGGCGCTGCTGTCGGAGATCACGAGCTACGTGGACTTCCTGTTCCTCGACGAGCCGGTCGAGGACGAGGCGTCGTGGAACAAGGCGATGAAGGCGGGCGCAGCCGATGTACTGCGTGACGCCCGTGCCGAGCTGGACAGCGTCGCGGAGTGGCGGGCGGACGACCTCAAGGCCGTGCTGCTCGCCGTCGGCGAGCAGCACGGCCTGAAACTGGGGAAGGCCCAGGCGCCCATCAGGGTCGCGGTCACTGGGCGGACGATCGGCCTGCCGTTGTTCGAGTCCATGGAGGTGCTCGGCAGGGACAAGGTTCTGGCTCGTCTGGACGCGGCGTCGAAGAAGCTCGTGGCTCAGGCGTAGACCCTGGTCAGGCGACCTGCGCGAGCAGGTCGCCCCAGGCACTTCCGAAGTACCCCAGGTCGAACCGGGCCAGGGCGTCGTAAGCGCTCTTGGACTCGGCCTGGGGGGTTGCGGCGCGTTCCCGGACCTGCTCCTGGAGGCGACCGAGGTCGGGAGCCGGCTGGCTGGTCAGGGTGGCGAGATCGCCGAGCCCCGCCAGAGGGCGGATCAGACACGGCAGTCCCAGGAGGAGGGCCTCGGCCGCGCAGCGGCTCCAGCCCTCCCTCATCCGAGGGGCGAAGACACCGACGTCGCAAGCACGCAGGAGCCTGAGGTACTGGTCGCGCGGCACGTCGTAGTGGGCGCCGTCGAATCCGATCGTGTTGCTGCCGCTCGTGATCACTCGCATCCTGTACGCGTCGGCCAGGGCGCCGGCGACCTGGCCCGTGCCCTTCCAGTGGACGGCCTTGCCCGTGTAGACGGCGATCGTGTCCGGATCAAGGCCGAACTCCGCGCGGCACGTCGTCCGGTCGATGCGCCGTGCTCGCTCGACCTCAGTCAGGTCGAAGGCGTTGTAGATGACCCGTACGTTGCGCACGCCTCTGGACCGGAGGAAGTCGGCCCAGTACGGTGCCACGCACACGACGGCCGCGCATTGAGGGAGAACGCGGAACAGCTTCTCCCACAGCATCGCCTCGAAGGGCGCGGAGTCGTGTTGCAGCGGCTCATAGTGGTGGAGGAGGAACACGGTGCGGGCCCGCATCTCCGGCGTGAAGAGCAGCAGACTCAGGTCGTCCCAGACGAAGGTGCCGACCGCTCCGTCCAGGGCGCGGACGGTCGGAGCCAGGCGTGCGAGGTGGCGTAGCTTGCGCCAGCGCCGGACGCGGTAGGTTCGCTTGTGATCCGGCACCGTGTGCCACTCGACGTGCTCGGCCGTCGCTTCGTGGAGCATTCGCAGGTAGACCCGTCCTCCCGTGCGGCCGACCGGTTCCAGCGAGTGCACGATCTGTTTCACGGGCGTACCTCCTGTTGATGGCGGATGTACTCGGTGTGGAGCAGTGCGTATGCGGCTTCCAGGTGGGGGCTGAGGGGCCGGGCGGCCTCGGCGAGCGGGAGGTAGAAGTCGGCCAGGCTACGGAGGTACTTCCCCTGACGGTCGAGGTTCGGCGAGGCGCTGAGGTCGCGCAGGTTGTGGATTCGGTCAGCGAGCCGGACGAGGAGTTCCTCGGACGGCAACGCTGCCTGCTTGGCACGCCAACGGGCCTCGTCTCCGGCGTCCTTGGGCCGCCCTTCGAGGCGGTGGTCGGCCGTCATCGCTCGCAGGCGGGTCGTGAAGGTCCCGCCCAGCTGGTGGACGAGGAGCGCTTCCGAACCCGCGTCTACTTCCAGGGCGTCGTGCAGGAGACCGAGGACGAGGGTTTCGGGAAGCGTCACGCCGAGCTCGCTCCGAAGGACATCGACCACGGCGAGCGGGTGGAGTAGGTAGGGCGTTCCCTGGTCGCGGGTGTGGCCGGCGTAGACGGAGAGGGCGATGCTGGCGGCCACGCGGGCGCGGGACTGGCTACGCGCTTCCCACGCGGGGGCGCCGAGCGTGGTCAGGATGTGGTCCAGGTCGATGATGGCCATTCGTCTCACCGCGACCGCAGACCCGTTCGGGCCGGCTCGTGGGGATCAGGTACGTGATCGGCGAGGAGCAGCGTGTCGCCGACGGCGAGTGCGTCGAGCCCGAGGTCGGCTGTGGCGAGCACCGCCTGTGCGGCGGTCCGCAGGATGGGGGCGCCTTTCCGGTTGAAGGACGTGTTGAGCAGGAGCGGCAGGCCGGTGCGGTGGTGGAACTGTTCCAGCAGCTCGCGCAGGCCCTGGTGATCGGCGCCGACGGTCTGGACGCGGGCTGTGCCGTCGTGGTGGGTCACCGCGGCGATGTGCCCGGCGCGGTTCTGCCGTACGCGGGCGACGCGGTTCATGAACGGGTCGCCCGCCGTCTCGAACCACTCCGCGGAGTGTTCGGCGAGGACCGCGGGTGCGAACGGGCGGTACGCGGCCCGCCTCTTGGTCGTATTGAGTCGGTCGCGGGTGCTGGCATTCCCCGGGTGGGCGAGGATCGAACGATGCCCGAGGGCACGTGGGCCGAATTCGAGCGGTCCCCGCACCCAGCCGACCAGATGGTTCTCGGCGAGGAGAGCGGCCACCGTCGGGGCGAGCGTTTCACCGAACCCATTGAGCGCGCGGTACCCGGGCGGTACGGCCGTTTCCGGCACGGCGCCCGGGTACGGGCCCCAGGCCGCGTCGGTCGGCACGGGGAGTCGCTCCTGCCCGAGTTGGTAATGCCAGCCGTACAGTGCCGCGCCGACGGCGGTGCCCGCGTCGTGGGGCGCGGGGGCTATGAAGAGGTTGGCGAACCCGCTCTCGTCGGCCAGGCGGCCGTTGAGGTGGGAGTTCAGCGCGCATCCACCGGAGAACACCAAAGTGCTTGCGTCGGTGATCCGTTGAACGTGACGGGCGACGTGGACGACTGCTTCGGAGAAGATCTCTTGGACGGCGGCCGCCAGGTCCGCGCGTTCCGTCTCGGGCTGCTCCGCGGCGTTGCGGGCGGTCCAGGACCGCCCTCCGATCAGGAGCGGCGTATCGCCGTCGGCTGAGCCCATGGGGTGGGCGACGCGGATCTCGCCCTCGTCGCCGAGTCGGAGCAGCTCGCGGAGCTGCGGACCGAAGCGGTGAGGGTCTCCGAAGGCGGCCAACGCCATCATGCTGCCTTCTGGCTCGTCTCCTGGTGGGACGACCCGGCGGGCGAGGTTGCGGTAGAAGTGGCCGAGCGAGGAGTGGACGCGTCGCGGCCCGACCGGGCCGGGAACGACGACGGGCATGCCCTGGTGCACGCGGTCGATGCGGTCGGGCCGCAGGTCGTAGCCGGTGATGCGCTCGCGGCCGGGCCCGAAGTCGGCGCCGAGGGACGAGCCGCCGGCGTCAATGACGAGTCCGGCCGCGTGGTCGTGCCCGGAGAGCAGGTAGCCGGAGAGGACGTGCGCGGTGTGGTGGGACAGCAGCCGTAGGTGCTCGCCGAGCGGGGCGGGAAGCAGAGCGGCGAGTTCGTCGCGTTCCTCCGCCAGCCACCAGCCGGCGGCAGGGTTGGGGCGCATGGATGCCGCCCACACCGTGTCCACGTCCTGCGGTTCGATCCCGGCGGCCTCCAGGCACCACTGGAGGGAGCGGGTGGGAGCGGTGAGTACACCCTTCCTGGCGTACCGGTGGTGTTTGATTCCGCTCCAGCGTTCCTCTTCGGCCGCGTAGAGGCGGCCGTCGACGACTAACGCGGCGGATGTGTCGTGGTGGAAGTTCAGTCCGAGGACTGCGGGCATGACAGAGACCTCCAGGCTGTGTTCAGACGGCGAGGGCGGGCAGGACCGGCGATCCGGAGTCGGTGTACTCGTGGCAGCGCAGGCAGAACCGGAAGTGGTGGCTTCGAGGCGCGAACACCTTGGCCGTGAAGTCCTCGTCCCAGACGCTGAATTCGCTGTCGTCCTTGGCCATGGCGTTGAAGCAGCGGTAGCAGGACCCGTCCATCTCGATCATCAGGTGCTGGTCGAGGTAGCGGTCGCAGATTCCGCCCAGCTCGTTGACCGGCTGTCCGACATCGACGTGGTGAACGTGGTTGGTGACGTGGATCGCTCCGTGCTCCGCGCACAGCTTCGCGATCTCCATGAGGTGGGTGGAGCTGATTCCCTCCAGGACGCTGTTGACGACCACGGTCTTCCCGGCCGCGCGGAGGCGGGGGACGACGGCGTGTACTTCGTCGTAGTTCTCGTGCTCGTCGTCGCAACCGATGAGGACCTGATCGTACGACCGAAGCGTGGCGTCCATGATCCGCTGGTTGCGGGCGAGGGTGATCGCGTTGGTGCCCAGGACCATGACCGTGTCGGGCAGGCGAGTGCGCGCCTCGTCGCTGAGCGCAGGGAAGTCCCGGTGGACGGTGGGCTCGCCGCCGTTGATGTGAAGCTGCTGGAACGGAATGCTCTCCAGACGGGTCAGGATGGTGGAGAACAACTCCAGGGAGATGTTCTCGCCCTGGGCGCCGTCGGCGAAGATGCAGAAGTCGCAGGAGCGATTGCACTTCGTCGTGATCTTGACCTTGGCTGTCTTGAGGGATCGGGGTCGAAGGTCTCGCAGGGACATGGCGCTGGCTCCTTGCGTCAGAGGTGTCGTGTCGGCGGGAGTGTGAGGAAGTCCTGCACCACGGATCGCTCCTGGCCCCAGAGCGCGAGCGACTCGCGCAGGGTGTCGGCGGTGGTGGGTCCGGTCGGGATCAGGGTGGCCATCCGGCCGGCCAGCCCCCGGGCGGGGTCCGCCTCGTCGGCGGCGAGAGTACGCAGGGTTTTGGCGGCGGCGCGCAGCTCCTTCGCCTCGCGTGCGATCAAGTACTCGGTCGCGACACCGGGCGGCGGATCCAGGTAGTACAGCCAGCGGGCGATTCGTACGCGGAGCATGCCGGCGGTCATCACCCAGGCGATGCGTGAGGAGTCCTCGTCGGCGTCGACGGGTGTGTCTCCATGGGGAACGCGGCGCATGACTGCTTCGAGAGCGGCATGAGCGGCTCGGAGTAGATGCCGTGCGCTGCGTACGGGTGCGTCGGCGGAGGGGACTGTGTGGCGCAGGAACAGCTCGGCATACCCTTCCAGCCCGTCGGGACGCCACTGGGTGAGGGCGGCTGTTTTGCCGGGGCAGCGGGTCCGGGTCGCCAGCGCGGCGGCGGCGAACCAGCACGGAGCGAGGTAGTGCCAGGCGACGCAGTGACGCTGGTACGCGGCGACATCCTCGACTACGTTGTCCGTGCTGTCTGCTGCCAGTTGGTACCGGCCCCCGAGCCGGGCCTGGAGGATGCCGCGGTAGAACCGCTCGTCGAGCCAGGTCCAGGGAGCCATCTGCGCGTGCGACTTCCAGCGCTGGAACCCTCGTGTACTGGTGCCGATCGGGCTCCAGGTGGCGAGTTCAGGGGCCGCGATGAGCCCGCCGTCCGCCTCGGCGAGGGTGAACGCGAACCCTGGCGGATGCTCAAGGAGACGCCGGTGGGAGATCTCGCCGCTGACGACGTTCCGGTGCGCGGCGGCCAGACGGTGGTTCCATTCCCACCAGTCCGGTGGGGCGTCACGGAGCAGGACGCGTACGTCGAGGTCGGAGTGGGGTGCGAGCAGGTCGGCTGGCTGCCACTTGTGCGTGAGCGTCGCCGCCCCCACACCCTGTGCTTCCAGCTCGTTTCCGTAGAGGGTTCCGAGCGCCGCGTACAGCGGCAGTGTCTCGGTCGCGGACGTAGCCATCACCGCTCTCCGGCATCACGACGGGCGCATGACGGTTGGGCCGTGCCGGTGTTGATGACGGGCAGCAGAGGGAGTACCGGGGCGCCTTCGGGGCGCTCCATGCGATCCCAGCGCAGGTCGTAATCGACGTAGTGGAAGCCCTGCCAGGCATCGTTCGTGTTGCGTTCGAGCATGGCCTGGAAGAGATGGGCGAAGGCATCGGCGAGTGTGCCGTTGGCCAGGTGGGCCTTCAGGGGGATGTCGCGGTTGTGGAGGATGCAGGGCCTGGCCACGCCCGTAGGGGTGATCTTGATTCGGTTGGCGTCCGAGCAGGTGGCACAGCTGGAGTTGGAGATGAAGCCGATCGATCCGGCCCAGCCGTCGGGGCGCAGGTACTGGCCGGGGCTTCGGACTCCGAGCTGGTCTCGAGAGACCTCTCCCGCGTCTGTGAACCAGTCATGGAGACGGGCGCGGACCTCGGCCTCGCTGATGAACTCGGTATCGAACAGAGCTTGCGCGGGGCCGATGTTCTGCAGCTCGATCAGACGGACGGCGATGGGGAGGTCACGTGCCAACTCGGCGACGGTGAACCCGTCTTCCAGGTAGGTGCGCTGAAGGACGCAGTTGACCTTCACTCGCAGGCCCAAGGCAAGGGCGGTGTCGATGGTTTCCCGGGTCGTACGCGGGTCGCCGCCGCCCATGATCGTGCCGGACCGCTCCGGATCAAGGCTGTGGAGGCTGACGTTGAGGTAGGTGAGACCGGCGCGCTGGAGCTGCTCGACGCTCAGCCCGCGTCGCAGGTTGCCGTGACTGGTCATGCCGATCGCGGCCCCGGGCCCGAGGCCGTCAGAAAGGCCACCGATCACGTCGACGATGTCCGCCCGCAGGGTCGGCTCCCCGCCGGAGCAGTGGGCTTTCCTCACCTGCCAGGAGCCGGCTTCCGATGCGATGGCGGCATAGTCGGAGGCGGTCAGTGGCCGGTCCTTGTGTCCGTAGTCCGGCATGCAGCGTGGCTTGCAGAAGACGCAGTCCAGGTTGCACAAGGAGTTCAGGGTGAAGGCCAGGTATGGGTGGTTGCGGCCGACGTTGGCGAAGGCGGCGGCGAGGTCGTGGTGCCGGATGTCGAGCATCGGTCAGCCTCCTGCGAGGGGAGAGAGGGCAGGGGAAACGTCGGCCAGTCCGTTCAGAGGCCGGTCGGTGAGATAGCGGTGCAGGTTGTCGGCGAAGAACGCGACCGCCTCGTCCATGTACGTGTGGCAGAACGTCGCACTCTTGGGCGTCAGCACGACGCGAGGGTGGAGCCGCAGCGGGTCGCGTGCGGACAGCGGTCTTGGGTCGGTCACGTCCAGGGCGGCGCCGCGCAGGTGCCGGGAGTCGAGCGCGGTGAGCAGGGCCTGCTGGTCGACAGTTGACGCCCGGCCGAGGTTGAGGAAGACCGCGCCGCGTTTGCACGCCGAGAACAAGCCTTGGTCGAAGAAGCGGTGTGTGGACCGCGTGGCAGGCAGCAGGTTGACCACGACATCGGCCACTGCGACCGCCTGGGCGACCGCGGACGCGTGGAACCACGTGATGCCGTCACCCGGCACGGAGGGTGGGGTGCGACGAACGCCGATCACGTCCATGGCGAGAGCGCGGGCGGTACGGGCGAGGTGTCCGCCGATGCTGCCGCAGCCGACGATGGTCATCGTCGCACCGGCCAGGTCGAAGAACTCCTCGGCCAGATCGTCCTTCCACCAGCTTCGGTTCCGCTGGAAGCGCTGGCTCAGAAACAGGCCGCGGGAGAAGCCGAGGACGAGTCCCATGGCGTGCTCGGCCATGGGGCGGCCGTGGAAGCCGTACGAGCGGGTCAGGGCAACCCCGGCAGCGTGCGCCTCGGCCACCGGAAGATGATCGGTGCCTGCGGCCGGTGAGGCGATCCACCTCAGATGCGGTGCGCCGGACAGCCACGTCGGATCGAACCGCCACCCGAAGAACACCTCCGAGTAGCGGAGCTGACCTTGCAGGTCCTCGGCCGTCGCGGTACGGAACTCGACGTCCGGGAAGGCAGTACGCAGGGATCGCTCGTGCTCGGTCGACAACCGCCAGAAAGCATGGGGGGACTCAAGGCTGATCAGTACGACGGGGCGGCTCATCGTGTCGCATCTCCCGTCGCGGACGAGGAGGCCAGGGCCCAAGGAGCGACGCGGCCGAGAGCAGAGGCGATGCTGACCTCGTAGTCGTGCCGTGAGCGAAGAAGCGCGGTCGCGGAGCTCCTGAGCCGGGCGCGTTCTCGGGGCAGGAGCGTCAGGGCCCGGTGGATGGCGACGGCCAGGGATGCCGGGTGGGCCGGAGCCGCGGTGAAGCCGGTCTCGCCCTCGATGACGGTCTGGGCCAGCCCGCCCGCGGTCGTCGCCACGACCGGGCCCGCACCCGCCGCGAACGCTTCCAGCGGTATCCGGCCGAAGGGTTCCTCCCGGGAGGGCACGACAACTGCTCGCAGCGCCGGGCTGTGCAGCCAGCTGCGGATCGCCGGGCTGAAGCGGGTGATCAGCGTCGCGTCCAGCCTGTAAGCCTGGATGGTGGCGGTCAGCCGTTCCTGGTACGGGATGGGACGCTCGGCTTCGTCGGCCGTCGCGGCGACCAACAGCAGGTGGGGAAGTCGGACGCCTCGCGTCTTCAGGATGCGTAGCGCCTCCAGTAGATCTTCGAAGCCCTTGGTGGGGTCGGCACGTCCCAGGGCCAGGAGAAACCCTCCCCGGGCATTGACGGGTAGAGGGAGCGCGGCGGCGGGTGTGCCGGTCTCCTCCAGGATCAGCCCGTTCGGGATGCTGATCACGCTCGAAGCGGGGACCGCGCAGCCCACGACGAGGTGCTCTCGCATGTGGGTGGAGATCGCGCCGACTCGGCCTCCCCGCGCGGCTGCGGCTCGCAAACCGGACCGCTCCCAGCTCACGCGTACCCGGTCGTCGCGCTTGGTCAGCGCCGCGGTCGAGCGCGGGACAAGAAGCAGCTCCATGGTTGGGGGCGTGTATGGGGCAAGCCCGAGGAACGGCACGTCGAGCCCGACCAGCAGGGAACGCCCTGCGCGGCCGGCTACGCGCACGGCACCTTCCGCGACGAGGTCGCACAGCCGCTCACAGCCGTGGACCGATTCTGTGAGCTCATGGCCGTCGGGGACCGTGATGATTTCGGCCCCTGCCCGACCGAGCATCTGCCGGACTTCGGCGGCCCACTGCGCGTCGTGGGCACCCGAGGTCTGGGGGACTCGCGTCGCGATCACTGCCAGTCGGCCGGGTGGCAGCAGACGGGCGAGCGCGGTGAGGAACGCTCGGTTGCTGAAGCCGGTGCCCGAACTGGTCCCGTAGAAGCCCTCGTGGAGCGCGACGATGATGCGTGGCTCCCAGGGGGCGTTCGGGGTGCTTGGAACCTCGGTAGGGGCCGTAGGCGTGATCGGGTGCTTGAGTCGCACCGTGGGGTGCCTCCTTCGAGACGAGATACCTCGGGCGAGGAATGTCAGGGAACGTGGGGTCAGTGCTTGCCGACGGAGCGACTCAGCCGGCACCAGGCGCGGCTTCCGTGGACGCTGGTCGTCAGGGACCAGGAGTCGGCCAGTGCCTCAACGATGACCAGCCCTCGTCCCGACTCGGCTTCGTCTGGAGGCTCCGGTGGGGGAGGGGTTACGGGGAGCGAACAGCCGCCGTCTGTGACGGTGATCTCCACCTCCAACCGGCCGGCGCTCGGCCTCTGGTGATCGACGCAGAGGACCAGGGGAGGGGTGCCTGAGGTGAACGCGTTGGTCGCGAGCTCCGATCCGACGAGGCGGGCGTCGTCGAGCAGTTCGGTCGCCGCTTCCCCATGGAGCGCGACAGCGATGGCTTCGCGGGCGACTTCAGCAGCTCTCGGGCCGAAGGGCAGGTCGGTGATCAGCGTGGCCGTGATGTCACGGTTCGACCGTGGGTGCGTGGGCTCCGGTCTGATGCGGCTGTTGCCGCGCTCCAGCACACTGCCCGGGCGGTCTTGGGAGGTGCTTGCCTGGTGTTTCAAGACCCGATCCCTTCTCCGTCGGCGGCTGAAGAGCTGTCTTCTGCCGGGAACCAAGAACATCGGAGAAGGAAGCTGGGCAGGACCCGATGAGTCGGTCAACTCGGTCAACTACCGTGTGATGCAGGTGAATCAGTCGCCCTCAGGTATCACCATGGGGAGCGCAAGGGGGACTGACGAACCACTGGGGCGTGAGGCGGTCGGACGTGGCAATGCAGGTCAGCGAGCCCAATGCTGTACTGGCGAGATGCTTGGACGAACTCGGGTGGAGCCCCAAGGCGCTCGCGCGAAAGCTCAACAGGGTCTTCGGCACAGGGACTGTCGCGGAATCGGCCCCGTATCACTGGCGAGACGCCGGATCTCTGCCACGCACACCGCTGCCTGTCATGGCTGCCTATGTACTGTCACAGGAGCTGGGCCGAACGCTTTCGGTGGCCGAGCTGTGGCAGGGGCGCGCCGGTGACTCCTCGGCTCTCATTCCGGCGGATACGGATCTTGCGCGGCCCTGGACCGTGCAGGGGCTGGAGGCGATTGTGGAGGACTGGGTCATGGGAGGACTCGTCGACCGCCGACGCTTCCTGGCGATCTCCGGGGCAGGTCTGATCTCGGTCGTCGCCCAATATCTCGACGGCACCGCGGGACGCGGGCAGTACACGCCCAGGCTGACGGAGGTCGTCGGAGGCGACCCGCTGATCGATCAGGTCGAGCAGCACTTGCCCATGCTCCAGATGCTCGACGACGAGCACGGCGGCGCACGCCATCTTCCGTACGTGGGAGCCCAGTTCCGGGCCGTGGGCCTGTTGATTCACGAGGGCGGGCACTCCCCCTCCGTCACCACCCGGCTGATCCGCGCCCTCGCAGAGATCGGGCAGCTTGCTGGCTGGATGGCCTTCGACGCGGCCGATCACGGCTTGGCCCAGCGTTATTTCGCCACAGCCCTACGGGCTGCCCACCAGGTCAACGACCTGCCTCTCTGCGCGCACATCCTGGGAGACCTCTCGTTCCAGGCAGCCAGCCGTGGACACCCCGCCGACGCCATCGCCCTCGGCGAGGCAGCCCGACGGGCCAGCGACGCGGCCCCGGCCGCCGTCCGGGCCTCTGTGCTGTCCCGGGTTGCCTACGCGTACGCCACAGCAGGCCGCGACAACGACTTCGCCCACACGCGAGGTACAGCACGGGACCTGATCGCGAGCCGCGACGATGGGGCCGACGAGCCGCGCTGGATGTACTTCCTCACCGACAACCACCTGGACTGCCAGGCTGGGTACTCCCTTGTAAAAATGGGGCGCGTCCAGCAGAAGGCGGGGAACACCGCGAAGGGCCGACGCTTCCTCGATGAAGGAACGCAGCTGCTGCGATCGGGGGCGTACGAGGTTCCGCGCGGCGACCCGAGCCAGCGCAGGGCCATGTTCGAAGGTGCGTGGCTGGCCCTCGGGCACAGCGCCCACGGTGAGCTGGAGACCGCATGTGAGGTCGGGCAGATCGCGGCGGATCGACTCGACGCCGTCCGCTCGCCCAGGAGCGCTGGGCTGCTCAGGCAGCTCGTGGAGGACCTCCGCCGCCGGCAACGGAACCCGTACGTCCGCAGTTTCCTCCCCTCGTTGGAGAGCGCCCTCGACCGGCACGCCCCATCGGCGTCTCACGGCCGTTAGGGTCGTGGCCATGACCGCAGGGGAGCGAGTTGTCGTTGCCGGGGCAGGCGTGGCGGGGCTGACGACCGCCGTCCTACTCGCCGAAGCCGGTACACCGATACATGTGATCGCCGAGGGAATTCCAGGCGTCACGTCGTTGGCCGCCGGCGCGATGTGGGGCCCGTATTTGGTCGAGCCGAAGAACAAGGTCGACCGGTGGGGACAGCTGTCGCTGGAGATCTTCCGGACGCTGGCGGAGGACCCAGCTACAGGAGTTCGGCTTACGAACGGCATCGAGGCGTCGCGTACGGCCGAAACCCCGCCGGACTGGGCCACCACACTCCCCGGCTTTCGCTCCTGTGAGGCGGCCGAACTCCCGGCCGGGTTCACCGCGGGGTACCGGTTCACCGTTCCGCTGATCGACATGCCGGTCTATCTGGACTACCTCCTGCGCCGCCTCCGCGCCGCCGGAGGCACCATCGAACAGCGGACTCTCAGGTCACTCGATGACGTCGGCTCCGCCACGGTGATCGTCAACTGCACGGGCCTTGGTGCTCGTGCGCTGGTCCCGGACCCCGATCTCCGCCCGATCCGTGGCCAGCATGTCGTCGTGACCAATCCGGGCCTGACCGAGTTCTTCTCCGAGGACACAGGCGCATCGCCGGATCTGTTGTGCTTCTACCCGCATGGCGACACCGTTGTCCTGGGCGGCACGGCCATTGACGGACAGGGTGACCTGGCCCCCGACGAGAAGGCAGCGGCCGCGATTCTCGCCCGCTGTGCCGAGATCGAGCCCCGGCTTGCCGATGCCCGCGTCCTCGAACACCGCATGGGTGCCCGACCGACTCGCGCCACGGTCCGCGTGGAGACGCAAAGCTGGGAGGACGGGACGGTGGTCGTGCACAACTACGGGCACGGGGGAGCCGGGGTCACGCTCTCGTGGGGGTGTGGCGAGGAGGTCAGGACGCTGCTGGCGAGTGACGGCTTGGCCGCCCGTCACTGAAGTGGATCGCGAATCCCCTAGGACACATGTGCGACAAGCGGAGGGCTTGGAAACCATGGCAGAGAAGACTTCCCGCACCGCGGGCGATGAGGCCGGCCGCGGCTCCGGCCCGGCTGCCGGAACCGGCGCGCCGGTCATCCTGAGTAACGAGCCTGGCTCGTTCGCCTGGGGTGTCCTGGCCAAACGCCATCCGGCCCTGATCCAGCAGGTGCGAAACGCCTTCCTGTACGGCTGCCGACAGCACGAGGCCCTCGATGCCCTCCTGGACGAGATCACCAACGGTGTCATCGAACCGCTCGCCCCTGCGGAGCACGATCACGGGCAGTGGTCGGACTGGGGGCGGGAGCACTTCGGGCGATCGTGGTTCGACACCCCGTTCCTGTGGGCGGAAAGCTACTTCTATCGCAGGCTCCTCGGCGCGGTCGGGTACTTCGGTCCCGGGCCGTGGCAGGGAGTCGACCCCTTCGCGCCGTTCAAGCAGGCCGAACTGCGCGGCGAGCCGGTGGACGAGGAGCTGCGGGCCCTCGACACACTCGCCGACGAGTCCGCTACGTCTCTGCTGCACGCCTCGCTCTGGGGCAACCGAGCTGACCTCGGCTTCTGCGTTTCGGCGGGGGAGTCGGCGTCCGGCGACGCTGCCGATGGCCTGGTCGCCGACGATAGCGCCGTACTGTGGCATCTCCTGCCCGCCGGAGCTGGCTCCACGGTCGCCGTGGTAGCGGACAACGCGGGGCGGGAGCTGATCCCTGACTTGATCCTCATTGATCACCTCCTCGTGCACCGGCATGCCGAGCGGGTCGTGCTCCACGTCAAGCCCTACCCGTACTACGTCTCCGACGCGATGACGTCGGACGTCGTCGACTGCCTCCGCCGCCTCAACCACGCGCCCGGTGAAGCCGGCAAGATCGGCGGGCGCCTTTGGGAGGCCATGGCGACAGGCCACTTGGAGGTGCGGACCCATCCGTTCTTCTGCGCTCCGCTGCCGTACGAGGACATGCCCGAGGACCTGCGGAAGGAGTTTGAGGCCGTCACGCTCACCATCCTGAAGGGCGACCTCAACTACCGCCGCCTTGTGGGCGATCGAATGTGGGACGCGACGGCGTCGTTCGCGAACCTCACCACGTACTTCCCGGGGGCTGTCTCGGCGCTCCGCACCCTGAAGTCCGATGTCATCGTGGGGGTGGAGCAGGGGACGTTGGAGGTCCTCGAACGGTCCGGCTCCGCCTGGCGTACGAGTGGCACTCACGCTCTGATCCAGGTTCGACGGTAGATCTGGCGGCGATACGAATCCTCACTCATCGGACTTCACGCTGCGAGCGGCCGGGCATTGTCTGCCCGGCCGCTCGCGTTTGGCTTCGCCGACGGGGACGAGCCCCGCAGGAATGCTCACGGTCATGCTCCGTGCGCATGACCCGATAACACTGTGGCTCCGGTCCCTCTCCAGCACGATCGTGGGATGGCCGCTGGTGCGGCTGACGGCGACCCGGGGGGCAAAAGGGTCATTTATAATCAATCCGACGATGCGTCGAGGGTGGCGATGATAAAATCGCCGCTTCCAACCCTCGTACTGGCCAGGCCAGTTGTCCAACGCAGGAGCGTATAGGCGCCATGAGCCGTTTGAGTGAGTCCGTCACCAGTGTCATGCACATCCTCGATGGAGCGGACCTGGGCGCGGACTATACGGTCTCGCAGCTGCTCGACAAGACAACAGCCCGGCGCTCCCTGGACCTCTCCGACCTTTCCCCCAAGGAGCAGGCCGCGCTGGTAGAGGGGCGCGCCATCAACCTGATCCCCTCGGCTGCGGCACTTGCCGAGAAGATCGAAGCCGCGCGGTCAGAGGGGCGCAAGTTCGTCATCAAGTACGGCATCGACCCGACCTCGCCCGACGTCCACCTCGGCCACGCGGTGCCGATCATCATCGCCAGCCGGTTGCAGCGTATGGGCCACCACGTCGTCTTCATCATCGGTGACGTGACGGCGAAGATCGGTGATCCCTCGGGACGCTCCTCTGAACGGCCGGCTCTCACAGACGAGGACATCGCCCGCAATCTGAGCACGTACCAGCAGCAGGTAGCACCGTTCATCGACTTCGAGCGTGCCGACCTGCGCTTCAACGGTGAGTGGCTCAACAAGGTCAGCCTCCCGCAGCTCGTCGAGATCCTCGCCCGAGTACCCGTTTCCATGTCGCTCCAGCGTGAGGACTTCCGCACCCGGCTCGCAGAGGGGCAGGGCCTGTCCATCGCCGAGTTCGTCTACTCCGTCGTCATGGCGATGGACTCGGTGGCCATCACGGCCGACGTCGAACTTGGCGGAGTCGACCAGCTGCTGAACCTCCAGATGTGCCGCAAGGTCATGGAGATCTCGGAGCAGACGCCCGAGGTCGTCATCACCACCCCGCTCATCGAAGGGACCGACGGCACGGGCTCCAAGATGAGCAAGAGCAAGGGCAACTACGTGGGCCTGACGGCAACGCCCGATGATGTCTACGGTCGGCTGATGTCCATCCCCGACCACCTGACCGAGCCGTACCTCCAGCTCCTCACCGAGTGGACGGACGACGAGATCCGCGTGGTGACCAAGCGCCTGGAGGAGGGAACCGCGCACCCGATGGCCGTCAAGCGGATCCTCGCCGGGGAGGTGGTGGCAGCCCTCCACGGCCCGCACGTTGCGGCCGCCGCCCGCGCGGAGTTCACGGCCCGCTTCTCCAAGCGGTCCTTCGGGGACACCCAGAACCTCCCCGTCGTATCCCTGAAGGAGCACGCCGAGGACACCCTCGGGGCCCTGATCAGCCGCACGCTGGACTTTGCCCCCAGCATCTCGGCCGTGCGTCGTGTGGCTCAGCAGAAGGGCCTGCGTCTTATCCGTGAGGCAGACGGAGAGCAGCAGACCACTCAGCTCACGGAGGCTTCCGTCCAGCAGGCGCTCGACGCAGTGGTGAGCGAGGTTGGGGCACTCGACGGCGTCGAGCTGTACCTCAAGGTGGGTCGCAAGGTGGCCCGCATCGACGCCTGAGATTGAGACCCGGCGCCGGCCCGCATCGCGGGGTCGGCGCCGTCGCCCTCGGGCCTCTGTGCGACACCGTGAGGCTGAGCTGTGCGCGCGACGCAGGACCATTCCAACGCGGGCCTGCCGCCGTACGGCGACCTCGTTCATGGAGTTCCACCGCGCTTGTAGCCGACCCATAACCGACCGCCGACCTCCTCCAGCACCTCGTCCACGACTGCCGCGAGGGGCTCCATCCGCCCCGCCAAGACTTCACCAAGGCCATCATGCAGGCGCATGCCGAGCCCCGGAGCCGTGGTCTCAAGGCGGCGGGCTAGCCACTTCCCGCCCCCGTTCCACGATCCGCCAGCGGTCAGCGCCAACTCGCCGGTTCTTCGCACCAGTTCGGTGGCAATGAACAACCGTTCGCCCTGGTCGGTGCTCCCCGCGAGGTCGTCGAGGAGGTCGGTGATCGCGTAGCGGCGGTCATCGATCTCTTCGGCCGCCACCACGGGTGGTCCCGCGGCGGTCAGCTTTCGGGCCTCAGCGGCGAGGTGAGTTCCGACTCCATCGTTGTCGAAGAGCAGGATCCCGTCGGCACACATCCAGAGCAGTGGTGACCGGCGCTTGCGTACCTCCCGCTGGATGTACGCGTGCCACGTCGCTTCGGTGTGCACGAACATCTCCACCAGCCACTCACCGCTCTGGAGGCTTACTCGGTACGGGGCTGGGGGTCCCTGGAGGAGCACCACGATGTCGAGGTCCGACATCGCCGTGCGGCGGCCCGTCACGACGCTGCCTCCGAGGAACGCAGCCCGAGCGTCAGGGTGATGTTCCGCTACAACGGAACGCGCAGCATCAATCGCATCCATGCAGCAACTATCAGCACTCTGCCTATCGTGCGCACGGGGTTTCTTCGGGGATACGGGCGGTGCTATCTCCTGAGATCGACTGCTGCTGCATCGCACGTCCCGGACGGAGGCGGCCTGCCAGTCGGCGAGAGGGTGCCGAGTGGTCTCAGGCGATGGCCTTGGCCTCGGTCGGCGGTGACATTGACGCGGCTCACGCTGTTGCCTCGCAGAGGAGCGTGGCTGGGGTAGACCGCCTCTATGCGGTGCTTCGGGCGGCGCAGGAAAGTAGTCCGTGCCCCAGTTCGCCGGGGGCAGACAGGAAAGAGTCGCGAATGACTGGCCAGCGGGCGCAGAAGGATGTCAACGTAGACGACCTTCTGGAACCCCAGGTCAGAGAGGTGATCGCCGTGACCGTGGCATCCATGAGCCCCGGTTTCTCCACCACCGTCAAGGCCCTGAAAGTGCGAGACTGGCAGCTTGGCTCAGGCCAGCCCACGCTCGTGATGGATCAGTTCTCCGCCGAGGATTTCCACATGGTTGTGGACGACCGCGCCGACGTGCACGTCAATTCGAAGGACGGCCGGTTCTACTTGGGCTGGTTTCCGCTCGGCCGCCCTGGGGCCGATGGCGAAGGCTGGAAGATCGCCGTCACTGGTACCACGAGGGTGCCTGGGTACAGCATCTCCTTCGACACCGAGACGCCGTCCGATGTCGTCGCCGCCGCTGTGACGCGCGTGCTGGAAACCACTCGCCCCCGGTGAGTACAACAGCCGGCGTCGGCTGACTCGGGTGCTGACAGCTCCTTCGCTCATCGAACTGGGCGGTACTTTACGTCCGTCAGCCCGCTGCCCGGAGCAATGACGCTTCCCCGGAGTTGTGGGGAATGACCGTCGGTGACGTCGTTGACTACCCAGCTGTATGTGAACGGACGGCGCCCCTGCGGCTGTTGATGAACCTGTCTCCCATGCCCCACCGCGCGATACAGGTCGTCGATCGGATCCTTGCCGCCCGTGGCGGCCGTCGCTTTGAACTGGTAGGCGTCCAGGCGCCGCCGCCCTTGCCGCACTGCTGGCGGCAAGTAGATCCGCACCTAAGCCTTGGAGGCGCTCCTGTATCCCGACCCTCTGCTAGACCCGTCGACTCCGAGCCGGGGCGCTCTGCCTGCGTACTGGGTCGGCCCCCGGCACCTGGCCGGTGATGACGGACGTCTCTACGATGCCGTCGCTGACACGCTCGCCGACCTCGGCTGGACGAGCCTCGTGATCGTCCGCGGGCGGCAGGAGCCCAACGAGGCATGGGAGGACCGGCAGGTCGTGCGCAGCACCGTCCTCCACATCAGCCCTGACACCCTCCGGTGGGCTCAATGGGTGCTGCCGGATGAGCCGTTCCACCTGGGCGAGCTGCCGATCGCCTGGCAGATTTCCGCCCGCGAGCACCCAGACAGCCCGCTTGCGCGGTGGTCGGCCTACTTCACCCTCGGCATGCCGGGCGAGGTCCTCTGCGACTTTCTCCTCGCGCTCGACGCCCGCGACCAGCCCACCACGGCGCTCATCGGTCCCGAGCTCGTTATGGATGTTGTCGCGGAGCACGGCTGGCTCCGCGACGTCGACCAGCCCGACTCGGTGGCGATGCACCCCACCTTTACCTCCCATCTCAGCTTCGGTGAGATCCCACCCCTCATTCAGGACACCGATCCCCGCGCCCTGAGCGTCGAGGCGGAGGAGCCAGGGGCGACTGGCTGGCAGGCGTGGGCTGAGCCGGGCATGGGCGCCTCGTATCTGTGGGCTGCGTCGTTTAGTGCAAGCGTGCCGCACAGCCTTGCCGCCGCGTTTGCCTCCTCGCTCAGCTCCACCGCACCGGTTCTACGCCGGGTGCTGCCGGAGAGCACACGGGACCGGCTCCTGCGTGCCCCTGCCAGTTGAGCAGTACTCCCGCGCCATGAAGCCGGGCCTCCCGTTCAGGTGGCCCGGCTTCGCGCTGCTCGGACAGCTTCTGTGTGTAGCGGGCGGCTACCGAGGCGGACCCGTGTCAGTGTTGGATGCTGTGTCCAGCTCGTGGGCACTGCCGAGAGATGGTGCTCATTTGATCCTTCCTGGCACCGATCGCCGGGGCCGATAAGCGCTCCGGCCAGGCCATCACCTCGCCTTGGTCAATGAGTGAAGGGGCCCTTCGTCAGAAGGTGTTGGCGATGAAGGGACGCACCCGTTCGTCCGCGAGTGCGAACAGGCGATTGAACTCGGCCCGTTCATCCTTGCTCATGAGCCCGACGGCGTTGCCGAGGTTCTTCTCAGTGAGCTGCTTCATGAATGGGGCAAGGAATCGGTTCATGACTTCAGGGGCGTCGTGTATCGCCTGCACGTATTTCCGGTACCGCGTGAGCTGCGCACTCAGCTCTTCGAATTCGGCGAGGGTTGCCCTGCCAGCGAGGGCCTGTTCCTCTTTGCTGAACGGGCGTCCGTCGCGGTGGGACCACGTGCCGGTATCGTCTCGGCGTTTGAAGTCCGAGTCGCAGAGAAGGGCGAATACGTAGGGGTTGATGTCGGGATTGGCCATACGGGTGTGGTGCTCCTCGCGGAATCGGTTGGGGTGCATCAATGGTCTGGAGAACCGCCGGTTTGGCTAACCGGCGATCGTCGGCTATGTTGCGGCCGTTTCCCCGGGTCAGGGCCGACGGCTGGAGGGGTTCGCTGCCCTGGCCGCAGGTGGTGTGGCGGGGGTTGGGGCCGGGGCTCGCCGGCCGTCTCGGGCGGGTGTGGCCTGGGGGTTTTCGGGTGCGGCGGGCAGGTGGGCGCTGCGGCGCAGACGCCAGACGAGGACGTCGCTGATGGAGGCGGCGGTGTCGAGTTCGCGACGTCGGGTGGCTTCGGCGATCAGTGCGGCCGGGTCGTGGCCCGCCTGCCGGGCGTCCGCGAGGGTGGCGGCCAGGGCGGGCCAGCCGGGCTCCGCCTGGATTCGCTCCGCGAGCTCCGGCAGCGCCTGGTGCAGGAGATCGGCTTGCCGTTGCCGGATCCGCGGCGATAGGCGCTGGCCTCGCTGGCGGAGGGTGGCGATGGGGTGGGCTGCGGCGGCCTGGTAGGCGGCGCGCAGATGCTCGGCGGCCTGCTGGGCTGCGGCTGCCTGCTGACTGTGGTGCCGTTTGGCGTGCCAGTTCGCCGCGGTGATGGCGAGGAAGACGGCCATGTCGATGACCATCGCCGTGGTGGCTCCGTCTTCGCCACGGCCGAGGGCGGGGCCGCTGTGGACGAGATCGTGGGCGGCCTGCCGCAGGGCGATCTCACGCCCGCGTACGGCACGCACATGGGAGCGGCTGGCCCGCTCGAACACGAAGGCCGCCTGCCGGAGTTCAGCGCGATTGTGGGCGGCAGAGGTCTTGGCGAGCGCGTCCAGGACCTCCCCTGCTGCGGCGATCTGCGCGGCTGCCATGCCGTCGTCGCCGTGATCAATGATCAACAGAGCCTGCCAGGTGGCAGCGGCGGCCCGGCGCCGAGCGAACGCGGGATGGGTCACCGGCGGTAGGGCGGGCCGCACCGGCTCAGGCCCGCCCTCGGAGACCGACACTGCGTGCAGGGACCAGCGTTCGCGTATGCGGGGCAGGGACAGGTCGGGTGCGAGTGTGGAGCCGGCATAGAAGACTGGCTCGTCGTCCTTGTTACGGTCGTCAGACAGCGCGACCTTGTAGCCGAGCAGGTCGCCCGACGGCGCGATCCGCTTGCGGATCAGCAGACCGTCGGCGGCCAGACGGTCGAAGAACTCATCCGTGGAGGCGGCGCCGGCCGAGGCACTGCGTACGGTCTCGCGCAGCTTCTCCCGCGCCGTACGTTCCCGCCCCTGCCGTTCGGCTTTGTGGCGTTCGGCGCTGGTGGGGCGTTTGGCTGCGGTGCCGTCGCCAGGGGTGACGCGGTGCAGGTCGTAGTCGGTCTCGATGAGGCGGGCAGCGGCCTGAGCGCGTTGGCCGGAGCGGTGGTGGTTGGGGCGGCGGCCGTCCTCGCGTACGAGGGTGGCGATGATGTGGATGTGGTCGTCGGCGTGGCGGACGGCGGCCCACCGGCACCCGGCGCTGTCTGCGCCGCCGGGATCGATGCCGGCGGCCGCCACGATGCGGCGGGCGATGTCGCCCCACTCCTCGTCGCTCAGGGTTCGGTCGGTGCCCGCGGCGCGTACAGAGCAGTGCCACACGTGCTGGTCGGGCCGCTGGTCTTTGTCGAGCAGGTGCAGTGGCTGATCGAGAAGCCGTTGAAGATCTTCCTTCGTCGCGGAGGGGTCGCGGCCGGGGTCGGGTGCCATCAGGTAGTCAAAGGAGGCGACCAGGTGCGGGTCGACGTGCTCCTCGCGGGTGCCCTTGCCGTAGAGGTAGTTGAGCAGCCCGCGGGTACTGCTGCCTTGCTTGTGGATACGGGGAATCAAGCGGTTTCGTCTTTCTGCCAGTTGTTGATCCGCTCGACGGCCGCCCTGGTGGCGGTGGCCGCGCGGCGGACGTTGTCGAGGGCTTCCTCAATGCGCGCGATATCGCCGCCGGAGTTGAGGGCCTTGGTCATCTGGTTGAGGTTGCTGCCGGCCCAGCCGAGCTTGCGGCCGGTGGCGAAGAGCTCGGTAAGGACGTCGTGGTTGGCGGCGATGGTTGCGGCGGTGCGGGTCTGGTCGCGGGCGGCGGCCAGGGCGGAGTGGGCAAGGAATCCCGCGACGCTCATGCCGACAGCGTCGGCGCCGGCCTGAATGAGTGTGTGTTCGCGTTCGTTGAGGCGGACGCTCTGGGCGGGGCGCTGCTTCTTGTCACGCGGACGTGATTTCCCCTTGGCCCGGCGCTTGTGGCTGGCCGTACTTGGCTGCAATCCGCCCCCGGTCGCAGCCTTCCCGTCCGGCGCCCCCTGGCGCTGGTCGGGCCCCGCCACCCCCGGGGCGGGGTCTGGTTCGGACGCTCCCCCGGCGGGGGAGTGTCCGAACCTCCAACTTGCTCCGCTTTGGGCTGGCGTGGCTTGGGTCGCGTTCTGGTGCTCCGGGCTGTTGGTGCACGAATCCTGCATGGAGAGCAGCTCCTAGTGGGGGAGGGAAGAGCGCACCAGGCCGACGCACGGGCAGCAGCCCCGCCTCCCGCTGGTTCGAGCGGAGAATCGCGGGGGAGGGCCGTGTCTGCCTGGCATAGCGGCGCGAATGAGGCGGGGCTGTGGACCAGACGGAGTTGCTGGTCCACAGGTCCCCGTGCGGGCGTTCGGGGCTGACCGGATATCCGGTCAGCCCGTCGGGATGCTGGTCTTGGCGCCCTGCTCTGCGGCTAGGAGGGCCTTGAGTTCGGTGAGCCGGTCTTCGGAGATGGTGAGTTCGGCCCTGCGGATGGCGTTCCGCAGCACAGCGCGGGTGGCTGTTCCGTGCATGGCGATGGCTCCGCGGCCGATCGCGAGTAGTTCGTCCATTTCGGCACCGGGAGGACGTCCGTAACGTTGCGCCGTGGGGACGTCGTCTTCGGGGGACGGCTCGGTGATCTCGGGAGTGGGTGCCGAATCGTGCAGGGGGAGTTGGTTCTGCACGGATCGAGGAGGTAGGAACTCGATACGAAGGCCAGAGTCGGGGTGTTCCTTGGACACCTCACTGTCCAAGGCGTACTCGGCATCCGGCTGGCTGCGCTGGGGCGTCATCATCTCGCCGCGACACGTCGCGCCCTCATCCAAAGTGGAAGCAGTCCAAGGTGATGCCAGTTCGATCGTGGCGAGCGCTGTCGCGTGACGGCGGACGGCGAGCTGTTGCAGCAGCACTTCGCGCTGGCGCTGGTCGATGCCCACCGAGGCTTGGGCGATGGCCTGTGACAACTGTCGTGAAGTGCGCCGACCTCGCCAGCCGGTGCGTTGCTTCTGGGTTCGCTCCGCAAGGTGGGCGGCCAGGGCGACGGCTTTGCGGGTGGCCCGGTCGCGGGTGATCTGCGCGGCATCACGATCGCGCGCAGCGATGCCAAGGCGGGAGAGAAGACGTTCGCGTACTTCGCGCCCGACCCGGGCGAGCACGCTATGGGAAGCGGCCTCGGGCGTGCGGATGCGCAGTTCGATGCCCATGGCCTGATGCCAGAGCAGCGCGGCCATGACCGGGCCTACGAAGGCTCGCACTGTGCCGCCGACCACGCCTGACTCGGCGTACGCGGGGATCACCTGCACAGCGGTGATCACCCAGGTCAGGGCGCCGGGCAGGCCGGGTGCCTGCTTGGGACCGTGCAGGTTCTGTCGCGCGAGCAGCGCCGTGGCGAAGATGGCGAGTTCGGCGGCGGCGAACATCGCGATGCGCTCGGTGGTGCCGCTCATGTCCAGGTAGTCGGCGGCGAACCGCCAGCTGGTGTCGGCGCTGTAGGCGGTACAGCCGACTGCGGCCAGTGCGGCGACCCTGATTGCGGGCGTTCCGGGCTGGTGCTTGCTGCGGTTTCGGGTAGTGCGTCGGTAGATCAGCAAGCCGACCAGCAGCATCGTGCAAGCGCCCAGGAGGGCGGTAAGCGCGAGAGACGTCGAGGTCCAGTGCCCGAGCGTGGGCAGGGCGAGTTGCGTCATACAGGGGTCTCCAGAGAGGCCGCCGCGCCGTTTGGGCAGGCATGGGCGGGGCGGGCGGCTTGGGCAAGGGATGAGGTGGGTCGGCGCCGTGCGGTCAGGCGCTGGGCCGGCGTCGGCGGTCTGCGCCGGTGAGGACGACGGTCGTGGTCATCTCGGCGAGGCGGGAGGCGACGCGGTCGCCGACGGCGTCGCGCAGCGCGGCGGTCGGCAGATTGGTCGTGATGAGCGTGGGGAGCAGGTCGGTGTAGCGGCGGTTGATCAGCCGGTACGTGATCTCCTCGGTCCACTCCGACTGCTTGGCCGCGCCGAGGTCGTCCAGGATCAGCAGCGGGCAACTGCTGAGAGTGGCGAGGTCTCGCTCGGCGTCGTGGCCGGCGCGTGGGCGCAAGCGGGCATGCAGGTCGGCCGTGGTGGCTGCCTCCCACCGCAGGCGCACCCCGGCGGTCAGTAGCGACCGCACCGCGCCGTACGCCTGGTGCGTCTTGCCAGTGCCGGTGGGGCCGGCGATCAGCAGGGACGGTCCGAGCGCGATGCCCAGGGTGCCGCTCGGGCCGGGCCGCGCGGCGAGGGCCACCTCGTCGGCCCAGGCGGCTACCTGCTGGTGGCAGGCGAGGGCGTGGCGGTAGCGGGGCGGGATACGGGCCTCGGCCAGTTCCAGTGCGGTCACCCGCTCCGAAGGCGCCTCGACGGGTACGGCGGTTGCGTCGATGCCCCGGTCGGCGAGGATCGTGCCGAGGCGGGCCGCCAGGGAGCTGATGCGCTGAGGTTCATTGCTGGTGGCGGCTGTGGTCACAGCTGGCCTCCGTAGGCTGCCTCGACGTCAGCTGGCGCCGGGTTGGTCCACGCCCGGTGCGGGGCGGCAGCTGCATGAGGGGCGTTCATGGCCTCGTTGACCAGGCTCGGCAGCAGGCTCACGGACAGGCCCTTGGCACGCATGCGGATCATCCCGGCGCGGATATGGTCGGGAGAGATGCCCTCCCCGAGCAGTTTGCCGGCCGTCTTGCCGAGGCGGCCCAGCACGTCGCTGGGCGGGCGGTGTTCGCAGGAGGCGACGTACTCGCTGACCAGGTCCTTGGCCGAGATCGACCCCGAGACGGTGGGTGGCGCGGGGGCGCTGGCGCTCCCCACCGGAGGTGATCCTAGATCCAGGATCCTAGGTCCTAGATCCGGACCCTGAGTCCTCACTGCACGCTCGTGTCGTTGTGGTGAGGGCTCACTGAAATTGCCCTGACCTGCGACTTCCCGGTTCACGGAGGGCTCGCTGCATTCGCGGGACCCCTCAGGTCCTCCACCGTGAGGGCTCACGGCCTGTTCACGGAGGACACCGTGAACAGGCGAGGCCGGCTCGGCCGATCGGCCGCCCTGGTGGCGCGGGCAGGCCGGGCAGCGGCTGCCGCTGGGCCGGTTGATCTTCTGGTGGCGAGCCCAGGTGACGATGTGCAGGTATCGCTTACCGTCGTCGCCCTCGTACCGGCAGATCAGACCGGCACCGTCGAGCTGCGTGAGGTCGTCCTCGACTTCCAGCGGGCCGTGTTCGGGGCGCAGGGACCACAGGGCGCCGGCGATGACGGCGGCCTGATCTCGGAAGCGGCCGTGGTCGTCTGCCTGGGTGAGGAGGCCGAAGAAGGTCCGCTCTGCGTGGACACTCACTGCGGCGAGCGACTCGGAGATGAAGGCTTCCGGCTTGATGGTGCGTATCCGCGCCATGCCTATCGCCCCGCCTTCGTGGGCAGAGCAGAGGAGTTCGGCGACGAGGATGCGACTACGGCCGCGAGGGCTGTAGCTTGTTGGGGCATAGACGGTTCCTCACCCGGTGGCGTTGTGACCGCCACCGTCTTGATCGTTCAGGTACGGGCGATATCGGTAGGGGACTCCCTGGCCCCCGGCGTTGGCCCGCCGGGGGTTTTTCATGTGCTCGGAGCCGTAAGGGTTCCGGCGCATGGCCAAGACAGCCACACCCTCCCCGCACAAGTCCAGCATTCCGCCGAGAAAGCAAACAGCTCTCGGTGAACGCGCCGTGCACGGCCTCTCTATAACGGTAGACCCGAATTGGCGGTTGACCTAGAAGTGGCACAAAAGGGGCGGCTGGCAAATCGTGGCCAGCCGGCGTTGGCGAGCTGGCTGATACGACCGGGTGATGCAACAACCCACGTCAGGGCAGGTGAAGGTGGCGCGCCTTCCGGATGGGCATAGGGATTTGGTCAACGGCGGATTCCGGGCTATGTTGCGCCGCTCTCGGGAGCCAGAGGACCAGATCTGACAAAAAAGACGTGGAACATAGCAGCAGATCGCCGGTTACCCAAACCGGTAATGCAGAGCTACAACAGACGCATGCCTGAAATCCCTCTGGGAATTGGTCCGGCCGGTGTGCTGACCGCCCGCGCCATTACCCGTTCCCGCGCAACGCGTGGATTCGCTCAGCGCCAGCTGGCCGAACGGGTGACCGCGCTCGGCCGCCCCATGACCATCACGATGTTGTCCCGCATCGAATGCCGGCAGCGCCGCTGCGACGCGGACGACCTCGTCGCCATCGCGGCCGCCCTCGACGTCTCGCCGCTCACGCTGCTCGCCGAGACGAGTTAGCGGAGCGCTCGCAACGCTTTCCGGGTGGGCCAACACCCGGCAGCGTCCGCTTACATCACCTCGCCCGTACCAAGTGATCAACCGGCGCGTCACGAGTCACACCCCCGCGCCAGAGAAGGAACTCCCTTGCACCAAGAGGCCATTCCCCCTGCCTGTTCGCCCTTCCGCCGCTGGACCGTGAAGGAGGCGATCCCGCGTGGCTGAGCAGCCAGGTGCCGAGGTCGCGCCGACCCGCCTCTACCGCCCCGAAGAGGTCGCCGCCGTGCTCGGCTGCTCTGCCTGGTGGGTCAAGGACCGCGCCCGCCGTCGCCAGATCCCCTTCGCTCGCGTGGGCCGTGCCTACCGCTTCACCGCCGCCCATCTCGCCGAGATCATCCGCCTCCACGAGGAGCGACCGACCGTCGCTGCGCGGCCGCCGTCCCCCGGTGCCCTGCCTGCAGCACCTGCCCGACGCTCCAGCGCCCCCGAGTCGGGTGCACCCTCCGGCCGCCTGCGCGCCAGGCCGCCGCGCCGATCCGACCGAGCCGCATTCGACATCGCCGCGTAGAACGCCGCACCGAAGAGGAAGGAAACGTACTTGGGTTTCGCGGAGAAGCGCGGAAGCTACTGGCGTGCCCGATACAAGACCGCTCCCGGCAAGCACCTCACGGTCGTCGACGAGCATGGCAAGGTCATCAAGTTCGCCACCAAGGGCGAGGCCCAGCGCTCGGCGGGCGAGGCCGAGAACAAGTACCGACGCGGCGACTGGCGCGACCCCGCCCTGGGGCAGGAGACGTTCGGCGAGTACGCGAGCCGCTGGTACGAGGCCCAGGATCTGGCGGCTTCGACCATGCAGAACTACAAGCGCCACATCGAGGAGCACCTCCTCCCCGACTTCGAGGACCATGCGCTCGCCGGCATCATGCGCTCGGACGTCGACCGGTGGGAGAAGAAGGAAAGGGCCCTGTACGCGGCCTCCAGCGTAAAGACCTGGCGCTCCACGTTCCACCTGATCTTCGAGGACGCGATCGACGAAGGGCTGATCACGTCGAACCCGGCGACCAGGCGACGCGGACGGGGCAAGCGCGCGGGCCGCTCCCGTGACAGAGGCCCGGAGAAGGTCGTCACCGATCCGCTCGGAATCCTGCTCACCGCCGAACGGGCCGCCCTGCTGTCCGGCCGCGACGACGAGTTCGTCGCCGTGGTCCTCAAGGGGTACACCGGGATGCGCTGGGGCGAAATCGTCGGGCTGGAGACCGAGTTCGTTCGCTCTGACTCCGTCCGTGTCGAGTGGCAGCTCTACGAGCTGGACACGGGCGAGATGGTGCGCTGCCCGCCCAAGGACGACAGCTATCGCACCATCGACTCGATGGACTGGCTGTCCGCCCTGGTCGCCAACCACGTCGCCCGCACGAAGCCGACGCCCTGCACCTGCCACAGCAGGACCTACGTCTTCCGTGGCCAAGGCGCGGCTCGTACTGGAGGGCACCAGGGTGCGAAACTCGTCGACGTCGCACGCCGGGCCGAGGTCTCCACGGGGACGGTGTCCAACGTCCTCAACCACCCTGATCGCGTCGCTGAGGGCACCCGAATACGGGTGGAGAGGGCCGTTATCGACCTCGGGTTCGTGCGTGGCGGAGCCGTGGCGGAACATGCGGCTCACTGGCGCAGGAACGGCTTCGGGACCTGGCTGTTCACCCCGGCGGTGTCAGGCTGGTACCCGAAGAAGGCCCCGCAGGAGGCGCGCCCCGTTCCTCTGCTCGGCGAGCCGTGGCCCGGCGTCCCAGTACGGGGGCGCGGTGCCGGCAACCGGGCCGATGCCTGCTGGCTCCCGATCGCGAAGGGCCTCACACCCCACGGCCTGCGCCACACCCATCGAACCGTGATGGAAGACCTCGGTACCGAGAAGGTCCTCATGGACCAGCGTATGGGCCACATCGACGGTTCCGTATCGGCGCGCTACGCCCACGTCACCCCTGGCATGCGTAAGCGCCTCATGGCCGGGATGACAGAGCAGTGGGAGACGGCCCTCGATGCCCGGCTGGCGATGTGCCCCACCTCGCCCGTACGCGTGCTCGATGCCCTCCTGCGAGTACGCCCGTAGCACGGGACGTGGCCAAGCCCGGGCCTGCTGGCAATGGGTGATTCAGATCATGTGAATCACCTTTTCCACCTTGGAGGGCACAGGGAGCGCGCAACCACCGCGATACGGCCCCTAATATGAGGACCGCCTCGGCCGTCCGAGACTCGCTTGGCCGCCTGTCTCGGACGGCCGAGCGCGTTTCCGCGAGCGCTCGGCCAAGGGATAAAGGCTCGCCGGGGTGGCGCCGGGGTGCCATACGATTGCGGCGGCTTGCAGACCCGACCGTCACGACGCGTGACACGGTTGAGCGACCTGAAGGTCGCGCCCACCGCACCCTCCCGTCTTGGCCCGCCGTGGCACCGTCACCGGCGCCGTACGTACGAAATGGAGCATCCAAGGATGGCTCGACACCTGGTAACCAGCGCGCTTCCCTACATCAACGGGATCAAGCACCTGGGCAACATGGTCGGGTCGATGCTTCCGGCGGATGTGTACTCCCGGTACCTCCGCCAGCGTGGTCACGACGTCCTCTACATCTGCGCGACCGACGAGCACGGGACGCCGGCCGAGCTGGCGGCCAAGGCGGCCGGGCTGTCGGTGGCCGAGTTCTGCGCGCAGGCCCACGACGACCAGAAGGCCGTCTACGACGGCTTCCAGCTCGCCTTCGACTACTTCGGACGCAGTTCCTCGCAGCAGAACGTCGAGATCACGCAGCACTTCGCGCGCCAGCTCCACGAGAACGGCTTCATCGAGGAACGGGCGATCCGCCAGGTCTACTCGCCCGTCGACGGCCGATTCCTCCCCGACCGGTACGTCGAGGGCACCTGCCCGCACTGCGGTTACGACAAGGCCCGCGGCGACCAGTGCGAGAACTGCACCCGCGTGCTCGACCCGACCGACCTGCTGAACCCCCGTTCGGCGATCAGCGGCTCCACCGAGCTGGAGGTCCGTGAGACCAAGCACCTGTTCCTGCTCCAGTCGAAGCTCCAGCACGAGGTCGAGGCGTGGGTGGCGCTACACGAGGGGCAGTGGCCGCAGTTGTCGTCCTCGATCGCCCGCAAGTGGTTGACCGAGGGCCTGCACGACCGGGCCATCACCCGGGATCTGGACTGGGGTGTGCCGGTCCCGGCCGACACCTGGCCGGAGCTGGCGGCCGAGGGCAAGGTCTTCTACGTCTGGTTCGACGCCCCGATCGAGTACATCGGTGCGACGAAGGAATGGTCGGACGCTGCCCCGGACGGTGAGACCCGCGACTGGAAGTCGTGGTGGTACGAGGCCGACGACACCGTGCGCTACACCCAGTTCATGGCCAAGGACAACGTCCCGTTCCACACGGTGATGTTCCCGGCCACGGAGCTCGGTGTGCGGGAGCCGTGGAAGAAGGTCGACGTCGTCAAGGGCTTCAACTGGCTGACGTACTACGGCGGTAAGTTCTCCACCTCCCAGAAGCGGGGCATCTTCACCGACGCTGCACTGGAGACGCTGCCGGCCGACTACTGGCGCTACTTCCTGATCGCCAACGCCCCCGAGTCCGACGATTCCTCCTTCACCTGGGAGCACTTCGCCGCCACGGTCAACAAGGACCTGGCCGACACTCTCGGCAACTTCGTCAACCGCGTGCTGTCCTTCTCCCGCAAGCGCTTCGGGGGCGACGTTCCTGCGGGCAACGCGGCCGGCGAGGTGGAGGCGCGGCTGGGGGACGAGATCGCGCGGCTGCTGGCCGAGTACGAGGAGTACATGGAGGCCCTCCAGTACCGCAAGGCCGGGGCCGCGCTGCGTGCCCTGTGGTCGGCGGGCAACTCCTACCTGGAGGAGAAGGCCCCCTGGCTGGAGATCAAGACCGACCCGGAGGGTGCGGCCCTGACCCTGCGTACGGCGATGAATCTCATCCACCTCTACGCGATCGTCTCCGAGCCGTTCATCCCCGCCTCGGCTGCCGCAATGCGCGATGCCTTCGCCTTGGAAGCCGACACCGCGACCTGGGTGACCGCCGAGCAGGCCAAGTCCCTGGACGCCGTCCCGGCCGGTACGGCCTTCACCGTGCCGCCGGTTCTCTTCGCGAAGATCACAGGGGAGGAACTGGAGTCCTACCGCGAGCGCTTCGGTGGTGCCGACGCCTGACGGCGGCGTCCGCGCCCGTATCACGCGACGTCATCGGGTGGTACGGGCGCGGGGGTGCCCGGACGATTCGTGGCGTACCGAGTTGCCGAACCGATTCGTATTCGTCGAACAGTGCCATCAGCACGTTTCGAAGCTGGGCATTCCTCGAAGCCGAAGCGAACCGGCGCCGGCGCTGACACGCGGGTCGGCGCTGTCCTCTTCGTCCGAAAGCAGCTGCTGGGCCTGCGATCGACCGTTAGCGCTCTGCTGAGCACGCGTTGCAATGGCCCGGACTGCTCAGGCCACGGCCGGCCTGGCCCCATGGCGTTCGTAGAGCCGTTTTACCTGCTTGATCCAGAACTCGAACTTCTCGTCCGAGGACGCACTCATGGGCAGAAGCTGCAGGTCTTTGGCCAACTGATAGAAACCGGGTCCAGCGTCGTTGGCACCCAAATAATTCACCAGTGCCGAGAGCATGACAGGAGGGTCGGAGGGGGCGATCTCCTGATCTTGGACCACGATCCGTCCCAGCAGTTCCCCCATGGCCGCCCGCTCATCAGCACGCTCGAAGTCGAAGGCACGGCAGCCGGTTCGCCGGGCCACAGTGACGCTGAGCTCTGTGTATGAGGTGAGCCTGCCGAGCTTCGCGCGCTCGACAAGAAAATCCCGCCCGGCCTCCACCAGTATGTCCCACTCGTTGTCCGCGCGGCCGTACTCAGGCATTCCGCCCCCTCCAAGCCAAATCAATCCGTACGCGGCAACGTACAGTGACGCCGCAACTACCACAATCGCTCATACGGTCGGAGGGGCGGCCACCCTCGCACGGCAGGGATGCCAGGGCCCAGCCAGGGCGGGGACAAGCACTGGTTGTGCTCGATGTCCGTACAGGCTGCCCATGTCGCCCCCAGCCTCTGAAGCCTCAGGCGCTGTCTAGTGTGATGGTCGACGGTTCCCGATTCGAAGTGAGGTCGTACTCGGAGAACTCCCAGGCGATGATCTTCGCGTCTTTCGGGACCCGGTAGACAAACAGCATCTCATCCTTGAAGCCCGGCTGAAGCTGCTCGTTGCACTCGGGATTGCCTGCTACTTCGTATAGGTCATCGATGGTGTCGTAGCGTCGCTCTTGCTCGTCGAGCAGGCTATTCACGATGGGCAGCGAGCAGGTGAGGTCCATGCTGGCCTTGGAGTCGTTGAAAACCACGGTTTCCAAGATTACGTACTTGGCGTCGCCTCCCGCCTTCTTAACCCGACCGGCCACGTTGATCGACTCAGTTTCCCGGACCTTGGCGACCTTAATGACGGCGCCGCCGTTGCGGGCCTCGTCCCCGATCTTGAGGTCGGCCAGTCGACTTGGGGTGGGGGATGCGGTCTCGACGGGTGCGGTGTCAGCGCTGGGGCGGTCGTCCTGCCAGATCGAGGGTGACGGATCGGCTGAGGCGTCGGGAGCCTCCCCTTGGCCTCCCGTAGCGGTATAGACGAGTGCTGTAGCGGTCACCATGAGCGCGCCGGCCAGGCAGAACGTGGCCGCTTTCCACGGGTTCCTGACGCCCTTGGGTCGCTGGGGAAGCTGTTCAGGCATCGGTGGGAGCTGGCCGCTCACTGAAGTCCTCTCGTGGATGGTCAGGCTCGCCAGGAGAGCGCCGACCTGTATGCGGGCACCAGCCGAGCGGATGCCAACGGGCCGATCTGGGAAGGAATCGGGCTCGCTCAATGGCGCTGACGATAGCAACGCCACAAGGGAGGTAGGCGCCGTTCGCGCCGGAATGCAGGCACACCTCGTCTCCCGGCACCGATCGTGAGCGCCGCTCTTCCGGCCCGTCGGCGAGCGAATACGACATATGGCCAACCTGCGCGCCCAACTGGCGATTACGGTAGGGCGAGTTTGCAGGCAGCCGCGGAGGACATGTGAGCAGCGCCCAGACACACGCCGAGATCCTTAGCGAGGCCATCCAGACCCTCCACGGGGCATGGGATGCCGAACGCGCCTTGGCGGCCCTGTTCGGAGCGGGATACCGTCCCGCTGACGTGGCGATCGGGAAGAAACGGGCACGCCAGGTGCTTCGAGATCTTGCTGATGCCGGGGCGATCGTGAAGGTGAGTGAGAGGCCCGTGGAGTATCGACGCGCTGGCAGCTGAGCCGCAGCCCCTTAGACAAGGCGGCAGCGGACCCTGCCAGCGGTCACCACAGGGTCAGGTAGGGCTCTTCCCTATTTGGATCGTCTCTTCATGGTTGTCGGCCGACCGCGCCGATTCCGCTCTCCGAACTGGCTGGGGAAGGGGCTGCGGCTCTCCCCGTCGGACAGCAAGAGCCGAGCGCGCCGAGCGAAGGACTGGTACGGCCCCGGGGTAGCCCCGATCCACGGTTGGCCTCCAGTCCCCTCGGGGAGCCGTTTGGGAGCCGCCTCCCGCACTCGGCTCCCAAATGGCTCCCAAGACGCCCGCACAAACCACTCAGGGGCCTGATCCACTTAGTGGATCAGGCCCCTGACCTGGTATTTCAGCTGTCGGGGTGGCGGGATTTGAACCCACGACCTCTTCGTCCCGAATGAGGTTCGAGCCAGATCCTGACAGGCCACGATGGGTATCAGTGCTGGTCAGGAGCTTGGTCCCGAATACTTTCGCGTGGTCTCGGCGGGCTTCCAGATGAAGATCATCTCCCAGATTTCTCCGAGCGAGGGTCGACCACCTGCGGACTCAGTGCGGAGCCGCCCGGTTGCTACAGCAAGTTTGCGTATCAGGTGAGGCTCTTGCGGTGAGCGTGCAGGGAGTGCGTCGTCCCGGCTGGACCGCGGCTGCTTCCCCAGCCGTCGCTCGTCGCGATGGCCCAACCCTTCTGCTCCTTCGTCTGTGCGGCGAAGGTGCGGAGGTCTTTGATGGAGCAGCCGCAGGTGAGGATGACCCGAATGCTGACGAATTGGCTGCGTGGGGTTCACCGATCGCCGCGTCGCATCGATCCGGAAGAATGCCGGAGCTGGCCCGACCTACCGGATCGCGCAGTCGCACGGCGGCGCTCCGTCACCTGCCAGCGTCGGCGCCGGTGTTCGAGGACTGCCTTCCACAGTTCCAGGCGATGGCGGGAGTCCTTCGGGAACGTGAAGCGGAGTACTCCGAGGACGACGGTAGTCACCAGCACGGACACGGACTCCGGATGGTCGATGAGAAGCGACACGGATCAGTCCTCCCCCTCGCAGAGGTCGAGCGAGGCGGTGCCCAACAGCACCCGGTAGGCATCGCCGTGGCGGGTGACTCTCGCGCCCTTGATTCCGGCCTCCCGGTGGGTCAAGGCCCGGGCCAGGTCGTAGGGTTCGGGGTAGCCGGTCCAGCGGAACTCCCACGAATCCCCAGCGCCCCACAGTCGGCGCACGGCACCGTCCCGGAGCACATCCGGCTCACTCCTGCGTTCCACTCCGGGGCGCTCCAGAGGATCCCAGGACAAGCTGGTCGCCCAGCTCCCCCGTCGGTCCACCAGGTTGTAGCGGGACACGAGGCCGGCCAGCAGGATGGCTGCATCGCCCGAGATCGGGGGAAGCTCAGCCAGTGCACGACGCTCGTGCGCCATGAGGTCGTTGTCGATCGTGAGATAGCGGTCCCGGGGCACGAGGCTGCGTTTACCGTCGCGCTCGCATCCAGCCGGGTCCCCGGTAATGGTCAGCCGCGCACCAGTCGGCAGATGACGCAGGCGGACAGAGACATGTTCATGGCAGATATACGTATCCTCGTACCGCAGGCCAGGAACACCGCGCGAACTGCCCGTAGCAGCGGGCAGCAGCCGGCTGGCCACGTTCTCCGGGGCGCGCTCCGCCACCATCACCAACCGGTCCCGACGGGGCGACATCACCGGGTCGTACGAGGCGACAACCGCGTAGTTCCACCTCGCCGTCGGGCCTGTGTATACGTTGCCGTTGAAGAGCGCGAGCGCCAACAAGACTCGAAAGGACCGCTGCTCGTCCGAGCAGTGATCCAGGCCCAGCCCGTGAATGCCGCCGCGGATCGCGAACCTGGCGGCATCCACGCTCTCGCAGGTGTACTGGGCACGGAGCTCAATCCGGTCCTCGGCCGACATGCTGTGGACGGGCAGTCCGCCCAACTCCTTGGCGGCGGCCAACCTTGCCTTCTGGTAGGGGACGGTGCCCTCCGACTCGTCCTGGATTCGGCGTGCGAGTTCGGTGATGTCCCTGTCGAGCGTCATGTCCGGCTCCTGGTGGGCGCGCCTCAGTGCTCCCGCCCACTGCGCCCCATAGGAGGAACAACAGCTCTGCTTCACGCGCGCCCGACGGCACTTTGCGCCCTCAACCCTGGACGACTGCGGGAGGAGTCCAGGTCCGACGTAACGGCGAGCGTGGTCGCCTCGCCGGATCATAGCGCCTTCGCGGCAAGCGGACGGCATGTGTAACTACCCGCAGTGGTTCTGCAGTTTATTAAGGTGTCGGTCGGACGCTTTCCTGCTGGGCGTTACCACTTATGCATCGCTCACGAATAACCGGCCCCTGCGCCTTGGGAGGCGGAGCGCATCAGTTGCTCGAAGTTCTCCACCCAGTAGCCGCTCACCAGCTCGCCATGCAGCGTCAGCTTCGGGTTGATCACGATGCGGATTCCGCGTGTCATCATCAGCCGTACGAAGCGATCGAACTGTTCGTCAGTCAGAATTGTCGACACGGTGAAGTCGGGCAGTTCGATGCCTGCTCGCGCCCAGTTTTGGAGGTACGCGTCCAGCTCCAAGGGGTTTTGGAGCAGGGAGATCACACCTTCCACCACGATGGGGTCGCCCGTCTTCGCGTCTACGAGGTAGGCGAGTGGGGCGTAATACCGCTTGCAGTCGGAGTAGGCGTCGCCGATGGCGCGGGTGTATCGCACAGCCTTGGCTTCTGTGCAGGGCACAGGATCGTGACCTTGGCTGAGGAGGTGAGAGTAGGGGCCGTAGGCGGAGCCGTCGATTGCGTAGCAGAGGGGGTCACCAGCCTCACGGGCCTGCGAGATCCCACCGTTCATTACTTCTGCGGTGTGTGCGGCGTCGCGTGCCGAGAACCGGCTCACTCGCCCGCGGTCCGTGCCGTAACGGGCGGTCCCGTCCTCTACGGCGAGTTCGACGCACCAGGTGCCCTGCGAGAAGTCGTCGTACTCGGATTTCCAGGCGATGGGGGCGAGCTTCAACGAAGACTTCAGAAGGCCGCCAAACAGCCACTGTCCCCCCTGAACCGCAGCCAGCCACCCTTTGTAGTCGAAGTTTCGCAGCAGCCCGTTCTCCCGGAAAATGGCTGCATCGATTCCTCCGAGGACGCGGTCCGTGGAAGTGCGGCATGACTCGTGCACGAGACCGACGTCTGCTGGCACGCCCTCCTCGTCCACTTCGACCATGGGCGCTCCGTCTTCCGAGATGGAGTCGCCGCAGTGCCTGCACAAGAAGGGGTCCTCGATGCCGGAGGCCAGGGATGCGCACTGAGCTCCGTGGGCGAGTGCCGCGAGATCTCCATTGGGGTCATCAGCGAAGTTAGAGGGAGCTACGACCAACCGTGTTTCCTGGTACTCGTCGAGATGACGGTCCATGTAGCGTTCGAGTCCGGCATAGGTGGCCCAGCGACCAACGAGCTCCCACCTCTGTCCCTGGGCCAGTCCCACATGGCCTTCGCTGAACTTCGCGCGCCTCGCACCGGTGTCGTCGAACCGCCTGACGTCCGTGATGAGGAAGTCGCACCCCTCGAACGGGTCTCTCACCAGCACGACCTCCCGCCCGTATGAGAGGCCGGACAGAAGGTCCTTCGTGAAGAGCTCCGAGGCGACCCCGTCGTATGTGCCGTCGACGTTAGAGGGCTTGCTCACGTACCTGCCCATGCGCTCCCTCAGGCCGGCGGCGCTGAGGGTGAGGCGATCTCTGGCCAGGGAGACCGAGAACGCGATCAGGGCGCCCCACAGCAATCGAGGAGGAACCACGGCCTTGCTGCCCAGCATCAGCAGAGCAGCAGACTCCAGGGCCCCTCCTTCTCTGATGTCCAGAGAACAGATCCGCATCCTGGCCAGGATGCGGTGGATATCCGCTGGTGGGATCGGGGTGCCGGCCACGGCCTGGTAGTGGGAGCTGATGACTGCCTCGGTCTTTTGCAGGACGTCCTTCTCCCCATTTGTCAGAGGAGACGTCTTGCTGCCGGCCCCGTTGAGTCGAGCGGCCTCGGTGAGTTTGCGAAGCACTTTCCGCACGTTGGCGGAGGCTTCTATCGAGGTGGCGAGCACGTACACATCGCCTGGACGGTTGTTGCCTACGTACTGACCGACGAACTGGGCCAAGACGGATCCGAAGTCCGACGTGGGGTCTGCGGACAAGCTGATCGTGTTCTTCGCCTGGATGAACAGTCGACCAGCTGGGCCGACCAGTACGAGGTCGTCGATGTCGTCCGCTGTCTCGAAGCGCAACTCGTCAACCTGCACGTCGCCGAACCCCAGAAGATCAAGCTCTGAGGCATCGCACAGCATGTGGCTCATGATGAGAGCCGCGATGCGCTGCTGGAAGTCGATCCCGGAATGTGTCGCAGCACCGCCGCTGTTTCCCACTGAAGCTCCCCTCTTCGGAACGTGGATGCCTCCATCGTCGGTCAAATCCACTACCTCTTGATTCTGGACGAGGTTCGGTGAAGGTCCTCATCTTCGGATCTTGCATACGTGCAGGTTGGTGGATTGGCGTGCGACGGCGTGACGGGGCGTTGGTTGCTCTCTGGGAGAAGGCCATCTCCCAGGATCCGCCCAGCGTTTCTTGTTTGATGCAGTGTTCGGTTCATGGGCGCGGGCGGACTGCGATGCACTCGCGGCGGCTTGCTGCACAGAGTCTCCGTCTTCCCCCGGGCCGCGAGGGCCCGGAAGAGCTTGCAGCCTTGAGGTAGACGGCACCCTCTAGGATGCCTGATTTTCCCCCTTCGAGATGAGTTGGCTCCTGTCCCGACGAGGCTCACTGGGCCACCTGGTCACACATTGGCCTTTGCGAGCGTGATCTACCAACCGCGAGAATTGAGGGGAGACGAGTGTGCGGGTGGGCGGGGGCAGAGTGCAGGTCGGAGATCATGCCGCTTGGGAACGGGGCTTCCCGGTGAAGTACCTGCTGGTCCACCAGGACGAAGACGACCAGGATGAGTTCTGGGGGCGGTGCGCGGGTGTCGAGGGCATGTTCGTGGACAAGGTGCCGCCGCCGCGCGAGGTCTTGACGCTGCGGGGATGTGATCCCGAGGGGCTGCTCCGCGATGCGCTGATGCCGAGTCGGGCATCAACCGCCTTGCTGGGTGACGTATGCATCGAGGTCTGGGACGAAGATCAGGCATTGCAGTGGTGGTCATTGCTCGACTGCGTCGTCATCGCCCATCAGCCGAACCGGGACGATCAGGCCCTGGTGGACATTGTGGTCGGGGCGGGCGTCGAGGAAGAGCACGCCTGGACACACACCCTTCCGACGCCGCCGCGGTTCAAGCTGTTCGCAGGGCCCACGGGGACGCCCGGTTCGGTCGGCCAGTGCCTGGCTGTGGACGGGCTGTTCGTGACGCGAGGTGCCCCGGCGCCCGTGCCGATGAGACTCGTTGGCTGCGAGCCTGCGGAACCCCTACTTGCTGTCCTGCGACGGCCACGTAAGTGGGACCGGGACTGGGTGGGGCTGTGGGCTTTGGACCGCGCCGGCCGAGTGATGTATCGCCACAACGTCCACCTGCGCATCGAGACCGCCCGGCCGTCCGTACTGGGCGGCAGTCTCCTCGACGTCAAGCTCACCGACGGCGGTGAGGAGAGGCCGCCGCTACTGGCCCGCTCGATCTGGGAGACCTGGTACAGGGGCGCCCCGGATATCAGTAATCAATGGGCTCCGCTCTCCGCTGAGGGCAGGTCCGAATGGCTCGACCTGACCGCCACCGGCATGAGCGGACAGGGCCCGGACCGTTCGGGCGGTGTCCACCATCTCGACGGTGCGTACGTCACGGACGTGCCTGGCCTGCACTGCGCGATGGCGGAGGCGCTGGCGGGACCTGGCGGCTATTACGGCCGGGAATGGAACGCCTTCAAGGACTGCCTGCACGGTGGCTTCGGTGTGACCGCACCCTTCACTTTGATCTGGCACGACGCCGACGTCGCTCGCCAGGCGCTGGCGGACGACATCTGGGACGCCGAGAAGGGGCTGAGCTACTTCGAGGAGATCGTGCGGCTCCTCGAATCCTTCGGCGTCACGGTTGTTCTCCAGTGACAAGGGCGCGACGTCCCGGCCTGTTCGCACCCTCACCCGCGGATCTTGTAAACGCGCAGTCAGGGGGCTGATCGGCCGCAGCCACGTTCACGTTGGGCGGTTAGGGAACGCTGGCTGCGATCACGGCGGCTCGGTCACCTCCGTGGGGTCTTCCGGGAGATGGCCGTGCAGGCGATACCCCATCTCGTCAGGGTGCCGAGTGACGCGGGCCAGCCGCCAGGCCGCCTCGTACGACATACGTCCGTGTTTCTGGGCACGAAGCCGCACCGCCAGCAAGCTGGTGACCGGATCGAGAAGCCAGCGCAGGAGCATCAGCTTCACTGGAACTCGCCGGCGATGGCGGTGAGGGCACGGGCGGCGTCCTCGTCACCGAATGCTCTTACGGTGCCTGCAAGTAGGACGAGTAGTTCCTTGCAGCCTTCAGGGGTCAGCTTGCCGACGAAATCGTGGATCACCTGAGCGATAACGACCCACTGCTGTCCAGGTTGCCACTGCCTGACCGTGCGGACCAGATCTTCGAGATCCGTACCGGCTGGTGGGCCGCCCAGGCGGGGCCAGTTCTCGGCCGAGCCTTCCAGGGCTGTGTAGAGACGGGCGGCAGCGGGGTTGGCGAGGATGTGTTCTTGGAGGAATTCCTCGCGCGCTTTGGCCTGGCGACGGGCCAGCTCGTCCAGCTCGAGTTCGCGACGCAGCAGCTCTTCCTGGCGACGGTGGTTCTGCTGGAGCTGTTCCGCGGCGAGCGCGGCCTTCTGGGTTGCTTCGTCCACCTCGACACTCACGGTGGCGTCCACGACGATAACCCCCACGCCCCCGAGGGGCAGGGCTTTGGCGAGTGCAGTGCCAATGTCCTGCTCAGCGGCGTCAGGGCGCAGGACATCGCAGGCGGCGGCTGCTTCATCGATCACGGCCCTGACGAGTTGCCCGGCTGCGTACGGGGCCGCGGGGATGTCGGTGTCGTCACGTCGCCGCCATGTCGCTCGGACGTGCGCGCGGAAGTGGAGCGTCGGGTCCGCGCTGCGTGGTCGGTCGGAGAAGGTGGAGACCCAGGTGGCGCCGCCCGGTTGGGCGGCGCCTTCGGGGGCGGGGCGACGCTTCATGCGGCTTCGCGCTCCTCTGACGTGTCTGCCTCGGGGTCTTCCTGCAGCAGGAGGCGCTGGACCTTGGCGAGGTCGGCGTCGAGGAGAGAGGAGAGTTCGAGTTTCAGGTTGGCCCGGTCGTGCGAGTACGGGCGGTCTTCGCTCTGAACCCATACTTGTGAGCAGGTACGCAGAGCCTCGCGCAGGGTCGGGCCTTCAGGGCCGCGGACGTCGACGGCCCGCCGAAGGGTGTCGAGGATGATCGTTCGCAGAGGCGGCCGCTCAAGAGCCGCATCGAGCCACAGGAAGATGGCTCGGTCGAGTTCGCGATCCCCCGCCGCTCCGGTTGCCTGACGTAGGAGAGTGCGCCACCCGGTGACAAGGCCGGCGACTGGAGGCCGGAAGTCCTCCTCTTCGTCGGAGTCAGGCGTGGTGTCGCTGTGGAGCACCAGCGGCACTCGGTCGGCTTCTGGCGCAGACGACGCGGCGAGAGCGGTGAACGTACGGTGGCCAACGGTGTCCCGGATCTTCTCGTCGCCGCACCAATCGACGACGTACCCGAAGAGCGTCTTCCGCACGGAGGTGTCCGCCCACAGCACCTGGATCGCTTCGCGCAGGCTGTCCACGACCTCCGGCAGCCCGCTGTTGGCCACGCGCTTCAGGCGGCGTAGCGCCTTCCCGGTGTGACGTCGTCCGAACTGTCCGGTGCAGACCTCGACGACGGCCTGTTGGAGGGAGGCATCCTTGCGCTTGGCCCAGGAAAGTAACAGGGAGTGCACGTACGGAGCGCTGGCTGCATGGATCGCCGCGTTGTCGAGCAACTTCACGGCTAAGGGCCACAGTTCTTTGTCCGTGCCGTGTGCGTACCACGCCGTGACGATCGCCTCTAGCGGTTCTTGTCTGCGATGGCGTACGGCCCAGCGCAGCGCGAACTCACCGATGCGGGCTGCCAAGGCGCGACGGGCGTCCTTGGTGATGGTTTCCAGGGCTTCCTTGTTCGTCCCTGTGTCATCGATGGGGACTTGGGCGAGCCACTTCAAGAAGGAGGTGCGGGCCAGCGGCCGGTCGTTCCAGAAATACTCGATCGCGGCGTCATCCCAGTGCGGCCGGTCGAAACGGAGGGTCCCGTCCTCCTCGCGGCGCGCTTTGATGGCCTTGGTCATGGCGATCACGCCTGGTGCCTGTTGCCCGTGGACAGGGACAGGCGTGTCGCGTTTGTCGAGCGTGTCGGTCAACTCCGCTGCCTTGGCGTACACGTGGCCTACCGGGTCACCGCGCAGGACCGCTGCGGTGAGGAGGAAGTTCCGTTCGAAGCTGGTCCGGACGCGGCCTTCTGGTTCGTGCCACTCGTAGAGTGCGTCTTCCCAGTTGCTGAGGACAGCCACGACATTGGAAATCTGGTCGTCGAGGGAGCGGCGCCGCTCGGCAGGCGTTTGCTGCGCCGAATCCCGAGTTACGTCCGAGAGTGCATCGGCTGCGAGTTGCTCGGCGGTCCGGTGCTCATCGAGCATGAGGGGAGTGACGTTCAAGATGTCCGTGGGCGTCATACCGTCGATGAGCCTGCGTATGTCGGCGCTGCCGAGCCAGGCATTGACGGGGAACGACGGCTCCTGCGCCAGCAGCCAGCGCGTGGCGATGTCGTGAGGATGGATCTCGCCCAGATCTGGCGCAGCACTCGGCGGCGCGCCGTGGCTGATTCGTCGCCACTGTTCCGGTCGGGTCAGGACGATGAGTCGGTTGTCTCGTCGGGCCAGCTGCTCACCGAGCTTCCCCAGGCCGGAACCAAATGTGTCGGCTACCTGGAATCCGTCTTCGTCTGGCGGGAGTTCGATTAGGAATCCGCACCGACGGTCATGAGGCAGACGTCGGGCGGGGAAGTGCTGGGATCCACCGAAGGAGAGGGGCCGTACTTCCGAGATCAAACCTTCTTCCACCAGCTGGTCGAGAAGGGCGTATGCGGTCGTGGTTCTGCTGCTGTTGGGTGGGCGGTTGATGACCAGGACGGAACCTGAAGGTCGCAGGACCTGAAGGGCCTGGGCGAAGGGGCTGCGGGTTCGGTCTGTGTCTTCTGAGCGGGGCTTGGCATAAACCCTGCGGATCACTGCCAAGTATTCGGCGTCGATGGGCGCGTCGGCGTCCAGCGTCTGCTCGAACACGTACTTCGTGCCGATCATCTCGCCCAGGTTGATCAACGCGCGCTGGAGCGTGGCCGCCTGCCCGACGGCTTCGATCGCCTCGGGGGACGGTTGTTCCGTCCTGCCCCGCTCAGCTTCTCGATGAGCGGCGGGTTCCGGGCTGTTCGGTGGGATGGCAGGGGCAGGGGGATACAGCGTGGGCGCGGATCCTGACTGTGAGCTCGCCGACGCGATCACTTCGGGACGAGCGGGCACTGTTGACTCGGTGTCGGCCTCGGAGACTGGGGTGGGCGTGTCGGCGGAGGCGGCGGCCTCTGTGTGTTTGGTCTGGTCTACGTCGCTGTACTGGTCGAGTAGCGGTGGACGTCCGCGCAACTCTTCGGCAGCGCTATATGGGCTTCCGGTAGCCGGAACGGACTGCTGCTGGATGAAGTCCTGCTCATCGTCGAGAGCCATCGGTTGGGCCGCCTCTCAGCCGATGGTTCCGTCGATCTCGACGCCGACCTGTTCCGCTGCCGCCTCGACGACCTTCGCGGACTGGTCCACGCGAACGCGGCCCGTCCTGGAAATTTCCTGCGCACGTACACCGACCTGGTGGCCGGTGAGTTGTTCCGCGCGCTGCGTGACGGAGACGCCCGGGCGCGCGGGCCGCTCCTCCTCGTCGCCGAAAGGTAGCTGGCGCCCGTAGATCTCCTCCAAGTCCAGGCGGAGCGCACCCAACAGATCCCTGAGCCCCGCATCGTCTCCCTGCAGCAGCGCCGGGCGGGTCAGATACACCTGGAGCGCTCCCCGAGCCTCGGTGATGCGCTCGATCCGCGCAGAGGACAGTTCAGCCGGGCGGACGGTCAACGCCCCGATCTGTCCATCGACTTGCTCCGGTTCCTCCACGGGAACCCGACCAGCGCGCCGATCGAGGACCGCTCCGGCCCGGTCGAACAGGAACTTGACCGCCTCGGTGAGTGCGGTGCCGACGAGCATCGGAAACGTCAGTGGATCCACGGATGTGCCCTCCCCGTTGATTGCGCGACCCGCTGTGTACGCGCGGGCGCAAAACCTGACTGACGGTACGGTTGCTGTCACTCAGAGAGAAGGGGCTTTCCGGTCACCCACGGTGATGTCCCAAACACTCCTGGCGTTCATGTGTGCGATGCCCTTGACGTGGGCGCAGTCAGTTGGTGCCCGGCTGGCGCGCATATGGCAGACGCACTTCCGGCCGGAACTATGCGGAATGGCTCAGGCGAGAGCTTCCCGGTATGGCCGAAATACGCAAAAGGAGCGCCCGACTCCGCGTGCCCTCAGGAGGGACGCTGTAGCCAGTTGGCATGACTCAGCGATCGTCGAAGGTCTCAATTGAGGCGCAGAAAAAAAGCAGTTCGCCGGGGGCAGGCAGAACAGATCTCGAAAAGACTGGTGCGCCGCCGCACGGCATGTGAACGTACAACGCCCTGCTGCAAGAACGACCGTCGAGCTACGGAGGCGCCGCAGTACCCGCATCACCCCGACGAATCCTCCCGCCCTTCCTCACCGGACCCGATGTACTGGGTCACACCGTGCCACTTGGCTGGTGACGATGGCGCCCTCGCTGAGCGAACCGGCGAGACCCTGGCCGCCGTCGGTTGGCGCATGTGGCCCACAGCCCGTAACACCCTGCTGCACGTGAGTCCGGACGAGCTGTTCGGAGCTGAATGGATCCTCGCTGCCTATCCATTCGAGCTGGGAGGGCTGCCCGTGGACCCTGACCAAGATCTTCTCCCAGATTTCTCCCAGACGATCTCCAGGAACGAGTGAAGGGCCCGACCCGCGATGCGGATCAGGACCCTGACCTGGTGTTTCAGCTGTCGGGGTGGCGGGATTTGAACCCACGACCTTTCGTCCCGAATGAGGTTCGGGCGTGCTCGACACCTGGATGAATGACGTTTGCGCAGGTCAGGTGCGTGTGCTCAAAGGGTTTTGCGTGGTGGCGGGTGGGCTCGGGGAGCGAGTCGGCTCCCAAACGGCTCCCAGCGTGCCGTCGGCCGCTTCGGTTTCCCAGCCTGGAGGGGGGAGGTCGTGCCCGCTGCGCATGCCCGTGCTCACCGCTGCTCCCGGGCGGCAGCGGTCCGGACGGCCAGGGCGTCCAGGACCTCCTCGTGCGCCTGATCCACCGAGATGTCCAGCCGGATCAGGTCCTGGCCGGGAGTCGTGGTGAAGGTGAAGAATGAGCAGCAGCCGCTCTCGCGCTCCACCAGGTCCCGGACCCGGTCCTCCACTCCCTGACCGCCGGCCAGGTCAAGGCGCAGGTGGAGGGGCTGGGGGCGGGAACGCGAGGTCAGCCGCTCGGAGAACAGCGCATCCCACTCGGCGACCCGCAGGGGCCGCTCCTCGGTAGGCAAGGTGCAGGACTGCGGCACCCACGCAAGATCACTCATCGCGCTCACTCCCGTCATCACGCCCCTGGTGGGGGGGGGACACCTCCGACGGTAAACCTGTACCTGGGTGCCGATTGCAAGCCCGGGCGCCGACGGCCCTGAGTTCAGCAGAGCAGCGATGAGCGCCATGGAGCGTCAAGCTCAGTTTCCGCAGCACGCGTCCGGGGCGCTGCCGGCGCTCTTGCAGAGGGGGTCGGCTTCGGCCTTGACGACGTAGACCTCCCACGGCTCCTTGCCGGGCCGGTGACCCACGCCTTGTCCTGGAGGGCGTAGCAGCAGGAGGTGTCGTTCTCCTCGAAGGTTGCCAGGCCGGCGCCCTCGAGGCGGGTGCTGGTACTGACCTGCTCGGTGTAGGCGACCCGCGGGGTGGTCCGGACCCCAAGTGGTCGGAAGGGGTGGGACGGATCGGCGCTACACATCACGCAGGTCGGGCGAGCCAGTGCCCAATGCTTCACACTTGCCTACATCAGGAGTGCGCCTTCGCCTGGTTGGTAAGACTGCGGGGCGTGAAGGCACTTCTGAAACTGCTTATTCTGGGCGGCCTCATAGCCATCCCTGTCCTCTTATGGTCTTACGTCCCGTTTCAGAGCTGGACACGGGCACGCGTGCGCGCGGTGAGCCGGGCCGTTCGGCAGCGCCGGCGGCGGATTGCCGTTGACCATGCGGAGCCACTCCTGAGAGAAGCGCACGAGGTGCTGCCGTCGGCGCTTGCTGGCAGGTCTGTGCCTGTAGAGCAGGGACTCACTCCTGAGTGGGTGGTGCGATGGTGGTACGCGGCACAGATCTCTCTCCCCGTTTCGGGGATTTTTCTTGCGTTCTGCGCCTACTTGGCATGGAACGCGCAGGAAGTCTTGACCTGGCGTCCTCCACCGACGGACCAGGCTCCCCGCCCCAGATCGTCGGTCGATTACTTTCGAGAGATGGCGACTGCTCTCGCGGACTTTGTGCGGTCGTGGAACTGGCCAGGGGACGCCTTTACGGGGCTGCGTTTCCTCATCGTGGTGATGGTCCTGATGGCCTTGTTCCCTTTGCTCGTCCGAGTCTTTTCGGTAGTCGCTCAGCGGCCGGAGCACCGAGAGCGGAGGGCACGGGACAGGTCACGCCGGCGGGGAGACAGGAGCCATACCGACTTCTCGCTGTGCTGGCCAGTCGTCGCATTGGTGTTGGCAGCCGTCGAGTGCGGCCGCGAGTTCGAGAAGCTGAACAGCGAGGAAGCGGGGGATGACGTTCCCAAGGTCTCATTGAGCACAGTTGAGCGTGTCCTGTGGCAGGCTCCCCACGTGCGGCGAGGCAGGGCGCGAGCCCATCAACGTCGAGCCACGGTGGACCACATCGGCCGGGTTGTCGGGGCACTGCGGGAAGCTGAAGCTCGGCAGGATTCGGATCCGAAGCAGGCTCTGCAGGACATGGCGGTCATGTTGCTGACCATTGCGGAGCGCTATGCGGAGGGAAGGGTCAGCCACTTGCTCGACGAAGAGCAGATCGGTGACGCTCCGAAGGTCGTCCACCGTGAAGGATTGCGCTTGGTGGCACTTGGAGGTGTTGTCATCTCTGCGATGGCGATGGCGGCGTTCGCGGGTCTGCCCGATGCCGCGCTCACCGCACTGCTGCCATTGGTGGTGATCACCGTCGGCATCCTGATCTACCGCGACAAGGGACCAACCCCTTCGCAGCTTCGGGACTTGGTCATCCCCAGGTGAGCGTCTCCGCAGGGCTTGTGTCAGAAGAAGGCAAGCGTGCGAAAGGCATTGCGAACGTCCGCCAGGGGCTGCCGGTCGCGCGTGTAGTACAGCTTGTTGGTCAGGAGTACCGCCCATCGGCCCTGGCGGGGTGAGATCCACATGCCGGTGCTGGTGAAGCCGTAGTGGACCCAGGTGTCGTCGACAGGGTCGGTGCCGGGCGCCGGGTGCCAGAGCAGGCCGCGTACGGGCTCCAGGTCGCCGGTCTGGACGGTCAGTGACTCTGCGGTCCAGGCCGGGCCGAACCCAGCTCTTCCCGGGGTGGTGGTGAGCATGCGGCGCAGGAAGACGCCGAGGGTCGTGAAGGCGTCGGCGATGCCAAACACGCCGCCCAGGAGCCGGGCGAAGAAGTCGTGGGCGACGCCCTTGAGGTGGCTACCGGTGTCCTGGTCGAGCTCGGTTGGTGCGGCATCGGGCGGCAACCTGAGCAGGAAGCGGACCGATGCGGGTGGCGTGCATGCCCAGCGGCTGCCAGGGCCATTCCGCTACGAGGTGGTCGAGCTGTTGCCCGGAGAGGTGCTCGGCCAGGTATCCGAGGACGAGGGCGGCGCGGTCGGTGTACTCGATGGCCTCGCCCGGCGGCCGGCGCAGCGCTGTACGCAGGACTCCGTCGCGGACGTCCTGCGGGTCGGTGCCGTAGAGGTTCGGGGAGTGCGCCCAACTGACCTGCGGCCGTCAGCTGCGCCTGCTGGAAGAGGATGACGTCCCCGGACTCGCGCCGGATACGGCGGGCGAGTTGGGCGATGTCTTTGTCGAGCGTCGCGCCTGGCTCCTGATGGGCAAGAAGCTGGCGCTCTATAGACCACTACGTCATCGCTATAGACAACTCGGCCCCCGTCCGCAACACTACCTATAGCGATCGACACGGCTCGCATAGAGTGCTGCGGAAGGTTTTCGTGATCATCACCATTGAAGGTGCGAGCGAGGAGTTCGAGCGCAAACTCCTCGCCTTGCTCGCCGAGCACCGAGACGATTTGGCCGTCTCCGTCGACACCGCATGGGATAGCGACCGGGCGATGGTCTTCCTGAGCACACTCAATGAGGACGCGCGCCAGTTTGTGCGCCTGGTCGTCGAGTCCGACGGCCATCTGGAGGCCGCCGTGCTGCGCGAGGCATTCCCGCGCGGACTGCGCGGCCCCACCGTGGCCTTGACCTACGCCCTCAAGCGAGGCTACAAGCACGGCTGGTGGCCCGAAGGCACCGAGGCGCCCGTAACCGTGATCTACGGCGGCGGCCCGCAGGACGGGTGGCGGCAGGCATCGGCCTACGAGATGTCCGGTGAGGACCTACTCGCCTTCCGCGCGGCCCTCGCCCACTACGACGCCACCACGTCCCGGCCTCCCTGGGACGAGGAGGCGCCGTCTGCGTTCGCCGTAAATGCCGGCTGGGGAGCCGACGACGACGTACCGAACGCACTGCACGACGATCCGCCGTCCGCACCCAACTTCCCGGGCGGAGCGACCAGATGAACGGGGGTTGCGCGGCTAACCCCCGCCTGCTGCATCCTCGGCGCGGCCCGTCGCAGCGGCGGGCTCTACCCGCCTCGCAGGAGTGATGCCGCCGTGTCCGCGCTCTTCGACAAGTTCCTGATCCCGATTGCAGTCGGCCTGGTCGTCACCGGTTTCGCCGCCGCAGCCGGCTGGCTCTACCGGCGTCGCCGAACCACCCCGACACCTCCCCGCGTGCTGCGCCGCTTCAGTCTGCTTGGAACCGCCGGCGCCGACGGCACTCCTCTGTATTACGAGACCACCCGGGTCCCCGGCAGCATTGTCACCCGCCGGGTCGGCAGCCTGCCCCAACGCTTCGAGCTGACCGATGCCCCGCTGGGCGACGGAACGTACGCCGCCGAACCTCTCGACCACCTATAGGACGACCAGAGGATGGAGGGCGTGTGACCGCCAGCGCCCTCGGGCTGGGCTGCCCACCAGCACTTTCACCGCACGCGATTACGTACCGAATGGCCCCTGCCCGACCCTCCAAGTCCGACGGCTGCTCCGAAGGTGGCGGAGCAGTCCGATTCCCTGCCACCGGACTTCCGGGCGCCGTCGCGGCAGGACGTGGAAGGTTTCATGATGCGCTGGGAGCGGCCACTCTTTATTGACGGCGAGGTTCTTGCGTGCCCCACGTGCGCCGAGTACCGGGACTGGATCGTCCTTTGTACGCGCGATGACTCGGTGTGTCTGCGCTGCAGGGCTGGTCACCAGGCGCGGGAACCGCGTCTCGATGCGGCCTGGTACAACCGCAACTCCGGTCCCGCCGACCGCTTCCACTCCACCCTGGAGGACGGCCTGCGCTACCTCGGGTACTGACTGCCTCAGGCGAACGCGAGGGCCCGGAAGGCGTTGCGGACCTCGGTCAAGGGCTGCCGATCGCGGGTGTAGTAGAGCTTGTTCGTCAACAGCACCGCCCATCGGCCTTGTTGGGGTGAGATCCACATGCCGGTCCCGGTGAAGCCGTAGTGGACCCAGATGCCGTCGGCGGAGTCGCTGCCGGGGGCTGGGTGCCAGAACAGACCGCGTGTCGGCTCCAGGCTGCCGGTCTGGATGGTCAGTGACTCCGTGGTCCAGGCGGGGCCGAACCCGGCTCGGTCCGGGGCGGAGGCGAGCATGTGGCGCAGGAAGGTGCCGAGGTCGTCGAGGACAGTGAAGGCGCCGGCGATGCCGCAGACTCCGCCCAGGAGTCGGGCGGAGAAGTCGTGGGCGACGCCCTTGAGGTGGGTGCCGGTGTCCTGGTCGAGTTCGGTTGGTGCGCAGCGTGCAGTGACCTCGGCGGGCAGTGGTCCGAAGCACGTGTTGTCCATGCCCAGTGGCTGCCAGGTCCGTTGCGTGACGAGCTGGTCGAGCCGCTGTCCGGAGAGGTGCTCGGCCAGGTATCCGAGGATGAGGGCGGCTCGGTCGGTGTACTCGACGGCCTCGCCCGGCGGCCGGTGCAGGGCCTCGTGCAGGACTCCGTCGCGGACGTCCTGAGGGTCGGTGCCGTAGAGGTTCTTGAGCTGGGCTCGCAGCGGTAGACCGGCGGTGTGGGTCAGGAGGTTGCGAGCGGTCACGGCTTCCAGGGGGTGTCCGTCGACCTCGGGCCAGAAGGCGCCGAGCGGGACGTCGAGGTCGAGCTTGCCCTCTTGCCATAGCGCCCCGATCGAGGCCCAGACGGCGAGAATCTTGGTGAGGCTGGCGGCGTCGAAGACGGTGTCGAGTCGCATCGGCACGTCCGGCTCGGCGGGGTCGAGGACTCCGGCGAAGCCTTGGGCGTGGGTGCCATGGGCGTCACCGACAGCCCATACGGCACCTGGATAGACCTTGTCCCGGACGCCTTCGCTCAGGAGCTGTTCGATACGGTCGGTGCGGTACGTCATGGTCTCCCTGTTCGCAATCGGTGTCCCGCCGCGTCAGCGTAGTGACGCGGGTGGAGACGGAAGGGCAATGGCGCGTCGAGACCGGGCCATGGCCGTGTTCAGGTGAGCTGGCGGCCGAGGTCGGCCAGGGTTCTAGCTGTCGCCGAGAGCGGGTAGTGGGCGGCGTTCGCGTAGCCCGCCTGCTGAAGGGCGGGGAGCAGGCCCGGTGCGGTTCGGAGCCGGTCGAGCTCGCGCGCGAGTGCGGCGGGGTGCGTGAAGTCGGTAGCCACTCCGGACGCTGCGAGGACTTCGTTGAGGCCGGGTACCGGCTGGTGCAAGACGGGCAGGCCGCAGGCTTGGGCCTCCAGCGCGACCAGGCCCATGGCCTCCAGCGTCGTGGAGGGCATGACCAGCAGGTCGTGCTCGGCGAAGGCTTTCCACAGCTGTGGACGCCGGAGCCAGCCGAGATATCGCGGCCGCACCCCGACCCGTTTGAGGAGCGGGGCCATGGCGTGGAACTGGGCTCTGGGGGCGGCGATGCTCAGCTCGACTCCTGGAAGGGCTGACACGCTGGTGATCAGGTGCCCGACGCCCTTCTCGGCGGTCAGGCGACCGGCGTACAAGAGTCGTAGGTGGCTGGTCGGGGTTCGGGCGGGTCTGAACGGTGGATCAGTGAGCAGACGATCGGGGATGCCCCAGGGAACGTGGACGATCTTTCGGCGGTCGGTCTGCGGGGCGAGCTTCAGAAGGTGGTCCGCCATCGCCTTGGTGGGCACGACGATGGCGTTGGCTGCCCGCGCTGTCTCGCGGAGCACTTGGAGTTGATCGCGGTGTGCTTCGGCGAAGATCAGGTCGGTGCCGTGGACGAGGGCGATCCTGGGGCGCGATGGCAGGGCCCGGAGCAGTGCGGGGGTGGCGCCGAAGGCGAGGTGCTGCAGGTGCAGGACCTCGATCTGGGCCGGGTCGACCGCGGCCACCAAGGCGCGTCGTAGAGCTGCGACGTAACGTGCGAACGCTGGACCCTCCAGGCACTTGCCGGGTGCCGTCAGCAGGCCGAGGTTGGTGGGGAGACGAGGTTGGGCCCCGGCAGGGGCCAGCATGAATGCTTGCGCGGGGATGAGCGGCTGATCCCCGGTGTAGAGGTCGAGGAAGAGCTCGACGCTGCCGCCGGGGCTTCCGGCCGGCAGGTCGAGGAAGGTCGCGGGCACCGGACCCGCGTCGTGGCTTACGGCGGGATTCACAGCGCTCCTTGAGGGATCTCTTCGTACAGACGGGAGATGTCTATGCCCTTCGTGGCCGCGTACTTGGCGTGCACCTGCTGGTAGCTGGCAGGGGTGCCGAGGGAGGTGAGGAAGACGAGCTTTCCGAAGGTCATTCCCGGATAGACCCGAGTGGGTAGAGCGGCGCGGATCTCCAAGGTCCAGCGGATCGCGTGCCCTTGGTGGCCGAGTGGGGCTGAGACGTGGACCCAGATGCCGAGGGCGCCGATGGTGCGGTCGCCGTTCAGTAGCTGCGCGTACGTTTCCGAGCCGGTCCGTTCCAGCGTGGCACCGAGGTAGAGCACGCCTGGCTTCAGGATCAGGCCGGAGGCGGGGATGGGGTGCTCGGTGAAGGCTGTGGGCGTTGCCGCGTCCAGGTCGCCGGCACAGACGCGGATGGTGTCGCCGAGACGCCAGTCGTAGGCGTTGGGTGAGAGGCGCGCGGGGTCGTAGGGGGCGATGGTGATCTCGCCCGTGCTGACAGCGGCGGCGATGGCGGGGCCGGTGAGGATCACGAGGCGACCACCGGGATGGGGGCAGCGTCCCGCCAGTAGCCGGAGGGCTGGGGGCCGGCGGCGCCCTGGTACTTGCCGCGGTACAGATCGACGTCGCCGGTCGAGGCGAAGAACATGACCTGGCCGATTTTCATGCCCGCGTAGACCCGCAGCGGTCGGACGGGCGAGAGCATCAAGGTCCACTGGCCGTGGAAGCCGAGATCACCAATCGGGGCGGTGATCTCGACGAACAGGCCGAGGCGTCCGACCGAGGAGCGGCCGAAGAGCAGGGGGACGAAGACGTCTGAGCCGACCTCCTCGACGGTGTGGCCGAGGTACAGCTCGCCGGGCTGGAGGACGTGACCGTCCTTGCCGATCAGGACCGAGCGGGTGAGGTTGGGACGGTGGGCGTCGATGACCTTGGAGGTGTACGTCAGCAGGGTCGGGCCGAGCCGGACGTTGTAGCTGTTGGGGTTCGTCTGGTCCGGGGTGAAGGGGGTGATGCGCAGGCGGCCGTCGGCCACGGCGGTGTTGATCTCGGGCCCGGTGAGGATCATCAGTGTTCTCCTTCGTCGGGCTCGGCGGATCCGGGCGGCGGTGAGGTCAGGACGTGGTGCACGGCCTGCCCGAGGCGGATGCCCGCTTGGTGAGTTCGTCCGCCGAGGAAGCTGTCGGCGAGGTAGTCGGTGGTCAGCACGGTGCGGATCGCCGGCGGAAGGGGAGCGGGGGCGACGACGAGAGGGCCGACGACCTTGGCGAAGCGGCTGAGCAGCTCGTCGTGGCCCTGGGCGTCGTCCTCGGGGAGGAACGCCTGCACGAGCTGGTTGCCGAACGGCTCGATGGCCAGCAGGTCGCCGAGGGAGAGGGCCGTTCCGAGCTGGACGGTACGCAGAGCCGTCTCGTTGAGGACGACCGTGTCGGCTCCGAGGCCGGTGTGCAGACGTCCGGCGATCTCTTCGAGCAGCCGTCGGCGGTCCAGGGACGTGTTGCGGTACGGCTCGCTCAAGGTGCCGACGGAACCCCTCAACTGCTGGTCGATGCTTGAGATCTCGTCCAACAGCGCGGCGAGGTCGCGTGGGACCTCCGTGACGTCGGGAAAGAGGCAGCTGCGAGCGGCCCAGCCGCCGTCGACCGGCTCTGCGACCGCATACCCCGCGCCGAGTTCGCGTCCCTTGACCACCAGGGTGTCACCGACGCGTGCGGGGCCGAGGACATCGCTGTGGCAGTGCCCGGCGAAGACGACATCGGCGAACGGGCAGGACTCGGCCAGCTTCAGATCCTCCTCGAAGCCGGAGTGGGACAGCACCATCCAGGCGTCGACGCGGTGGTGGTGCTCCAGCATCACCGTGCGCAGGGCCTGAGCGGGGTCGCCGACGCGGTGCCCGGCGCGCTGGGCGGACGGGATGGCGTTGAACGCCTGCGGGCCGATCAGCGCCGTGACGGCAACCCGTCGTCCGCCGATGTCCAGGACGCAGAGACGGTCGAAGAGCGGCGCACCGCTGTCATCGGTCGCGTTCGCGCACACCGTCATCCGGTGCAGCTGCGGTTCGAAGTAGTGCGGCCAGCCGTGGTTCCCGGGCGCGAGCACGTCGTACAGGGAGGTGAGGACCGCACGCTCGATGCGCCCCTTGCCGAGGCGGTAGAAGCCGCTGCCCTCGAAGAAGTCCCCGCAGTCCACGATCAGGCTGTCGGACCTGGCGGCGTGGAGGTGGGCGAGCATCGGGGAGGCCGAGCCGAAGACGGAGTGGACGTCGGTCGTCGCGACGACCTTCTGGAACTGCCGGTTCACGGGATCACCTCGCAGATGTCGGCGCCCAGGGCGTGCAGCTTCACTGGCAGGTCGGCATGGCCGCGACGGAGTTGTTCGAGGCCGCCGAGGGTGGTGACGCCGTGAGCGGTGAGTCCGGCGATGAGCAGGGCGGAGCCCGTACGGATGTCGGTGGCCTCCACTCCGGCACCCGTCAGCTGCTGCGGCCCGTCGAATTGGCAGCGCGTAGGCGACAGTTCGTGAATCGTGGCGCCGAGGCGCACGAGCTGGGGCAGCAGGTTGCCGTGGCGGCCGGGGTTGATGTCGTCGGCGAACAGATGGGTGCCGGGAAGGGTGAGGGCCAGGGTCATCAGCGGGGGCTCGAAGTCCGCGTCCAGGCCGCCGGGGGCCAGGGAGGCGACGGCTCGGAGCGGCAGGCCAGTGGCGCAGGCGTCCTCGGCCTGGATGGTGAGGGAGCCGTCCTTGGCGTCGACGGGGACGCCGAGTCGGCGCAGTACGGCGACCAGGGGAGCGATGTCGTCGCGGCGCACGCCGAGGATGCGTGCGTTGCCGCCGCTCACCGCGACCGCGCAGGCCAGAGTGCCTGCCTCGATCTTGTCGCCGGGCACCCTCCAGGCAAGGACGTCATCGGACACGGACCGAGGCGGCCGGAGTACGAGGACGGTCTCGCTGACCTGGCACTCCCACCCCGCGATCTCCAACACCTCTATGACACTGAGTGCTTCGGGCGACAGGTTCGGTTGCCCCAGACGCAGCGGCTGCCCGGCGACGACCGCGCGCAGGAGAGCGGCGACAGTCGCTCCGCGGGACCGGAAAGGCAGCGTGATCGACACCGTCCCGCGCCCGCCCGTGGCCTCCTCCACGAGGTAGCCATGGTCGTCGACGTACGAGCGGTCACCGAAGCGCTCGTACACCTTGAAGTGCTGCTCCATCCCGCGTTGCCCGATGGCGCAACCGCCCGGCCAGGGCAGGCGGGCCCGTCCGTACGCGCCGAGTAGCGCCGGGACCAGGTAGTACGAGGCCCGGATGTGGGCCGCGAACTCGAAACCGGACTCGGGACGTGGTCCGTCGCCCGGCAGGATCACCGTGACGTGGGGATCGCTGAGCGACCGGGTGGCGTGCCAGCCGGCCTGCCGGAGAAGGGCGAGCATCGTCTCGACGTCCGTATTTGCCGGGACGTTGCTCAGGTGCACCGGTCGGCGCATGGCCGCAGCAGCGGCGATCAGGGGCAGGGCTGCGTTCTTCGATCCGTCGACGGTTACCGCCCCGGCGAGCGGGGCGCCTGGTCGTACGGCGACCACTTCTGCGGCGACTGGAGGAATGCGTACGGCTGTCAACAGTCAACTCCTATGTTGAGGCAGGTGTGTTGTGGCGGGCAGGGGGGCGTCCATGTACTCGAACTCGGCCCAGCAGCGCTTACCGGAAGGCAGCGGGGCGCATCCGTGGCGGTCCGCGAGCGCGGCTACGAGGAACAGGCCGCGTCCGCTCTCCGCCTCCGTGTCCGGCAGGCCGACCTCGGGGGTCGCGAAGCTGGTGTCGGTCACCGCGATACGCAGGGCCTTGCCGTTCAGATCGACGCCGGCCGTGATCGGGCCTCCGCGCGCGTGCCGCAGCGCGTTCGTGATCAGCTCGGAGGCCACCACCTCGGCCGAGTCCAGGAGTTCGGGCCCGAGCCCGGCGCCCCACGTCCGCATCTCCTCGGCGATCCGCCGGCGCGCGGACGCGGCACCGGCAGGTGTGCCGGAGACGGGAACCCGGATGTGGTGCACTTCCATCAGTGGCCTCCTGGATCGGTTCGGCACTCCACGCAACCGCCGTGCGGGCCTCTCGGACCAGGGCATTTGCCGGTGCTGCATCGTTCATGCAGGAGCTGCATCACGGTGAACTGCCACTCGATTACGCTCAGTTGATCAGGCAGGATCAGCGACGGCGGGAGGAGCCGTGGCACAGATGGCCGATGCGCAGAGCGAAGAGAGACGGATCGGCGAAGTGATCCGTCGGGCGCGCGTATTACAACGGCGCTCACAGGCGGACGTCGCCTCCGCCCTGGGCTATCACCAGTCCAAGGTGAGCCGTCTGGAGAACGGCAGGGGTACAGGCGACGTCCGTATGCTGCGCGAGGTTGCGCAGGTACTGGCGATTCCGCCGCACGACCTCGGCCTCGCCGCCGTACCGGACACCAGCCCTTCCTCTTCCGACTCCGAGACAGAAGACATGCGCCGCCGTACCGTTCTCGCCGCCGGCATCGCCGCACTCGCAGCCCCGGCCGCTTCCAGCACCGTCAACCAAGACCTGGTCCAGGCTCTGCTGCCCGGGACAGCCCAGGCACCGGCCGAACCCGTGCCGGACCTCCAGAGCCTGAAGGATCAGGTCGCGGGCGTACGGCGTCTGTTCTGCACCTGCGACTACCGGCGACTGGAAAGCACCCTGCCGGTCCTGATCGGACAGCTGCGCCAGGCCATCAGCGACAACCCCGGCTCGACCGAGCTGTCCGGTCTCCTCGCCACGACGTTCCAGACCTCGGCGAGCCTGCTGCTCAAACAGAGCGACCAGGGCAACGCCTGGCTCGCGGTCGGACGCGCCATGGCCGAGGCCGAACGCTCCGGCGATCCCGTCGTCCTCGCTTCCAGCGTCCGTGTCCATGCCCATGCGCTGGCCCGTGACAGCCACACCGCGCAGGCCGTCACGCTCGTCCGCCACACCGCCGACCAGCTCACGGGCTCGTACGACCGCCGCTCCCCGAAGTACCTCGCCGCGCTCGGCCTGCTGCTTCTGCGCGGGGTCACCGCCGCCAGCAGCGGTGGCGACCGCTCCGCCACCCAGGACTTCCTCACCGAGGCGAAGGAGGTCGCCCGTTTCGTCGCGCTCGACAGCCCTGACGCCTGGGCCAACTTCAGCCCGACCAACGTCGCCCTGCACGGGCTCAGCGCGGCGGTCGCGTTCGGTGACGCGGGCGTCGCCCTCGACACGGCCCGGCCGCTCATGCGCCGCCACATCCCCGTGCCCGAGCGCCGAGCCGCCCTGTGGGTCGAGGCGGCCCGCGCCTACAACCAGCAGGGCCGCCTCACCGACGGCTACCAGGCCCTGCGCATCGCCGAGAGCTGCGCGGCCCAGGACATCCGCCGCCCGGCAGTCCGTGAGCTGGTCGCCGACATGGCTGCCCGGGACCGTCGTCGTACGCTGCCTGAACTGCACCGCTTCGGCCGTCAACTGGGAGTCCCCGCGTGAGTGATCAGCCCGAGCCGCAGGCCAAGAAGCCCTTCCTGTACGTCGTCGTGTGCGCGTCCGGCATCGCCGGTGACGTCGGCAAGCTGATCACCACCGCCCAGGAGGCGAACTGGGACGTGGGCGTCGTCGCCACCCCGCAGGGCCTCGGCTTCATAGACACCGGGGCGGTCGAGGCGCAGACCGGCTACCCGATCCGCTCGGCCTGGCGCCGGCCCGGCGATCCGCGGCCTCTTCCGCCTGCCGACGCCATCGCCGTGGCCCCGGCGACGTTCAACACGATCAACAAGTGGGCGGGCGGCATCTCCGACACCCTCGCGCTGGGCATCCTGTGCGAGGCGTACGGCATGGGCATCCCGATCGCCGCGCTCCCGTACCTGAACGCGGCCCAGGCCGCCCACCCCGCGTACGCACGCAGCCTCGACATGCTCCGTGAGATGGGCGTCCTGATCGGCTCGTACGAGCCCCACAGGCCGAAGGCCGGTGGTGGGGCCGACCGCTTCCGCTGGGCGGAGGCCCTGGAGCTGCTCACGCCCAAGCTGCCCGCGCGGCCTTGATCAGCGCCGTCGAGACCTTGAGGGCTGCGGCGGCGAAACCGCTGCAGCGGTCGCAGTCGGTACGGACTCGCCAGGCCGGTATGTCGTGCTCCGGGCCTGTGCCGCACGGGCGCGGGCGCTGGGTGCCGGCCTTGCGCTGAGGCGTTGGACGCGCCAGGTCAGGACCCGCACGGGGTGGCGGGCATCGTGCAGCGCACGCTGGTCGGCGGCCTGCTGCAGTAGCTGCTTGGGGTCATGCCCTGACGTCTTGGCGTCCGCGAGCACGGCAGCGAGCGCGTCAAATGCCGGGTCCTCCAGGATCTGTTCTGCGTACTCGGGTATGGCCTGATGGATGAGGAGGATGTGCCGCTCCACCACGTGCTGGGGAGGGCGCCTCTGGGCAAGCGCGGCTAGGGGCTGGGGTGCCGTCTGGTCGTAGGCAGTTTGGAGGTGGAGCAGGGTTCGGTGGGCGGCGGCTACCTGCTGGTCGTGGTGGCGGCGCTGATGCCAGCGGGCGGCGGCGATGACGGCGAGGATCGCGGTGTCGAGGAACATCGCCAGCAGAGCGCCGTTCCTGGGGACGGGCTCGCGGACCATGGCCCGCACGGCGCCGCGCAGGGCACGGGCGTGCTGGTGATCGGCCTGGATGCGGGAGCGGGTGGCTCGCTCGAACTCCTCGGCAGCCCGACGGAGCGGGAACCGAACACCCTGGGGTGCGAGGAGTGGCAGGGCATCGAGGGCTTCGCCGAAGGCTGCCAGGTGTGCCTGCGCGGCGGGATCGTCCTGGTGTTCCAGGTGGTGGGGTATGCGCTCTGTGGCGGCGGTCGCCTGGTGCCAGGGGCTGGTCCTGCGTGGCTCCGGCTGCTGCTGGTCGGTGGCGTCGAGGCGTCGGCGGATCTGGGGCAGCGACAGGTCCGGGGCGAGCGTGGAGCCGGAGTACCAGACCGGTTCGCCGTTCTGATTGGTGTCGTCGGCGAGGGCGACCGTGTAGCCGCGTACGTCGCCGGAGGGGAAGTGCTTGATGTCGACGAGGACGCTGTCGGTGTGTTGGAGCAGGTGGAGAAACTCTTCGGTGCTGGTGGCGGCTGCTGTGGCGGTGCGCACCATGGTCCGAAGGCGCTCGCGGGCTGTGCGGGTCTGGCCGGAGCGCGTGGCCTTCTCTTGTTCGGCGCGGGTGGGCCGCTTCGCGGCGGTGCGGTCGCCGCGCACGACCTGGTGCAGCCCGTACTCCCTCTCGATGGTGGCGAGTTCGCGGTCGGCTGTGAGGTAGTCGTTCCAGTGGCGGGCGGTGCGCAGGTCGGCTCGGACTTTGGTGGCGGCGATGTGGATGTGGTCGGGGGCGTGGCGGACGGCGACCCAGCGGCAGGCGTCGGGGTCGTCCGTGGGGGCGATGCCGGTGGCGGTGACGATGCGGCGGGCAATGTCGGCCCAGTCGTCGTCGCTGAGGAGGCGGTCGGTCTCGGCGGCGCGGATCGAACAGTGCCACACGTGTTGTTCGGGGGCGCGGCCGAGCCGCCTCGCCTGTTTGACGTGCAGGTCGAGGTCGGCGACGAGCTGCTTCTTGGCTGCATCGAAGTCGTCGGTGCGGCCGGGGTCGGGGGCGAAACTGTCCCAGGAGGCGACCAGGTGGGGGTCGGTGTGGTCTTTGGCCTTCTTGGTGTCGTACAGGTAGCGGATGAGGCCGGCGGTGCTCTTGCCGCTGCTGATCTTCGCGATCATCGGGCCGCCTTGTTGGTGACGGCCTGGTTCGCGGCGTGCCCGATGTGGCGTACGGCCGTGCCGACGGCGTCCAGGGTGCGATCGGTCTGGGCCAGCAAGTCGCTGTCCCCGGAGTGGGGCTGGCCGCCGGAGTTGAGCTTTCGGGCGATCTGGTTGACGTTGTGGCCGATCTTGGCGACCTGCTGGCGCAGGGCGTTCAGCTCGTCGATGTAGTCGTCGACGGCGGAGCGTTGGCCGGCCAGAGTGAGGTCGCCGTCGATGTAGGCCATGACGGCGGTGGCGACGAGGTGGGCGCCGGAGATGTTCAGAGAGCGGGCCTTGGCAACGATCCTGGTCTTCTCGGTGGTGCTGTAGCGGGCGTCGACGCGTTGCTTGCGCTGCTGGGTGTCGCGGGCGCGGCGGCGGGCGACACGGTGGAAGGCTGCTTCGTCGGCGGCACGCGGCAACGGCGGCTGGGTATCGGTGGGCTTCTCCGGATCGGGCACCCCCTGGTGCCCGACCGCCTCCGCCACCCCCGGGGCGGAGGCTTCCCCGTGGGACCGGTCCTTGGACGGTCCAGCGGCATACCTTGCTGACGCGGTGGTGGTTGCTGTGGTTGTGGTCATCTCCTGTTGCATGGTGGGCAGTTCGTGCTGTGGTGCGGGCATGGTGACCTACTCGGTGGGGTGTGGATCGGGGAGTGCGGTGATGTCGGGTCGACTCGTCGCCGAAGGGGGACTCGTCCCCGCGCTGACGTGCGCGGGGACGAGAGATGCGGGACGCGGTTGGCAGCGGCCGGTGGTCAGGAAGCGATCGCCGCAAGCGAGGTCTCGCTCGGTTCGGATGCTGCGGCTTCGTCGAGTTCGGTCTGTAGCGCGTCCTTGACGCGCTCAGCCTCGTCCTTGCCGATTGTGCGCCCGGTGCTCCGAACCGTTTCCTCGATGTGGCGGCGTGAGGCTTTGCCTCCGCGCCCTCGAGGCGCACGCCGGGCGACAGCGAGTAGTTCGGGATCGACGGCGTCCACCTCCTCTTCGTCGGACACAGGGGAAGCGGCGGAGGAATCCGCCACATCGGCAGCGTCTTCCGCCACGTCTGCCGGGACGCCCGCCACCTTGAACTGCGTAGGCAGCTGGACGTCCCAGGTGGCGCCGCCGGCAACCGGATCGGTGTCTTCCCGATCGGCAGCCAGCGCGAGGTCACGCTGGATGATCTGGTAGAAGTGCACCGCGCCGGCCAGCGCGAGCGGCGGGAGCGCGGAGAGCACGGCTACGGTCCAGTCGCCGAGCTGCAGGCCGCTACCCAGGGCCTGCTGGTTGAGGCGTACGGCGTGGAGCGCATTGGCCCAGATGCTGAGCGCGGTGGCCAGGATGACGAGGATCCACACGTACAGGCGGGCAGCCTTCGACGCGGTGCGTACCAAGAGCAGGGTCCCGATGCCGATGGCGATGAATCCGTCGATGACGAGGGGAAAGCCGATGGCGAAGAGCGGGCGGATGTGGGCGGCGACGGCCATCTGCCGCAGGGCGTCGTAGGACAGAACGAAGCCGATGGCGCCCAGCAGCGCGATGCCGAAGCGGATGGCGCCGGTCTTGGGCACGTCGGATTCGGGCACGGCGGATTCGTGCGGGGGCAGGGGAGACCTCCGGTGGTTGGGGGCACCTACGAGCAGCCAGGGCGGCGGGGCACGGCGCTGTGGCTGCGAGGTGCTGGGACTCGTACCACTCGTTGCGTGCCTGGTCAGCACAGGTACGAGTGGCGTGGTGATGTCGAGACGACTCGTTGCGGGCTGTTCACTCGTCCCTGCGCTGACCTGCGCAGGGACGAGTGATGCGAGTGGAGTCGAGTCAGGCTGCGGGGCCGGGCTGCGGCTCGTCTGCCGCCTTCGGCTCGGGGCAGTAGCGCGCCCAGGTGTCGAGGAATTGGTTGCGCGCGAAGCCCTTGGCCTGGGTGCTGTCGGGGAAGCGGCGGTTGGCCGAGCCGATGCCGTAAGGCTTCAGGAGCAGCTGCAGTCCGCGCGGGGTCAGCCCGTTGGCGCCGTATTCCGCCCACGGTGCTTCCCTGTCCGCGTTCAGGGACTCCAGCAAGTGCTTCGTGCTGAGCACGGCCGGATCGCCCACAGCGGCGAAGGCGCGGCGAATGCCGACGAGGAGACGGGTGCGCAGGCCGCCCTCCTCGTCCTGACCGGCCTCGTAGTCGGTCATGGTGCGGCAGGCGGTGCGGGCGAGCGCGGGCCAGTCGCCTCCGGCGAGGTCGGCGATGATGACCAGCGGTTCCCAGGTGTCCGCCGCGCGGTCCTCGACCGGCATGGGCGGCTCCATCTCCATGGCCTGCGCGTACAGCGGCTGGAGCCAGGCGTGGAGGCGGTCGCGGATCGCGTTCAGGGCGGGGGTGTCCCGGCCGGTGCGGAAGGATGCCACCTTCTCGCCCGCCGCGCGGCGGCGCATGCGGATGACCACCGCCCGGTCCTGGATCGTGTCGGGCAGGTCGCCGATCCCGGCGAGCGCGGCCATGGCGAAGGTGGGGAACTCCTGCACCTGGTGCTCGGGCCCGGACACTCGCAGCGTCGGCCGGCCGCGCTGGTGCCCGGCATTGATCAGCCCGCGCACCTCCTCGTTCTTCTCCGCGGCCCTGGGGCTGCTGAAGAGCGTGTCGGCCTCGTCGACCAGGAGGGTGGGCGGGTCGTCCCCGTCGATCGACCGGAAGATCGCCGCCGCGCTGGCGTTGACCGTGATCAGACGGTTGTGCACCGTCTCGGTCACCACATCCAGCAGCCTCGATTTACCGCACCGCTTCTCCGGAGCGACGATCGCCAGGCGAGGTGCGTGCTGCCACGCGCGCTGCAGATGCGTCGCCGCGATCCACAGCGCCACCGCCGTGACGGCCTCCTCGTTCGGCATCGCCACATACCGCTTGAGCTGCGCCCGCAGGTCGTCCAGGATCTGGGTCCCCTCGGGCAGCGGTGTTGACGAGGCGGCGTCATCGTGGCCCTCCTCTGCCGAAGGCACAGCGGCGCCGGACGACTGGCCGGGGGCGGCGACTGGGGGCCACGACGTGCCGGAGCCGTCGGGAAGGGATGGCGTATTCGGCTGGGCATCGGTCATACTGGGCATCAGCTCCTCTGCTTGCGGGCCATATGGGACGGCAATCCCGGACTCCGCAGGTTGATCGCTAGGGATGGCGGTTGAGAGGTTTGCGCTTGAGCCCCCGGCATCGCCGGGGGCTTCTTTCATGTGACGTGCGGGCGTGCGGACTCCTGAGGTCGGTGGGGTGGGGATGCCACCACTATGCCACATGAATTGCGGATCGCAGAAGTCTTTTGCATCTCGCAGTGAGGTGTTACTGTTGAGATTGTGCTGCAAATCGCAGTACATCGCTACGAACGGAAGGAGGTGCCGGTGGCGGAGGAAGAACCGTCCGAGGGCGTCCTGCTCAGCGGCGAGGCGAACGTCGCAACCCGCATCAGGGTGGAGCGCGAGGCGCGCGGCTGGAGCACCAATGCCCTGTCCGACCGGCTCAACGAGGCCGGCTTCGAGATGAACCCGTCCGCGGTCTGGCGGATCGAGAACGGGAAGCGCCGCATCAACCTCGACGACGCCATCGGCTTCGCCGAGGTCTTCGGCATCGACCTGCGCAACCTCGTCGGCCCACCGCAGCTGGCGGCCAAGGCCCGTGCCATGGAGCTCATCGACGAGGTCGTGGACGCGTTCCGTGCGACCCAGAAAGCCAACATGGCCTTCACGGAGGCACGCGACGCGCTCGATACCTACCTCGCCGAGCACCCCGACATCCGCGAGGAAGCCGACCTCATGGTCCAGAGCGCCATCGCGGAGGAGGCCAGCAAGACCATGCTGAAGATGCATGGCCCTCCGCCCGGTGACCGCGACGGTCGCCCCACCGACGAGGCATAGCTTCCGGCACTCCCTCCCGACCTGGACCCGCAAACCCCCAGGCCGGGCACCTCACCCACATCCCTAGCGATCGACCGGCGGGTCGGCGTTGCCGCGCCCTGGACCCGCCAGAAGAGGACCCACCCCTTGCGTCAACCCGCGATAACCCCTGCCTCCGAACCGACTTCGCCCGCCGAGGCCGGCCTGCCGCGCCTCTACGTCCCCGAGGAAGTCGCCGCCGTACTCGGCTGCTCCGCTTGGTGGGTCAAGGACCGAGCTCGCCGTCGGCTCATCCCGTTCACCCGCGTCGGCCGTGCTTACCGCTTCTCGGACGAGCACCTCGCGGAGATCATCCGCATGCACGAAGAGCGCCCAGCCGTGAATGCGCAGCGCCCTGGCGTCGCTGCTGCGCCGACGCGCAAGCCTCCCACTCGGCACCGGCCTGATGCGGCTGTGCCCACCGTCCGGCTCCAGGCCCGGCCGCCGCGCCGGATGGCCAAGTCCCAGTACGGAACCGCTGCTTAACGCACCCCACACGCCAGAAGGGAGGGAAATCTGTGGGGTACGCAGAGAAGCGCAGCGGCTACTGGCGTGGCCGTTACAAGATCAAGGACGGTAAGTACGGCACCGTCGCCGATTCCACGGGCGCCGTGGTCAAGTTCGCCACCAAGCGCGAGGCCAAGCAGGCCGCAGACGCCGAAGAGGTGACCGTTCGCCGTGGCCAGTGGCGCGATCCGGGCCTCGGCCAGGAAACCTTCGGCGAGTACGCGAGCCGCTGGTACGCCGCCCAGGACCTGGCCGCCTCGACGATGCAGAACTACAAACGCCACATCGAGGAGCACCTGCTCCCCGACTTCGAGGACAAGGCGCTCGCGGGCGTCCTGCGTACGGACGTCGAGCTGTGGGAGAAGAAGGAGCGGGCTGCGTACGCGGCCTCCAGCGTCAAGACCTGGCGCGCGACGCTGCACCTGATCTTCGAGGACGCGATCGACGAGGGCCTGATCACGTCGAACCCGGCGGCCAGGCGGCGCGGACGGGGCAAGCGCGCCGGCCGCTCCCGTGACCGGGGCCCGGAGAAGGTCGTCACCGACGCGCTCGGCATCCTGCTCACTGCCGAGCGGGCGGCCCTGCTCTCCGGCCGCGACGACGAGTTCGTCGCCACGGTCCTCAAGGGTTACACCGGCAAACGGTGGGGCGAAATCGTCGGCCTGGAAACGGAGTTTGTCCGGCCTGGCGCGTTCCGCGTCGAGTGGCAGCTGTACGAGCTGGACACCGGCGAGCTGGTGCGCTGCCCGCCCAAGGACGACAGCTACCGCGACATCGACTCGACGGACTGGCTGTCGGCCCTGGTCTTCAACCACATCGCCCGTACGAAGCCGACCTCCTGCCCCTGCCACGGCAGGACGTACGTCTTCCGAGGCCAGGGAACGGCGCGCACCGGTGGACACCAGGGCGCCAAGCTCGTCGACGTCGCACGCCGCGCCGGAGTCTCCACCGGCACGGTCTCGAACGTCCTCAACCACCCCGACCGCGTACGCGAGGACACCCGCATTCGCGTCGAACTCGCCATCACAGAGCTCGGGTTCATACGAGGCGGCACCATGTCGGAGCACGCGGCCCACTGGCGCCGAAACGGCTTCGCCACCTGGCTGTTCACCCCGGCGGTCTCCGGCTGGTACCCGAAGAAGGCACCCCAGGAGGCCCGCCCGGTGCCGATCCTCGGCGAGCCGTGGCCCGGCGTCCCGGCCCGAGGTCGAGGAGCTGCTGCTCGGGCGGACGCCTGCTGGCTCCCGATCGCCAAGGGCCTCACGCCCCATGGTCTCCGTCACACGCACCGGACGATGATGGAGGACCTCGGCACCGAGAAGGTGCTCATGGACGACCGCATGGGCCACGTCGACGGCTCGGTCTCCGCGCGCTACGCCCACGTCACGTCCGGCATGCGTAAACGCCTCATGGCCGGCCTCACCGAGCAATGGGAAGCCGCGCTGGATGCTCGCCTTGCGATGTGCCCGTGCTCGCCTGTGGCTGTGCTGAACAGGCTGCTCCAGGCCCGTGCACACAACTGAATCCACCCAGCCTGACGCCCGGCGACTACGCCGGGCGTCAGCCGTGTGGGAAGGGGGCCGCCTTCGATAACCGCCTAGGGCAGAGTCATGGCATCGAAGAGGGCTCGTGCTGCAGCACGAGCTTCCTCCGAAGCCTCCTGGCCCTCACCGTCCCCATCGATCACCAGCATGAGCATCTCGAAGAACATGGTGCTCCTGATGATCGAGTAGAGACCCGGTGCGAAGATGAGCTTCATCTCCTCGTCCAACTTGGTGATGTGGGCGAGGAATTGGGGGTCATCCGGATCGAGCCATGGGATGTCGTCGGCCTCGTCGGGGATGCTGCCCTTCACTAGCTCGGAGTACGGCTTGAGTAGGTGGAGGTCGTCTCTGGCCACCCGGATACGACGTCTCGCGGTGGACTCGGAGATCCCGAAGTGCTCCCTGACGGCGGGGATCGGATCCTGACCGAAGAGCAGGGCGATGCTGTACACAACCGCGGCATGGAGGCAGTCCTCTTCGGCGACGCCTTGACCCGCATCGCCGAGCCGACGGAAGACACATGCCGCCAGCTGCTTCCCGCGCTGTTCCCAGCCCACCCTGTACACCTCGGCGAGGTGCTCTGAGATTACGACGGCTGCTCGCTGCAGCCTCGCAGGACTCAGGGCGGCGGCGTTTGGATCAGGTGAACCTGCTGCGAGATGAGTGAGGACAGGTCTGCCTCCTGCCACGCGCGCAGTTGCGACATACGGAGCGCCGTATACGTCGCTGTAGCTGATTACGGCTCGGTCGGATTCGAAGCGGGCTTCCGTTCCGCCTTTCAGTCGGACTGATGTCGTCTCAGAGGCGGCGTCAAGCAGCACGTCGTACAGCCGGTCCTCCGGGCCCCTCGGATCCTCGCGCTCTGCCACGTGACACCTTCCCCAGGTTCGTGACACCCCTCGAAAGCTGGCTCGGCCACTGTTCCATGGCGAAGCTGGAGATGCGGGCCGGCCGCGAGAACCAGAACCCCTACGAGTGCATGCGAGGCTCTGATGAACATCGATGGCAACGAGGCAGACAGCCTCCTGCCGGCGCGCTGGCTGTTGATCATCGCGGTCTCGGGAGCGACGGCATACAGCGTCTGGCGCAAGGAAGGGTTGGGAAGCGGGGTGATGGCCGGTATCGCCATGGCTGCCCTATTGGCAACAGTTGTCGGCCTTTGACCCCCAGCGGCTCCGGTAATCAGAGTTCGCGAACGTGTAGCGCTGAGGTGCCTATGGCGATAGCGCGGATGGTGTCGGGGGCGGCGAGGGCTGGGAGACCCCGACCAAGATCTTCTCCCAGATTTCTCCCAAACGATCACCGGAGACGCAGGAAGGGCCTGACCCGCGATGCGGATCAGGCCCTTGACCTGGTGTTTCAGCTGTCGGGGTGGCGGGATTTGAACCCACGACCTCTTCGTCCCGAACGAAGCGCGCTGCCAAGCTGCGCTACACCCCGATCGCCGCCTATGTCCCGGCGACATCGATTACTTTAGCCCACTCGCGCCCGCAGACGAAATCCTCATGTGCCGCTGAGCGCGAGGGGGCCGTGGGTGCTCAGTCCCGGGGCGTCAGCGTCAGCAGGGTGGCCTCGGGCGGGCAGGCGAAGCGGACCGGGGTGTAGCGGTTGGTGCCGCAGCCCGCGGAGACGTGGAGGTAGGCGCGGTGGTCCTCGACGGAGTGGGTGGAGAGGCCTTTGACCCGGTCCGTGTCCAGGTCGCAGTTGGTGACCAGGGCGCCGTAGAAGGGGATGCAGAGCTGGCCGCCATGGGTGTGGCCGGCCAGGATCAGGGGGTAGCCCTCTGCTGTGAAGGCGTCCAGCGAGCGCAGGTAGGGGGCGTGGACCACGCCGATGGAGAGGTCGGCGCCCGTCTCGGGGCCGCCTGCCACCTCCGCGTAGCGGTCGCGTTTGATGTGCGGATCGTCCAGGCCGGTGAAGGCGATCTCCAGGCCGTCGATCTTGAGGTGGCCGCGGGTGTTGGACAGGCCCAGCCAGCCCGCCTCGTCGAAGGCGTCGCGCATCGGCTCCCACGGGTTGTGGACCACGCCGACCGCCGGAGCGTTCCCGTTGAGGCCGTGCTTGCCCTGGGCTTTCTCGAAGAGGTAGCGGGCAGGGTTGCGCAGCTTGGGGCCGTAGTAGTCGTTGGAGCCGAAGACGTACACACCCGGGAACTGCATCAGCGGACCGAGTGCGTCGAGCAGCTCGGGTACGGCCTCGGGGTCCGAGAGGTTGTCGCCGGTGTTCACGACGAAGTCCGGGCGCAGACCGGCCAGCGACTGCAGCCAGGTGCGCTTCTTGCGCTGGCCGCTCACCATGTGGATGTCGGAAACCTGGAGTACGCGCAACGGTCGTGCCCCGTACGGGAGTACGGGGATGGTTACCCGTCGCAGGCGGAACGAGCGGGCCTCGAATCCGGCGGCGTAGGCGAGGCCGACAGCGCCGACCGCTGCGCCGACTGCCGTGACTTTCAGGGGTACTCCGTAGCGTGCGCGCATGCGCCTATCGTCGCAGACACGGTGCGGCGGGAAGAAAACCTGCGGGCGGTGGGCGCCCCGTACCTGCCACAATCAGCACATGACCACGCTCAAGTCCAAGCTCAAGGAAGACCTCACCACGGCTATGAAGGCGCGTGACGAGCTGACCTCGTCCACGCTCCGGCTGACCCTCACTGCCATCACGAAGGAGGAGGTCAGCGGCAAGACGGCGCGCGAACTCTCCGACGACGAGGTGCAGAAGGTGATCGCCAGGGAGGCGAAGAAGCGCCGCGAGGCGGCCGAGGCATTCGCTCAGGGCGGCCGGACCGAGCAGGCCGAGCGTGAGAAGGCGGAGGGTGAGCTGCTCGACGCATACCTTCCGAAGCAGCTGAGCGATGACGAGCTGGTTGCGATCGTGGCGTCCGCTGTCGAGGAGGCGAAGGCCGCCGGGGCCGAGGGACCGCGGGCGATGGGTGCCGTCATGAAGATCGTGAACCCAAGGGTCGCGGGGCGCGCGGACGGCGGCCGCGTGGCCGCGGCGGTGAAGAAGCTCCTGGCAGGCTGAGGCAGCGCGACATACGCACAGCGATGCGCGGAATGGGGCGCCCCGGATCGGGATCGATCCGGGGCGCCCCATCTTCATGTGCGTGAACCGTACGGGTCAGGGACCCTGCCCACCGCCGTTGGTCTGCCCTCCGCGGTCGCCGGTGTTCCCGCCGGTCTGGTTCGGCGCGTTGTTGGCGCCGGGCCTCTCGCCCCCGTGACCGGGCCACCCATAGCCCTCGCGATCGTTGCGCTCCGGCGCGTCAGGGATGTCGACAGCGCTGAAGGCGGGAGCGGCCACTCCATCGAGCGCGCCCGTCATCGCGTCGCGCCAGATCGGTCCGGGGACCTGTCCGCCGAACACCTTGGCCTGGTACACGCCACCGATGGTGATATTCACCATCTCGACGCTCTGGCTCGGGCTGCCGACCCAGACGGCGCCGGACATGTTCGGCGTGTAGCCGACGAACCAGGCGTTCTTACGGGCGTCGGTCGTACCGGTCTTGCCCGCGTTGTCGCGACTCTGGAGGCCGGCCTGCTGGCCCGTACCGGAGTCGACGACGCCGCGCAGCAGGGTGTTGATGGTGTCCGCCGTCGGTTGCGACATCGCCTGCGAACAGGTGGTCTTCGGTACGGGGAGCGAGGTGCCGCCCGCCGTTTTGACCGACTCGATGGCGATCGGTGTGCAGTATGTACCGCGGTTGGCGAAGGCGGCGTAGGCGCTGGCCATCGTCAGCGGCGACAGGCCGTTGGAACCGAGGGTCAGTGTGGACGGGTTCTGCGGCAGTTTGGTGCCGTCGCCCTGCACTATGCCCAGCTTGTCGGTCATCTGCGAAACCGGACACATGCCGATGTCCTCGAGCATCTGCACGAAGTAGGTGTTGACGGACTTCTCCATCGCCTGCTTCAGCGCGTACGGCCCCCTCTCGGACTCGTTCTCGTTCTCCAGGTGATATTTCGGCACGCCGTCGTTGACCCACGGCTTCCCGCAGGACTGCACAGTGTCCGGGTAGTCCATCTCGTACGGGGAGGGGTAGGTCTGCGTGGCCGGCTTGCCGCCCTCTATGGCCGCTGCGGCGAGGAACGGCTTGAACGTCGAACCGGTCGGGAAGCCGTAGTTCGAGCCGCCCATGCTCTTGTCGACCGAGTAGTTGTACTGGGTCTCGTCGGGCCCGAAACCGTACGGCTTGGACTGGCCCATTCCCATGATCTTGCCGGTACCCGGCTGGACCAGCGTCACGGCGGTCGCGACCTTGTCCGACTTGTAGACGTGGTCCTTGATCGAGTTCTGCACCGACTGCTGGGACTGCGGGTCGAGCGTCGTGCGGACCGTCAGACCACCCCGGTTCCAGAGCTTGGCCCGGTCCTCCTTGGTCTTGCCGAAGACCGGGTCGGTGAGGAAGACGTGACGTACGTAGTCACAGAAGAAGCCGGCGCCGCTGACGGCCGTGATGCAGCCGTTCTTCGGCTTCTGGACCTTCAGCTTGATCGGGTTCGCCTTCGCCTTGTCGGCCTCGGCCTGCGAGATGTCACCGACGTCGGCCATGCGCTGGAGCACCGTGTTGCGACGCTTGGTCGCCTCGGTGGGGTCGTTGACCGGGTCGTAGCGGCTCGGCGACTGCACGAGGCCGGCCAGCAGCGCGGCCTCCTCCAGCGTCAGGTCCTTCGCCGACTTGGAGAAGTAGCGCTGGGAGGCGGCCTCGACGCCGTACGCCTGCTGTCCGAAGAAGGTGATGTTCAGGTAGTTCGCCAGTATCCGCTTCTTGCCGAGCTTCTCCTCGACCTGGATCGCGTACTTCATCTCCTGGATCTTGCGACCCATGGTCTGTTGAGTGGCCTGTGCGACCTTGTCCGGGTCGTCGCCGGCCTGCTCGACGAAGACGTTCTTCACGTACTGCTGCGTGAGGGTCGAGGCGCCCTGCGTGGTCCCGCCATCCTGCACATTGCGGTTCAGCGCGCGCAGGATGCCCTTGAGGTCGATTGCCCCGTGCTCGTAGAAACGGGCGTCCTCGATCGCCACGATCGCCTTCTGCATGTGCGGCGAGATGTCCTTCAGTTCGACCACTGTGCGGTCGCGCGAATACACCGAGGCGATCAATCCGCCCTTGCTGTCCAGGATCTCGGTGCGCTGACTCAGCGGCGGAGTCCGGAGATTGGCCGGGATCTCGTCGAATCCCTCGACCGTCCCCTTTGTGGCGAGACCCAGTGCTCCGGCGGCCGGCAGCGCGATGCCCGCAAGCACAACTCCGGAAAGTGCGGCGACACCGAGGAACTTGGCGGCCTGCTGGGTCGTCGTGAGACCCCCGCCCGAGCGCTTTTTTGGCATGGGGGCAGCCTACGTTCTCATTCGCCGGACACACGTATATGCCTTGGCCTAAGCTGCTCTCAACTGTCACGGCAGTCCCGTTGTGCATCAACCCCTGTGCACGATTCGGCCACGAGTTCAGGCGCTCCCGAATTCACCCTCTTTGCCATCGAATGTCCGTTGTGATTCAGGCGAACTGTCCTGATTCTGCTGGGGTTTTCAGGTATGTCCTCGCCTCACTCCCCTGGGTGATCTGCCGTATACGCATAGTCCGTTCGGGCCATCCAAGATTGGGCCCGAAGGGGGTGTTGTGCTGTCGCCGCCTTCCGTAACGTCCTCAACTGGCAGCGGTGAATATGCCGCTACCGCCGTGGGGGAGCCTCGATTCGGGAGAGGACGGCGCCGTGATGGGCTGGGTAACCGACTGGAGTGCGCAGGCAGCCTGCCGCACTACCGATCCGGATGAACTGTTCGTACAAGGGGCAGCGCAGAACAGGGCCAAGGCGGTGTGCACCGGATGTCCGGTGCGGACCGAGTGTCTGGCCGATGCGCTGGACAATCGCGTCGAATTCGGCGTGTGGGGCGGCATGACGGAGCGGGAGCGCCGCGCACTGCTGCGCAGGCGACCCACCGTCACGTCCTGGCGCCGACTACTGGAGACCGCGCGCAGCGAGTACGAGCAGTCCGCGGGCATCCTGCCCGTGGCGATCGGGCTGGACGACGACGAACTGCACGAGAGGTACGCCGCGGTGGGGTAGAACGTACGGACGGCTACGCAGCTCCGGCCGGGGCGGAACCGGTCGCGAGCCGGTCCCCGATGGCCCGAAGCCCTGCGAGGTCATGCACGTCACCGGGCAGCGCGGCCACTTGGGTCACGGCGACCTCCGGGTGCAGCGCGGTGAAGCGGTCGCGTGTGCGTTGTTCGCGCGCGACCACCTGCATTCGTTCCGCGTGCAGCCGCAACAGGCCTGCGGTCAGCTGCTCGACGGAAGCGGCCTTGGTCGCGGTCCTGGATTCGGTTGCGGCTTCGGGATCTGGCTCGAGGTCTTCGAAGTTGTCGTGCTCGGAAGCATCGGGATCGACAAGGGTTTCGGAGGGGACCGACCAGTCGGCCGGGTCACGAAGTCCAGCCTTCCCGGCCGTCTGATCCACAATGCCGACCCCGTCAAGATTTTCTGCGGCCGCAAGTGCGCGCTCGGCGGAGAGCCGGGCGGCATCGCTGCCATGGACACGGTTGAGCACCAGGCCGGCCAGCGGCATTTCCTCCGCGGCCAGCCGTTCCACGAAGTACGCCGCCTCACGAAGAGCGTCCGGCTCCGGTGTCGCGACGACCAGGAATGCCGTACCGGGCGCCTGCAGCAGTTTGTACGTGGCGTCGGCCCGGGTACGGAAGCCGCCGAACATGGTGTCCATCGCCGCAACGAAGGTCTGTACGTCGCGCAGGAACTGACCGCCGAGCAACTTGCCGAGGGTGCCGGTCATCATCGACATGCCCACGTTGAGGAACTTCATCCCGGCCCGGCCGCCCATCTTCGCCGGGGCCATCAGCACCTTGATGAACTTTCCGTCCAGGAACGAACCGAGCCGCTTCGGTGCGTCCAGGAAGTCCAGCGCGGAGCGCGACGGCGGGGTGTCGACGATGATCAGGTCCCACTCGTTGCGCGCTCGCAGCTGCCCGAGCTTCTCCATCGCCATGTACTCCTGCGTGCCCGCGAAACCGGCCGACAGGGACTGGTAGAAGGGGTTCTCCAGGATTGCGCGGGCCCGCTCGCCGTCCGCGTGCGCCTCGACGATCTCGTCGAAGGTCCGCTTCATGTCGAGCATCATGGCGTGCAGTTCCCCGGCACTCTCGCCGTCGATGCCCGACACCCGGCGCGGAATGTTGTCCAGCGAGTCGATGCCCATGGACTGGGCGAGCCTGCGTGCCGGGTCGATGGTGAGGACGACGACCTTACGGCCGCGCTCGGCCGCCCGTACGCCCAGCGCCGCGGCGGTCGTGGTCTTGCCGACCCCGCCCGAACCGCAGCACACGACGATCCGGATGCCGGGGTCGTCGAGCAATGCGTCGGTCTCCAGCGCGGGGGCGGGTGCGGTGGTCGTGGCGGTGACGCTGCCCGCGGCCGCGTCCGTTTCAGCGTCCGTGTCCGTGTCCTGTGTCATGTGCCCACCCCTTCGCCCACCCCGTCACCCACGCCCTGCTTGCCGAGCTCGGTCGCCAGGTCGTAGAGCCCGGCCGGGGCCATGCCCTCTCCGATCAGCGGGAGTTCGTACCCCGGCAGCTCCAGGCCCGCGAGCACCTGGCGCTGCTCGCGCTCCAGCTCGACCCGCTGGGCATGCTCGGCGGCCTGCTCGACCAGGGGGCGTACGAGGCCCGCGGAGCCGGTCACGCCCGCCCGGGTCAGCGCCTTGGCGATCTCCTTGCGGCGACCGCCCGCGGCGTTGCGCAGCGCCTCCTCGTCCAGCAGATGCGGTCGCACCATGTTCACGATGACCCGGCCGACCGGCAGTTCCGCGGCCCGCAGCTCGGCGATGCCGTCCACGGTCTCCTGGACCGGCATCTCCTCCAGCAGTGTCACCAGATGGACCGCGGTCTCGGGCGACTTCAGCACCCGCATCACGGCCTGCGCCTGATTGTGTATCGGTCCGATCCGGGCCAGCCCCGCCACCTCGTCGTTCACATTGAGGAAGCGGGTGATGCGCCCGGTGGGCGGGGCGTCCATGATCACGTGGTCGTAGACGTACCGGTTCTGCTTGTCCTTGCGGCGTACGGCTTCGCAGGCCTTGCCGGTCAGCAGAACGTCCCGTACACCGGGCGCGATGGTGGTGGCGAAGTCGATCGCACCGAGCTTCTTGAGAGCCCGGCCCGCGCTGCCGAGCTTGTAGAACATCTGGAGGTAGTCGAGAAGGGCGCGTTCGGCGTCGATTGCGAGGGCGTACACCTCGCCGCCGCTCGGCGTGACGGCGATCTTGCGCTCCTCGTACGGAAGGGACTCCGTCTCGAAGAGCTGGGCGATGCCCTGCCTGCCCTCGACCTCCACGAGGAGGGTCCGCCTGCCCTCGGTCGCGAGGGCGAGCGCGAGGGCGGCGGCAACCGTGGTCTTACCGGTACCACCCTTGCCGCTGACGACCTGGAACCTGCTCACGTATTCGAGCCTAACCAGTCGGGCCGCGGGCTACGCACGAGGCTGTGCGCGCCAGGCATTACAGTCGGGCCATGACCAAGTGGGAATACGCGACCGTGCCGCTTCTCGTGCACGCGACCAAGCAGATTCTGGACACCTGGGGCGAGGACGGCTGGGAGCTGGTCCAGGTCGTTCCCGGCCCGAACAACCCCGAGCAGCTCGTGGCCTACCTGAAGCGGGAGAAGGCGTAATGGCGGGCGCCGTCGAGGCGAAGCTCGCCGAGCTCGGGCTGACGCTGCCGGACGTCGTGCCGCCGCTGGCCTCGTACCAGCCGGCCGTGCAGTCGGGCGTGTACGTGTACACCTCCGGCCAGCTCCCGATGGTGGACGGCAAGCTCGCCGTCACCGGCAAGGTCGGTGCGGAGGTCACGGCCGACGAGGCCAAGGAACTGGCGGAGACCTGCGCGCTCAACGCGCTGGCCGCCGTGAAGTCCGTCGCGGGCGACCTGGACCGGATCGCGCGAGTCGTGAAGGTCGTGGGCTTCGTCGCCTCGGCATCCGACTTCACCGGGCAGCCCGCCGTGATCAACGGCGCCAGCGAGCTGCTGGGCGCGGTTCTCGGCGACAAGGGCGTGCACGCGCGCAGCGCGGTGGGCGTCGCGGTGCTGCCGCTGGACGCGCCGGTGGAGGTCGAGGTCCAGGTCGAGCTGGTCGGGGCCTGAGCCGTACGTCCGTCCTGATCCTTCGGTGGTCGCCGGCGTCCGCTCCCGTCCGCTGCCGTTTCTCTGATCCCGTCCGGTCGTGACGACCGGACGGGATCAAGTGTGTACGGGACATGTACGGATCAACATGCCTCTCGAACATCGTCGCGGTTCCGGATAGCCTCCGGCCATGTCCAATGGTCAGTGGTACCCACCGGAATGGCCCGACCGGATCCGGGCACTCGCCGCAGGCGAGCTGACGGCCGCGACCCCGAAGCGGGCCGCCACCGTGATGCTGCTCCGGGATCCTGCCGCTGACACCGAGGGCGGCCCCGCCGTCCACATGCTCCGCCGCCGCGCCTCCATGGCCTTCGCCGGTGGGGCGTACGCCTATCCGGGTGGCGGAGTCGACCCGCGCGACGACGACCGGCTCGTCGGCTGGGCCGGGCCCGCGCTGGAGAGCTGGGCCGAGCGGCTCGGCGTCGATACGCCGGCCGAGGCGCAGGCCATCGTCTGCGCGGCGGTCCGTGAGACGTACGAGGAGGCGGGTGTCCTCCTCGCCGGCCCGAGCGCCGACACGGTCGTCAGTGACACCACAGGCGCCGACTGGGAGGCCGACCGTGAGGCACTGGTCGCCCGCGAGCTGTCCTTCGCGGAGTTCCTGGACCGGCGCGGGCTGGTACTGCGCTCCGATCTGCTGGGTGCCTGGGCGCGCTGGATCACCCCCGAGTTCGAACCGCGCCGCTACGACACCTGGTTCTTCGTCGCCGCGCTCCCCGAGGGCCAGCGCACCCGCAACGCCTCCACGGAGGCCGACCGCACGGTGTGGATCGGGCCTGGAGAGGCCGCCGACGGTTACGACAGGGGTGAGCTGTTGATGATGCCGCCGACCGTGTCGACGCTGCGGGCGCTCAGGCCGTACGGGACAGCCGCCGAGGCCCTGAAGGCGGCGGATTCCCAGGACCTCACCCCCGTACTGGCACAGGCGCGGCTGGAGGGTGACGAGTTGGTGCTGAGCTGGCCGGGACACGAGGAGTTCACCAAGCACATCCCGAGCAGGCCGGACAGTGCAGGTGGTGCGGGAGGAGAAAACGTATGAGCGACGCGGCCGCGCTGCCCGGGCAGCCACGCGGCGGGGCGCTTTCCGGCCCCGCCACCGCCCGTACCGTCAACGTCCTCGCCCCCAACGCCTCGCCGATGACGCTGGACGGCACCAACACCTGGATCGTTGCCGAGCCCGACTCCGACCTCGCGGTCGTCATCGACCCGGGCCCGCTGGACGACATACATCTGCGGGCTGTCATCGACACCGCTGAGAGGGCGGGCCGCCGGATCGCGCTCACTCTCCTCACCCACGGACACCCCGACCACGCGGAGGGCGCGGCGCGCTTCGCCGAGCTGACCCGTACGAAGGTGCGTGCCCTGGACCCGGCGATGCGCCTCGGCGACGAAGGCCTGACCACGGGCGATGTGATCACCACCGGCGGCCTGGAGATGTACGTTGTGCCGACCCCCGGGCACACCGCGGACTCGCTCTCCTTCCATGTGCCTGCCGACCGGGCGGTGCTGACGGGGGACACGATCCTCGGACGCGGCACCACGGTCGTCGCACATCCGGACGGGCGGCTCGGCGACTACCTCGACTCGCTGCGGAGGCTGCGTTCGCTGACGGTCGACGACGGCGTGCACACGGTGCTGCCGGGGCACGGCCCGGTGCTGGAGGACGCGCAGGGAGCGGTCGAGTACTACCTCGCACACCGCGCGCACCGGCTGGCCCAGGTGGAGACGGCGGTCGAGGCCGGGCACCGGACGGCCTCGGAGGTGGTGGCGCAGGTGTACGCGGACGTGGACCGATCCCTGTGGCCCGCGGCGGAACTCTCAGTGCTGGCGCAGCTGGATTACCTGAGAGAGCACGGGCTGATCTAGGACGGGCTGATCTGGGACGGGCTGATCTGGGACGGGCTGATCTGGGACGGGCTGATCTGGGACGGGCTGATCTGGGACGGGCTGATCTGGGACGGCCGGATACGCGCGAGGCCCCGCCATGCGGCAGGGCCTCGCGTACAGAGCCGGCGGCCGGTCGTCGGCCGACAGGCCGGCCGGGGCGTGTTTCGGAGGTCCCGTATGGCCGCGGGCGTCACGCATGCTCACTGCGTTGTCGGTCGTCGGCGCAGCCCGCTGCGCTCCCTGCGCCTCGCACGCACCGGGTGCACCCGGCCCCGCCCTGCGGGCGGACGGCGCCACGTGCCAAACACGCCTTAGCGGGACCGCTTCGCCAGACGCTCCACGTCCAGCAGGATCACGGCGCGCGCCTCCAGGCGCAGCCAGCCTCGTCCGGCGAAGTCGGCGAGTGCCTTGTTGACCGTCTCGCGGGAGGCGCCGACGAGCTGGGCCAGCTCTTCCTGGGTCAGGTCGTGGACGACATGGATGCCTTCCTCGGACTGGACGCCGAAGCGGCGCGACAGGTCGAGGAGGGCACGGGCGACCCGGCCAGGTACGTCCGAGAAGACCAGGTCGGACATCTGGTCGTTGGTCTTGCGCAGTCGGCGGGCGACGGCGCGCAGAAGGGCCGTGGCCACCTCGGGGCGGGCGTTCAGCCAGGGCTGGAGGTCGCCGTGGCCGAGGCCGAGAAGCTTGACCTCGGTCAGCGCGGTCGCGGTGGCGGTGCGCGGGCCCGGGTCGAAGAGGGACAGCTCACCGATCAGCTCGCCGGGGCCGAGGACCGCCAGCATGTTCTCGCGCCCGTCGGGGGAGGTGCGGTGGAGCTTCACCTTGCCCTCGGTGACCACATAGAGGCGGTCGCCCGGATCGCCCTCGTGGAAGAGCGCGTCGCCGCGTGCGAGGGTCACCTCACTCATCGAGGCGCGGAGCTCCGCGGCCTGCTCATCATCGAGCGCCGCGAAAAGCGGGGCGCGCCGCAGAACGTCGTCCACGAGTTCTCTCCTTGTCGGCCTGTTCAGGGAACCGTGGTCCCCATCATGCCGGACGGTAAAACAGTGCGATCAATCACAAACCAGTTTGACGCACGGGCGTGCCGAAACGTGAGGCAGGGGGCCGATTGGGGGTGGATACGCGGTGAACGGGGCGGATGTCAGTGCATGGCTCTAGGCTGGCCGGGTGTCCAAGTCGCCGGTGAGAGCGCAGGCCAAAGGGGCTGATGGGGTGTCGGAAGGCCGTGATTCCGCTGTGGGCGAACAAGTTGCGAGTCGCCCAAAAAAAGCGACAAAACGCCCTCTGGGTGAGCGGGTCCCGAGGGCCGGGGTGAAGCCCGCTTCGAAGCCCGCGGTGGAGTCTGCAGCGAAGTCTTCGACGGAGCCGGCCACGCGGTCTGCCGCGAAGCCGTCGTCGAAGTCCGCCGCACGGGCAGCAGCCGAGTCCACCGTGAGTCCCGCGTCGAAGTCCACTGCGAAAGCCACCGTGAAGCCCGCGAAATCCGGTGCAAAACCCGATACGAAACCCGAATCGCATCTGGCGATGGTCCGTCGTGCCCGCAGGATCAACCGTGAGCTCGCCGAGCTCTACCCGTACGCCCACCCCGAGCTGGACTTCAGGAACCCCTTCGAGCTTCTCGTCGCCACGGTCCTCTCCGCCCAGACCACCGATCTGAGGGTCAACCAGACCACCCCCGCCCTCTTCGCCGCTTACCCCACCCCCGAGGACATGGCCGCTGCCGTCCCGGAGGAGTTGGAAGAGCTCATTCGGCCGACCGGTTTCTTCCGGGCCAAGACCAAGTCGCTGATAGGCCTCGCCGTGGCGCTCAGGGACAGGTTCGGCGGCGAGGTGCCGGGCCGGCTCGCCGACCTCGTCACGCTGCCAGGGGTCGGCCGCAAGACCGCCAATGTCGTGCTCGGGAATGCCTTTGGCGTGCCGGGCATCACGGTCGACACCCATTTCGGGCGCCTGGTCCGCCGCTGGAAGTGGACGGAGCAGGAGGACCCGGAGAAGGTCGAGGCCGAGATCGCTGCGATCTTCCCCAAGAGCGAGTGGACGATGCTCTCGCACCGTGTCATCTTCCACGGCCGCCGCATATGCCATGCCCGCAAGCCCGCCTGCGGCGCCTGTCCGATCGCCCCGCTCTGCCCGGCGTACGGGGAGGGCGAGACGGACCCGGAGAAGGCCAGGAAGCTGCTGAAGTACGAGATGGGCGGTCAGCCCGGTCAGCGGCTGAGCCCGCCGGCGGACTACCCCGGCAAGCCCGCGCCGGCCCTGGGGGCCGACTGACGCACGGCGCTCGCTCCGGAACGAAATGAGTGACGACAGGCGTTGTGAGACGAGGGGTGCCTATGAAGACGCACGAACAGAGCACGGAAGCGGCCGCCGCGCCCGCGGCGGTCAGATCCACAATGGTCACCCCAGCGGCCGTCAGCCCCGCAGCGGCGGTGGCAGCGGCTGCCGCCGCCACGGCAGGCGCAGGTCACGACGGAGCCATCACCGTCACGACCGAGGGCCTGCCCGAGTGGCTCGACCCCGTGGCCCGCGCCGCGCGGACGGTCGAGCCGGACCAGCTCAGCCGCTTTCTGCCGCCCGAGAGCGGCGCCGGGCGGCAGTCCGCCGTACTCGTACTGTTCGGGGAGGGTGAGCGCGGTCCCGAGCTGCTCCTCATGGAGCGATCCGGAAGCCTGCGTTCCCACGCTGGGCAGCCTTCCTTCCCCGGCGGCGCCCTGGACCCGGAGGACGGCGACCAGGCCACCACAGGGCCGCTCAGGGCCGCTCTGCGGGAGGCCCAGGAGGAGACCGGCCTCGATCCGCACGGAGTGCAGCTCTTCGGAGTGCTGCCCCGGCTCTACATCCCCGTGAGTGGCTTCGTCGTGACGCCGGTCCTCGGGTGGTGGCGGTCGCCGAGCCCGGTCGGCGTCGTCGATCCGGGTGAGACAGCCCGGGTCTTCACCGTCCCCGTGGCGGATCTCACTGACCCGGCCAATCGTGCGACCACGGTCCACCCGAGCGGTCACCGTGGTCCGGCATTTCTGGTCGAATCCGCCCTGGTCTGGGGTTTCACAGCCGGAGTGATCGACCGGATTCTGCATTTCGCGGGCTGGGAGCGCCCGTGGGACACCGCCAAGCAGGTGCCGCTCGACTGGCGCGCATGACACGCTGACCCCCGTGCTGTGCCGTCCGGCCCTGTCCGGCCCCAGCCGAAGGAACAAGCCCGGTGACGAATCTGCGAGGCTATAGACGGTGAATGTGCTGGATATCCTGCTGCTGGCCGGCGCCGTATGGTTCGCGGTCATCGGCTATCGCCAGGGGTTCGTCGTCGGCATCCTGTCGGTGACCGGGTTCCTGGGCGGCGGTCTCGTCGCCGTTTATCTGCTGCCGTTCCTGTGGGACCAGCTGACGAACGGCTCCGCGGTTTCATCGACGGCAGCCGTCGTCGCCGTCGTCATCGTGATCGTCTGTGCCTCGGTTGGCCAGGCGTTCACCACCCACGTCGGAAACAAGCTCCGCCGGTACATCACGTGGTCGCCCGCGCGCGCCCTCGATGCCACCGGCGGCGCCCTGGTCAATGTGGTCGCGATGCTGTTGGTCGCCTGGCTGATCGGCTCCGCGCTGGCCGGTACCTCACTGCCCACGCTGGGCAAGGAGGTCCGTGGCTCCTCGGTCCTGCTCGGCATCTCCCGGGTGATGCCCGCCCAGGCCTCCACCTGGTTCACGGATTTCTCCTCGGTCCTTGCGCAGAACGGCTTCCCGCAGGTCTTCAGCCCCTTCGCCAACGAGCCGATCACCGAGGTCCGGGCCCCGGACCCGGCGCTGGCGGGCAGCCCCGTGGCGGCAAGCGCCAAGAAGTCCATCGTCAAGGTCGTCGGTACGGCCCCGAGCTGCGGCAAGGTCCTCGAAGGCACCGGCTTCGTCTTCTCCGACCGCAGGGTGATGACAAACGCCCATGTCGTCGGCGGCGTCGACGAGCCGACCGTCCAGATCGGCGGCCAGGGGCGGCTGTACGACGCGAAGGTCGTCCTCTACGACTGGCGGCGCGACATTGCCGTACTCGACGTACCGGACCTCGACGCGAAGCCGCTGAAGTTCACCGACACCGATTACGACGCCGACACCGGGAACAGCGCCATCGTTGCGGGCTTCCCGGAGAACGGCTCGTACGACGTACGGGCCGCGCGCGTCCGGGGGCGCATCGACGCCAACGGACCGGACATCTACCACCGGGGAACCGTCCGCCGCGATGTGTACTCCCTCTTCGCGACCGTCCGTCAGGGCAACTCCGGCGGACCGCTGCTGACCCCGGACGGCAAGGTGTACGGAGTCGTCTTCGCGAAGTCGCTCGACGACCCCGACACCGGCTACGCGCTGACGGCCGACGAGATCCGCCAGGACATCGCGCACGGCCGCACCGCAAACCAGCAGGTCGACAGCCAGACGTGCGCCCTCTAGGGCGTGTTTCGAAAGTCCTGTCTGGCCGGGGCGTCCGGCACTTCCCCAAGTCGGTGAACGCTCACCGGCCGGCCAGGGCGGACATCATCCGCGTGGATGGCGCAGCCGCGCCGAGACCCAGCGGGCCCGACGGCGCAGAATGCGCGGAATACCGAGCCCGGGATCATGCATGTCGTGCACCCGGCCCTGGGGGCCGTTCCTCTCATGAGTGCTCGGACCCGCCGCGGCGGTCGAGCGACGGTTGCGTGCTGCGTCACCGAAGTCGTGCGTCCAGCCCATACCCCGACGTCTGCCCGTGCCTCATGGTCGGTAACCGCCCATCCGTCAGCCAATTGGCCTATGCGCCGGGCAATTGGCCGTTCGTCGGACAACTGTGTCCGTACGGCTACCGGTCGGGCTCGGGATCCTTGAGCCAGTTGATGAGTTCGGCCGAGAACGCGCCCGGATCCTCCTCGTGGGGGAAGTGCCCCAGACCGTCGAAAAGTCGCCAACGGTACGGCGCTTCGACGTATTCGCCGGACCCCGCCGCGCTCCGCGTACGGATCGCCGGATCGAGTGAACCGTGGAGATGCAGTGTGGGTACTCTCACCGGCCGCTTCATGCGCCGGTTGAACTGGATTCCGTCCGGACGTGCCAGGGAGCGCACCAACCAGCGGTACGGCTCGATCGAGCAGTGTGCCGTTGACGGAATGCACATCGCGCGCCGGTAGACGTCGACCGCCGCATCGTCGGGGAACTCCGGGGTCCGGGGGCCTGCCCAGTCATGGATCAACCGGCCAACCAACGCCGCATTGTCGGCGATGAGCTGACGTTCCGGCAGCCACGGGCGCTGGAAGCCCCAGATGTACGAGCCCGCGCGGGACTGCGCGAAGTCGGAGAGCATCGAGGAACGCCAGCGGCGTGGATGGGGCATCGAGGAGACCGCGAGGCGGCGCACCAGCTTCGGCCGCATCACCGCGGCCGTCCAGGCGAGGTAGCCGCCCATGTCGTGGCCGACCAGGGCGGCGTCCGGTTCGCCGAGCGAGCGGATCACGCCGGTGATGTCGAGTGCCAGGTTGCCGGGGTCGTAACCCCGGGGCGTACGGTCGCTGCCGCCGACCCCGCGCAGATCCATCGCCACGGCGCGAAAACCGGCGTCGGCCAGTGCGGTGAGCTGATGGCGCCAGGTCCACCAGAACTGCGGGAAGCCGTGCAGCAGCAGCACCAGCGGCCCCTCGCCGAGCTCGGCGATGTGGAAGCGGGCGCCATTGGCAGCCACGTCCCGGTGGGTCCACGGCCCGTCGAGCCGCACGGGCCCACCGGAGCCGACCGGGATGGGTGAACTCGGTGGGTCGGAGGGGCCCGAAGGGCCTGAGCGGCCGGTCGAGCCCTTGGAGCCGTCTGTGCCCGCCTGGCCGTTCGGGCTTACCTGACCTTCCGGGCTTGCCTGACCTTCCGGGCCTACCGGGCCGGATGTACTGGAATCGGAGACCGTCATGTGGACGAGCGTGCCACAGTGGACGCCTTGTCCTGGACCGGAGACTGTCCCGGGGCCTTGTCCGCCGGCGTGCTGCCCACTGCGGCCGGACGGCTCGTCCCCGCCGTGACGGCGGGCCGCGGGTGCGGCTTGACGCCCTGCAGCACGGCCGCCGTCTGCTTGGCCGAAGCGATGGACTTCTCCGGCGGCTTCACCTTCTTGAGCTTGGAGAAGGCGAACAGTGCGAGCAACGCCCCCAGTAGGATGAAGGCGACGCCCACGATCGTGAACGACAGAGCGAGGCTGGGCCCCAGGTAGTGGATTCCGTACGCCGCCGCGAAGCTCAGCACCGGGATCGCGAACAGAATCAGCACACCCGCGATGATGAATGCCACGCTCCCGGTGACGCCGCGCTTGACGTCCTGCCGCACTTCGGCCTTGGCCAGGGCGATCTCGTCGTGCACCAGTGCGGACATCTCGGCCGTCGCCGCGGCGACCAGCTGCCCGAGACTGCGGTCGGCACTGCCCGCGTTGTTGCCGGGGTCGCTCATCCCTGACTCCCTCTCCTGCTCTCCTGTTCAACACATCTGCTGTCAGATCATGCCGGACTGTCCGGCTTGCTGCTCGCTGCCCCCGTCAGTTGGGCAAGGCGGCGGTGCTCCGCCGCCTTCTTCTCGTAGATCGCGGCCATCCGCAGGTGGTACTCCGGGTCGTCCTGCTCGTAGACATCGGGCACGCCGTCCTCGTCCTCGTCGAGCTCCTCCGCCTCGTACAGTGTCCGGTATGTCCGTACCCGGAGTCTGAGCAGTACGCCGGAGAACACGGCGGCCGTCAGGGAGCCGAGCAGCACGGCGGCCTTGATCTCGTTGATCATGCTCTCGTCGCCGGCGAAGGCCATTTCACCGATGAGCAGCGAGACGGTGAAGCCGATCCCGGCGAGCGAGGCGACCGCGAAGACGTCCGCCCAGGCCAGGTCCTTGTTCAGCTCCGCCTTCGTGAAGCGGGTGGCCAGCCACGTACCGCCGAATATGCCTATCGTCTTGCCGACGACGAGCCCCAGGACGACACCGAGCGTCTCGGGCCGCTTGAACACGTCCGCCAGTGCGCCGCCGGAGAGGGAGACACCAGCCGAGAAGAGGGCGAACAGCGGCACGGCGATTCCGGCCGACAGCGGACGGACCAGGTGCTCGATGTGCTCGCCGGGGGAGTGGGTCTCGCCGTCCCGCCGAGTGCAGCGGAGCATCAGTCCCATGGCGACACCGGCGATGGTGGCGTGGATGCCGCTGTTGTACATCAGGCCCCAGATCACCAGGGCGAGCGGTACGTAGATGTACCAGCCGCGCACATTCCTGCGCAGCAGCAGATAGAACACGGCGAGGCCGATGAAGGCGCCGATCAGCGCCATGAAGTTGATCTTCTCGGTGAAGAAGACAGCGATGATCAGGATCGCGAAGAGGTCGTCGACGACGGCGAGGGTCAGCAGGAACGCACGCAGCGCGTTCGGCAGTGAGGTGCCGATGACGGCGAGGACGGCGAGCGCGAAGGCGATATCGGTGGCGGTGGGTACGGCCCAGCCGTCCGTCGAACCTCCGCCGGTCACGGCCACGAGTGTGTAGACGACGGCCGGAACCGCCATTCCGCACAGTGCGGCGACGACCGGCAGGGCGGCCGCCTTGGGGTCGCGCAGTTCGCCCGCGACCAGTTCCCGCTTGAGTTCGACGCCCGCGACGAAGAAGAAGATCGCAAGCAGCCCGTCCGCGGCCCAGTGCTCCACGGAGAGGTTGAGGCCCAGCGACTCGGGACCGAAATGGAAGTCGCTGACGGCCGCGTAGCTGGAACCGAAGGTGTTGGCCCATACCAGGGCGGCTATCGCGGCGACCAGCAGGATGACCCCGCCGACGGTCTCGGTGCGCAGGGCGTCCGCGAGGTAGTTCCGCTCAGGGAGGGACAGGCGCCCGAGAAAGGTGGGTCGGGAGGAAGGGGGTGTGGGGGTGGGCGCGGCCACGAGTGAGGACCTCCGGGTCGGTACGGCAGCGATGGCATGGCTGATGCACTTGCCGACCAGACTTCCCGGCACACCCTGTGGAGATTTCTTATTGCTTTGTTGACGCGGCTGCCACTGTACCTGGGGTGCGCTGGGCTGTATCCGGTGATCTTCACCTTAGACCGACCGGCATATGGGGGCGGCCTTGAATGCCCGAGGGGCACCGGGCGCGTTGCCGGATGCCCCTCGGGGAGATACTCGCCGCGGTCAGTTCTCGGAGGAGGACGGCAACTGGGTCTGGATGAAATCCATCACCGAGGAGTCGGTGAGCGTTGTGACATCGCCCAGCTCGCGGTTCTCGGCGACGTCACGCAGCAGACGCCGCATGATCTTGCCGGAGCGGGTCTTCGGCAGCTCGGCGACCGGCAGGATCCGCTTCGGCTTGGCGATCGGGCCGAGCACGGAGCCGACGTGGTTGCGCAGCTCCCCGACGAGCTCGTCCGAGGCGGCAGCCGCACCGCGCAGTATCACGAAGGCGACGATGGCCTGGCCGGTCGTCTCGTCGGCGGCGCCGACCACGGCGGCCTCGGCGACCGAGGGGTGCGACACGAGCGCCGACTCGACCTCGGTGGTCGAGATGTTGTGCCCGGACACGAGCATCACGTCGTCGACCCGGCCGAGCAGCCAGATGTCGCCGTCCTCGTCCTTCTTGGCACCGTCGCCCGCGAAGTACTTGCCCTCGAAGCGCGACCAGTAGGTGTCGATGAAGCGCTGGTCGTCGCCCCAGATGGTGCGGAGCATCGACGGCCACGGCTCGGTGAGGACGAGGTAGCCGCCCCCGCCGTTCGGAACCTCGTTGGCTTCGTCATCGACGACCGTGGCGGAGATACCGGGCAGAGCACGCTGGGCACTTCCCGGCTTGGTCTCCGTGACGCCCGGCAGCGGCGCGATCATCATCGCTCCGGTCTCGGTCTGCCACCAGGTGTCCACGATCGGACACTTGTCGGCGCCGATGTGCTTGCGGTACCACATCCACGCCTCGGGGTTGATCGGCTCACCGACCGAACCGAGGACCCGAAGACTGCTCAGGTCGAACTTGGCGGGGATGTCGTCACCCCACTTCATGAACGTACGGATCGCGGTCGGCGCCGTATAGAGGATGGTGACGCCGTACTTCTGCACGATTTCCCAGAAACGCCCCTGGTGCGGGGAGTCGGGCGTGCCCTCGTACATGACCTGCGTCGCGCCGTTGGCCAGAGGGCCGTAGACGATGTACGAGTGGCCGGTCACCCAGCCGATGTCGGCGGTGCACCAGAAGACATCGGTCTCCGGCTTGAGGTCGAAGACCGCGTTGTGGGTGTATGCAACCTGCGTGAGGTAGCCACCGGAGGTGTGCAGGATGCCCTTCGGCTTACCCGTCGTGCCGGAGGTGTAGAGGATGAAGAGCGGCTGCTCCGCCTCGAACGCCTCAGGGGTGTGCTCGGCGGACTGCCGGCCGGTGATCTCGTGCCACCAGACGTCGCGGCCCTCGGTCCACGCGGTGTCCTGGCCGGTGCGCCGCACCACGAGGACATGCTCGACGCTGTCGAAACGGGAGACGGCGTCGTCCACGGCGGGCTTGAGCGCGGACGGCTTGCCGCGGCGGTAGCCACCGTCGGCGGTGATGACGACCTTGGCATCCGCGTCCTGGATACGGGCGGCGATGGCGTCGGCGGAGAAGCCACCGAAGACCACCGAGTGCGCGGCGCCGATGCGGGCGCAGGCCAGCATCGCGATGGCGGTCTCGGGGATCATCGGCAGATAGACGGCGACCCGGTCGCCCTTGCCTACACCAAGTTCGGTGAGAGCGTTCGCGGCGCGGGAGACCTCGTCCTTCAGTTCGGCGTAGGTGATGGCGCGGCTGTCTCCGGGCTCGCCCTCGAAGTGAATGGCGACCCGGTCACCATGACCGGCCTCGACATGGCGGTCCACGCAGTTGTACGCGACGTTGAGCTTGCCGTCCGCGAACCACTTCGCGAAGGGCGGGTTGCTCCAGTCGAGCGTCTCGGTCGGCTCAGTGGCCCATGTCAGGCGACGGGCCTGCTCGGCCCAGAAGCCCAGCCGGTCCGTCTCGGCCTGCTCGTACGCCTCCGCTTTGACGTTGGCATTGGCGGCCAGATCGGCAGGCGGTGCAAACCGCCGCTCCTCCTTGAGCAGATTGGCCAGGCTTTCGTTGCTCACGACATCTCCCATTCCCAGGGTGTCCGTTGTGTCCCGTCGTATAGCTCATCAGGCCAAAGGCCAGGTGACAAGTGTCTGCCCGGAATTGGTTTAGACCTGTGTCTCGTGTATGGAGACACGGTCCCGCCTCCAAGTGCGGTCCGGCGCGGGGCGCCGCAGTGCAACGCAGTACGGAGCACGGCGGCACGGAGCGATTCGAAGCGGTTCGGAGGCGGGGCCACAAGGTCTCACGGACCGGGGACGAACGCGGTTCAGACGCCGGTACGTTCCAACTCGCCGGAACCGGATGGGTCACCCGGGGCGGCGGTGGGCCCGGGGGTGCAGGCATCGCTGGGGGAACGGGAGTCGGTCGAGGCGTAGTAATCGGACGAGGCGTGGGTGTCGCCAGGGCCCACGCGGTCGAAGACCTCTTCGAGCGCGAGTCCGGCACTCGCGCCCTCGGTCAGCAGATAGGCCTGCGCCTCGCCTACGTGGAAGTACATCCCGTGCAGTTGGAGCGTGCCCTCGGCGAGCCGCCGCGCCACTGATTCATGGGCCCGCAGATGGTCCAGCTGCTGGACCACATTGGTGAGGCAGAGCTGCTCCACCGCATCGGTCGGAAGGCGGCCGGAGATCCGGGCCCAGGCATGATGCCGCGACGCCATCCTCTTCAGGCTTGGCAGCCCGTGTCTCAGCCAGCGCCACAGGGATGTCGGCGCAGTGTCCGGGTCCGGCCTGGTGCCGAGCAGAGCCTGCATCGCGCCGCAGCCGGAGTGTCCGCAGACGGTGATGGACTCCACCTTCAGCACATCCACCGCGTACTCGATCGCGGCGCCCACCGAGTCGTCACCCGACTCGGTGTCCGGCGGGGGTACCAGATTGCCGACGTTCCGCACGGTGAACAGGTCACCCGGGCCGCTCGCCGTGATCATGCTGGTGACCAGGCGGGAGTCGGCGCAGGTGATGAAGAGATGGGAGGGGCGTTGACCCTCGCGGGCCAACCGGGCCAGCTCCTCGCGCACCAGCGGAGCGGTGTTCCGCTGGAACGAACTCAGACCGCTGACCAGGTGGTTGCCGCCGGTCCGGCGCGGGGTGGCGGCGGGTGAGCTGGTCGGGCCGGGGGTGCTGTGGGCTCCGGTGGCGTCGTGAGGGGTGTCGTTCTCGAGGGCGCGGTCCTCGATGGATCCGGAGCTGGGATCTGGGCCCGCGCCGAGGCGGCCATGGTGGGTCTCGGGCGTCTGCTCGGGCCGGTCGTGGCAGTGATGGTTGCGCCACGGCGTCCAGGGGTGGCAGCAGGAATGCGCCGCCGATGCGGGCTCGGCGATCCGGCCGCCGGACCTGCCGGTGAAGACGACGCGGCCGCCGTGGGCCGTCTGGGCAGTGCTCCAGTCCTGGATTGCCTCGTACGCCGCATGGTCCATGAAGAAGCCGTCAAGCTCGACGACGGCATCCCCGCCCGGGGGCAGCTGGCCGAGCGTCCGGCTGAGCCGGGGCACTGCGAGAAACGTCAACTGGCCCCGTACGACCACCAGATGCCGGCCGTCCTGTTCGGTCACGGTGATCCCGGTCCGGGCCAGCCGGTGCAGGGAGACGGCCACCGCCGCCGCGATGCCGATCACCACACCCTTGAGCACGCCGAAGAGGATCACGCCAGTGATGGTCGCCCCGTACACCAGGAACTCCCGGTGCTTATGGACATTGCGAATATGGGCGAAACTCACCATCTGGATGCCGACCATCATGACCAGCGCGCCGAGCGCGGCCAGCGGGATCCGCTCCAGGACGGTGACCAGCAGCCCGGCGGCGAGCACCACCCAGACGCCGTGCAGCACGGTGGAGGCACGGCCCGTCGCTCCGGCCCGCACATTCGCCGAACTGCGCACGGCACCGCCGGACACCGCCAGCCCGCCGGCCAGCCCGGACAGGGTGTTGGCGATGCCCTGGGCGCGCAGCTCACGGTCGAGATCGGAGCGTCTTACGAGCGGGTCCGGTGGGGACGAAGACGCCGGGCCCGGGCCCGAGGCTGAATCCGAATCCGAAACCGAATCCGAACCCGAGGCCGAGGTTGAGGCCGACGTCAAGTCGTCCTTGGACCGGGTCGCTGGTTGCTCGCCAGCGCGTTCGGCCGACAGCTTGTCCACGGCGACCGCGGCGAGCAGCGACTCCAGACTGGCCACCAGCATCACTGTGAACACAGCAGTGGCCAGGGCGAGTACGGGGCCGTGGGGCATCTCCGGCAGGGCGTGCGAGCGCCAGGACGGCAGATCGACCCGGGCGATCCCGGGCGCCGCGATCGCAGCCACGGCTGTCGCGGTCACCACCGCGGCGAGGGCAGCCGGAATCCGCCGTGCCACTCGGCCGATCCGCCCCGGAAGCCGAGGCCACAGGATCAGGACGGTGATGGTCAGCATGCCGATCAGCGGGGCGGCCGGACTCACTCTCCCCAGCTGGTCGGGGAGGGCGAGGGCGTTGGCGACGGCCGAACTCTGAGGCGAGCCGCCGAGCACGATGTGCAGCTGGGCGAGTGCGATGGCCACGCCGATGCCGGCGAGGGTGCCGTGCACGATGGCGGGGCTGACGGCGAGAGCGCTGCGCGCCGCCCGCAACGAGCCCAGCAGTATCTGCAGAAGTCCTGCGCCGATGGTGACAGCGCATGTGGTGCGCCAGCCGTAGTTCTGGATCAACTCGGCTGTGACCACGGTCAGTCCGGCGGACGGGCCGCTGACCTGGAGGGGTGTGCCGCCGAGCAGTCCGGCGACGATTCCGCCGATCGCGGCGGCGATGAGGCCTGCCTCCAGCGGGGCGTCCATGGCGACGGCGAGGCCGAGCGACATGGGGACGGCGAGCAGGAAGACCGTGATCGATGCGGACAGGTCGGCGCCCGCGATGCGGAATCGTCCGCCGCGCTGCGGCGGTGGTGGGCTGTGCGGTCGTTTGATTCCCGAGGCGCGGGATGGGCGCGAACTGCGGGATGTGTGGTCATGACGAGTGGGGACGCAAGCAGACATGTTCCCGTCTCCTCCGGGGCAGCGCGGTCGCGGAACGTGGGGGACGCGGCCGTGGTTCACGGCGTGCAGCGGCGGGATTTCTCAACGCTCAGTAAACAGATCGTAATGGAGAGTAAAGATCTGCGTCCATGGTTGAGGTCAAATGGATCATTCATTCACCTATTCAAGTGAATAAGCCGCTTTTCATATGACCTGTCATGACTCATTCCGACAGAGATGCACGCGCTCTTGACCGTGCTACGTCAGCAATTCAATGCATATTTCCCGCCTGGGAGGGCGGCGACGAGATCGGCACCCACTTCAATAGCCACTTCTGCGGCCCCGACGGTGGTATCGGCACCTGGTCCGTCGATGAGTGGAAGAGCGAGAGCGACCAGGCCAAGTCTTTGTGGGGAGCTGGAAGGCCAACGTCCTCCGGTCTCAAGCGCGAGCAGCGGCTTCTCTTCGGCGGGCAAGGAGCTCATCGGCGGGCGCACCCCTCGTCCGGAGGGGCGGGAGAATGTGGTGGCCGCAGCGCGGCGACGGGCTTTTGCCGCGACTCCTGGAACACCGCTGGGACGCCCCACCACCCGACGTCTCAAGTGATCCGTTTGCCGGTCGGTCTGAGCCGGGCGTCCGAGGCGGAAACGGACCGCGCGTCGGGGGCCGACAGGGCTCATGCCGGGTGCGGATCGGGTCAGTCGCCGGCTCGGTGACGCAGTTCGGTGCCACGCACGGCCACCGAACTGCACACCCTTCGGATGCGACTGCCACTTGAGGGCGTAACGGAGCCCCGGCCGGAACGATGGCATCCTCCCGGCCGGGGCTCTGACAGATCAGGCAGGCTGAGCGGCGCCGTCCTGCACGTACCGCTCGTCGAGCACGAAGGCCGGGTCGACCTGGGCCGCCAGGTCGGCACCCGTCTTCTCATTGCCCCAGCTCTCCGCGTTCTTCAGATGGAAGTGCACCATCTGTCGCGTGTAGCGCTCCCAGTCCCGCTGCTCGTACGAATCCTCCGCGGCGTTCTGCAGTGCTTGCAGAGCCATGCGGTTGTCCGCCTCCAGCAGCTCGAAGCGGGCCGGCCTGCCCTTCTCCATGGCCCGTACCCAGTCGGAGTGCCCGACGCTGACCAGTAGATCGTCGCCAACCTCGGCACGCAGGAAGTCCAGATCGTCCTCGCCCTGCACCTTGTTGCCGATGACCTTCAGCGCGACCCCGAAGTCCTGCGCGTAATCCTTGTACTGGCGGTAGACCGAGACGCCCTTGCGGGTCGGCTCGGCGACCAGGAACGTCATGTCGAAGCGGGTGAACATCCCGGAAGCGAAGGAGTCCGAACCTGCTGTCATGTCAACGACGACATAGTCGTCGGGGCCGTCGATCAGATGGTTGAGGCAGAGCTCGACTGCACCGACCTTGGAGTGGTAACAAGCCACACCCAGATCCGAATCGGTAAACGCCCCTGTGGCCATCAGCCGGATCTCCCCGTCGTCGAGCCGGACCGTGCGGGCGCACGCGTCGTAGACCGGGTTGTCCTCGCGGACCCGCAGTAGCCGCGAGCCTTCGCCGGGCGGAGTTGTCTTGATCATTGTCTCCACGGAGGCGATACGGGGATTGCTGCCGCGCAGATACTCCTTGATCAGAGGCAGCTGGGCTCCCATGGCGGGCAGCGCCGCGGCCTCGTGGTCGTCGAGGCCGAGCGCAGCCCCGAGGTGCTGGTTGATGTCGGCGTCCACCGCGACGACATGGGCTTCATTGGCGGCAAGGTGGCGGATGAAGAGAGAGGACAGCGTGGTTTTGCCGCTGCCGCCCTTCCCTACGAAAGCGATCTTCATGTTCACCTAGGGTAGCGGCTCGACTGCACTCCGCTGTCGCGCTTCGTGAAGAAGGCCACTCCCGCCGGTATCGGTGCAGGGGGACGCGTAGCCTCGCTACTTATGAGTACGACTGCCTCTGATCCGCTCGCCACCCTGGGCACCCTGCCGGGGGTCGCCGACGCGGTGGACTCCGTACGCAAGGCCGTCGACCGGGTCTACGGTCACCGCGTCATGCGGCGCCGCAGTAACGAGGTCACCGCCGAAGCGGCGCTGCGCGGTGCCCGTGGCTCGGCGGCGCTGTCCGGCGCTGACTGGAATCTGGAGGAGGTGCGCCGGCGCACCGACTTCAGCGGCGACGGTGAGGCGCATGTGATCGGGGCGGCCCTCAGGCTCGCTGCCGAAGCGGGACAACTGCTCTCCATTTGGCGGCAGTCGCCACTGCGCGTCCTGGCGCGGCTGCATCTGGTTGCGGCCGGTGGCGCGGCGCCCGAGGATACTGTCGGTCGGCCGCGGCTGGCGGGCGAACCCGTGGACGAACCGCTGATCGAAGCGCCGTTGCCGGATGCCGAGGAGGTGGCTGGGCGGCTGGAAGTGCTCTCCGGGTTGATCCTTTCGGGTACTGCGGCGCCCGCGCTGGTGACGGCGGCAGTTGTGCACGGTGAACTGTTGGCCTTGCGTCCTTTCGGTTCGTACAACGGCCTCGTCGCGCGTACCGCGGAGCGGATCGTGCTGATCGGGAGCGGGCTCGACCCCAAATCGATCTGCCCCGCCGAGGTGGGCCACGCCGAGCAGGGGAGGGCGGCGTACATCGCTGCGTTCGAGGGCTATCTGTCGGGGACGCCGGATGGGATGGCAGCCTGGATCGCGCACTGCGGGCGCGCCGTGGAGCTGGGCGTCAGGGAATCGACGGCGGTGTGCGAGGCGCTGCAGCGCGGCGCCGCATAGCAGGGCGGCGGGGCCCTTAGGAGTGGGCGCGGCAACCGGGTGGGGCGAATGAATAGCTTCACCGTGGCAACTCCACTGCCCGGTAAAAGGGTTGCGGCGGCACCGTCCTCGGTACCGCCGCTGGCACGTCTACCCAGTTACCATGCGTCCTCGATATGTGCCCATCAGGTCGGGGGCTTTGCCCGTTCCCTGGTGCGGCTGGCCCGTAATCGACGGGTCGACGTCGCGTGGGTGCTCGGTTTTCATGCTCGGTCCGTGGGGCCTTCTCTGCGTTATCAGGTAATCCTTTCGGACGTCCTTGGTCTCGCGGGCCGTTGAATCCTTTCTACCTCCTGAGCTGGTGTGAGCGGTAGTGTCGGCCACACTTCTTTACTTTTAGGTTCAATTACGGGCGAGTTGGACAACTCGGCTCGGCCGCATGCACTGGACCGATCGGTCTCCCGGCCCGATCATCAGAGGGAGGCCGTGGTGCTGCGGCGGCGGGAGGTGTACCAGACCAGTCCCGCTGTCGCGGCGGCTGCACTCAGTGCTGCCGCCGCGACCAACGCCGGGCGCGGCGGCATCGAGAACGTGGGCAGTCGCTGCTTCAGTCGAACCGGTCGGTCGAACACGAGAATCGGCCACTCGCGGAGGGTCGCTTCGCGCCTCAGGGCGCGGTCCGGATTCACCGCGTGCGGGTGGCCGACCGACTCCAGCATCGGCACATCGGTCGCGGAATCGCTGTAGGCGTAGCAGCGTGAGAGGTCGTATCCCTCCGACACTGCGAGTGTCTTGATCGCCTCGGCCTTCGTCGGCCCGTACGCGTAGTACCCCACCTCGCCGGTGAAGCAGCCGTCGTCACCGACGACCATCCGGGTGGCGACGACTCGGTCGGCGCCGAGCAGTTCGCCGATCGGCTCGACCACCTCGGCGCCCGAGGTCGAGACGATCACCACATCCCGCCCGGCGGTGTGATGCTCCTCGATGAGCGTCGCCGCTTCGTCGTAGATGATCGGGTCGATCAGATCGTGCAGGGTCTCGGCGACGATTTCCTTCACTTGCTGGACGTTCCAGCCCTTGCAGAGCGCGGAGAGATATTCCCGCATCCGCTCCATCTGGTCGTGATCTGCGCCCCCGGCAAGGAACACGAACTGTGCGTACGCAGTGCGCAGTACGGCGCGGCGGTTGATCAGCCCGCCTCGGTAGAAGGACTTGCTGAAGGTCAGCGTCGAAGACTTCGCAATGACCGTCTTGTCCAGGTCAAAGAAGGCTGCTGTGCGCGGCAAGAAGCGGTTTTCCACAAGGCAGAGCATAGGGGCCCACCATTCGGCGTAAACTCTGGCGCGTGGGTTTGCCTGGGAAGGCTCTCGGGTACACCATGGAAGTCACGGATCGTTCGCGACCGTGCTAACCCGGTCCGGCTCCTCCCCCCCCGAGTCGGCCGTGGGGACGACCCCCGCTCTCCCCCCCGGCGGGGGTCGTCGCATGTCCGGACGTGCTTCTGTCGTTCGGAATCAGACATTTTCCTTCCATTTCGGCCGTGACGGCCCGCTTCTGGTTCCGTCTTTCACCATCCTGAATCGTCACGGTGCGTAGTGGAAGTGCTGCTCTCCGGAAGTCACCGGGATGAGCGACAGAGATATTCACAACGGTGGAGTTGTCCACAGTATTTGAGCAAGATCCACACGATTTTCCGAAGCGTTGCACGGTGATTCCAGCCGCGAAGTCCGCGGGTTGTGGAATCGCCGATCTTGGAACGCTCCGAGATCACCGCGAACCGCGATGAAGGTGCAGTGAGAAGGGGGCGGAGATCGTGGCTGAATCCATCGCACGGGATCGTATGCCGACCGCCGAAGAGCGGCGGGGCGGACCGCTGATCGTGACCGAGGATGTGGAACTCCTCGACGATCTGCTGCGTCTGTGCGCGGCCGCCGGAGCGGAACCAGAAGTTCATCACTCGTTGCCCGAACATAGAGGCAGCTGGGAGCAGGCCCCGATGATTCTCGTGGGGGACGATGCCGCCCAGCGGTGCCGCGGAGCGGCGCGCAGGCGCGGTGTGATGCTTGTCGGCCGGGATCAGGACGCCCCGGATGTCTGGCGCCGCGCCGTGGAGATCGGGGCCGAATATGTGCTGAGGCTGCCCGATTCGGAGGGCTGGCTCGTCGATCAGATCGCCAATGCGGCGGAAGGAGTGGGTCGGCCGGCACTCACCGTCGGGGTGATCGGCGGACGGGGCGGATCCGGCGCATCCACACTTGCCTGCGCCCTCGCGGTGACCGCGGCCAGGGCCGGACGGCGGACCATGCTGATTGACGGCGACCCGCTCGGCGGGGGCATCGATGTTCTGCTCGGCGGCGAACGGGCCGAGGGGATGAGGTGGCCGGATTTCGCCCATTCCAAAGGGCGGGTCGGCGGAGGCGCACTGGAGGAGTCCTTGCCCGCACTGCACGGTCTGCGGGTGCTCAGCTGGGGCCGCGACGACTGGGTGGTCATCCCGCCACAGGCCATACAGGCCGTGCTGGCAGCCGCGCGCAGGCTCGGCGGGGTGGTCGTCGTCGACCTGCCGCGCCGGGTCGACGAGTCGGTGGCCGAGGCGCTCGCACAGTTGGACCTCGGGCTGCTGGTGGTCCCGGGAGAGCTTCGTGCAGTTGCGGCGGCGAAGCGGGTGGCGTCGATGGCCGGGATGGTTCTGGACGACCTGCGGGTGGTGGCACGCGGTCCGTATGCGGCGGGCCTCGACGAACGGTGGGTGGCGCGGGCGCTGGGGCTGCCGCTTGCCGGTGAACTCCCGCTCGACGCAGGGCTGCTGGCCGCCCAGGACGGCGGTGCACCGCCTGGCGGCAGTGCACGCGGTCCACTGGCCAGGTTCTGCACGGCGTTCTGGGAGCGGGCACTCGCCCCGGAGGGCACAGGGGGACGCGCCGGTGGGGGTGCGCCATGACCGAGACGCTGCTCGATGCCGTACGGCAGCGGCTGGCGCAGAGCGGTGCGGCGCCGACCCCGGCCGGGGTCGCGGCAGCTCTTCGGGCCCAGGGGCGGCTGCTCGGCGATGCCGAAGTGCTCGGCGTGGCCGATGAGTTGCGCGGCGAGCTGGTCGGGACCGGGGTGCTGGAACCGCTCCTTGCCGACCCGGCCGTGACGGATGTCCTGGTCTCCGCGCCGGACCGGGTGTGGGTGGACCGGGGCGGCGGGCTCGAACTCACCGGGGTGACCTTTCCGGACGCTGCCGCCGTGCGCAGGCTGGCGCAGCGGCTGGCGGCCGTGGCGGGGCGGCGGCTGGACGACGCCCGGCCCTGGGTGGACGCACGGCTGCCGGACGGCACCCGTATGCATGCCGTGCTGCCGCCGGTGTCCGTCGGCTCGACGTGTCTGTCGCTGCGGGTAGTGCGGCCCATGGCTTTCTCGCTGGCGGAGCTGATTGCGGCGGGGACCGTGCCGCCGGGCGGCGACCGGTTACTGAGGGCGTTGGTGGAAGCCAGGGTCTCGTATTTGATCAGTGGGGGGACGGGGGCCGGGAAGACGACCCTCTTGTCGAGCCTGCTGGGTGCGGTCGGGGAGCGTGAGCGAATCGTGCTTGCCGAGGACTCGGCGGAGCTGCGGCCGGACCACCCGCATGTGGTGCGCCTGGAGTCGCGCCCTGCCAACCAGGAGGGCGCGGGGCGAGTGACCCTGAGGGACCTGGTGCGGCAGGCGCTGCGGATGCGGCCCGACCGGCTGGTGGTTGGGGAGGTGCGGGGCGCTGAGGTCACCGACCTGCTGGCCGCGCTGAACACTGGCCACGAGGGTGAGTGCCTGGCTTAACCATACATAGGCACTCGCCAGCGGCAGAGAGCCCCGCCCATACGCCACGGGGGAAGCGCACGAACGGGGCCGGTCCGCCCCTCGCTGTGTCGGCAACGGGGAGTGTCCCCCGCCCCCACCGCATCGCGCCGCCGCGAGCACGGGTGAGGCGGAACCTAGAGGAGCAGCGAGAACACCAGGCCCACGAGGGACCACGCCAGAAACTCAGCGAGGGCGAGCACCAGGACGCGCGTGCGTCTCACTGGCGACCCTTCGCCCGGCACGTCCGGCACGGGAACGGGCACGGCGGGAGCGGGGCCGTGGGCGGCAGGTAGACGACTCCAGAGCGCACGTCCAGCGCACCGCCGTACTCGGTCCACCAACCCTCGGGAGAGTCCGCGTACGGGCCGCTGGGGTCGTCTATGAGGGACACCAGTTCCGGGGCCGGTAGCGACTCCTCCCGCTGTCTGCGGACCCGCGCCGGGGTGTTCACTGCGGGCACCTGTCGGCGTGCCGGTAGACGACGACGGGCGGGCCTGACTGCCGTTCGAGCGTTCCGCGTCGGCAGCGCTCAAGACTCTTGATCGGCTTCATGCACGCCGGGCACGTCTCGCCAGCGGGCGCGTAGGTCGAGTATTCCCACTGGCTTGCGTCTGTCTCGGGTTGCTGCGTCTTGCTCGCCATCGCGTCGCCGTCCCCTCACGTGGTCCGATGACGACCAAGCTAGAGAGAGCGGAACCCCAACTCCCAGGAGATTGCACGAGGTTGCACGCGAATCACGCGAGGGCATCCATGGCCGATGTGATCAGCGCACGCGCGGGGGCCCCGTAGACGGCCAGCGCTGCCAGCTCCGCGAACGTCTCGGCGTACATGGCTACCTCGCTGGGCTGCGTGAGCGTGAGATAGCCAGAGATCAACTCGACGTTGACCTGTGCTGTGTCGTAGATCCAAAACCCCTCGGCTGGCCAGCGCTCCCGGTCGGGCGTCATGGGCACAACTCCCAAGCTGACATTGGGAAGTGAGGCAATCGAGATCAGGTGGCCGAGCTGTCCGGACATGACCTCAGCGCCGCCGATTCCGGCCCGCAAAACCGACTCCTCAACGAGGAACGCGAACTGTCGGCCGCCCTCGTACAGAACCCGCTGACGCTCCATGCGCGCGGCCACAGCGTCGGCCACGTCGTCCACCAGGCCGCGCCGTCGCTGGATCGCCTGTAGCGCTGCTGTCGTGTACGGCTGCGTCTGGATCATGCCGGGCACGAGCCACGAGGAGTACGAGCGGAAACGGTGGGTCCGCTGGTACAGCGGTAGGCGCGCCTCCTGAGCCTGCTTGAGTCCGGCCCGCTCCATGCGTCGCCAGCCAACCCACATGCCCTCGGCCGTCCGCAGCATGGCAACCAGGTCTTCGGTCTGCTCCTCGGCCCCGCACGCCTTGCACCACGCCCGAATGTCGTCAGCGGACGGGGGCGTCTTGGCGTTCATGATCCGAGACGACTTGGACCGGCTCCACTCGCAGCGCTCGGCTAGGTCGAGCCCGGACAGGCCAGCATCCCGGCAGAGTTCCGCGAGACGATCCGCGAGAGCCTGCCGGGCCTGCTGGGCGCTGGAAGATGCAGAGACAGCCATGGTGCGTGATCAGCTCGGCCGGTACTCCGCGTGCGGGATGGCCCGCTGCCACGCCGCCTCGTACGCCGTCGCATACCGCGCGGCCAACTCCGGATCGTGGTGGACCTCCATGCGCGGGCCGGTCCACTGACCCTCTCCGCTGAAGTGGTGGAGGATCACGGTTTCCTCGTCCATGACCCACCCGTCCAGCGCGGGGAGCAAGAGGCCACGGGCCAGCGACCGAGGCAACCAACGCACGTCCTCACCCGCTGCCACGTTCGTAAAGGTGCCGTCGTACTCGTACCGCACGTAGTCGCTCAGCGGCTCGGAGACGACGCGCAGGCGGCGCATGTGAACCCCTCGGCCGGTCGTCTCGGCCACCACGTCCAGCCACGAGCGCCACCACGATTCGCGGTCGGCCGGGTCGTACCGGTGCCCTTCCTGCCAGCGGATGAACTCCGGGTCATCCCGCATGTAGCTATCCCGCATCTCAAGGTGCATCGCCGAGCGCTGCGCCTTTGCGAGGCATTCACGTACCGCTGTTGCCACCGTTGTCCTCACTGTCCGGGCGGGGGATGAACTGGAGCATGTTCGCGGGAAGCCGGATCACGCTCTCATGATCCGGAACGTCCGTGGAGTGACCCGGCACCGAGCCGACTTCCTGCGCCTGCCGGACGGTCTCCTCGTCCGCCGTCCATGACTGAATGATCAGGTCGCCGGTCGTGTCGTCCAGCCAGATCGTGGGCGATCCGTCGTCGGGGGTGTTTGGCCAAATCCCCAGGAACTTTAGGGCCATTGGGCTCTCCTCTGCCGAGTCGGTTGCACGTCCGTGCACGAGCGTCACCCCTACGCGTGATCAGCGCAAGAGGGCGACCCGGGGGTCGTTCCTCGGTGATATCTGACGGACCGTCAGAAACAACAACGGGACGGGTGTGGGCCATTCGGCCTGAGAATCGAAGGGGCACGAAACCCTTGCAATCTCGGGGCGGACACTGCCCGGCACCCTTCAGCCGGCCGGACTTCCCCCCCTTCTTTCGAAGGTGCCCCAGGAACGCAGAAAACCCCCGACGGCCAGACCCACAGCGGGGCCGGTCATCGGGGGTCATGAGCACCCCTTGACGTTCAGGGGTGGTCACTCTCGGCCGTAGGCGGCGAACAGCTCATGCAGCACCGGCAGATTGCCGGGGTCTCTCACGCCGACAGCGAGGGTTTCGGCGAACAGTGCGGCGTCCGTTCCCGCGTCCCGCCCGAGCGATGCGCCACCCTCGCTGAATGCGACGAACGAACGGTGCCACTGTCGACAGCGGGTACCGCAGTAAGGGCGACTCGGTCCCCCGCTGCACCGAGGCTGACGGGGTCGCTCGCAGCCGGGCCGCTGGCACATCCTCCCGTCAGACACTCGCAACCTCCGCGCGGCGCGTGTGACCGGTCGCATGTAGGACAGTGCCGGGCGGGTGCCGCAGGTAATCGGCGTACAGGTCCAGTGCGCGTATGACAGCCTCGCTCGCTGTCTCACAACCGGATAGCCGCTGTATGACAGCGAGGTTTGCGCGGGAGGCATCCGTGTGACGCACGCTGAGAGTCTTTGTCTTGTTCATCATTCCCCTTAGAGCAGCGCCGACATGTGATGAATTCGAGTAGCCCACTCCTGCGCCTCGGCCTCTAGTTCGCTTTCGGCAAGTGGGCGGCTGAAATCTCGCACCTGTAGGAAATGGCCAGCGGCGACGTACCGACGCGCTAGCTCAACATCTACAGCGGAAGGGCCGGTATCAACCGGTGCGTCATTACGCTTACGCCTTGCCATTACCGACGCACCCCGTGCTTAGCTCGGGCCATCAGTCGACCGGCCGCCGATGCCGACATGCCCGGCCCGCTGTCTGCATCATTCAGTCCGAGGGAGCGGACCAACGCCATAAACGATGCCTCGGCGGCGCGAATCTCCTTTAGGCAAGGGTTCGGGCCGATGCCCCCTCGGATGCCGCGAACGACAGCGCCACGGGTCTTGACGTCGTGTTCCATTTCCTGGATCTGATCCAGCACGGAGCACACCCGATCAAGGGTGGTTAGTTCGTAGTTCTCTAGCTCGAATTCAGCGAGCACGGCTAGGCGGAATTCTGCGCTGATCTTCTGGTTACTCATTGTGCCCCCTCCCAGGGTGCGGGTGTTTGTGCTGGTCACGGCGGGTTAACTGGTTCTGGGGCTGCGCAGGCAGATTCTCGCCTGCTATACGCTAGCGGTCCGGAAAGGTGCCGAAAGGGGGTTACCCCCTCCCCTTTGGTTACTTTCTGTGGTCTCAGTCGGCTGTTACACTCCGTGAAATTTGATCCAAACTCAGAGATTCACAGCGCTCGCAGCGTGGATCACCAAGGGTCGGGCGTGGCCTCCCGCTGCACCCTGGGAATCTCAGATTGTGGCCGGGGGGCCAACGAACGAGCCGCCGCAGATTCAGCCTGCGTCTTCCGCGTGTGATGCCAACGGCACAGCAATTGCAGATTGTCTAGGGCGTGGTTATCCCCGGGGGTGATGTGGTCAACGTCTGTGCCCGATTCTCCGCAGCGCTGCCCGGTATCGAGTAGGACCCCCTCACAGCGACCCCCCGCCCGTCGGATTACGCGCTGTCGCAACTTCGCCCAATTGGCGGGTAGCCGCTCGCGCCGGTTGCTGGTTGCCCATGCCATAGCGGCAATTCCTCTCGTGTGCACAGCGGGGCCGGTGACTGCTGCCGAGCCGACCCCGCTTACTGCCGCCCGCTACTTATAACTGGATGCAACCCCTAGGCCGGTGTTCATGACGCCGCCAATCTGGGCTAGATAGTTCTGCCGATCCGGGTAAAGCTGAGCCTTGATCTCCTCGGCCGTCTCCACAGCCTTAGCGCTGATCTCATCCATAGACGCAGTCAGGAACTCGCCCGAGAGGAACGGGTCGGTTTCGTTTACCTGCCGGGAGATCACATCTACAGCGGACGATAGGTCAGCCTGCCCCCAGCCCTTACCGTGCAGAACTAGGTACCCCTGCGCGTCCTCGGGGATATCGAGTAGGCCGCCCATGGTCAGCGTGTGCAGCGTGCTGTAACGGCTGCGCGTCGCATTGATGGCACCGGCCGCAGCACTGAAAGCCTCGGCGGCCTGCTTCCGACGTGCGTTGAATTCGGCGATAACAGCCGTGCGATACTCGTTGAGGAATGCGCGATCCTTTAGCAGTGCCTCATATGTTCCCCGCGCCCGGCGAAGTTCGTTGGCCGTCTCCGTGAGCGCCAGCGAGCAACCTTCAAGGGCCGCGTACGCCTCTAGCGACTTCGTGGCCGTTGCTGGCGTCTTGGTGCCCTTCCGCAGCGCATCGGCATGTGCCTTTGCGGCGTTCTTGCGGGTGTCCTCGGCCTCGCTCTCCAGCTCATACCACCGTTCCTCTAGGTCGTAACAAAGCTGGTCAAGTTCCGCGACCTTTTCCCAACGGTCAGCGGCTATAGCCGGGGCCAGGTCGCAGTGCCACGGGTTGGTACCGAGGATCTGATAGTCCGGCGTCCAAATATCGTCCGGTCGCGTGGCCTTGTGGACAACGCTTTCCAGCTTCTCAATCCGCTTGGCGGCTGCGTCGGTGTAGGTGACTGCCTTGCGGTAATCATTGCTTGCAAATTCCATCGAGGTTACCTCTCGGTTCCTGGGTACGAAAAAGGCCCCCTTACTCGCCGGGTCTCTGTCACAGACCACAGCGGGCAAGGGGGCCCACCGACGAGGAGTACGCCGACAATGCGTGCGTGACTTCAACTCATCGAAGAATTAGGGGAATTGCGGGTGACAGCCGCAGGAGGTCACCCCTTGACGTTTAGGGGTGCTGAGCGACCGGCCAGACTGGGAAGGGTCTGACCGGCCCTCGGCGCACCAAGGAACGAGAGGCAACCTCGTTGAATCCAACAAGCTAAAACGTCCGCGCTCTGGTCGGGTGTGGGGTTCGACAGGTGACGGGGTCCGCACATATTGGTTTCATGAACGGCTCTTGCCGTTCTCTCTCTACGAGGTGTGTGGGTTAAGCGAAAGGACGGAAAGGTTCGGAATAGCGAGCGCCGTGCGGCTATTCGTTACCTGACCGTGACGGCCGGCTCGGGGGTCAGCGGGAAAGCCGCGAAAGCCTGTGGGGCGGTAACAGATTTCTTGTTACCTGTACCTTCTTCCCATACGTATATAGGAGCTAGGTACAGGTAACAACTTTTCTGTTACCCCCTCCCGCTTTAGCGGCCCTATCCGCTGTCAGTGCTGCGTCTGGTCGAGAATCCCGGGCCCATACGCCTCCGCCTTAGCGACGTGCGCGGGCGGGTCGGACAGCAGATACAACCCCCGGTACATCCAACCCTTGCCCTTGCGCTGCACCTCGGTAACGCCGTTCGTCTTTAGGTGATTCTTGACGTTGCTCGGCGCGTACTTGGCTGACTTGTCGCCGTTGTCGTCGCGCCACTCCTTCAACTCCCGGTTGAAGTCGGACCGCTTAACCTCGCTGTCTTCGTCGTACTCGAACACCTCGCCCACGAGAGGCTTTAGCGGGTCTACCTCTTCCTTGTGCTGCTCGGTCGCCGCAATGACGCTTAGCGTGTCGCGTAGCCCCTCGCTGTAGTACCGGACGGCTCCGCGCACTACCCATGCGGCCACACCCTCTCGCTCGGGCCCCTGAATGGTCGGCTCTAGGTCGGGGTCGCGCCGGTCGGCAAACGAGACGCCGAACAGCATTGCCTTAGTGCGGGCCCACAGCGCAGCACCGCCCGAGCCGAATTCCGGCAGATAGTTGGTAGCGAGCACGATGGTAAAGGTGGGGTCGAAAGAGAACACCTTTCCGTGAAGGTGACGCGTGCTGATTCGGTCCCCGCCGGAAAGATTCTTGAGTAGTGCCGTATTCATGGGCACACCCTGGTTTCCCTCCTGCGCGACCACGAGCCGCTTTCCTCGCAGCGCTGCTATCTGCTCGGTGTGGACAGCCTGCCCGCGCACGTTCTCAAAGATGGTGAACGGCACCTCATGGACTACGTCATTTCCGAACACCTTTTGCATGGTGCGGATGGTGGTTCCCTTGCCGTTCCGGCCGTGCTCGCCGTACCAAACGCCTAGCGCGTGCTCGCGCACCTCGCCGGTAATCGCCATGCCTAGAAAGGTCTGGTAGTAGCGCTGCATATCCGAGTCATCGGGGAACACTTCCTCAACGAACCGCAGCCAGCGCGGGCACTCGGCATCGGGCACGTAATCGACGTTGGCGCACTGCGTGAGCATGTCGGCCGGATCGTGCGGGCGGAGTTCCCCGGTGCGGAGATCCACGGTGCCGTTCTGGAACGTCAGCAGGTGCCGCTGTGCATCCAACTCATCTACGGAGGAGCGGAGTTGTGGAAGTACAGCCATCTCGGAAACCATCGCGCGGCGCTGGTGGTTTACGAGCATCTTGTTAGCCGCAGCAGCAGCCCAACCCATGTCGGCGGAGTTCTCTACCCCGCGCCGCATGAGTTCCTTTGCGCCGTCTGTCACGGCCTGCATGGCTGCGCCGTCGTCGCCGGTCGCCTCCCAGACACGCCCATTCCAGCGGTACCAACCAACGTGCTGGACGTGTCGTAGTTCGTGCCCGCACTGGTCGGCAACGAACCGCGCAAAGTTCACGTGCCGAACCTCGGGGTCGATGGCTAGTAGGTCGCGCTGACGGGTCCAGTAGGCGGCATCAAAGGTGGTCACTTGTCGTTCTCCAGGAATGCGAGGGCGGCGGCGGTGTTGCTGGCGTTACGGTCACGGCGCGGCTTGCTCTCGGGAGCGTCGGCCGTCCGGTATGGGTCGGGGAATACAAGTTGGTCGAGTGGTACCGATCCGGGGCCATAGAAGTTGAGTTCTTCTAGCCGTTCCTCGAACCACACAATGAGTGCGTCTACGCGGGCGCGCTGTCGTTCTGCCTCGGTCATGTCGGGTTCTCCTTGGTGCTGTTGAGCACCCCTTGACGTTCAGGGGTGGTTAGTGGGTCGTGCCGTATGTCTTGCGCTGGTAGTAGGCGCGGCTACGGCAGCTACGCGAGCACCAGCGGGGCCGCTGTCCCTTACCGCAGTACGGCTTTAGCGGCTGTCCGCACTCGCACTTGGCGCGCATGAGGGTTCCTCCTTTTTGGATGCATCCAAATCAGGGCCAAAAGAAAGGCACCCTCTCGGTGCCTTCATTCGCTACGAGGTGAGCCAGTTAAGCGTTCCTGAAAACCCGTCATATTCGAGCCGGCCGACCGCTTTGGTAACTGTAAGTAATTGTCTGGCTACGGCTTTGCGGTTGGCCTTCTGGCGGCCTGCGGGGACCGGTCCGGCATCCGTGGTCAGCGAGAGAGGGGGCGGCGCTTAGGCGGCCGTCTGCGGGCACGGGAAAGCCCCGGCGGGGGAATCCTCACCGGGGCTCTCAAAGGTTCTCTGACTGGCCTACGCGGCCTTGCTGGCGTCCCTCTGCCGCTGCCTCTCAACAGCCGCTCTCATGCGCTCCGCCCGCTCCGCCTTGACCCGCTTCAACTCAGCCTCCGCAGCCGTCCGCGCAGCCGCCCTCTCGGTCCGCTGGCGTTCCCTCTCGGCCGCCCGCTCCTGGCGCTGCCGCTCCCGCTCCTCAGCGAGTGCCGCCGTTCGCTTCCGCCTCACAACCTCTCGCCGAATCACGGGGGCCGAACGCTCCTCGCGCTCCCGCTGGGCAATCCGGGCCGGGGTGTTACGGGCCACGGTCGCCATGAGTTCGGCGGCTATCTCCTCGGGGGTCATGCTGCGTGCTCCATACGTACTGTGCTGGCGTCTGAGTGCAGATTACGGACGGGTGCTGACAGACGGCTGCCGTACCTGCCCTCTATCCAGAGTCGGAGCACCAGCGGGGGCAGGGTGGCGCGCACCCGTTCGAACTCCGCTAGCCGGTCCTCGGCCTCTCGCAGATCTGCCGCAGCGCGGTTCCGGTCGGCCGTGAAATAGACCTCGGCGGCTCGCTCCGCTGTCGAGAGGCGAACCCACGGGCGGTACTCCCTCGGCGCTGTCGGCAGCATCCGGCGGAGTTCTGCTGTCAGCCGGTCAACGTCGGCAGTGAGCAGCGCGTGAAGCGCGGTTTCCTGGGTGCTCATGCCGTCGCCTCGTCCTGCGCGATGGCCGCAAGTTCTGCCTCTGCCGGGTCGAGGTCCCGGAGCCATGCCGGGCCGTCGAACGTGATCGCTATCCGCGATGCATCGAACCGTTTCGGTGCCCCGGGTGTGGCCGGTCGGATTACGACTCGCGTACCAAGGTCGATGAGCAGCGCCCGCCGCCCCTCCTCGTCGCGCTGTTCCCACGCGTCCGCCACGGTGCCGCCCGCATCGACCCATCGGCCCACGGCGTGTTCGGCCTCGGCTTGCAACTCAGCCTGTCGCTTCTCAAGAGCCGTTAGCTGTGTGATGACCACGCGCGCCGCCGTGCCGCTCGGGTCGAGCTGCGCAAGGTTCCCGGCAAGCCGCTCGATCTGCTGTGTCACCTCGGAGAGCTGGAGTACCGCGCTGCCGTCGGGTTCGGTCCAGCGCTGCAAGTTGAAGTTGCCGAACTTGCGCAGGAACTCGCTGCTGACAAGCTCCTCCACATACCGGGCGGTGACCACGTTCGGACGGTGTGAGCCGTGCTTGCCGACACCCTCGGGGCAGACGTGCGGCGAATAGTCCTTGCCCTTGACGGAACGGCGCTGCTTGTACATGTGACCGTCGCACTCGGAGCACTGAGCGATGTGGAGGAGCAGCGCCTTTCCCTTGCGCTCGCTGCCGCGCCCCTTGGCCTTGCCGTCGAGTACTGAGCGGAGGGCCGTCCAGGTCTGACCGTCGAGGATCTGTGGGCCAGCGGCTATGGGGTTGGCCTCGGCGTCGAGTACGGGCTGATTGGTGAGCGCGCCCCGCTTCTCGCCGGGGATCGACTGCACAAGCCAGCCGCGCAGCGCCGGGGTGTACAGGACATCGCGCAGGGTCGTGCAGTGCCAGCGCTGCCCGCGCAGCTTCCGGCCGTCCCGCTGGCGTGCGTGGTCGGCGGGCGGGAGTTCGCCGCGCTCGTTCAGTTCGCGGGCAAGACCCGTCAGAGAGCCGCCGTGGTTGATGAGCCGATCGGCGCACTCGCGGACGATGGCAGCGGCGGTCTCGTCGATGACCCATCGCTTGTTGTTCACCGGCCCATCGACGGCGTACCCGTACGGGGCCAGTCCGCCAAGGTGGTTGCCCCGTGCCCGGAAGTGCTTCTTTGAGTCCGTGATGCGGGCCTTGATCATGTCGCGCTCGTACTCAGCGAACGCCGCGAGAACGTTGATGATGATGCTCGCGTTTTCGGGGCTGACCACACCATCGGCGGTGACCACGGTTGTGCTCGTGGTCTTGGCGGCGTCGAGTAGCCGCTGAAACTCCAGGACGCTGCGGGCGTACCGGTCGAGCTTGGCGGCCAGGACGTAGTCAGCGCGGGGCATCCACGCCAGGACCTCCCGCATACCGGGGCGGTCTTCCAGCTTGCTTGCACCACTGACGTTCGTGTCGGTGGCGATGTGTACGACCTTCCACCCGCGCTGTGCGGCGTACGCCTTGCAGATGGCAATGCGGTGGTCTGGCGCTTCCTCGGCGAACAGGCGGGACAGGCGGTCGTAGATGACAACGGTCTTTTGGCTCATGCGGACCCCGAGCGAGTCACGCCCCCGGTAGAGGGAGGCGAATCGACGCCATACCGCTATGCACGGTTAGGCGGGGCACTCAGGCGGCTGCGGGACGGTTCACGCCAATGCTGCCGAGCATGTTCCGGCCCGCCTTGAGGCATTGGGGACGGCGGCAGGACTGGACCGGACGGCACTTCACAGCCAGTTGGCGGCCGCGCTGTCGGTGGTGGTCCATCTCGTACGGGACCGGGCCGGGCAACGTCGGATCGCCGAGGTGCAGGTCCTGGAGCGGGATGTGGCTGGGCTGGTGGTGACCGTGCCGGCGCTGCGCTGGGGCGCCGACGGATTTGTGCAGGAGCGGGGCTGGGGACGGCTGCGGACGCTGATCGGGGGTGCGCTGTGAGCGGTGGCGCGACGGCGGGTCTGTCGGTGGCCGCGAACTGTGCGGCGGTCCTGTGCCTCGGGGCGGCGGCCTGGCTGATGGTGGTACAGGACCAGGGGCGTCGGCGAGCGCGGTTGTTGTTCGTCGACGGGGTGGTTGAGTCGCCGCTGCGTGAGCGCTGGGGGCGGATCCGGGCTTGGTCCCGGGAACGGTTGCGGGCGCGGCGGGAGTGGCTCTGCCTGCCGGTGGCGCTGGCCATCGCTGTGCTGGGGGAATCCTTGCTGCCGGTGCTGGCGGTGGCGGTGGCGGTGCCGCTGGTGCGGCGGTGGCTGCGGAGACGGGCCCTGACGCAGGAGCGGGAACGCCGGGCCGATGGGGTGGTCGCGCTGTGCAGTGCCGTCGTGGGTGAGCTGCGGGCCGGACACGAGCCGGGGCAGGCATTGCTCGTCGCTGTCCGCGGGACCGGGGTGATGGGAACGGCGGAGGCTGGCGTCTCCGCCGCGGCGCGGTTCGGTGGCGATGTGCCGAGGGCGCTCGGGCAGGCGGCTCGGGAGCCGGGTCTGGACGGGCTTGCCGGGGTGGCGGCCTGCTGGCGGGTGGCTGTGGACGGCGGGGCCGGGCTCGCGGCGGGCCTGGACCGTCTGGAGGGTGCGCTGCGGGCAGAGCGGCGCAGACAGGAGGAGTTGCGGGCCCAACTGGCGGGTGCCTGGTCGACGGTGGCTGTGCTGGCGCTGCTGCCGGTGCTGGGTCTGGGGCTGGGGGCGGCGCTCGGAGCCGATCCGCTGAAGGTGCTGCTGCACACACCGGCCGGGCTGGTCTGTCTGGTGGCGGGTGGGTTGCTGGAGGCGATCGGGCTTTGTTGGGCCGGCCGGATCGTACGGGCGGGGGAGGCGGAATGAACGGGGCCGCCGGAGAAGGCGTCCACCGGGTGGCGGCAGTGTGGGCGGTTCTGGGCACGGTCATGTATCTGGTTCTCGCCTTGGCGGCCCGGCGGCGGAGGCGGATGGTACGCCGCCGGGGTGCGGTGCTGCTGGCCATCGGCCCAAAGAAGCGTCGGCGCGGGCGGGCGGTGCCCGGCGCACGGGTGAAGGAATGGATCGCGCCACTGGGCGCTGTGGCGATGGGCTGGGTCCTCATCGGCGGCCTGCCGGGGTTTGCGGCCGGACTGGCAGGTTCGTACGGCGCCTGGAGGTGGCAGCTGACGCGGCGGAACCGCGAATCGGGCGTCGGTGCTGTCGAAGCGGCGCAGGTCGTGCGTCAGCTCCCTTTGGCAGCGGACCTCTTGGCGGCCTGCATCTCGGCCGGAGCAGGGCCCCGAGAGGCGGCGGAGGCGGTGGGGGAGTCGCTGGGCGGATCGGTCGGCGTGCGTCTGGTGCAGACGGCGGCGGAGATCCGGCTCGGTGGTGAACCTGCTGTGGCCTGGGGGCGCTTCGGGGAGATACCGGGCGCGGGTGCGCTGTCCCGCTGCCTGGACCGGGCGGGATCGACCGGGGCTCCGGCGGCGGAGCCGGTGGCGCGGCTGGCCGAGGCGATGCGGGCGGAGCGGGCGAGCGCGGCCGTGGCGCGCGCCAAGCGGGCAGGCGTGCTGATCACCGCACCGGTCGGGCTCTGCTTTCTGCCCGCTTTCCTGGCGGTCGGAGTGGCGCCGGTGGTGATCGGTCTGGCGACCGGCCTGCTTCACACCGGATGAAAGAAAAGTACTAGTAATTATCTACTCGATATGAATTACGCATTTTGCGGGGGTTGAAATGGCGCAGCGAATCAGGGGCTGGGTGCAGAGCATGGTGCGCCGAGTCCGGTCGGACAGCGGAATGACGACATCCGAATATGCGGTGGGGACTATCGCGGCCTGTGCGTTCGCGGCGGTGCTCTACAAGGTGGTCACCAGCCAGCCGGTCATGTCCGCACTGCAGTCACTGCTCAAGGAAGCGCTCGATGCGAAGTTCTAGGAGCGGTTCCGGGGCGTGCGCCGGAGATCGTTCCAGGACCATGTGCGGGGGCGGAGACCGGGGTGCGGTGACGGCGGAAGCGGCTATGGCGATTCCGGTGCTGGTGGTGTTCGCCCTGGCGCTGGTCTGGGCGCTGATGGCCGCCTCCGCCCAGATCCGGTGCGTGGACGCGGCCAGGGCCGGGGCGAGGGCGGCGGCCCGCTCGGAACCCGAGGCGCAGGTGCTGGAAGCCACTCGTTCGGCGGCACCCGGTGGGGCCGAAGTCGCGATGGAGCGGGCCGGGGACCTGTGGCGGGTACGAGTGGTGGCGCCGATGCCCGGACCCGGCCCACTGGCCCTCGAGCTCCATGCGGAGGCGGCAGCACTGGCCGAGGACACGGTGGGGGTGACGCCGTGACCGGGACAGGCGGGGGAGCCCGGAAGGCTGCCTTCGGGTGGCTGTACAGGAGCGGGGATCGCGGTCGGAATCGAGGCCGGGACCCGGACCGGGACAGAGGCCTGGCGACGGTGTGGGTGGCGATGACCACGGCCACGTTGTGCGCGGTGTTCGCGGTCGTGCTGGCGCTCGGACAGGTGGTGGTCGTTCGGCACCGGGCCGCCGGTGCGGCGGACCTGGCAGCCCTGGCTGCGGCCGACCGGGCCCTGCAAGGGCCCGAGGAGGCGTGCGGGGCGGCCGAGGAGGTGGCTGCGGCGCAGGGGGCGGTGCTGGTGCGGTGCACGGTGCGCGGGGAGATCGCCGATGTGACGGCTCGGGTGAGTTCCGGGCCGTACGAACCGGCGGTCAGGTCCCGGGCCGGCCCTCCGGCGGCTGCTCCCGGCTCTCCGGAGCCACCGCCTGTGACGGTTCCGGAGAGCTCGGCCCTCCGGGGGCCGGCGGCGCGGACCGGAGGAGCTCGCTGAGTAGGCGCACGGCGCCCCGCTTGTGCAGCGGATCGTTGCCGTTGCCGCACTTGGGGGACTGGATGCAGGACGGGCAGCCCGCCTCGCATTCGCAGGACGCGATGGCCTGGAGGGTCGCGGTCAGCCACGCACGGGCGGTGTGGAAGGCCCGCTCGGCGAATCCGGCACCCCCCGGATGACCGTCGTACACGAAGACCGTGGGCAGCAGGGTGTCCGGGTGCAACGGCACGGAAACTCCACCGATGTCCCATCGGTCGCAGGTGGCGAAGAGTGGCAGCATCCCGATCGACGCGTGCTCCGCGGCATGCAGGGCGCCGCCCAGGATCTCCGGGTTGATACGGGCGGCGTCGAGCTGGTCCTGCGTGACCGTCCACCAAACGGCGCGCGTGCGCAGAGTGCGGGGCGGCAGATCCAGCTTGGTCTCGCCGAGGACCTCGCCGGTGATCAGTTTGCGACGCAGGAAGGAGACGACCTGGTTGGTGACTTCCACGGAGCCGTAGCAGAGCCGGCCGTCACCCCACGGGATCTCGGTATCGGTTTCCAGGACGGCGATGGCGGTGGTGTCGCGTGCGGTGGTCGAGTACGGCGGGTCGGCCTCCTCGACCAGCGCCACCGAGTCCTCCAGATCCAGCTTCCGGATCAGATAGGTGCGGCCCTGGTGGAGGTGGACGGCGCCTTCGTGGACGGCAGTGTGCGCGGCCGATTCATCGACGGTGCCCAGCAGCCGGCCGGTGCCCTCCTCGACGATCTGGACGGGTCGGCCGCCCTCGCCGCGGATGTCGGTGAGATCGGCGGCGCGCTCACGGCGGGTCCAGTGCCAGCCGGATGCCCGTTTGCGCAGCAGTTTCGCGGCCTCCAGCTGCGGCAGCAGTTCGGGCACGGCGGGGCCGAAGAGTTCCAGGTCGGGCTCGGTGAGCGGGAGCTCCGCAGCGGCGGCACACAGGTGCGGGGCGAGGACGTACGGGTTGTCCGGGTCGAGGACGGTCGACTCCACGGGCTGCTGGAACAGCGCCTCGGGATGGTGGACGAGGAAGGTGTCCAGCGGGTCGTCACGGGCCACCAGGATGGCCAGGGAGCCCTGGCCGGAGCGTCCGGCGCGGCCTGCCTGCTGCCACAGCGATGCCCTGGTGCCGGGATAGCCCGCGATGACGACGGCGTCCAGGCCGGAAACGTCGATGCCGAGTTCGAGGGCAGTGGTGGCGGCCAGACCGAGGAGCCGGCCGGAGTGCAGGGCACGCTCCAGGGCGCGGCGTTCCTCGGGGAGATAGCCCCCGCGGTAGGCGGCGACCTGGGCGGGCAGGGAGCGGTCCACCTCGGAGAGACGTTCCTTGGCGATGACGGAGATCAGTTCGGCGCCGCGCCGGGAGCGTACGAAGGCGACCGAGCGGACGCCCTGGACGGTCAGATCGGTGAGTAGGTCGGCGGTCTCGGCAGTGGCGGTGCGGCGGACGGGTGCGCCCTTCTCGCCGTGCAGCTCGGTCAGGGGCGGCTCCCACAGGGCGAAGACCATTTCGCCGCGCGGCGAGGCGTCGTCGGTGACCTCCCTGACCGGGAGACCGGTGAGGCGGCCCGCTGCGACGGAGGGCTCCGCCGCGGTGGCCGAGGCGAGGAGGAAGACCGGATTCGCTCCGTAGCGGGCGCACAGGCGGCGTAGCCGGCGCACCACCTGGGCGACGTGGGAGCCGAAGACACCCCGGTAGGTGTGGCACTCGTCGATGACGACAAAGCGCAGGGCGCGCAGGAAGGAGGACCAGCGGGGGTGTGACGGGAGTATCCCGCGGTGCAGCATGTCGGGGTTGGTCAGGACGTAGTTGGCGTACTGGCGCACCCACTCGCGTTCCTCGACCGGGGTGTCGCCGTCGTAGACCGCGGGCCTGATGGCGTTGCCGAGCGGTGCCGCGAGTTCCTTCACCGCGCGCCTCTGATCAGCGGCCAGGGCCTTGGTGGGGGCGAGATACAGGGCGGTCGCGCCACGGCCGTTCGGGGCCGCGGAGCCGTCAAGCAGGACGGTGAGCACCGGGGCGAGGTAGGCGAGCGACTTGCCGGACGCCGTGCCGGTGGCGATGATCACGGACTCGCCGTCCAGAGCGTGCTCGGCTGCTGCCGCCTGGTGCGCCCAAGGGTGGTCGATTCCGGCCTTCTGGATCGCGGCGATCACATCTGGCCGGATGCGATCGGGCCAGATGGCATGGGTTCCCGTACGCGGGGGCAAGTGCTCCGTATGAGTGATGCGCGCGGACCGGTCCGCCGCTGCGGCGAGCCGGTCGAGGACCATGGCGGGAGAGGGGCGGGAGTCCCTGTTCTCGGGTGGTCGACTGGGGCGGTGATTCTTGGCCATCGACACCGAGTGTGTCACTGGCGTGACGGACAATGGTCCCAAGGCGTCGTGCATGGCTGCTGGTAAGTGATTGAATGCCATCGCGGCTGGCGATCCGTCCCCTGGCTCCGCCGGGGAGACTGAGGGGCGACCGCTCGATAGCAAGGTGCTGGAGGATCCGTGGACCTGTCCTTGTCGACTCGCAATGTGTCCGGCCCTGGTGGCGACCGTACGGTCGTCGAGGTCGGTGGCGAGATTGATGTGTATACCGCGCCCAAGCTGCGCGAGCAGTTGGTCGAGTTGGTGAATGACGGCAGCTACCACCTGGTTGTCGACATGGAAGGCGTCGATTTCCTCGACTCCACCGGCCTCGGCGTGCTCGTGGGCGGCCTGAAGCGTGTCCGGGCCCATGAGGGCTCGTTGCGCCTGGTCTGCAACCAGGAGCGCATTCTGAAAATTTTCCGGATCACTGGTCTGACCAAGGTGTTCCCGATTCACACCACGGTCGACGAGGCAGTTGCGGCCACCGACTGACGGTCGGTCCGCGGCCGGTCCGGAGCGAGGTCGGTGTACCGGTAGCCGTGACCGGCGGCCGGTGTGACGCAGGCGGCCTGACCGCCGGTTGTTTCAGGCAGTCGGCCGGTCGGGCGGTCAGTGGACGGGAGCTGGGTAGCCAGTGCCCGACCGCTCGGCAACGGGTCGGCGTCCGGTCGGTCAGCCGACTGGTCGTCTGCCGACCAGCTGTTTGTCGGCCGACCGTTTGGCATCCGGTCACTTCGGAGTGGGCCGTTTGCCTGTCGGTCGGTAGCTGTCCGTCGGTGAGCCGACGGTCGGCGGCCAAGCCGGTCGGCCGGCGGCTTCGCCGGTTCCGGAAGAAGACGGTTCCGGAAGAAGACGGGAACAAGAGCCGGATGAAGACCGGAAGAAGAGCAGGGGTGTCGGGCGGCCTGCCCGGCCCCTGGGATGCACGCCCGTATGTCTGAGGGGGATCGCATGGCCACCGTTGAACTCCGCTTCAGTGCCCAGCCCGAACACGTCAGGACGGCCCGCCTCGTGGCAGCTGCCGTGGCGCGCCGGGCAGGGGTCGATGAGGCCGTGCTCGACGAGGTCAGACTCGCCGTCGGTGAAGCCTGCAGCCGCGCAGTCGGGCTGCACCGCAGCCATGGCATCACCGCTCCCGTCTCCGTCCTTCTGACCGAGGAGGAGAAGTCCTTCTCCATCGAGGTCGGCGACGAGGTGCCGGGACCGGGCGCCGAGCCCGCTCCCGGCGGACCCGCCGGGGCCTCCGCGACACGCGGCGCCACGCCCGGAGTGGGACTCGATGGGCCGGATTCCGGCGCCGACGCCGATGGCGAGGACGAGATGGGTCTCGCGGTCATCAGCGGCCTCGTCGATGATGTGGAAGTCAGATCGGGGGCCAACGGCGGAGTGATCCGCATGAGCTGGCCGAAGACGCCCGTGACGCTGCTTCCCTGAGGCGCCGCAGGCGTCACGGGCGGTCCGGCCGTCCCGATCCCTCCGAATCCATCTCGCGATCCATTTCTTGATCCGCCTTTTGAGGCCCTGCCAAGCAGGGCCTTTTTTCATTTCTGTGTGATCATTGATCTACAGAAAATGCGCTTGCCCCGTTACTGCATTCGAGTCGATTCGCAGCCGCGATCATTTGCCGATCCGCCCGTGCAGGTCAATTGCATTTACCGTGCACTGTTTTGATCGGCTCCCACTCCTTACAATCCGTCCACGTCTTGAGCGCTGAGCGTCAAGGAGGACGTATGGCGGAGTTCTTCAACACCCCACTGGCAGGACTGACGCACGATTCCGCACTTTCCACACCTTCCGGCCGACCCGCATCTCTCGCGGCCGCGGTGCTCACCCATGACAACCGCGTCATCGTGGTCGTCGTCGCGGTCGTCGCCATCGCCGCGCTGGTCGTCGCCCGGCTGCTGGTGCGCCAGGTGCTGGCGGCCGGTGAGGGCACCGACCGTATGAAGGAGATCGCGGCCGCCGTCCAGGAAGGGGCGAATGCCTATCTGGCCCGGCAGTTGCGTACTGTCGGCGTCTTTGCCGTCGTGGTCTTCTTCCTGCTTCTGCTGCTTCCGGCCGACAATTGGTCGCAGCGCGCGGGCCGTTCTTTGTTCTTCCTGGTGGGTGCGCTTTTCTCGGCGACCACCGGATACATCGGGATGCGGCTCGCCGTACGCAGTAATGTCCGAGTGGCTGCTGCTGCGCGTGAGGCGACCCCCGCAGAAGGTGAACCCGAAAAAGATCTCACCGCTGTTTCGCACAAGGCGATGAAGATCGCTTTTCGTACCGGTGGCGTGGTCGGCATGATCACCGTGGGCCTCGGGCTGCTCGGTGCTTCCTGTGTCGTCCTCGTCTATGCCGCCGACGCGCCCAAGGTTCTGGAGGGCTTCGGTCTTGGCGCTGCGCTGATCGCCATGTTCATGAGGGTTGGAGGCGGCATCTTCACCAAGGCCGCGGACGTCGGCGCCGACCTCGTCGGCAAGGTGGAGCAGGGCATCCCGGAGGACGACCCACGCAACGCTGCCACCATCGCCGACAACGTGGGCGACAACGTCGGTGACTGCGCGGGCATGGCGGCCGACCTCTTCGAGTCGTACGCCGTGACGCTCGTCGCCGCGCTCATCCTCGGCAAGGCCGCCTTCGGCGACTCCGGACTGGCCTTCCCGCTGATCGTCCCGGCTATCGGCGTGGTCACCGCGATGATCGGGATCTTCGCGGTCGCCCCGCGGCGCGCCGACCGCAGCGGGATGACCGCCATCAATCGCGGATTCTTCATCTCCGCGGTGATCTCGCTCGTCCTGGTGGCCGTGGGCGTGTTCGTCTATCTGCCGTCCTCGTATGCGGATCTGGAAGGCGTCACCGACCGCGCCATCACCTCGCACGGCGGCGACCCACGGGTCTTCGCCCTGGTCGCCGTCGCCATCGGCATCGTCCTGGCCGCCCTGATCCAGCAGCTGACCGGCTACTTCACCGAGACCAACCGGCGGCCCGTCAAGGACATCGGCAAGTCCTCGCTGACCGGTCCGGCCACTGTCGTACTCGCCGGTATCTCCATCGGTCTGGAGTCCGCCGTGTACGCGGCGCTGCTGATCGGCCTCGGCGTCTACGGGGCGTTTCTGCTCGGCGGTTCGTCGATCATGCTGGCGCTCTTCGCGGTGGCCCTGGCGGGGACCGGGCTGCTCACCACCGTCGGTGTCATCGTTGCCATGGACACCTTCGGGCCGGTCTCCGACAACGCGCAGGGCATCGCGGAGATGTCCGGTGACGTCACGGGCGCCGGTGCTCAGGTCCTGACCGACCTGGATGCCGTCGGCAACACCACAAAGGCCATCACCAAGGGCATCGCCATCGCCACCGCCGTACTGGCGGCGTCGGCGCTCTTCGGCTCGTACCGCGACGCGATCGCCACGGCGGTCGACGGCGTGGGGGCCAGGGCCGGGGAGATGGCACTCAGTCTGGACATCTCGCAGCCCAACAACCTGGTGGGCCTGATCCTCGGTGCCGCGGTCGTCTTCCTCTTCTCCGGGCTGGCGATCAACGCGGTGTCCCGGTCCGCCGGGTCCGTGGTCTACGAGGTGCGGCGGCAGTTCCGCGAGCATCCCGGGATCATGAACTACAGCCAGAAGCCGGAGTACGGGCGGGTCGTCGACATCTGCACCAAGGACGCCCTGCGCGAGCTCGCCACGCCCGGCCTGCTCGCCGTCCTGGCACCGATCGCCGTCGGATTCACGCTCGGCGTCGGGGCGCTCGGTTCGTATCTCGCGGGCGCCATCGGTACCGGCACACTGATGGCGGTCTTCCTCGCCAACTCCGGTGGAGCGTGGGACAACGCCAAGAAGCTCGTCGAGGACGGTCATTACGGCGGCAAGGGCAGCGAGGCCCATGCCGCGACCGTCATCGGTGACACGGTCGGCGACCCGTTCAAGGACACGGCAGGACCGGCGATCAACCCCTTGCTCAAGGTGATGAACCTGGTCGCACTGCTCATCGCCCCGGCAGTGGTGCAGTTCAGCTACGGGCAGGACGCGAGCATCGGCGTACGGGCGGTGGTGGCGGTGCTCGCCGTCGCCGTCATCATCGGCGCGGTCTACGTCTCCAAACGGCGCGGGATCGCCGTGGGGGACGAGAAGAACCCCGCCGACGGTGGCGGGGGACCCGCCAAATCGGCCGACCAGGCGGCTGTTTCGTGACGCGGCGACGGGAAGAGGCCGGTGGCATGTAGCCGGCCACGGCTCAAGGACCGGGCGGGCGACGCACCCTGAAGTGTCGTCCGCCCGGTCGTGTGCTGATCTCGCTACGCCGGCCGATACGCTCGTCCGTGGGCTTGTTCGCACAAGTGTTCCAGTGCCCGAAGGGCTGTGTGGGTGAGTTGTATCTCCCTCATTTCCCTTGGTGCAAATGGCTACAAAAGGCCACTTATAGGACGTCTGGCCTCCAGGTGGATGGCGCTCGCCGTGTAAGTTCCGGGCCGAGAGTCTTGGAAGGGACCGATCCGGTGAACAAGAAGGTTGCGGCCGCGCTGTCCGGCGGTGCGGTACTGGTACTTACGCTGTCGGGCTGCAGCAGCGACGACAACAGCGACAAGGTGAACGACTGGGCCAAGACGGTCTGCGACCAGGTCCAGCCCCAACTGCAGAAGATCGCGAACGCCAACGCCGCCATCCAGCAGCAGACCGCCGACAACAGCAAGCCCGCCGATGTCCAGAGGACCGACTCGGCCGCCTTCCAGCAGATCTCGCAGGCGTACAAGGCGCTGGGCACGGCTGTCGGTTCGGCGGGCGCGCCGCCGGTCGAGGGCGGCGAGACCACGCATAAGGAGGCCGTGAAGGAGCTCAACGCATCCTCCGCGGCGTACGCGGACCTGCAGAAGAGGGTCGATGCCCTCGACACGAAGGACCAGGCGAAGTTCGCCGATGGTCTCAAGGGCATCGCGGACGAGCTGAACAAGATCAGCACCAGTGGTGACGAGGCACTGAGGAAGCTCCAGTCCGGCGAGGTCGGCACCGCGATGGCGAAGCAGAAGGGCTGCCAGAAGCCGACGGCCTCGGCGCCGCCGAATGCCAGTTCCTCGGAGTCGGCCTCCCCCTCGGCCTCGCCGAGCAAGAAGTCGTAACCGAGCGGTTGTAGCGGAAGCAGCGGTTGTACGGACGGCCCGGCGGCCCCGGTGGGCGCCGGGCCGCTGCCGTTGTCGGTGGGAGCGGCCACAATGGGTGGGTGAGTACGACCAGTCTTCCCGCGCCCGACCATTCGCCCCGGCTCCGCGAAGCCCTGCTCGCCGCCGTCTTCACCGCCGACGGGCTCCTCGACCTGCTCGGTGCGCCGGCCTACGCCGCCCTCGCCCGCAGCGAGACGGTTCCGGCGCTGCGTGCCACCCGGGGCGACTCCGCGCTCGAGATACTGGTGCGGCTCTTCCTGCTCCAGCAGCCCGTCCCGTGCGAGCGGGCCCGTGCCGCGCTCCCACTGGCCGAGTGCATCGAGGGCGGCTGGGTGACCCGGACCGGCGACGAGGTGCGGGCCACGGTCGACGTACGCCCGTACAGCGGGCCCGAGGGACAGGACTGGTACATCGTCTCCGACCTGGGCTGCGCGGTCGGCGGCGCGGGCGGCATCGGTTCGCGCGAGGAGGGTGTGGTCCTCGGAGTCGGCGGGGCGTCCACCACGCTCGCCGGGATCACCGTCCGTACGCCTGTCGCCTCCGCGCTCGATGTCGGTACGGGATCCGGTATCCAGGCGCTGCACGCCTCGCAGCACGCCACCCGGGTCACGGCCACCGACCTCAACCCGCGTGCGCTGGACTTCACCCGGCTGACGCTCGCCCTGTCCGGCGTCGCCCCGGCCGAACTGCGCCAGGGTTCCCTGTACGAGCCGGTCGGAACCGAGACGTACGACCTGATCGTCTCCAACCCGCCGTTCGTCATCTCGCCCGGCGCCCGCCTCACCTACCGCGACGGCGGCATGGGCGGCGACGACCTGTGCCGGACCCTGGTGCAGCAGACGGGCGACCGGCTGAACGAAGGCGGATACGCCCACTTCCTCGCCAACTGGCAGCACATCGAGGGCGAGGAGTGGCAGAACCGGCTGAGTTCCTGGGTGCCGTACGGCTGCGACGCCTGGATCGTGCAGCGAGAGGTCCAGGACGTCACGCAGTACGCGGAGCTGTGGCTGCGCGACAGCGGCGACCACCGCACGGACCCCGCCGAGTACGCCGCGCGGTACGACGCCTGGCTTGACGAGTTCGAGGCCCGCAAGACCAAGGGCATCGGCTTCGGCTGGATCACCCTGCGGAAGTCCGCCGCGGCTGCCGCCGGGAACCCGTCCGTCGTGATCGAGGAGTGGCCGCACGCGGTGGAGCAGCCGCTGGGACCGGCCGTCCAGGCCCACTTCGCCCGCCAGGACTACCTCCGTGAACAGGATGACGCGGCGCTCCTGGCCGGGCATTTCGCCCTAGCTGCCGAGGTCGTGCAGGAGCAGGTCGGGCTTCCGGGCGCGGAGGACCCCGAGCATGTGGTGCTGCGTCAGAACCGCGGCATGCGGCGTGCGACGAAGGTCGACGCCGTCGGCGCCGGCTTCGCGGGCGTGTGTGACGGGACGCTGCCCGCCGGCCGGATCCTGGACGCGATCGCCCAGTTGATGAGCGAGGACCCCGTGCTGCTGCGTGACCGCACCCCGCAGGCGATCCGACTGCTGGTGGAGGAAGGCTTCCTGGAGCCGGTGCCGCCGACGAGCTGATGGCGTTGCTTCGGGCCTGCCCCTGCCCCTGCCCCTGGCCCTGGTCCCGGTTCCGGTTCCGGCCTCGGTCCTGCGCTCTCCAGATGTGTGAATCCGGCCATTCACCCGGGGTTCGCGTACGCGACGCCCTGGGGTGGCAGCCTCCCCCTGACCGGATGGCGTAGGCCCCGGCCGATCAGGGACAGGAAGGCGTACGGACGTGGAGAGCGGACCTGCTGTCTTCGCCGGAACAGCGTTCGCGCTGTTCGGCGCCGCGCTGCTGCTGTGGACTGGGGCGCGCGTGCACCACCGTGCGCCGGTGGCGCACGGTGTGAGCCCCGTCGCGTCCGCCGCTCTCGCCACTGTGTTCGGCGTACTTTTTCTCGTCCTCGGTGTGTGGTGCTTCACCCGCATCTGATCCACTTCCCGCCGGACTGGGCCGGGAACCGCAGAGCACGGCGGGCAGTGACAGGGAACACGCCCGGATGGTCCGCCGCTCGCCGCCGACGCCCGCAGCGCCGCCGCAGCGCCGCCGCAGCAACCGGAAACCCGCAGGCAGCGGTCGCATGCACCGCGGAACGGGCAGTCCGGGCGGCAGGAATGGCGGAAGTCGGGTTACCGTTCGAGTGGCCGTTGCGGGCTTTTGCCGTTTGACACGGGGGCGGGTTGTACCGTCACACTCCGCAGCGACAGCACCGTCGGCAGCGTCATCGCGCTGCCCGGATGCCCACCGAGTGTCGACCGGAGAGAAGAGCGAAGTTGTCCCCGACCAGCGAGACCGCACAGGGCGGCCGCCGACTCGTCATCGTCGAGTCGCCTGCCAAGGCGAAGACGATCAAGGGCTACCTCGGCCCCGGATACGTCGTCGAGGCGAGCGTCGGGCACATCCGCGACCTGCCGAACGGCGCCGCAGAGGTCCCTGACGAGTACACCGGCGAGGTGCGTCGGCTCGGCGTCGATGTCGAGCACGACTTCCAGCCTGTCTATGTAGTCAACGCGGACAAGAAGGCGCAGGTCAGGAAGCTCAAGCAGCTCCTCGCCGAGTCCGACGAACTCTTCCTCGCCACCGATGAGGACCGCGAGGGCGAAGCCATCGCGTGGCACCTGCAGGAAGTGCTCAAGCCCAAGGTCCCGGTCCACCGGATGGTCTTCCACGAGATCACCAAGGACGCGATCCGGGAGGCCGTCGCCAACCCGCGCGAGCTCAACCAGCGCATGGTCGACGCCCAGGAGACCCGCCGTATCCTCGACCGTCTCTACGGCTACGAGGTCTCGCCGGTCCTCTGGAAGAAGGTCATGCCGCGCCTGTCGGCCGGCCGCGTGCAGTCCGTGGCGACCCGTCTCGTCGTCGAGCGGGAGCGCGAGCGCATCGCCTTCCGCTCCGCCGAATACTGGGACCTGACCGGCACCTTCGCCACCGGCCGCGCCGGTGACGCTTCCGACCCGTCGGCCCTCGCCGCCCGCCTCAGCGCGGTCGACGGCCGCCGCATCGCCCAGGGCCGTGACTTCGGTCCGGACGGGCAGCTGAAGTCCGGCTCCGGCCAGGTGCTGCACCTGGACGAGACGAATGCCCGCGCCCTTGCCGCCGCGCTCGCCGACGCCACGTTCGCCGTACGGTCCGTCGAGTCGAAGCCGTACCGCCGCTCGCCGTACGCCCCGTTCCGCACCACGACCCTCCAGCAGGAGGCGAGCCGGAAGCTGGGCTTCGGGGCCAAGGCCACCATGCAGGTTGCGCAGAAGCTGTACGAGAACGGCTTCATCACCTATATGCGTACCGACTCCACGACCCTCTCGGACACCGCGGTCTCCGCGGCGCGGGCGCAGGTCACGCAGCTGTACGGTGCCGACTACCTGCCGGACAAGCCGCGCACGTACGCCGGGAAGGTCAAGAACGCGCAGGAGGCGCACGAGGCGATCCGCCCCTCCGGCGACCGTTTCCGCACCCCGGCCGAGACCGGCCTCACCGGCGACCAGTTCCGGCTCTACGAGCTGATCTGGAAGCGGACCGTCGCCTCCCAGATGAAGGACGCGGTCGGTAACTCCGTCACCGTCAAGATCGGTGGCCGGGCGAGCGACGGCCGCGACGCCGAGTTCTCCGCGTCCGGCAAGACGATCACCTTCCACGGCTTCATGAAGGCGTACGTCGAAGGCGCCGACGACCCGAACGCCGAGCTCGACGACCGTGAGCGGCGCCTCCCGCAGGTCGCCGAGGGCGACGCGCTGTCCGCCGAGGAGATCTCGGTCGACGGCCACGCCACCAAGCCGCCGGCCCGCTACACCGAGGCCTCGCTGGTCAAGGAGCTCGAAGAGCGCGAGATCGGCCGCCCGTCGACGTACGCCTCGATCATCGGCACGATCCTGGACCGCGGCTACGTCTTCAAGAAGGGCACGGCGCTCGTCCCGTCCTTCCTCTCGTTCGCCGTGGTCAACCTGCTGGAGAAGCACTTCGGCCGGCTCGTCGACTACGGCTTCACCGCGAAGATGGAGGACGACCTCGACCGCATCGCGCGGGGCGAGGCCCAGGCCGTGCCGTGGCTGAGGCGTTTCTACTTCGGCGAGGGCGACGACGCCGTCAGCGGCGCGGCCTCCGCCGCGGGCAACGGCGACGGCGACCACCTCGGCGGTCTGAAGGATCTCGTCACCGACCTCGGCGCGATCGACGCCCGGGAGATCTCCTCCTTCCCCGTCGGCAACGACATCAAGCTGCGCGTCGGGCGGTACGGCCCGTACATCGAGCGCGGTGAGAAGGACGCCGAGGGCCACCAGCGCGCGGACGTGCCGGAGGACCTGGCGCCCGACGAGCTGTCCGTCGAATACGCGGAGGAGCTGCTGGCGAAGCCGAGCGGCGACTACGAGCTCGGCGCGGACCCGGTCACCGGGCACCAGATCATCGCCAAGGACGGGCGTTACGGCCCCTACGTCACCGAGGTGCTGCCCGAGGGCACCCCGAAGACCGGCAAGAACGCGGTGAAGCCGCGGACGGCCTCGCTCTTCAAGTCGATGTCGCTGGACACGGTGACGCTGGCCGACGCGCTCAAGCTGATGTCGCTGCCGCGTGTCGTCGGTGAGGACGCCGACGGCGTCGAGATCACCGCGCAGAACGGCCGCTACGGCCCGTATCTGAAGAAGGGCACGGACTCGCGTTCGCTGACCTCCGAGGAACAGCTTTTCGACATCACCGTCGAAGAGGCCCTCGCGATCTACGCCCAGCCCAAGCAGCGCGGCCGCGCGGCCGCCAAGCCGCCGCTGAAGGAGCTGGGCACCGACCCGGTGAGCGGGGCTCCGGTCGTGGTCAAGGACGGGCGCTTCGGCGCGTACGTCACCGACGGCGAGACCAACGCGACGCTGCGAACCGGCGACAGCGTCGAGACCATCACGCCGGAGCGCGGCTACGAGCTGCTCGCCGAGAAGCGCGCCAAGGGGCCCGCCAAGAAGAAGACGGCGAAGAAGGCCCCGGCCAAGAAGGCGACCGCGAAGAAGACGACCGCGAAGAAGACGGCGGCCAAGAAGACGACTGCGGCAGCCAAGAAGACTGCGGCGAAGAAGACGGCCACCACGAAGAAGACGACCGCCGCCAAGAAGGCGACTGCGGCGAAGAAGACGACCGCGGCGTCTGTGGAGGACTGACCGTACGACCGATCGCCAAAGGGGCTGGGCCTTCCAGTCCCTTTGGCGTTTGTGTACCGGGGCCGCGTGGTCGGGGGGCAAGGGTGGGGCGCCTGAGGCGGGCCTGCTTCCCTGCCCGCCCTTTCCCGGAACCGGGGCTCTGCCCCGAATCCCGCCATCGAGCGCCGGAGGGACTGGAGGTGCCCCCGCACCCCACCTCGGACGACCATATGTTCGGGCGGGACCTCCGGGGACCCCACCACTCCGGATAGGCTGGGCGGATGACGCGAGCCGAGCAGCCAACGGTCGTGAGCCCCATCTCCGACACACTTGCCGCAGACTCACGCGAGCGCGCCGTACGAGCCCTGCTGCGTGTTCCCCCGCTGAAGCGGTTGTGGAGCGCCCAGCTCGTCGGCAGTATCGGCGATGCACTCGCCCTTCTCGTGCTGGTGCTGCTGTCGCTGCAAGCGGCGGTCCTTGAGGGCTCATTCGGAGCCGGGTACCGCGGGGCGGCGTTTGCCGTCGCCGCGGCGTTCGGCGCCCGGATCCTTGCCACGGTGCTGTTTGGAGCCGTACTCCTGGGGCCGCTGACGACGCTCACCGCGCCAGGAGGATCGCTGGACCGGCGGTGGCTGATGATCGGGACGGACGGGCTGCGGCTCGCGCTGCTGGTCGTCGCCCCGCTGTGGATCGACTGGATGCCCGACAAGGCACTCATGATGATCCTCATCACCGTCTTCGTCGTCGGCGCCGCCGAACGCCTGTGGACGGTCGCCAAGGACGGCGCCGCCCCCGCGCTGCTGCCCGCCCCGCCCCCCGAAGGCGCCGCGGTACGCCCGCTGCCCGACCGCCTCGACGCACTGCGCCGGCTCTCCATCCGTACCGACTTCGCCGCCATTCCGGCCGCCGCGGCCGTCCTGCTGATCGCCACGCTCATCGGCAATCTGCTGGGCTCGGGCGTGGAGTGGTTCTCGCTCCACCAGGCGGCCCTCGGCTCGTACGTCGCGGCCGGGCTCTTCTCGGCCTCGGTCTCCATCCTGTACTTCCTGGAACTGCCCGGCACACAGACGCCCCGTCCGCGCTCGCCGCTGGAGGGCCTGCGCCGTCCGTCGACCGGCAGCGGACCCGACAAGGGCCGCACCGGATCCGTACCGCTGCTCGTCGGCGCCTCGGCCGCAGTCGCCGGAGCCATTGCCGGCGCTGCCGCCGTCGCCGTACTGCACGCCGCCGACCTGGGCGGCGGCCCCGCCACCTTCGCTCTGCTGATTCTCGGCCTGACCGGCGCCACGGGCGTCGGCATCCGAACCGCGGGGAAGGTGCTGCCCGCGCTGTCGCGGCGCCGGCTGCTCGCGCTGGCCACCGCGGTCACGGGCATCGCACTCCTTGCCATGGGGCTCGTGCCGGACACAGCGACCGTGCTGATGATCGCGGTGCTCGCCGGATACGCGGCGGGTGTCGCCGCCGGCACCGGTCACGTCCTGGTCGACCAGGAGACCGAGGAGGCCCGCCGGGCCAGGACCACCGAACACCTCCAGGCCGTCGTACGGGTCCTCATCGCGCTCGGCGCGCTCGCGGGCCCACTGCTGGCCGCCGCGATCGGCACCCACCGGCTGACCTCCGGCGGCTTCGTCTTCGCCCACGGCGGAGCGGCCTTCACCCTGATGCTGATCGGCGCACTGCTGCTGCCCGTCGCCGCGATCGTCCTCGCCAAGACGGACGACCGCTCCGGAGTGCCGCTGCGCCGCGATCTGCGCGAGGCACTGCGCGGCGGCGACCCGGCCGTCGCACCCGCCGCTACCGGTTTCTTCCTCGTCCTGGAGGGCGGCGACGGCGCCGGCAAGTCCACCCAGGTCGAGGCGCTCGCCGAGTGGATCCGCGCCAAGGGCCACGAGGTCGTCGTCACCCGCGAGCCGGGAGCGACCCCGGTCGGCAAGCGGCTGCGCTCGATCCTGCTCGATGTGTCGTCGGCCGGGCTCTCCAACCGGGCCGAGGCACTCCTGTACGCCGCCGACCGCGCCGAGCACATCGACTCGGTCGTCCGTCCGGCGCTGGAGCGCGGCGCGATCGTCATCTCCGACCGCTACATCGACTCGTCGGTCGCCTACCAGGGCGCGGGCCGTGATCTCTCTCCGACCGAGATCGCCCGGATCTCGCGCTGGGCGACGAGTGGACTCGTACCGCATCTGACGGTGCTGCTGGATGTCGATCCGGAGACCGCGCGGGAGCGGTTCACCGAGGCGCCCGACCGGCTGGAGTCCGAGCCGCCCGAGTTCCATGCCCGGGTACGGTCGGGGTTCCTGACGCTGGCCGCGGCCGACCCGAGCCGCTACCTGGTGGTGGACGCGGGCCAGGATCCGGAGTCGATCACCACGGTCGTACGCCACCGGCTCGACCAGCTCCTTCCGCTCTCCGAGGCCGAGATCAAGGCCCAGGAGGAGGCGCGCAAGGCCGCCGAGGAGGAGGCCAGGCGCAAGGCCGAGGAAGAAGCGGCCCGCAAGGCCGAGGAGGAGCGGCTGGAGCGCGAGCGGCAGGAACAGCTCGCCAAGCTCCGCGCCGAGGAGGAGGAGCGCAAGCGCCGCGAGCTGGAGGAGGCACAGCGGCGCGAGGCCGAACGCCAGGCGGAGGAGGCCCGGCAGCGGGCCGAGGAAGCCAGGCGTCTGGCCGAGGAGGAGAGGGCCAGGCTGGCGGCCGAGGAAGCGGCCCGCGAGGCCGAGCAGGCCAGGCTGCGCAGGCAGGCCGAGGAGGAGGCCCGGCTGCGCAAGGAGGCCGAGGCACGGCGGCTGGAGAAGCAGCGCAAGGCGGAGGAGGCGCTGCTGCGGGCCGAGGAGGCCCGTCGGCAGGCCGAGGCCGAGGCGGCTGCCGCGGCGGAGACGGCCCGGGCGGCGGAGTCCGTGCCGGACAACGAGATCACGGTGCCGACACCGATCGTCAACCCGAACGATGTGACGCAGTCGGTGCCTTCGCCGGTCAGCCCGTCCTCGCCCTCCGCCGAGGCCGAGACGGCAATGATTCCGAAGGTCCACGACCGGCCCTCCGACAGGTCCGGGCGCCCTGGGGCGACGGGGGCCGCGGATGAGACGGCGGTTCTTCCTCCGGTACGGGACGTACGCGACGCCCAGGCTGCTCGGGACACGCGGGATGTTCGGGATGTTCGGGACGTTCGGGACGCGAATCCGGCGGACCGGGTGCCGAGGGGCATCTTCCGTGACGAGCGCCCGGCCGGCTCCGCTCCGGAGAGCGAGAACGAGCGCACGCGCGAGCTTCCGCAGATCAGCGACCCGCACGCGGCCGCCCCGCAGCCGGTTCAGGACCACTGGGACGGCCAGGAGCGTTCGGAACAGCCAAAGCGCCGGGGCCGGCGCTCTCGTCCCGACTGGGCCGAGGAGACCCCGCTGGACGATCTGCCGACGCTGGCGGACGAACTGCTGGGCAACCACCGCGACGACGAGGACTCGGGTCCCTCCGGCCGGGGACACCACCCGCGCCCCTGATCCGCGACGGCTGCCGGGCGGGCCCGCCCGGCAGCCGGCCCGCCCGTGCTGCCGGGACTGTCGGATCCGTCCCCCACAATGGGAGTCGGATCGGGGAAGCCGGACCGACAAGCAGCGGCATCACAGCCGCGCGACCGCGCCGCACGACCGCCGCGCAGCCGCACACACCACCGGAAGGGCGGTGACCCATGACCGTATGGGACGACCTGGTCGGTCAGGACCGGGTGCAGGAACAGCTCGGTGCCGCCGCCCGGGACGCCGATGCGCTGGTCACCGCCCACTCCGCGGGGGAACCAGTGCCTTCGGGGTCGAAGATGACCCACGCCTGGCTGTTCACCGGCCCGCCGGGATCCGGCCGTTCCACCGCCGCCCGCGCCTTCGCCGCCGCCCTCCAGTGCACCAGCCCGGACCGGGCCCTCGGCGGGGCACCGGGCTGCGGCTTCTGCGACGGCTGCCACACCAGTCTCATCGGTACACACGCCGACGTCGAGGTGGTCCGTACGGACTTGCTTTCCATCGGTGTGAAGGAGACCCGCGAGCTGGTCCGCCGCGCCCAGCTCTCCCCGGCCGTCGGCCGCTGGCAGATCATCGTCCTGGAGGACGCCGACCGGCTCACCGAAGGCGCGGGGAACGTCCTGCTGAAGGCGGTCGAGGAGCCCGCGCCGCGCACGGTATGGCTGCTCTGCGCGCCCTCCCTCGAAGACGTGCTGCCCACCATCCGTTCCCGCTGCCGTCACCTCACGCTGCGCACGCCCCCGGTCGACGCGGTCGCCGACGTCCTGATCCGGCGCGACGGCATCGATCCGGAGCGGGCCGCGTCCGCCGCCCGTGCCACCCAGGGCCACATCGGCAGGGCCCGCCGCCTCGCCACCGACGAGAAGGCCCGCTCGCGTCGCGCCGCCGTGCTCAAGCTTCCGCTGCGGGTCGAGGACATCGGAGGCTGCCTCAAGGCCGCCCAGGAGTTGATCGACACCGCCACCGATGATGCCAAGCAGGTCTCGGAGGAGGTCGACGCCAAGGAGACGGAAGAAATGAAGGCCGCTCTCGGCGCCGCCGCCGGGGGGCGGATGCCGCGCGGCACGGCAGGTGTGATCAAGGAACTGGAGGACAGGCAGAAGCGCCGCAGGACCCGCACCCAGCGCGACAGCCTCGATCTCGCGCTCAGCGACCTGACCGGCTTCTACCGCGACGTCCTGGCGATCCAGCTGGGCTCGCGGATCGCCATCGCCAACATGGACGCACAGGACGCCCTCGACCGCATCGCCCGCTCCTCCACGCCCGAGCGCACCCTGCGCCGGATAGAGGCGGTGATCGCCTGCCGTCGGGCGCTGGACCGCAACGTGGCACCGCTGCTCGCGGTGGAGGCGATGACGATGGCGCTGCGTGCGGGCTGAGCCCACGCATCGCCTCGCCCATCGCCACTCGGTGCCGCACTTGTCGTCGTACGTCACCGCATGTCCGCACGTCACCGTTTGTCACCGCTTTTCACCCTTACGAGCAGGAAATCGGGTGGGCCGTCATACGGCGACTACGCTCCGGGGATGGACACCAGGCGCCCGCTCCGCATGCTTGCCACCACGCTCGGCACTGCCGGCCTCCTCGTCTCCGGCTGCAGCGGCGGCAGTTCCACGACCGCCTCGCCGTCCGTCGCATCCGTACCCGCCGCGCTCAAGCCGTACTACGCGCAGCGGCTGAACTGGCGGGACTGCGGCACCGAGGGATTCCAGTGCACGACGATGAAGGCGCCCCTGGACTACGAGAAGCCGGACGGCGGCGACATCAAGCTGGCCGTCTCCCGCGCGAAGGCCACCGGGCCCGGCAAGCGGATCGGCTCCCTCCTGGTGAATCCTGGTGGCCCCGGCGGTTCGGCCATCGGCTATCTCCAGAGCTACGCGGCCATCGGTTACCCCGCCCAGGTCCGGGCCCGCTACGACATGGTTGCCATCGACCCTCGCGGCGTGGACCGCAGCGAGCCCGTCGAATGCCTCACCGGTCCGCAGATGGATGCCCACACCCAGGTCGACCAGACCCCGGACGACGCAGCCGAGGTCGACAGGCTGCGCGACGCCTACAAGGAGTTCGCAAGCGGCTGCGAGCGGCGCTCGGGCGAGATCCTCCCGCATGTCTCCACCGTCGAGACGGCCCGCGACATGGACATGCTGCGTTCCCTGCTCGGTGACGAGAAGCTGCACTACGTCGGGGCGTCATACGGCACCTACCTCGGTGCGATGTACGCCGAGCTCTTCCCCGCCCGGGTCGGCCGCCTGGTCCTGGACGGGGCGATGGACCCCTCGCTCCCCGCCGTCGACGTGAACCGCGACCAGACCGCAGGCTTCGAGACGGCGTTCCAGTCCTTTGCCGCCGACTGTGTGAAGAAAGCCGACTGCCCGCTCGGCACCACCTCCGCCGCCGACGCGGCCACCCGCCTGAAGCAGCTCTTCGCAGGCCTCGACGCCAAGCCGATCCCCACCGGCACCTCCCGCGAGCTCACCGAATCCCTCGCCACCATGGGAGTCGTCGCTGCCATGTACGACGAGTCGACCTGGCCGAAGCTCCGCGATGCCCTCACCGCCGCCGAGAAGGGCGACGGCTCCGGCCTGCTCTCCCTGTCGGACAGCTACTACGAACGCAAGCCGGACGGCAGGTACGCGAACCTGATGTCCGCCAACGCCGCCGTGAACTGCCTGGATCTGCCGCCCGCCTTCGCCGACGCCAATGCCGCCGCCCAGGCCCTTCCCGGCTTCGAGAAGGCGTCCCCGGTCTTCGGCAGGACCTTCACCTGGTCCGCCCTGAGCTGCGCCCAGTGGCCGGTCCGCCCCACCGGCACCCCCCATCGCATCGAGGCCAAGGGTGCCGACCCGATCCTCGTGGTCGGCACCACCCGCGACCCGGCCACCCCGTACAAGTGGGCCGAGTCCCTGGCCGGCCAGCTCTCCTCCGGCACCCTCCTCACCTACCGCGGTGACGGCCACACGGCGTACGGCCGCGGCAGCGACTGCATCGACACGGCGATCAACACCTACCTCCTGGACGGCACCCCGCCGGCCGACGGCACGATGTGCTCCTGATCCCGTCCGGCCCACCACTGACCAGCGAAAACGGTCCAGAGCCGGGCTGGTACGGAGCACCCCCGGAAACTGTGTAGACTTGGCGACGCTGCTGATCGCACCATGGTGCGACAGGGTGTGCCGCCTTAGCTCAGTTGGCCAGAGCAACGCACTCGTAATGCGTAGGTCTCGGGTTCGAATCCCGAAGGCGGCTCAGTTTGAAACCCCAGGTCGGAATCCAACCCGAGCTGGGGTTTTGTCATTCATGGGGTTTTGTCATTCAGCGGACGCGACGGCGACGCCCACAGAGAGAGGGCGGAGCCGGGGCCGGACTCGTGAAGCACCCGTGAACACCCTGGGGAGGCGATGTCGGTGGGGCCGCTTATGCTGCACCGGACGATCATGCGGGACCAGGGGAGGGCGCGGTATGTTCGGCAAGCTGTTCGGCGGGCGTGGGGAGAGACCGGCGGCGGATCCGCACGCCCTTCCCGTTCCGCGCAGGCAGAAGAACGGAATGTACAAGCTGCGCGCGCTCGGGGACGAGCGGGTGCTCGCGCTGGTGGAGTGGGCCGACGCGGGTGACTGGGAGGCGGTCAAGGCGGCGCTGGCCCCCTTCGATCTCGGCCGCGACCACCAAGTGCTGGGTGAGCTGGCCGACTTGGACGGTGTGCAGGACTGGATCGGCCGGGCCGTCGAGGAGGACAAGGAGCACCGGGCGACGGCTCTGCTGATATCCGGGGCGCGCTACATCAGCTGGGGCTGGGAAGCGCGTACTGCCGCGCGTGCCGTGAACGTCACGCAGGAGCAGTGGCGGGTCTTCCACGAGCGGCTGCGCATCGCCGAGGAGCAGCTGTTCGAGGCCGCCGAGTTGCGGCCGGAGTGGGTCACACCGTGGCGCCGCCTCCTCACCTCCGGCCGCGGCATGTCGCTGGGACTTGCCGTCAACGAGACCCGGCTCGACGCTGCCCTGCGCCGCGACCCGCTGGACCTGGATACCCACGTCGAGTGGCTGTCGCAGTTGCAGCCGCGTTGGGGCGGCGAGCTGGGCCAGGCCCTGGCGTTCGCCCGTGACGCGCTCGCCCGTGCCCCGCAGGGGCACCGGCTCGGCTGCGTGATCGCCATGGCGTACATCGAGGAATGGGTCGAGTCGGACCGTGCGGACTGCCTCGAAACTCCGGAGATCCAGGCAGAGTTGAGGGACGCGGCCGACCACAGCATCCTCCACCCCGCTTACGCGCGGCACCCGGGATGGCAGCACGACTTCAACACGTTCGCCATGGCCCTGTCGCTGGCCGATGAGCGCCACACGGTCCGGCGCGTCTTCCAGGCGCTCGACGGCGCCTGCACCAGCTGGCCCTGGGCCTATTTCGCTGAGCCCGAGAAGCAGTTTGCCCGCCGCCACCGTGTCTGAGCGCACGCAGGCACCGGCCCCTCGCCACCAGTCGCCTCTCCCCCTTCGGACTGCCCGATGACTCTTCCCGACACCGCCGCGACCCCGGCCGGCGCCGATCGCACCTTCCAGGTGGATCTGCGCGGCCTCGTCGATCTCCTCTCCCACCACCTCTACTCCAGCCCTCGCGTCTACCTGCGCGAACTCCTGCAGAACGCGGTGGACGCGCTGACCGCCCGGCACGGTCTCGAACCGGACGCCCCCGCCGACGCCTTCGGTATCCGCCTGTACGCCGACGGTTCGGTGGTACGCATCGAGGACGACGGCGTCGGTCTCACCGAGGCCGACGTGCACACCTTCCTCGCCACGATCGGCCGCAGCAGCAAGCGTGCCATGGGGGTCGCCCCGGACGAGCCCATTCGAGGCTGGGGGAGGATCGCCGAGCAACGCGGCGACTTCATCGGCCAGTTCGGAATCGGCCTGCTCTCCTGCTTCCTGGTCGCGGACGAGATCCATGTCCTGAGCCGCTCCGCCCGTACCCCCGACGCATGCGCCGTGGAGTGGCGGGGACGCGGCGACGGCAGCTACACCGTCCGCACCCTGCCCGCATCCGCCCGCCCCCGGCCCGGTACCACCGTCACGCTGACGCCGCGCGCCGACACGGGTGAGTGGACCCGGCCGGTGCAGGTGCACGCGCTGGCCCGGCACTTCGGCTCCCTGCTGCGCCACCCGGTGACCTTCGACGACGGCACGGGCGGCCCGGGTGCGTCCGTCAACCCCGAGCCCGCACCATGGGCGCGTACGCACCCCACCCCGGGAGCCCGTTCGCGCGCGCTGGCCGCGTACGGCGAGGAGGTCTTCGGGTTCACGCCGCTGGACACCATCGAGCTCGACCTGCCGGCCGTGGGCCTGAAGGGCATCGCGTGCGTGCTGCCCGAGGCGGTGCCGGCCGGGCGCCGCCACGGCCACCGCGTGCACGTCAAGGGCATGCTGCTGTCCGAGCAGGCCGAGGAGATCCTGCCCGAGTGGGCGTTCTTCGTCCGCTGCGTCGTCGACGCCGAGAGCCTGCGCCCGACGGCGTCCCGCGAGTCCCTGTACGAGGACGACACGCTCGCCGCCGTTCGTGACGCCCTCGCCGAGCGGCTGCGCGCGTGGATTGCCCGGGCCGCCGCCAGCGACCCGGACCTGCTCGCCCGCTTCCTCCAGGCCCACCACCTGGCCGTGAAGTCGCTCGCGGTGCACGACGACGAGATCCTGCGGATGCTGCTGCCCTGGCTGCCGTTCGAGACCACCGACGGGCACACCACCCTCGACGAGTTCGCGCGCGCCCACCGCACCGTGCTCGTGACGTCGAGCGTGGAGGAGTTCCGGCAGGTCGCGGCGATCGCCTCGGCCGCCGGGCTCGGCGTCGTCAACGGCGGCTACACATACGACCGTGAACTGGTCCACCGGCTGCCCGAGATCAGGCCCGAGGCCAGCGTCGCCGACCTCGACCCGGCGACTCTCACCGCCCACCTCGACCCCGTCGACCGTGAGACGGAACTGGCCGCCGTGGCCTACCTCGCCCTGGCCCGCGATGCTCTCGCCGTCTTCGACTGCGACGTCGCGCTGCGCACCTTCCAGCCCGCCTCCGCCCCCGCCCTCCTCGTCGACAGCCGCGAGGCCCGGCACGAGCGCACTCGCTCCCAGCTCGCCCGTGAGCAGGAGGGCGGCCTGTGGGGCGACATCCTCGGCGCTCTGCGCCAGGAGGCCCCGCAGGCCCAACTGATCCTCAACCAGCTCAACCCGCTGGTCCGCGCCGCCGTCGCCATCGACGAGCCCGAGCTGGCCCGCACCAGCGCCGAAGCCCTCTACGGGCAGGCCGCGCTGCTGTCCCGACGCCCGCTCAGGCCCGCCGAATCGAGCCTCATCAACCGCTCCTTCCTCGACCTCCTCGCCCACGCCCTCCGCAAGGACAGCTGACGATGACGACCGCACCCCAGACCACCGACGAGCTGTACCGGGCGCTCCAGGAGAACGACCGGCGCCCCTACGGCCGCACCCGCACCGTCACCGCTGAGGAACTCGTGGACGCCGCCGAGCAGTTCGCGGAGCCCGTCCCGCTCGTTCACGCGCTCCTCGAACTCCAGGAGGCGTACACCTACGGCTCCGAACCCCGGAAGTCGCCCGTCGTCTTCGCCCGCCTGCTCACCTTGTTCGACGAGCAGCCCGACGTCTTCGACGAACGCCGCCGCCACACGCTGTTCTGGCGGTTCAAGTGGGTGGCCAACGCCCTGCGCGCGCTGCCCGAGATGCCACTGGCCAGCCTGCGCCAGTGGCTGACGGAGATGCGCGACCGGTACGAGAAGGCCGGCCTGGGCCTCCAGCCCTACTACGGACAGGCGTACCAGCTCGCCGCCCACGTCGGCGAGGACACCGCCCTCGCCTACGAGCTGTGGGCGGGCCGCCGCCGGACCGAGCTCAGCGACTGCGAGGCCTGCGAGGTCTGTGAGCGCGCCCTGTACCACCTCGCGGCGGGCGACGACGAGCGGGCGCTGGGCGTCTGGGAGCCCGTCCTGGCCGGCAAGGAATCCTGCCAGGAGGAGCCGGCCCGCTCCGTCTCGCACGCGCTGCTGCCCCTGCTGCGCACCGGCCGCATCGACCGGGCCCGCGAACTGCACCTCGCCGGCTACCGCGGCTGCCGCCGCAACCCCTCGATGTCCGGAGAGGTCGGCCGGCACCTGGAGTTCTGCGCGCTGACCGGCAACGAGGCACGCGGCCTGGAACTGCTCGCCGAGAACCGGAACCTGTTCGACGAGGTGGACTCGCCGCTGGACCTGTTCGACTTCCTCACCAGCGTGGAGGTCCTCCTCCAGCGCGTCGAGCTTCTCGGCCACGGCGAACTGCCCGCCGCCGGGTACGCGGGCCGCACCTGGACGGTGGCCGGCCTGCGCGCCGAGGTGCGGGGGCGCGCCGACGACCTCGCCGCCCGCTTCGACGCCCGCAACGGAACCACGGCCCACACCGACCGCCGCAGGGCCCGCCTCGACCGTGCCCCGCTCCTGGACGCGCTGGAACTGACCCTGCGCACCCGCAGCCTCGACGACGTGACCCCGGCCGCCCCGGTTGCCGCGCCCGCCACCCGTACGACCGCCGCTGTCCCGGACTCGCTGCCGGAACTCATCTGCCAGGCACGGGCGTTGGACGAGCAGGGGCACCCGGGTGCACAGGCCTGCTGGGCGCAGCTGCGCACGCTCGTCGCCGCCCGCGACTACACCCACCCCGACGACCCGTCCGTGGGCCCGCTCGTACAGCTGTGCGCGGACCTGCTGAGCGACGAGGCGAGCCGGGCGGGCGAGAAGGACGAGTTCGCCGACGCCGCCGCTCTCCACGAGGAGGCCGCCGGCCTGTACGACGACGCCGGAGTGCCGGGTGACGCGGCGCTCGCCCGCGCCTGCGCCCTGCTCGCCGCCGCCGAGATCCCCGCGGAGGGTGTCGACGGAGCCGAGGCGAAGGCCGCCGCATTGACCGCCGCCCACGCGTCCGTGGTCCGGCTGCACGAGGAGACGCCCGGCCTCGCCCCCTACCATGAGGCCCGCCTGCTGCGGCTGCGGGCGACCGCGCTCGGCATACGCCTGCAGACGTCGGGGAGCAAGGAGCACGTCGCGCCGGTCTTTGCCGAGGTGGACCTGCTGCACGCGTTCGCCACCCGGCACGACGTCGTCGGGCAGATCTCCGGCGCCCTGCTGCTGCGGGCCAGCACCTACGCCATCTCCGGCGACCTGCCCGCCGCGGTCACCGAGGCCGACGGCCTCCTCGACCGGCTGAGGACGCACGGCCCCGCCTGGCACCTGCCCCGCACGCTCGGACTGCGTGGCCGGCTCCAGCTCGGCCTCCGGGACGCGCAGGCCGCGCACGCGGACCTGGCCGAGAGCCTGCGACTGGCCACCGACTGGCCGGCCGACGTGGTCGACACCGCCCGCCTCCACGGTGATCTGGCCGAGGCCTGCATGCACCTCGGTCGCCCCGACGAGGCACTGCGGCACCTGACGCGCTCGGCGGAGCTGGACCTGCGCCGCGGCAGCCGGACGGACGCGTTCTGCGCGTACAGCAACGCGGCTCAGCTCTGCCTCGACCTGGGCCGCGTCGAGGACTGCATCGCTCTGCTCGACTCCCTCCTGGCCGAACCGGACGTTGCCGCCGGAGAACAGGACGACCGGCTTGTCGCTCAGCTGCGCCTGACCCGCGCCCGCGCGCTGCACGCGGGGGAGGACATCAAGGCCGCCGCGGCGGAGTTCGTCGCCCTCGCGGCCGAGTCGGCCGGCTGGGACGACGACCCGGGGAGCCATGCCATGATCGCCGCGGAGACGGCCGTACTCCTCGGCGAGTCCGGCGAGTTCGGCCGGGCCCGCGAGGCCGCGGACCAGGCACTCGCCGCCCATGCCCGGGCCCCGCGCTATGAGCAGCTCAGCAACTGCCTGCGCGAACTCGCCCGCCTTCAGGCCCAGCAGCAGGGGCCCGACGGCCTGGCCGACGCCCTCGCCCTCCTCGCCGACGCCGGCCGGATCGCCGACGCGGCCCGCGCCGCCGCGTACGAGGCCTGCGGCCGCTCCCTGGACAGCGCCCTGGCCTACGAACACGGGCGGGTCAATGCCTACGCCGGTGAGTACGAGGACGCCCTGGCCGCCCTGGAGAAGGCCCTCGCCCTGCTCGGCGAGCCGGGACCGGAGGAGGACCGCGCCGGCGAGTGGGCCGAGTGCGTCCGTCTCGCGGGTGCCGTGGAGGGTATGTACCTGAAACGCCCCGCCCCCGCCCTCAACCGCCTCGACGCGGCGGTCTCCCGCCTGACCGCCCTGGGCCACACCGAGGAGGCCGAGCCGCTGAGCTCCTTGGCGGCCCGGCTGCGCGACGAGGAGTGACGCGGCGGGCGCGGTTGCCGGGGCAACTCCTCGCCGGGTCACTCGACGGCGCCTCTGCCGGGCTGTCCCGGCGACGGCCCGGGGGTGTTCAGCGTCGCGATCGCACCGGTGAACCGCCGGTGCGTGGTCTGCCCGGACGGACCGAAGGCCGGCGACAGCTGTCGCCGGCCTTCGGTCCGTTGTGGCCACCTCTCAGGACGCGTCGGCCGCGTGGGCAAGACTCGCGGGACGCATGTCCGTCCAGTTCGTCTCGATGTACTCAAGGCACTTCTGCCGGTCGGTCTCGGCTACGACGATGTCCCAGCCCGCGGGCACCACGGCGAATGCGGGCCACAGGCAGTGCTGGCGTTCTTCGTTGACGAGCACGTGGAACGTACCGTCCTCGTTGTCGAAGGGGTTCGTCATGGGTTGAGTCCTTCTTGTTCGGGGCCGGCTGCCCGCCGGCTGTCGGGTAGCGAGATGTTCGGGACTGGAGTTTCGTGGTGTTCCGACGTGAGCGCCTCGGCGAGGGCCCGCGCGGTGCGGCAGCGGAAGACGGTCTCGATGTCTACGTTCCGCCCCAGCGCCGTTTCGATCCGGCCCGCCAGGCGCAGCGCCGTCAACGAGGTGCAGCCGAGGTCGAACACGTCGTCGTCAGGGCTGACGAAGGCGCGTCCCAGCACCTTGGCGATCAGCTCGCACAGCAGCACCTGCTGCGGCCCGGGCCCGACGGCCGACGGCGCCGCGGAAGTCAGGAACCGCTCCGTCGGAGCTTCCAGCGAACGGGGCAGCTCGGTCAGCAGGGACCGCAGCCAGTCGGCCACCTGCTGTGCGAGATCGGCGTCGAAGAGGTCGGGGCGGTAACTGACCTCCAGGTGGAGCCGCTCGTCGGGGGCGGCCATCAGCTTCAGCGGATAGTGGTAGCCGTCGTAACCGGCGATGTCCAGCAACCGCAGGTCGTCGTCCGGACCGCTCGGCATGCTCTCGGCGTTCGGGTAGTTCTCGAAGACGACGCAGCTGTCGAACAGTGTCCCCAGACCCGCGGCCCGCTGGATGTCGGTCAGGGCGAGGTGGTGGTACGGGAGGAGCTCCGCATGCAACTGCTGCATGCGGTCCACGAGTTCACCCACCGGCTCGGCCGGGTCCAGACGCACCCGTACCGGCACGGTGTTGATGAACAGGCCCACCATCTCCTCGACGCCCGGAAGTTCGGCCGGCCGGCCCGAGACCGTGGCGCCGAAGGTGATGTCCCGCTGACCGGTCTGCCGGTGCAGGCACAGCGCCCATGCCACCCGGACCAGTGTGTTGAGCGTGACGCCACGGAAGAGCGTCGTATCGCGCAGCGCGGCGGTCTCCGCCTCGGACAGCTCGACGGCGATGCGCTCCGGCAGCGCACGCACCCGTGCGGTGTCCACGTCCGGAGCGACCAGCGTGGGTTCCTTCAGACCCGCCAGCGCCTCCCGCCAGGCGGCGCGCGCCTCGTCGTGGTCCTGGGCGGCCAGCCACCGCAGGTAGTCGCGGTAGTGGACGGGCGCCGGAAGGCCGCTCTCGCCACCGGCCCCGTCGTACAGCGCGAGCAGGTCGCGCAGCACCAGCGAGGTGGTCCAGCCGTCCACGATCAGGTGGTGCATGGTCAGCACCAGTTGGTTCCGGGAATCGGCCAGCGCGATGTGCGTGCAGCGCATCAGCGGCGGCAGCGCCGGGTCGAACCGCCGCCGGCGGTCGGAGTCGAGCAGCGCGTCCAGCCGCTCGGCCCGCTCCTGCGGGTCGAGGCCGGTCAGGTCGTGGGAGTGCCAGGGCATCCGGACCCCCTCGGGGACGACCTGCACCGGCTCGCCCGACCGCAGCTGCAGGAAGCCCGCGCGCAGCATCGGGTGGCGCCGCAGCACCGCATCGCAGGCGTCCCGGAGCCGATCGAGGTCGAGCGCGCCCTGTACCTCCAGGGAGATCTGCACGTTGTAGACGTCCAAGTCCCGCCTGTCGTAACGGGCGTGAAAGAGCAGCCCCTCCTGCAGCGGCGTCATCGGCAGCACCTCGGCGAGGGGCAGGCCCGTGCGGGTGCTGAGCCGGGCCAGCTCTTCCTCGTCCACCTCCCCTGCTCCCACGGGGTGCGCGGAAGCCGGACGCAGGCCGGACTTCGGTGCGGCCGTTCCGTACGCCACCAGTGCACGAAGCGCCTCGACCCAGAGCCGGGTCAGCGCGTTCACGTCCGCCTCGGGAAGGAGGCGGCGGGCCCACAACCAGTGGGCGACCAACTGCGGTCCCGCCGGGGTGTCCTCGACCGCCGCGTTCACCTCGACGACGTGGGACATCGGCATCCGGGGATCGGCTCCTACGGGCAGCGCGTCCGACTCGGGCGCCACGTCCCAGTCCTCCTGGCCCGAACCGTCCTGTCGGCCCAGGTAGTTGAACCCGATCTGCGGGGCCGGGCAGGCGGACAGCCCGACGGACGTGTCCCGGTTCAGATGGCGCAGCAGGCCGAATCCGATCCCGCGCCGCGGGACCGTCGCGAGCTGGGCGGTGATCCGGCTCAGGGCCTCGCCGAGGCGCGCGTCCGCCGGGTCGCCGTCCGGAGCCCAGTCGCCGAACCCGGCGTCGATCCGTACCGGGTACAGCGAGGTGAGCCAGCCGACGGTCTCCGACAGGTCGATGTCCTCGGAGATGTCCTCGCGGCCGTGTCCCTCCACGTCGACCAGCACCGCGGTGCTGTCGCCACGGCCCTGGTCACGCCGCCAGGCGGCGACGGCGAGTGCCAGGCCGGTGAGCAGGACCTCGTCCGTGCGGCTGCCGAAGGCGGCCGGAATCGTCGTGAGCAGTGACGCGGTCAGATCCGTGGGCAGCGTGAGGTTGAGCTCGCCGGCTGCCGCGTAGACGTCCCTGGACGGTGAGAGCCGGGCATCGGTGAGCGCGGCACCGCTCGCGGCCAGGGTCCGGTGCCAGAAGGGAAGTTCGTCCAGCACGGCGGGGGTCTTCGCGGCCGTGTGCAGCGCACGGCTCCACTCCCGGAGCGGGACCGGAACCGGCTCCAGGCGTGGGACGGTGCCCGCCACCGCCCTCTCCCAGGCGGTGTACAGGTCGGTCAGCAGGATGTGCCAGGAGACCGCGTCGACGGCCAGGTGGTGGACGGTGACGAGCAACCGGCCCTGCCGGCCCTCGCCGGCGTCGAACCAGGTGACCCGCAGCATCGCGCCGTCCCGCGGGGCGAGCGCCCCGGCGTCCTCCCGGGCGCACTCGGCGATCCGGGCGCGCAGGCCGTCGGGGGTGAGGCCGAAGACGTCGACCCGCCGCACCCGGCCCCGCAGCCCTGCCGGGTTCACCGGCTCCAGGGCGAGGGACCCGTCCGGCCGCAGGTGCCCGCTGAGCGCCTGGTGCCGCTCGGCGACAGCCCGGACCGCGAGGGCCAGTTTCTCGGTGCCGAGCCCGGGCGGCACCCGCAGCAGCGTCGATTGGTGGAAGGCGTCGACCGTCCCGCCGTTCTCCCGCAGCCAGTGCATGATCGGCGTGGCGGCGGTCGGGGAGGACGCCTCGCCACCCGTGCGGGACCCTCCCGCCGTCTTCTGTTCGCCCTGTTGCAGCAGGAATGCGGCGAGCGCGGTGGCAGTGCGGTGGGTGAAGAGGTGTTTGGGGGTGAGGCGCACGCCTGCTTTGCGTGCGCGGGCGACGAGCTGGATGGCGGTGATGGAGTCGCCGCCGAGGGTGAAGAAGTCGTCTCCGGGTTCCGCGTCGGCCAGGGCCAGGACCTGTGCGAACAACCCGGTGAGGATCGCCTCGATGTCGGCGGCCGGGCGGGGGCTGTCGGCCGGCTCATCCGGTTCGGGGCTCGCTGCCCCGGCCCGCTCGTCCGGTTCGGGGCTCCGCTGAGCCCCCGGCGCCTGCGTCCGCTGCCGTGGCGCCTCGTCCGCGTCCGGATCGGGCAGTGCCGCCCGGTCGACCTTGCCGTTCGGCGTCAACGGCAGTGCGGGCAGTTCTGCGAAGGCGGCCGGAACCATGTACGCGGGCAGCCGCGCCCCGATCCGCTCGTCGAGCGTGGCGAGTTCGGCGTCCCGGCCGGCCGCCGCCACGACGTACGCCACCAGCCGAGGTGCCCCGAGCCGGTCCTGCCGGACCACCACCGAGACCTGTGCGACGGCGGGGTCGGAGGCGACCACGGTCTCGACCTCGCCCAGCTCGATCCGGAAGCCGCGCACCTTGACCTGGTCGTCGGTCCGGCCGCCGTAGACCATGACTCCGTCGGGCCGCCACCAGGCGATGTCCCCGGTGCGGTACATCCGGGTGCCGGGCGCGCCGAAGGGATCGGCGACGAAGCGGGACGCCGAGAGACCCGGCCGGTTGACGTATCCACGGGCGAGTACGGCACCGCCGATGTACAGCTCGCCGGGGATGCCCGGCGGTACCGGGCGCAGCAGCGCATCCAGCACATATGTCCGGGCACCGGCGACGGGCCGGCCGATCGGCACCGCGCCCTGCGGCAGCGGGTCCCCGGGCTCCAGGCGGTACTCCATGCAGCCCACGGTCGCCTCGGTGGGGCCGTATTCGTTCACGACCGTCACCCCCGGGTGGCCCTCGCGCCACTCCGCCAGCGCCTCGCCGGTCAGCTGTTCTCCGCCCAGGACCAGGTCACGGGTCGGTGAGTACCACTCCTGGGACGCGGCCAGCACCGGCAGGTGGCTCGGCGTGGCCTTCACGAACGCGGGCGCCCCGCCCAGGGGACCGTGTCCGACCGGAGCGTCGAAGTCGTCCAGGTCGACGATCCGCACCAGGCCGCCCGAGAGCAGCGGCCCGAAGACGCCGGTGACGGTGAGGTCGAAGGAGGGCGGCGAGTGCACCAGAGCCTGCTCGGCGAGGCCCGGGTAGGCCGCGCGGGCGAAGTCGAGGTAGCCGTCGACCGTACGGTGCTCCACCGCGACGCCCTTGGGGCGGCCGGTCGATCCCGATGTGTAGATGACGTAGGCGATGTCCGCGAGCCGCACCGGTGCACCGCGCTCGGAGTCGTCCACCCGGTGCCCCGGCAGCAGTGCCAGCTCGTTCCGTACGGCCGGATCGGCGACCGGAACCACCGACGGGCGCCCGGTGAGCGCCGGATGCGTGATGTCGGCGCAGAGGACGACCGACGGAGCGGCGTCGTCGAGCATGAACGAGATGCGCTCCTCGGGGTATCCGAGGTCGATCGGCACATACCCGGCCCCCGTCTTCAGGACGGCGAGCAGGGCCACGACCAGGTCCGTGGAGCGCGGCAGCGCCACGGCGACGAGGTCACCGGGCCGTACCCCGCGCGCCAGCAGCAGCCGGGCGAGCCGGTTGGCCGCCTCGTCGAGACCGCGGTAGTCGAGCGAGCGTTCCGCGTCGGCCACGGCCATCGCCTCCGGCGTCGCGTGCACCTGCTCCTCGAACCGCTGGGGGAGTGTCGCCGGCCGGCGCCCGGCAGCCGGCTGCGGCTCTGTCCCCGGGCCGCCGCTGCCCCATGCGTCCAGCACCTGGGCCCGCTCGTCGGGAGCCATCAGCGGGATGGCCGCGACAGGGGTCGTGGGATCCTCGACGAAGGTGTCGAGCAGCAACCGCAGCCGGGAGCAGATCAGGTCCATGCGGTCGGCGTCGAACAGATCGGTGCGGTAGTTGAGTTCGAGGCGCAGTTGGGGGCCGGGGGTGGCGAAGACGCTCAGCGGGTAGTGGGTGGAGCCGGTGATCTCCTGTTGCCCGCTCGCCTCTGTGTCTGCCTCCAGCAGAGCCACCCGCAGGCCGGGCACGATCTCCTGCACGGATGCCCAGTCGAAGGGCGCGTTGCCGAACCCGGTCGAGGTGTCGAAGAGCGCGCCGAGCCCGGCCAGCCGCTGCACCTCGGCCAGCCCGAGGTGGTGGTGCGGGTCGAGCCCGTACTGCTCGTCCTGGATCCGGGCGAAGAGGGCGGCCATCGACTCCGCGGGGGCGATCCGCACCCGGACCGGGACCGCGTTCATGAGCAGGCCCACCATGGAATCGGCGCCGCGCAACTGCGGCGGGCGGCCGTGCACGGTCTGGCCGAAGACCACGTCGTCCCGCCCGGTCAGCAGGGAGAGCAGCAGCGCCCAGAGGCCCTGTACCACCGTGTTGAGGGTGAGGCCGTGCTGCCGGGCGATCGCCGACAGTGCCTCGGTCGTGTGCTCCGGGAGCGTCATGTAGGTCAGTCCGGGCATCGCGCCGGCGCCCGCCGACGGCGCGCCGGGAGCGACGAGCGTCGGTTCCTCCAGGCCCTGGAGGGCGCCTTGCCAGGCCTGTTCCGCGGCGGGGCGGTCCTGCCGGGAGAGCCACCGCAGGAAGTCGGAGAAAGGGGTGACGGGAGCGAGCCCGCTGTCCGCCTCGCCGTTGCCCCGGTACAGCGCGAGCAGGTCCTGCAGCACCAGCGGCAACGACCAGGCGTCCAGAAGAATGTGATGGTACGTCAGAACGAATGCGTGCCGTCCTTCCGCCAGCCGGATCAGCGCGAACCGCATCAACGGCGGCGCCGCCATGTCGAAGCGGCGCAGCCGCTCCTCCTCAAGAAAGGCCAGCAGCCGTTCCCGGCCCGCGGACTCGGATTCCGCGGACAGGTCGAGCTCCGTCCATGGCGTCTCCACGGAGCGGCGCACCAGCTGCACCGGCTGCCCGTTCCCGCGCAGGCGGAAGCCGGTCCGGAGGATGGCATGACGCGCGAGCGTGGCGGCGCAGGCCGCGCGCAGCCGCTCTGCCGAGACATCCCCGAGCAGCTCGAAGTCGGCCTGGATGTTGTAGACGTCCACGGCCTCGGAGTCGTACAGCGCGTGGAAGAGCATGCCTTCCTGCAGCGGCGTGAGGGGCAGTGCGGACTCGATCGGCGACTGAGGCACTTCGTTCACTGTGAGGTCTTCCCCGTAGGCGGACGGTGTGGACTGCGGCGGGTAGCGGTCTGTGGAACGGGAGGGGGGATACGACCGACAGGGCGATGCTCTCCCACGGCCGGAGTGCGGGACAGGCAGCCGACCGGCAGCTTCCCTGCCTGGCACCGGCCCTTCGGCCGGACCGGACTACCGGTGAGCGGATCAGCTCCGATGGAGGGCGCCTGCTCTTACGGCCTCGCCCCCGACGCCGGTCAGCGAAGCGTCGCCACGAGGGCGTCGAGTGTGGCCGACGCTCCGGTGAAGAGGTAGTCGTGCCCGCCGGGCAGCAGCCGGACCGTGAAGTCGGCCGCAGCGCAGTCGCGCCAGGACTCCAGCTGCGCCTCGCTCACGAGCGGGTCCTCGGTGCCGCCGAAGACGTGCAGCGGGCAGTCGACCGGTACCGGCCCGGCGGCCCGGTAGACCTCGGTGAGGGCGAGGTCGCGGCGGATCGTACGCAGCGCGTACTGCAAGTACGCCGGGTAGCGCGCCAGTTCCGGAGGGAAGCCGCCGAACCCGTCCAGCCAGGCGAGCAGACCGGAGTCGTCCAGATCCGAGACCCGCCTGCGCACCGGGGCGTGCGGCGCCCGTGAAGCGGACACGAGCAGCGCGCGGGGCGCGGGAAGACCGCGCCGGCTGACGCGTACGGCGATCTCGTAGGCGAGCAGCGCGCCGAAGCTGTGCCCGAAGAGCGCATAGGGCCCGTCGAGTTCGTCCGGAATGCCATCGATCACGTCATCGGCCAGCTCTTCGAGGGTGTCGGGCACTCGCTCCGCGCTGCGCACGCCCCGACCGGGCAGCTCCACTGTCGCGAGTTCCACCCCGGGCGGCGGCACGAGGCGCCAGGGCGCGAACGAGCCCGCGCTGCTGCCCGCCTGCGGCAGGCAGATCAGCCGCAGCCGCGGGCGGGGCACGGTCACCCGGCCGACGATCCACGGACGGTCCCGGTCGGGCGTCGGCGCGCTGCCGAGGGAGGTGGCCGGTGTGGCGGCAGGGGTTCCCATATGGCTCCTCTCGTCGGCCGGTTCGCATCGAGGGCGGCAGCCTGTTCCGCTCATCGTGGGGCGGCGGTGCCGGCGGGACCAGGCACGGGGACCGGCAACCGGTCTGCCGCCAAGTTGCCCGGACCACTGCCTGGAGGCGGGTTCCGCAGGCCACCAAGACTGGCGGAAAACAGTCCTGTTCCGGGCCCGAGGGGTGGACCGCAATCCAATGACCACAGTTCCCGACGAGGCGTCCGACACGACGCTCTTCACCCTGGACGCCGTCAAGGCCGACCTCATGGAGGTCGATGCGATGTTCAAGGCCTGCCTGAACTGGAACTACGGCGACCGCGACAGCCGTGTGTGGAACCTCTACGAGAAGAACAAGGTCTCGCAGTGGAACGCCACCACCGACATCGACTGGGATCACGACGTCCGGTTCGGCGCCGAACTGACGGAGGAGAACGGTGCGAGGCTCGCGTCCTTCGTCGTCGGCGAGGGCAGCCCGGTGCCGCGCGAACTGCTCACCCAGTTCCGCTGGGAGTACCAGGCGTGGATGTGCAGCCAGTTCCTGCACGGCGAGCAGGGCGCGCTGGTGACCACGGCCCGCCTCGTCGAGACCGTGCCCGACCTCGATGCCAAGACCTATGCCGCCTCACAGGTCGCCGACGAGGCCCGGCACGTCGAGGCCTTCGGGCGCTACGTCGACGAGAAGCTGAAATCCGTCTACCCGATCAACCCCGGACTCAAGACGCTGCTCCACGACCTGCTGTCGGAGTCCAGGTGGGACATCGTCTACCTCGGCATGCAGGTGGTCGTCGAGGGCCTGGCGATCACCGCGCTCCGGCTCGCGAGCAGCGGCTTCGGCGATCCGGTGATCCGGCAGATCACCAAGATGGTCGCGCAGGACGAGGCCCGGCACATCGCCTTCGGAGTCACCGCGCTCACCGGCATGTACGGGCAGGTCACCTCCGCCGAACTGCGCGAGCGCGAGGACTTCCTGCTGGAGGCGATCCAGCTGATGTCCCGCCGGTTCATGCTGCGTGAGGTCTGGGAGCGGATGGAGCTCGACGTGGACAAGGGTCTGCACTTCGCCCGGACCAACCCGATGATGGCCACCTACCGGCAGATGCTGTTCCAGCAGGTCATCCATGTGCTCCGGCAGCTGGACATGCTCTCGGACAAGGTGAAGGAGCTGCTGCTCGCCGAGAACCTGGTGCGCCCGGAAGCCATGCGGATCCGCTGACGGCCGGCCCCGTCCGAACATGGTGGGCTTCTGGCCGGCTTCACGGTGCCCGGGCGAACGCGCGCGTGAACGCGTTCGCCCGGGCACCGCCGCATGGTCCGCCGCACCGGACGTCAGCACGGCCGAGGTCGCCGGGGCACCGTCAGCGCCGCACCGAGCGGAAGCCCGTCACCACCGCGCTCACGCCCATGACGAGCACGATCACCGCCGCCCCCGAGTAGACCTGCTGCGTCAGCGCGTCCGTGCCGGCGACCTCCAGGAAATCCGGGTTGAAGAGCAGCCGGCGATGGAGGACCCATGCCAGCGGCAGGGCGAACACCGCCTGGGCGACGGCGTTCAGGACGGCCAGCCGAACGGTCCAGCCGCGCGCGGTCACCCGGGCCAGCGAGACCGCCAGCATTCCGGCGAGGCCGACGAGGACGGGCCAGATCCATCCCGACCACAGGGCCGGGTCGAGCACCTCGATGCCCTGGCTGTCGCCGTCGGCCCGGAAGGGCTTCGCGACGTGCTGCCACACGATCAGCGAGATCAACAGCGTGTACCACGCCGCCCCGGCGCAGGCCACGACGCCGCCCTTGTCCGGCTGCCGCTCCTCGGGCAGGTCGTCGAGGGTCCAGTCGGCGGTACGGGCGAGCTCACCGTCGCGGTTGCGGACCCGCTCGGCCAGGGCGAACACCACGGTGAGCCCGGCGATCATCTGGGCGCCGACCGTGAGCACCGTGCTGACGCCCTCACCGACGGCCGCGCCGACGTCCTGGGTGTCGGCCAGTTCCATCAGTACGAACACGACGGTGATGGCCGGCAGTACGGTGCTCAGGAGGAGCGTCAGCAGGCGGACGTACGTCGGGTAGTAGTCCGGCCCGATCAGCGCGAGCGGGCGGTCCGTGTAGCGGGCCGCGTACCGGATGGGGTCGCCCATCTCGGTGAGCACCTCGCGCTCCGCCGACTGAGCACCGGCCGGGTCACGTGCTTCGACGGTGTCGGCGATCATGGCGCGGAGCTCGTCGGCGATGTCGTCCCGCTGGTCCGCCGGGAGGCGCCGGACGACCTCGTTCACGTAGCGCTCGGTGAGCGTGGTCGTGCTCATCCATTCTCCTTGGTAAGTCTTGAGATCGAGGCGGCGAGGTCCTGCCACTCGCGGACCAGGCCGGTGAGCACCAGGGAGCCGTCGGGGCTCACGCGGTAGAACTTCCGTGGCCGGGACTCGTCGGTATTCCATTCGCTGGTGAGCAGGCCCTGCTTCTCCAGTCGGCGCAGCAGGGGGTAGAGGGTGTTGCCGTCGACAGTGACCCCGGCGCCGTTGAGCGTCTCCAGGAGCGCATAGCCGTAACTCGGCTCCCGGAGCAGCGCCAGGCAGGCCAGGACCACCGTCCCGCGGCGCAGTTCATGGGCCTGGGCAAGAGTCAGCTCTTCTACGGAGGACACGAGAGAAACAATAGTGTGTGGCGCACACTATTGCTACCCCGACGGTAGTGGGTGACGCTCCAGCGGCTTGGCGGCGTCACCCCCGTCCCGTCTTTGCCCGGGTCACTCCGCGGTCAGCGGCACAGTGGTATCGGAGAACTCACCCGCGCACAGCGCCTTCCAGATGACCCGGCGGCGGGGCTTCCCGCTGGAGGTGACCGCGATGCCGCCCCGGGGCAGCTCGACGGCCTGGAGGTGCGCATCGCCGAGCCACTCGGACAGGACCTCGTGGGCGCTCTCCCGCCAGCCGGGCTGTACCCCGCCGAACACGGCCACGCCTGTCGGCACACCGTCCCGGACGCCGAGCAGGACGGCGACGCGGCGCTCGGGAATCCCCCGCTGGTGCAGCAGGGTCTCCAGGCTCTCGGCGAAGACCATCTTCCCGCTCACCTTGAGCCCGTCACCGAGCCGGCCGATCACGAACAGCTGCCCGTCGCGCACGAAGCCCGCGTCCCCGGAATCCAGCCCCGCCCCGGCGAGGCTGGTGCCGGAGGCTGAGCCCGCGTCACCTATGTACCCGCTCGCGATCGACACCCCGGTGACGACGATCTCGCCGACCTGCCCGTCCGGCAGCTCCTCGCCGTCCTCCGACACGATCGTCACCGTCCGGCCCTCCAGCGGACGGCCGCAGCCGACCACCGCGGTTCCGGCGAGGGACGACGCGTCGCCGTCGTCTGGCACCTGCGTCGACCAGCCTTCCCCGGGGCGCAGTCCGGTCACCGCGAGAGTCGCCTCCGCGCCGCCGTACGCGGGGAGCAGGGTGCCGCGGTCGAGGCCGTGCGGCCCCAGCAGCGCGTGGAAGTCATCGAGGACCTGCGGGTCGACCCGCTCCGCGCCGATGATCACGGCCCGCATCGAGTCGAACCGCAGCCCCTCCAGCTGGGCCGGCTTGACCCGGCGCAGGATGTACGCCAGGCCGAAGTTGGGCATGCCCGTCATGGCGGCGCCCCTCTCGCTGATGCAGCGCAGATACCGCAGCGGCGAGCGGATGAAGTCGTCCGGCTGCATCATCCAGCCGTCGCAGCCGGTGACGACCGCGTTGAGCAGGAAGCCGACGAGGCCCATGTCGTGGTGCACCGGCAGCCAGCTGATGCCGGGGTGGTCCGGGGTCCAGCCGATCCAGCGGCGCATGCCGGTGAGGTTGGCCCGCAGGGCGTCGGCGGAGATCCGCACGCCGCGTGAGAAGCCGCTCGACCCCGAGGTGAACTGCAGCAGCGCGGTCTCCGGCAGCGGCAGCGGCTTCTCCAACGGGCCGACACCGGCGACGAGTTCCTCGAAGATCTCCGGTTCGGTCAGGCCCACCGGGGCGGTGATCTTGCGAATCCGCTCCAGCGACTCGTCGTCGCAGATGGTGTACTTGGGCCGAGCGGTCTCGAACAGATGACCCGCGTGCTGCTCGTACTCGTCGGCCCGCTGGAAGGCGAACGGCGGGGCGATGGAGCACGGCGTTGCCCCGGCGGCCAGCGCACCGAAGAATCCGGCGACGAAGCCCGGGCTGGAGCGCAGCACCAGGCCCACCACGTCGCCCTCCCCGACGCCCTTCGCCCGCAGCGCGGCGGCCGTCCTCAGCACCAGTTGGCCGAGGTCGCGGTAGGACCAGAAGTCCCAGTCGTCCCCGCGGTTGGCGTAGTACAGGCCGCGTTCGGTGGATGCCTCGTCCAGCCACGTGAGCAGGCCCCGGTCCGGGATTCCCAACGTACTTGTCCTCTCCAGGATTTAGACCGACCGGCACATGGGGGGCGTCGCCCCCCATGTGCCGGTCGGTCTCAACGGCACGTCCGGTACGCACGGGGGCGCGGTGTCGTGCCCGGATGCTGCGCATCATCGCCACGCGCCTCCCGCGGCCGCCAGGCAAGCGGCCGGTAACTCACGCGGGGCCGGGCGGCATTTCGACCAGCACCCCGATTGCCGGTCGGTTGCCTGGTGGGCGGCCGCGCGGGCGATGCACCATCGTCGTCGGAACCGAGCTGCCGGCCCGCCGGTGTGCACGAAAGAGTGGCGACCATCCCATGACTTCAGGCGACGCCGACAACGGTCTGCTTCCGCTGACGGCTGCCCAGCGAGGAGTGTTCTTCGCCCAGCGGCTCGACCCCGGCAACCCGGCCTACAACACCGTGGTCGTCATGGAGATCCGGGGTCCGGTGGACGGTGAGCTGCTGCGGCGCGCCATCCGCCGGGCGGAGGGCGAGAGCGGGACCTTCGACGTCGAACTGGTGGAACGGCCGGACGGCCCGTATCAGCGGCCGGTCGCGCCGGGCTGCTCGACGTGGCAGGAGCTCGACCTCAGCGCGGAGCAGGACCCCTTCGCCGCGGCCCGCGCGCTGATGGACCGCGACCGCGCCACCGCGCTCGACCTGCTGACGGACGTGCTGTCCGTGCACGTGCTCATGCGTGTGGGGACGGACCACTACCTCTGGTACCAGCGCAGCCACCACATCCTGTCCGACGGTTACGGCTCGATGCTGCACTCCCGCAGGATCGCCGCCGTCTACGAGGCGCTCGCCGCGGGGAGCGAGCCGACGGGCGAGCCGCTGGGCCGTCTTCAGTCGCTGCTGGCGGACGAGGCGGCCTACCGCGCGTCGGAGGACCGCACCGCCGACACGGCCTACTGGACCCGGACCTTCGCCGACCGGCCCGAGACCGTCAGCCTGGCGCCGGGAACGCCGACGAGCGCCGCGGGGATAGCACTCTCCGCGACCACGGCGCTGCCCGAGGCCGAGCTGCGGGCACTGCACACCGCGGGGCGGGCCGCCCGTACCCCGTGGACGGTGGCGATGATGGCGGCCGTCGCCGCCTACCTGCACGGCATGACCGGGGCCCGCGACCTGACCCTCGGTGTCCCCGTCACCGCACGGCTCGGCGCGAACTCCCACAACGTGCCCGGCATGCTCTCCAACACGCTCCCGCTGCGGCTCACCGTCGACCCCGCGCACAGCCGCACCGAGCTGGTCCGGCACGTCGCGCAGCGGCTCGGCGAGCTCCTCACGCACCAGCGTCACCCGTACGACGAACTCCGGCGCGACCTGCGGCTCCTCGGCTCGAACGAGCAGCTCTTCGGTGTGCTCGTCAACATCATGCCGTCCGGCTCCGAGACCCCGTTCGCCGGGCGCGAAGCGGTCCTGACGGCGCTGTCGGGCGGACAGGTGTCCGACCTGAACATCACCTGCCACCCCGGTCCGGACGGCCGCGACCTGCGGATCGAGTTCGAGGCCAACCCCGACCGCTACACCGCGGAGGAACTGGCCGAGCACCAGGGCCGGTTCCTCGACTTCCTCGGACGGTTCCTCGCCGCCGCGCCGGACCTGCCGCTCGCCCGGGTGGACGTCCTGACGGCCGCCGAACGCATCCGGGTACTCGCCGCGGGCGCCGGGACCCCGGATCCGGCGCAGCCGGTCGCGCCCCGGACCTTCCCCGAGCTGTTCGAGGCGCAGGTCCGCCGGACCCCGCACGCGCCCGCGGTGATCTCCGCAGCCGGGTCCGCCGGGTCCGCCGGGCCCATCGACTACGCGGAGCTCAACACCCGCGCCAACCGTCTGGCCAGGGCACTGGTCGAGCGGGGCGCGGAACCCGAGCGCCTGGTGGCTGTCGCCCTGCCGCGCGGCGTCGCCGCGCTGACGGCCGTGCTCGCGGTGCTGAAGTCGGGCGCCGCCTACCTCCCGGTCGACCTCGACTACCCGCGGGCCCGGGTCACCGGCATGCTCGACGACACCGGCCCGCTGCTCCTGTTGACGACGAGTGAGGCCGACGACCGGACGCTGGCCCCGGGAGTGCCGCGGCTGTACCTGGACGACGCGGGCAGCCCCGTCGGCTCCCCGGCAGCGGAGCAGCCCGGCACCGACCTCGAGGACCGCGAGCGCCGGGCGCCGCTGCTGCCGGAACACCCGGCCTACGTCGTCTATACCTCCGGCTCCACCGGCCGCCCCAAGGGCGTGGTCGTCCAGCACACGGGTCTGGCCGCTCTGGCGCGGCAGCAGGCCGCCGCCCTCGAGGTGACGCCGAAGACCCGTGTGCTGCAGTTCGCGTCGCCCAGCTTCGACGCATCGGTGTGGGAGCTGTGCACCGCACTGCTCACCGGCGCGTGTGCCGTCGTCGCCCCGGCCGAGCGGCTGGCCCCCGGGCAGGAACTGGCGGACCTCGTCCAGGAAACCGGGGCCGGCTGTCTGCTGCTCGCCCCCTCCGCACTGGCCGCCATGCCCCCGGCAGGACTGCCCGAGGGCATCACCCTGGTCGTCGGCGCCGAGGCCTGCTCACCGGACCTGGTCGAGCGCTGGTCGCCCGGCCGGCGCATGGTCAACGCCTACGGCCCCAGTGAGTCGACGGTCATCGCGACCATGAGCGAGCCGCTGTGCGGGCGGATCGTCCCGCCCATGGGGCGCCCGGTCCTCGGCACCCGGGTCCGGCTGCTCGACGACGCGCTGCGGCCCGTGCCTCCCGGAGTCGCGGGCGAGGTGTACCTGAGCGGCGACGGGCTCGCCCGCGGCTACCTCGGCCGCCCCCTGACCACCGCGGAACGGTTCGTCGCCGACCCGTTCGGCGCGCCCGGCGGGCGGATGTACCGGACGGGTGACGTGGCCCGGTGGACGGCGGGCGGCCAACTGACCTACCTGGGCCGCACCGACGGCCAGGTCAAGTTGCGGGGCTTCCGCATCGAGCTGGGCGAGGTCGAGAGCGTCCTCGCGCAGGCGCCCGGCGTCGGCAACGTTGTCGCGATCGTCCGTACGGACCGTCCGGGGTTCCGGCAGCTCGTCGCGTACGTCGTGCCCGCCGCGGACACCGGCGACGCCGCGGCCGGCCGGCTCGACCCGGTCGCGCTGCGCGAGTTCGTCGCGGGGCGGCTGCCGGAGTACATGGTTCCGGCGGTGGTGATGGTGGTGGACGCCTTCGCGCTGACTCCGAACGGCAAGGTGGACCGGCGGGCGCTGCCGGCCCCGGAGTTCCGGGCCTCGGCGGCGTACCGGGCCCCTTCCTCGGAGCGGGAGCGTGTGCTGCACGAGGTGTTCGCCGAGGTCCTCGGCCGGCCGCGGATCGGTGTCGACGACAGCTTCTTCGACCTCGGCGGCGACTCGATCGTCTCGGTACAGCTGGCGGCGGGGGCCCGCCGGGCCGGACTGGCTCTCACCGTCAAAGAGATCTTCGTCCACAAGACCATCGCCCGGCTCGCCCGGATCGCCCAGGACACCGACCCCGAAGCCGGAGCACCCCGTACCGGGAGCCTGGTGCAGATCGACGCGGACGAGCTCGACGAGCTCGAAGCCCAGTGGGAGACATCACTGTGAGACAGACATCCTTGGAAGCGGTGCTGCCGCTCACGCCGTTGCAGCAGGGCATGCTCTTCCACTCCCTCTTCGAAGAGGGAAGTGCCAACAGCGAGCACGTCGACTTCTACAACGTACAGACGCCCCTGGAGCTGGTCGGGGCCCTGGACGCCGAGGCGCTGCGCAACTCCTGCACGGCTCTGCTCGCCCGCCACGCGAGCCTGCGAGCCGGGTTCCTGCAGCGCCGTTCGGGCGAGGCCGTCCAGGCCGTCGCCCGGGAGGTCGACGCGCCGTGGGAAGAGATCGACCTCTCCGGCTTCGGCACGGACGAGCGCCGGCTGCGGCTCGCCCGGCTGCTGGCCGAGGACCGCTCCCGCCGCTTCGGCATGACGAAGCCGCCGCTGCTGCGGTTCACGCTGGTGCGGCTCGCAGCCGACCGGCATGTCCTGGTGATCACCAACCACCACATCCTGATGGACGGCTGGTCGCTCCCGCTGATCCTCGGCGACCTGTTCCGGATCTACCGGGACGGCGGCAAGGCGGACCAGCTGGAACCCGCCGCCCCCTTCCAGGACTACCTCGGCTGGCTCTCGGAGCAGGACCACGCCGAGGCGGAGCGGGCCTGGCAGGCCGCGCTGTCCGGCGTCGAAGGACCGACCCTGGTCGGACACGGAGCGGGCACCGGTTCGTCCCACCGAGTCCAGCAGCGCGTGGTCGCGCACCTGTCCGAGACCCAGACGGCACGGCTCGTCGAGGCCGCCCGCGCGCACGGGCTCACCACCAACACCATGGTGCAGGGCGCGTGGGCACTGCTGCTGACCGTGCTCACCGGACGTCAGGACATCGTCTACGGAAACACCGTCGCCGGACGCCCGCCGGAACTCCCGGCGGCCGACCGCATGGTGGGCCTGATGATGAACACGGTCCCCGCCCGGGTACGGGTCGACCCGGCCGAACCGGTGGCGGACCTGCTCGCCCGGATCCAGGACGAGCAGACGGCAGTGATGGGGTACGAATACCTCGGCCTCGCCGACATCCACCGCGCCGTCGGCGTCACCGAGCTCTTCGACACCACCATCGCCTTCGAGAACGTCCCCGTCGAACAAGCCGTCCGGAGTTCTCTGGTACCCGGCCTCGACGTCACCATGCTGCGGGACGTCGTCGAGGACACGCTCGAAGGCACCCACTACCCGCTGAGCCTGGCCGTCCACCCCGGCGACCGGCTCCGCTTCGAACTCAACTACCGCGAGGACGTCTACACCGGCGAAGCGGCGTCCGGCATCCTTTCGCGCCTGTGCACCGTGCTGCAGGACATCACCGACCGGCCCGAGCTGCCGGCCGGACGGCTGCCGTCGCGCTCGGCCGCCGAGCAGCAGGAGATCCTGCGGGCATCGAGCGGCCGCACCGTCACGCACTCGGCCGGGACCCTGCCCGAGCTGTTCGAGGCGCAGGTCCGCGCGACCCCTGACGCCTGCGCCGTCGTCGACGGCACGACCCGTCTGACCTTCGGCCGGCTCAACGCCGACGCCAACCGGCTCGCCCGGCTGCTCGTCGCCCACGGCGCGGGACCGGGCCGTCTCGTCGGCGTCGCCCTGCCCCGTACCACCGAAGCGGTGACGGCGATCCTGGCCGTCCTCAAGTCGGGCGCCGCGTACCTGCCGATCGACGCCGACCATCCCGCCGAGCGGATCGCGGCGATCTGCGAGGAGGCCGGTCCCGCGCTCCTCCTCGCCGACGGCACCACCGCGTCGGCCGTGCCCGGGGGAGTGCCGGTGCTCCGGGCCGACGAGACCGTACGGCCCGAGGACGCGACGGACCTCACGGACGGCGACCGCCTCGGCGTGCTGCGCCCCGCCGACCTGGCCTACGCCATCTACACCTCCGGCTCCACCGGCCGCCCCAAGGGCGTCGCCGTCGAGCACCGCAACCTGGTCAACATGTTCCACAGCCACCGGGCGAACTTCTTCGAACCGGAGCAGGCCAGGCAGGGCGGCCGGACGCTGCGCGCCGCACTCACCAACTCGCTCGGCTTCGACGCCTCGTGGAGCCAGCTGCTGTGGATGGTCGCCGGACACGAACTGCACATCGTCGACGACACCGTCCGCAAGGACTCGTTGGCGCTCGTCGACTACGTGGTGGGCGCGGCGGTCGACGTCCTCGACACCACACCGTCCGTCGCCCGGCAGATGCTGGCGGCAGGCATGTTCGAGACGGCTGGGCAGCGGCACCGCACAGGCACCCTCGCCCTCGGCGGCGAGGAGGTCGGCGACGCCCTGTGGGACGAGCTGCAGGCCGTACCGGGCTTGTCGGTGTACAACCTGTACGGTCCCGCCGAGTGCACGGTCGACGCGATGCTCTGCCACGCCGACGGATCCGCCCGGCCCTCCATCGGCACCCCCGCCGACAACACCCGGGTGTATGTGCTCGACCCCCTGCTGCGGCCGGTGCCGGCCGGAGTGGTCGGCGAGCTGTACATCGCGGGCCACGGGGTGGCCCGCGGCTACCTCGGCCGTCCGGGCCTGACCGCCGAGCGGTTCGTGGCCGACATCTTCGGCCCGGCGGGCGCCCGCATGTACCGCACCGGTGACCTGGGACGTCGCCGGGCGGACGGCGACGTGGAGTACTGCGGACGATCGGACTTCCAGGTCAAGATCCGGGGCCACCGGATCGAACTGGGCGAGGTCGAAGCCGCACTGGCGGCGGACCCCTCGGTGGACCAGGCAGTGGCGTCGGTGTCCGCCGACGGCGCGGGCGTGCAGCGGATCGTGGGATACGTGCGTCCTGCCGCCGGCGCCCCTGTACGGACCGACGCGCTGCGCGAGTTCGTCGCGGGGCGGCTGCCGGAGTACATGGTTCCGGCGGTGGTGATGGTGGTGGACGCCTTCGCGCTGACTCCGAACGGCAAGGTGGACCGGCGGGCGCTGCCGGCCCCGGAGTTCCGGGCCTCGGCGGCGTACCGGGCCCCTTCCTCGGAGCGGGAGCGTGTGCTGCACGAGGTGTTCGCCGAGGTCCTCGGCCGGCCGCGGATCGGTGTCGACGACAGCTTCTTTGACCTCGGCGGCGACTCGATCATCTCGATGCAGCTGGCGGCGGGGGCCCGCCGGGCCGGACTGGCTCTCACCGTCAAGGATGTCTTCGTCCACAAGACCATCGCCCGGCTCGCCCGGGTGGCCCAGGACGCCGACCCGCACGGTACGAACGGAGCGGCTGCCCCCGCCGACGGGCCGCTGATCGTCCTGACCGACGCGGAGCGCGCGGAACTCGACGCGGACGGAGACCGGACCGCCGGAGTACTGCCGCTGACTCCGCTCCAGCAGGGCATGCACTTCCACGCCTTGCTGGCCGCCGACGGCGTCGACGTCTACACCGCCCAGGCACCCGTCAAGCTCACCGGTACGCTCTCGCCCGCCGTGCTGCGCAAGGCCGTCGACGCGGTCCTCGCCCGCCACACCGCGCTCCGCGCCTCCTTCAGGCTCCTGAGCACGGGCCGTTCGGTCCAGCTGGTGCACGAGAACGTGTCCGTGCCGTGGCAGGAGGTCGACTTCTCCGGACTGGACGAGGACGAACGCCGCCCGCGCCTCGCGGAGCTGATCGACGAGGACCGCGTCCGGCGCTTCGAACTCGCGAAGCCTCCGCTGCTGCGGGTCACCCTGGTCCGGCTCGCGGCCGACGAGCACCTGCTGCTCGTGACGTACCACCACGGGCTGCTGGACGGCTGGTCGCTCCCGCTGTTCTTCCGCGACCTGTTCGCGCTCTACGCCCGCGGCGGCACCGACGGGGCCCGTCCGCCCGCGCAGTTCGCCGACTTCCTCCGCTGGCTCGGCGACCAGGACGACGAGCTGGCCGCGAAGGCCTGGGGCGAGGCACTGGCCGGATTCCAGGAGCCGACGCTCGTCGCCCCGGATGCCGAGGCCGCCGCCGCGGCCGTGCCCCATCTGGTCACGTCGGTCCTCGACGCCGCGCAGACCACGGCACTGTCCGCCGCGGCCCGCGCCGCGGGCCTGACGCTCAACACCGTGGTGCAGGGCGCCTGGGCCATGGCACTGGGCCAGTTGCTGGGCCGGGACGACATCGTGTTCGGCGCGTCCACCGCCGCGCGTCCGCCGGAGCTCCCGCGCGCGGAGGAGATCGTCGGTCTGTTCATGAACACCGTCGCGGTCCGGGTGGGGCTCGACCCGGCACGGCCGCTCGGCCTCGCCCTGGCCGACCTGCAGGCCCAGCAGGCCGAGCTGCGCCCGTACCACCATCTGGGTCTCACCGAGGTGCAGCGGATCGCGGGTCTCGGCGAACTCTTCGACACCGTCATCGGGTTCGAGAACACCCCCTTCGACGGGGCGGCCATCCAGGAGCAGGTCCCGGGCCTGCGCCTGTCCCTCGACGACGAGCCCGTGCCGGGCGCCTCCCACTATCCGCTCAGTCTGGTTGTGATGCCCGGCGAGCGGCTGAGTCTGGAACTCAGCTACCGGGCCGACCTTTTCACCGCTGAGCTGCCCACCGCACTCCTCACCCGGGTGCGCAAGGTCCTCGACAGCTTCGTCCACGAGCCGACGGTGCCCCTCGGGCGGATCGACCTGCTGACGCCACAGGAGCGCGGCCGGCTGCTCGAAGCCGCCGCGGGCGCACACCGCGAACTGCCGGGCACGACCTTCCCCGAGCTGTTCGAGGAGCAGGTACGGCTCCGGCCCGACGCCGTCGCGGTGTACGAGGGCACGCTCGCGGTCGGTTACGGCGAACTCAACGCGCAGGCCAACCGGCTCGCCCGGGCGCTCGTGGCCCGGGGCATCGGCCCGCAGTGCGTCGTCGCGATCGCGATGCCGAAGTCCGCCCGGTCCGTCCTCGCGGTCCTGGCCGTCCTCAAGACCGGCGCCGCCTACCTGCCGTTGGACGTCAACTATCCGCTGGAACGGCTCCGTTACGTCATCGACGACGCGCGGCCCGACCTCGTCCTCACCACCGGTGCGGCGGCGGACCTGATGGCCGAGGCGGGCGCCGGACGCACGCTGCTCCTGGACGGCTCCGCACCGATGGCCGGTGCCTCGATCGACCTCCTCGGCGAGGCGGCGGAGTGGATCGCCGGCCTGTCCGACGCGGACCTGACCGACGCGGACCGCTCGGCGCCGCTGCGGCCCGGGACCACCGCGTACCTGATCTACACCTCCGGGTCGACCGGTCGCCCGAAGGGCGTGCTCGTACCCCACCTCGGCATCGCGGCCATGGTCGACCAGCAGCGCGACGGGCTCGCCCTGCGCGCGGACGAGCGGGTGCTGCTGTTCGCCTCGCCGAGCTTCGACGCCTCGGTGTGGGAGCTGGCCACCGCCCTGCTGACCGGGGCGAGCGCGGTCATCGCGACCGCCGACGAGCTGTTGCCGGGGCCGGCCCTGGCAGCGACGGTGTCCCGGCACGGTGTGACCACGCTGCTGCTCCCGCCGTCCTCGCTCGCCGTGCTGCCCGAGGACGGTCTGCCGCCCGGTGTCACCCTCGTCGTGGGCGGCGAGGCATGCCCGCCGGACCTGGTCGAACGCTGGTCGGCCGGACGCCGCATGGTCAACGCCTACGGCCCCACCGAGGCGACCGTCATGGCGACGATGAGCCGTCCGCTGGCGGGCCGGACCAGCCCGCCGCTGGGCGAGCCGGTCGTCAACGCCCGCGTGTACCTGCTGGACGACGCGCTGCGGCCGGTCCCGGCGGGGGCGCCCGGAGAGCTGTACCTGGCGGGCGACGGCCTCGCGCACGGCTACCTGCGCCGGGCCGGGCTCACCGCGGAACGCTTCGTGGCCGACCCCTTCGGCCCGGCGGGCACGCGGATGTACCGCTCCGGCGATGTCGCGCGCCGCACCCCGGACGGAGTCCTGGAGTACCTGGGCCGGGCCGACCAGCAGGTCAAGGTGCGCGGCTTCCGGATCGAGCCGGGCGAGATCGAGGCGGTACTGGCCGACGACCCGTTGGTCGCCCAGGCGGCCGTGGTCGTCCGCGAGGACCAGCCCGGCCTCCGGCGCCTGGTGGGGTACGTGGCCCCGGATCCGGCCGGCCGGCCGGATCCGGCGGCGCTGCGCGACCGGGTCGCCGCCGCCCTGCCCGAGTACATGGTGCCCGCGGCCGTCGTCGTCCTCGACCGGCTGCCGGTGACACCGAGCGGCAAGCTCGACCGCAATGCCCTGCCCGCGCCGGACTTCTCCGGCGGCAGCACGGGCCGGGCACCCCGTACCGCACGCGAGGAGCAGCTGTGCGCGCTGTTCGCGAAGGCGCTGGGAGCGGAGCGGGTCGGTGTCGACGACAGCTTCTTCGACCTCGGCGGCGACTCGATCATCTCGATCAAGCTCGTCACCCTGGCCCGCGCGGACGGCCTGGACATCGGCCCCCGCGACGTGTTCACCCACAAGACCGTGGCAGCGCTCGCCGCCGCGGTGAAGGAGCTCGCCCCGGACCCGGGCCCGGACGGCGACGAGGCCGGTCCGGCGGAGCCGCTGCTCGTCCTGGACGAGGACGAACTCGCGGAGTTCGCCGAGGACTGGCAGTAGCCGGCCCGAGCGGCTGACCGTACGCACCACTCGCATCACTCGCACCACTTGCACCACTCGCACGACCGCTGGACCAGTACGGCCGGGACCCTGCTCGGCCGGTCCAGTGGGCACCACCACGCGATCCGGCGGCAACGCGCGGACCGCACAGGACCGGACGACGGACGACCCGAGCGGTCACGACCTGGTGAGGACCAACGACATGACAACCTTCCCCCCTGCTGTTGACGCGTCCCGCCCGGACACGGCCGCCCGGGACAGCGACCACGTCGACACCCCGCTCGAATACCACCTCGACGCCGAGGAGGTCGCCCGGCTGCGCGACGCGGCGTCGCGGCTCGGTGACGCCCACGGGGCACCCGACCTGCCGGAGTTCTACGACCGGGCCCACGCGGCGGAGGAGCTGCTGCCCTCCGGGCTGCGCTCCTTCCTGCTCTCCTACCGCCGGACCGAGCGGGCGGCCGCCGCCCTGGTGCACGGCTTCCCGGTGGACGACGCCCGGCTCGGCCCCACGCCGGGACACTGGCGCGAGGCCATCCACAGCAAGGCGGCCCGGGAGCAGGAGCTGTGGCTGGCGCTCTGCGGCATGGTGCTGGGCGATCCGTTCGGCTGGGCGACCCTTCAGGAGGGCCGCATCATCCAGAACATCCTGCCGATCCGCGGCGACGAGGACCGGCAGAGCGGATACGGCAGCGAGAGCCTCCTCGAGTTCCACACCGAGGACGGCTTCCACCCGAACCGCTGTGACTACTTGCTGCTGCTCGGTCTGCGCAACTTCGACCGGGTGCCGACCATCATCGCCTCCGTACGCGACATACGGCTGGACGACCGTGACCGCGAGGTGCTCGCCGAGGCCCGCTTCCACATCCTGCCGGACACCGAGCACATCCGGCAGCTGGCGGCGGCGGCCCCCGGCCACCCCGCACTGGCCAAGTTCCAGGACATGGTGGACCGGCCCACGCCGACCGCGGTCCTCTTCGGCGACCGGCTCAACCCGTACCTGCGCATCGACCGGCCCTTCATGCACGTCGGCTCAGGAGACGTCGAGGCCGAGGCCGCACTCGACCGGCTCATGGCCGAGCTGCAGCGGGTGCAGCAGGACATCGCGGTGGGCCCCGGCTCGATGCTGCTCGTGGACAACTACCGGGCCGTGCACGGCCGTCGGCCGTTCACGGCCCGGTACGACGGGACCGACCGCTGGCTCAAGAAGCTCACCGTCAGCCGCAATCTGCGGCGCAACTTCAGCGGTTACGCGTTCGACCACCACCGCGTCATCGTCTGAGCCGGCCCCGCACCGTCCCGCCGTACCCGCAGAAAGGCAGCAGAAACCCATGCGCACAGTCGTCGTGTCCGGCGCTTCCAGCGGAATCGGGCAGGCCACCGCCGAGCGGTTCGCCCGCTCCGGCGACTACGTGGTCAACCTCGACCTGCGGCCGCCCGCACCGGGCACCGAGGACGGGCCCCGCGAGGGCGGCGGCCACCTCCGTTGGATCGAGCTGGACGTCGCCGACTGGTCCGGCGTCCAGGCCGCCGTCGATCAGGTGCACGCCGAGCGAGGCCGGCTCGACGTCGTCATCGCCAACGCGGGCATCAGCGTCCGGCACGGCATCCTCGACCTCACCGAGGCCCAGGCGCGGCGCACCCTGGACGTCAACCTGATGGGAGTGCTCGCCCTGTGGCGGCACGCCACGCCGCACATGCTGCGCCAGGGCGACGGCGTACTGCTGGCGACCGCGTCCGTCAACGGCTCCCGCGGCTACCCGCTCTACGCGGACTACAACGCCAGCAAGGCGGGCGTGGCCTCGCTGTGCCAGACCTTCGCCGTCGAGCTGAGCCCGCTGATCAGGACCGCGTGCGTCGCACCCGGCGCCGTACTGACTCCCATGCAGCGCGCCGAGTACACCGACGCCATGCTCGACGAGGTCAACGAACGCATCCCGGCCCGCCGGCACGCCCTTCCCGAGGAGATCGCGGACGTCTTCCACTTTCTGGCCTCCCCACAGGCGTCGTTCGTCTCGGGCCAGCAGTTCGTGGTGGACGGCGCCGAGACCGCCGGTGCCACCACCGCGTTCTTCCCCGGCCCCACCAAGCCGCTGAACCAAGACTGACCGGCACACCACAGAGGTCGAGGAAAAAACCATGGACACCCGCCCCGCGCTCACCCCGGACCGGATCGGCGAAATCGATCTCGCCGATCCGCTGCTGCACGCCGGTTACGACCTCGGGCCGATCTGGCGCCACCTGCGCACCGAAGCGCCGGTGCACTGGCAGCCCGAGACCGGGAGCGCCCCCGGCTTCTGGGTGGTGTCCGGTTACGCCGACATCGTCTCGGTGCTCAACAACAGCGAGACCTTCACCTCGGAGCAGGGCAACGTACTCGACACACTGCTGTCCGGCGGCGACTCGGCAGCGGGGAAGATGCTGGCCGTCACCGACGGCCGACCGCACAAGGCGCTGCGCAGCGCCCTGCTGAAGCCGTTCTCGCCCCGCTCTCTCGACGTCGTGGTCGAGAGTGTGCGGCGCGGCACCCGGCGACTGGTCGAGGAGGCGGTGGAGCGGGGCGAGGTGGACTTCGCCGCCGACGTCGCCGCGCACATCCCGCTCGCCGCGATCTGCGACCTGCTCGGCGTGCCGGCCTCCGACCGGCAGCACATCATCGACCTCACCTCCTCCGCGCTGTCCTCCGCGGACGGCATCCCCGACGAGGAGGCGACCTGGTCGTCGCGCAACGGCCTGCTGCTCTACTTCTCCGAACTGGCCGCCGCACGCCATGAGAAGCCGTACGACGACGTGGTCAGCCTCCTGGTGACCAAGGAGATCGACGGGCGGCCGCTGACCCACGAGGAAATCGTCTTCAACTGCTACAGCATCATCATGGGCGGGCACGAGACGACCCGCTTCTCGATGGTCGGCGGTCTGCAGGCGCTGATGGAGCGGCCCGACCAGTGGAAGGCGCTCAAGACCGGCGCGGTGAGCACGGCTTCGGCGGTCGAGGAAGTGCTGCGCTGGACGACCCCGGCCCTGCACAGCGGACGGACCGCGACTCAGGATGTGTTCCTCGGCGACCAGTTTGTCGAGGCCGGCGACGTCGTCACCACCTGGATGGCCTCCGCCAACCGCGACGAGCGGGTCTTCGACCGGCCCGACGACTTCGATCTGGCGCGCAGCCCCAACAAGCACCTGTCGTTCGCGCACGGAGCGCACTTCTGCCTCGGCGCGTTCCTGGCCCGAGCCGAGCTGACGGCTCTCCTGGAGAGCCTGCGCGAGCTGGTGGCCGAGGCCCGGCCGGCAGGTGCGTGCCGTTACGTGTACTCCAACTTCCTGAGCGGCCTGTCAACGCAGCCGGTGTCCCTCACCGCCGAACCCGCCGGCCTCCGCTAGTGCCGGTCGCGGCACCAGGACGTCGAGCACGGCTGTCGTCGACGCCTCCGGAACGGGCTCGCCGGGCCGGGAGCCGCGGCCCGGCAGTGCGGCGGCAATTCGAGCATGGACCGACCGGCAAATGGGGGACGCCCCCATTTGCCGGTCGGTCTATCGGCCCCCAAATCGTAAGTGTGCCTGGCGGTAGTGGAGTTGCCGTGTGTTTGCCGGGTCCGTTGCCTGGGCCCGGTGGTGGGCCCGCCCTACCGTCGATCGCATGACTCAGACCCCTGCCGCCGGCGTCACCGAAGCCGTCTCTCCCGTGGTGAGCGGCCTGGTGCAGCTGATCGCACCGCGCAAGCTCCCCCGGATCGAGGCGGAGCAGCGCCTCGTCGGCGACCTCGGCTTCCACTCCCTCGTGCTCGCGGAACTCGGCTACAACCTGGAGGAGTTGTACGACCTCCGGCCGCTGAACCCCGAGGAGGCCATGAAGCTGGAGCGCGTCAGCGACGTGATCGCGCTGGTCTGCGCCGAGGTGACCGAGGGCCGGGCGCAGCTGCCCGAAGAGGACGCCGTGACGTCCGTCTTCGCCCGCTACGGCTACGAAGGCCCCGCGGCGTGACGGGCCGCGCCTTCGACCGCCCGGCCTACGAACTGGCCGCGGACCTGGAGCGGGTGCTCGGTGACCCGGCCGCTCCGTCCGGCCCGTTCAGCTACGCCGAGACGGTCGCGCACGAGGAGGAAGGCGCCCTGCCCCCGGGCGCGGTGGAACTCGTCAAGTCATGGGGATTCGCGCAGTACTTGGTGCCCGAGGAGTTCGGCGGCCGCCTGCGGAACCTGGAACAGCTCTTCCTGCTGACCCGTTCCCTGTCACGCCGCAATCTGACCGTCGCGGTGATGTTCGGCTCCGCGATCCTCGGCGTCAACCCGGTGTGGCTGTGGGGTGACGAGGAGCAGCGCGAGAAGGTCGCGCGGGGCATCCTCGACGGGGACCTCGCCTGCTTCGCGGTGTCCGAGCCGGACCACGGCAGCGACCTGGGAACCAACGAGACGACGGCGGTGCCCGACGGTGACGGGTTCGTCCTGACCGGCGAGAAGTGGCCCCTCGGCAATGCGACCCGGGGCCGCTTCGTCACGGTCTACGCCGCTGTCGAGGGTGCCGGCTCGTCACTGCTGCTGCTCGACAAGGAGCAGCTCGACGAGGGGAGTTGGGACAACCACCCCTTCGTACGAACCGTGGGCCTGCGGGGGCACGACCTCAGCGGGATCACCTTCCGGGGGACGAAGGTGCCCGCCGGAGCGCTGCTCGGCCGCCGCGGTGCGGGCCTGGCGGAGATCCTGCAGGTGCTGCAGATCACGCGCACGGCGATCGGCGGACTGTCCCTCGGCACCATGGACTCGGTGCTGCGGATCGCGCTGCGTCACGCGCAGGAGCGGGTGCTGTACGGGCAGGAGATCTACCGGATCCCCGTCATCCGGCGGCACTTGGTGAACTCGTACCTCGATCTGCTGATCGCCGAGTGCACGGCACTGCCGGTGGCGCGCTCGCTGTCCGTCGTGCCGTCCCGGCTCAGCCTGTGGTCCTCCGTGGTCAAGTACCTGGTTCCGACGCTCGGCGAGGAGGTCGTGCAGGAGGCCGCCCGGGTCCTGGGGGCACGCAGCTATCTGCGCGAGGGCGTGGCCTCGGGTGCGTTCCAGAAGCTGCAGCGCGACCATGCGATCGCGAGCATCTTCGAGGGCACGACGCACGTCAACCTCCACAGCGTCGCCTCGCAGTTGCCGGCCGTGGCCCGGGTGGCAGACCGTCCGGCACCCGGCGGTGACGACGTGCTGCGGCAGCTCTTCGACTGGTCGCAGGAAGCCCCGGTCTGGCATCCGTCGGGGCGGGCGCTCCGGCTGACCAACGCCACCGAGGACGAGATCACCCGGGGCTGGAGCCCGGCCGTGGAAGAGGCCCTGCGGATCGCGGAGCGCGAACTGCCGCCGCCCGAGGCCGCCGCGCTCATCAAGGTCGTCGGTGAACTCTCCGCGCGCCGGACGGCCTTCTACACCCGGATCGCCGCCGAATCGCTCGACGCGGCGACGGTGCGGGGGCAGGACCAGGCGGCCGAGCACTGCGTTCACCACGCGGCCGCCTCCTGCCTCTACACCTGGCTGTACTCCTTCGAGCGGGAGCGCTCCTCGGCCGGCGGCACCGGCTGGCTGGTGCTGGTGCTGCAGCGGCTGCTGCAGCGGCTGGAGCCGACGGCCGAGCTGGACGAGAGCTTCCTGCCGTGGCTGGAGGAGCGGATGCTGTCGAGCCTTGACGGCCCGGAGTACTTCTCGGTCCGAGCCGTCAAGGAAGCCGCGGGGGTGGTCGGCGACTGAGCAGGACAGCAGCCGTGTTATCCCCCAGGTCGTTAGGCCCCGCCATGGCACCGCGGCCCCTCCGCGGTGTCCGATGCCGCCGGACCGGTGCCGAGGTCATTGCATGGCGGGACGCCGAGCTCTGTCCGCGGGTACCGGCCAAGGGCCGCCCTGCGCGGGCAACCGGCCAGGCCCCGAGGCGCCGGGCCGGCCCACCTGCGAGAGCACGCAGTGCCGTACGAGCGAATGGACGCGGTATCTGTAATCCAGTTGCCGCTCGATGTGGACCAGTGAGGCATCCGCGAGTTCTGCCAGGAGGTGGGCGACCCGCGTCGCCCCGGAGCGACTGCCCTGCTGCGCCCTCAGTACGTCGTCCAGGGAGAAGGCACCCGGCAGCACGGCGAGTTCGCGCAGCAGTTCCCGATGCGGCTGGGGGAGCAGCTCGTAGCTCCACCGCACGCTTCCTGACAGCGTGCGGTGCCGGGACAGATCGCCCGCGTCGACCTGGTCGAGCAGGTGGAAGAGCGTGCCGTCCTTGAGGAGCGAGGTGAGCGGAAGCGATCTGAGCCGCTGGGCGGCTATCTCGATGGTCAGCGGTACGCCGTCGAGGAGCCGGCACAGCCTGTTGACCATTGGCAGGCAGTTGTCCAGGTCGAGAGTCGGCAGACTGGCCTGCACCCGGCGCAGGAAGAGTTCCACCGCGCTCGGCACGGTCGCGTTGTCGTCCCCCTGGCAGTCGACCCGCAGCGGCTCGACCTCCCAGGTCTCGCCCGCACCGACGGCCGGGGCGCGGCGCGAGGTGATCAGCAGATGGAGCCCCGGATGCTCGCCGAGCAGCTGCCGCGCGATACGTCCCGCCTGGTGTGCGACATGCTCGGCGTTGTCCAGGACCAGCAGCCGCCGCCCGGTCTGTGAGCTGTCGCGCGGCAGGGCGTCCTCGCTGTCCAGCTCCCGGACGATGCGCATCAGCTCTCTGTTCGCGAGAGCGGGGTCACGGTGTTCGGGTGGGCAGTCGTGCAGCTCGGCGATGGCCACCCCGTCCCGGAACAGCGGTCGCAGCCGGGCCGCTGCCGCGTGGGCGAGACGGGACTTGCCCACGCCGCCGGCGCCGGTGAGGACGACGAGCCGGCTGCGCTGTGTGGTGGCCAGGACGTGCCGCAGGTCTGCCTGCCGGCCCACCAGCGGATCGTTGAGCGGCCGGGGGCCACGCCACGGCGGGAGTGCCGACGCGTTCGACTGGTGCGATTCCGGGCGCCGCTCGGGCAGCACCGGCCAGCCCGCACTGCCCCAGAGCACAGTCTCGGAGATGTCGGTGGCGGTGACACCGAACGCGGAGAGCAGCAGTCCCACCGAGGTCCGGCGCGGGTTGGTGTTGGAGCCGGTCTCCAGATTGCGAATCGTGCGGACGCTGACGCCGGAGCGCTCGGAAAGCTCCTCCTGCGTCCAGCCGGAGACTCTGCGCTGGTTGAGAAGAAAGTCCCGCAGCTGGCGGATATCTGTTCTGTCAAACGGGAAGAGGTCGTTCGGAACCTGCATGTAAAAGTCATCCCCCTGAGATGAGCTGTGTCGTGTGCACCTCACGCTGGGCACACGAATGGGACCGTGCGCGCGAATCGGTGAGCACCGGCTCCGCTGGTCACGCGGGACGGCATTCAGAATCCGACGGAGGCGCACCGCTGCGGATGGGCGTCAATAGCCCGTGAAGAAATGGTTCGCCGAGTGCTTCCGCACCTCGACTGCTCACGACGTCGTGTGACCTGGCGGTGACCGGTTCGCGGCTCTGGCGAAGCGTCATCGTCGTACGACGATCTCGTGCACGTGATTGTGGATCCGCAGTCGAGGCCGGGTGCGGCCGGCGAACGCCGAATTGAAGCGGCGTCTAGCCGTGGGATCTTCGAATCACTCCAAGCCGCCCTCGTCCACATCGCCGTTCCGCAAGCCCGCGTCGCGTTATCGGCGTCGGTGGCCGGGCCGTCGCAGTGAGGACCGGCCGGGCCACGAGGACCGCACCCTGGAACGGGTTGCCGATCCGGACGAGATCGCCGAGCACCGGCCCTCCGCGTGCGCCGACTGCGGTGAAGCGCTCATGGCGGTGGCGCCGGAGGGTGTCATCGCGCTCTGTCGGTACGGACCCGGCGCGGCCGCGCCGGCCGTCTGTGCACAGGTCCAGCAGCGTCTGCCCAGTGCCCGCACCGCCGCGTCGGCCGGCTCCGGCCTCTCGGAGGGCTTCCTGGCCGCCGCACCGGAACGGGCCGTCGGCCGACTGACCCGGTACATCGCTCACCCCCGGCGCGGAGCGGAGGTGGTGAAGGCAGCCGGTGTGCTGCCGTACTTCACCGGTACCGCCGTCACAGGTGCCGGTACCGATGCCCACGCCGTCTGCTAAGCGGGCCGAACCATCCTCGCCAGCCAGGAGGTCACCGGATTCACCGAACGCTTCCGCCACGCGGTGCGCTGCGGCCGGGCCGCCGACGCCGGCCCTCCACCCGGGGAGAAGGAACCTTTCGCCTGGCAGCTCGCCGACCGGATGGCCCGCCGCGACGACTTCCTGCGCTTCCTGTGCGAGCCGACCGTGTCCTTCACCAACAGCCAGGCCGAGCAGGACATCCGCAGGACCGAAGTCCAGGCGGAGACCTCCGGCGGCTGGTGCACACGCACCGGCGTGAGCCGCCGGCTCCTCGTGCGTTCCCGCCTGTCCACCGCCACTAAACACGGCCTCAACCCCATCACCTCCGCGCTCACTTCACCGCAAACACCTGGCTGCCGACCACTCACGCGTGATCAAGACCTGCGCAGTCACCGCCGCTCTCGATCCAAAACTCCTTCAGTTCGTCTTCCGCGTTGCGGTACTTGCCCGCACTCGGCAAATCGGGTCATGTCCCCGCTTCACCGATGACGGTCCGCACGGCCGACCGGTCCCATAGAGCCAATCAACCCCAAACACAATCTGCCATGACCGCGGCCACAATTCCAGCTTAGGGTTTCCTTAACATCTTCACAGTCAGAAACAGTCGTGTTACCGGGAGTTCGTTGAATCCCGCGCAGTCCACTCGCCCCGCGTGGCCAGGGCAGTGGTCGGCTGTGGCGTGGTGCGAATTCCGAGGTCGCCGTCCCTGGGCGAATTCGCGGGCGGGGTGAAGAGCCGGGCGTGCAGCGGGTCTTGGGAGAGGGTTCTGCTGCCTGAATTGCCGGTGCTGTGTCCCCTCGAATTGCCGGTGTGCTGCCTGGTCGAGCGGTGAGGCATCGCCGAGCATCCATGACGGGGGTTCACGCCACGTGGCATGGCCGACGAGGCAGCAGGCGGATGGGGGAGCGAGTGGCATCGGCCCGGGCACATGAGCGCGGTCGGCCAACTTGTCCGCCTGGACGAGCACATACGGGCCGGGGAGCGGACGCCGGGCGATCTCGTGGCCCTCGCGGTACCGGGAACGCACCGGTTCCGCACGCTCATCGAAGTCTGACGACATGAAGCGGCCAGCGACCCGCGCACTCTCCGAGAGGACAACCATGCCCCCTGAGCACCCCGCCGCACTGATGAAGGTGCCCACGATCTCCGAGGAGGAGATCGCCCGGTTCGTGATCGACCACTTCCTGGACGACGACGCGGACGGCCTGGACGCGGAGCAGGACCTGCTGGCCGAGGGTGTGATCGACAGTCTCGGCGTGCTGCACGTCTCGGCCTGGCTGGAGAAGCGGTACGGCGTGACACTGCCGTACGACGAGTTGTCCCCCAGGAACTTCCGCTCCGTGCGCGCGATCCGGGAGGCCGCTGAGCGGGCCGCGGCCGGTGGCGGCGCGTCGTGAGCGGAGCACCGGCGACGACGCTCGTCCAAACCGAAGTCACGGACGGTGTCGAGGTTCCGAGCCGGGCCGATATGGTGGCCGCCTCTCTTGGCGTCGCACGGGAAATGGAACGGCACGGGTTCAGGCCCGGCGACCGGGTCGTACTCAAGGCCGACAACTCCGCAGCGTATGTGTACGCGCTGCTGGCGCTCGCGCATCTGGACGCGTCCCTGGTCCTCCTGGACCACCGCCAGACCGGTGCGGAGACCCGTACCGTGATCGAGCAGTGCCGGGTTCGCTGGGTGATCGGCGACGGTCCGGACGACGGGCTGTGCCCGGGACCCGGCGCGCCGCGCTTCCTGAGTCTCGAAAGCCTCACAGCCGCTCCCGGTCCTTCCTCCGAAGCGCCCACCGATCTGGACTTCTCCAGGTGGCAGAGGCGCACCGATGCCCTGGTCGCGTGGTCGACCGGATCGACGGGCAGGGCCAAGGCGATCGTCAAGCCGGGGGGAGGCTTCCTCACCAACCTGCGGCGGACCGTGGCGCACATGGGCTACCGGGACAGCGACACGTTCCTTCCGCTGCTGCCGTTCTCCCACCAGTACGGGCTCTCGCTCATCTTTCTCGCCTATCTCGCCGGCGCTTCCATGCTGGTCTCCCCGTTCCGGCGTATCGACCTGGCGATCAGGGCGGGCGCGGCCCACGGCGCCACGATCGTCGACGCCACGCCGGCGACGTACCGGAGCCTGCTCAACCTGGCCCAGCGGAACCCGGGGCTGCTCGAAGGTCTGGAGGGCGTCCGTCTCTGGTGCACCGGCGGCTCCCCCCTGGACCAGACGCTGAGCGTACGGTTCCGGTCCCTGGTGGGCGCCCCGCTGCTGGACGGCTACGGCAGTACCGAGCTGGGCAACGTCGCCTTCGCCACCCCCGCTCATCCGCTGGGATGCGGCAGGACGCTCAAGGGGATCGACGTCCGGGTGGCCCCTGAGAGCGGCGACGGCGCGCCCGGCCCCGATGACTCGGCGGGAGCGGAGTTCGGCCAGATCTGGGTGCGGTCCCCGGACGGCATGGCCGGCTATCTCGAACCCGACGGAACGATTCGAGAACAGACCGGCGAGTGGTACCGGACCGGTGACTTCGGCTATCTCTCGGACGACGGCGACCTGTTTGTCATCGGCCGCTCCCATGCCGTCCACCGGATGGGACATCTGCTCTATCCGGAGGCTCTCGCCGCGAAGGCGAGCGGCTGCGGACGGCAGGTCGTGGTCGTTCCGGTCGACGACGAGAGGTGGGGAAGCCGCCTGATCTTCGTCGTGGCCGATCCCGACGAGGGCGACCCGCAGCTCTGGCGGGAACTGATCTGTTCGATGCTCGCCTCGTACGAGCATCCCAACCACGTCGTGGTCGTCCCCGACCTTCCGCTGAACCGGAACGGGAAGATCGACACCGGTCGGCTGCGGCTGCTGCTGCGCGACGACCACCCGGTGATATGGAGCGGCCGCACGCGGAACGGAGCCGTGCTGTGAGGGCCGGAGCGGTACGGGAAACACCACGACGGGTCGTGGTGACCGGCTGCGGCGCGGTCACACCGGTGGGCCCGGACATCCCGTCCCTGTGGCAGGCGCTCCTGTCCGGGCGGAGCGGGATCGACACGGTGACGGGGTTCGACACCACCGGCCTCTCGGTGACCATCGCCGGTGAGGTGCGTGACTTCGACCCCCTTGTGTTCATGCCGAAACGGGCGGTCCGGCGCCTGGACCCCTTCGCCCAGTACGCGCTCGCCGCCGCGGTCCAGGCGGTGGACTCGTCGGGCCTGACCATGCCGATGTCCCGGCCCGACCGGCTGGGGGTGCTCATCGGCTCGGGCTACGGAGCGGAGAAGACGATCATCGCGGCCACGGAGGCGCTGATCGCCGACGGCCCCCGCGGCGTCAGCCCGTACTTCGCCGTCAGTGGCGGCATCGACTCCGCGGCCGTGGAAGTCGCGATGCGCTTCGGCGCGCAGGGCCCGTCCGGCGCGATGAGCACGGCCTGCGCGACGGGTGCGACCTGCATCGGCGACGCCGCGCGCATGATCGCGACGGACATGGCCGATGTGGTCATCGCCGGCGCGTCGGACGACTGCCTCACCAAGGTGGACATGGCGGCGACCGAGCGGACCGGGGTGCTGTCCAGACGGAACGACGATCCCGCCGGTGCGAGCCGCCCCTTCGACCTGGGGCGCGACGGGTTCGTGATGAGCGCCGGCGCCGGTGTGGTGGTGCTGGAGGAAGCCGGGCACGCGATGCGGCGGGGCGCCGACATCCTGGCCGAGGTGGTCGGTTACGCCGCGACCACCGACGCCTACCACCTGACCTCTCCGGACCCGGAGGGACGGGGGCTGCAACGGGCGATGCGGCTGGCGCTGTCGGACGCGGACACGGACGTCAGCGCCATCGACTACATCAACGCCCATGCCACGGGGACCGCCGGCGGAGACCGGGTCGAGATCGTGGCTCTCCGAGAGGTGTTCGGAGACCGTCTCGCCAAGATTCCCACCACCTCGGTGAAGTCCGTCCTCGGTCACATGATGGGCGCGGCGAGCGCCGTCGACCTGATCGTGACCGTCGAGGCGATGCGCACCGGAACCGTACCGCCGACCACGAACTGCCCGGACCCCGAGGATCCGGAGCTGAACTTCGTCACCCAGGAGGCGGAGCGGCGCGAGATCCGTACCGCCATGAGCAACTCGTTCGGGTTCGGCGGTCACAACGCCGTGCTCGTCGTGAGGTCGTTCGACGGCCGCTGACCGGCGCCGCGCGACCCGATGGAGCGGTGGGCGGGCCGGGAACGAACCGGCCCGCCCACGCCACAGCCGTCCCCTTGTCCATCCAACAAGCCCGCCCCAATGGGATGTCGGCCCACCGCGGAACAGCAGGAGCTGAAGCCGGTGGGCGGACGCACGGAACCGGCTGCGCACAGCCGGAACGGAAGAGACGAAAGGCACCACAGTCATGAGCAACTTGCACGGTGACCAGCTCACGGTGGAGAAGAACTACCGGACCGCCACGGGATGCACCGCCGGGACCGGCCTGGTGGCCAGTACGGTCATCGAGGTGGGAGCCGAGGTCATGCCCCTGAGCGACTGCGTCCCGGCGGACGCCTCCAGGTACACGATCCAGGTCGAACGGAACCTGCACGTCATAGGGAACGACATCCGGTTCCTGAACCACTCCTGCGACCCGAACACCTTCGTGGACGCCGTCGCCGGCAAGGTCGTCAGCACCTGCCGGATCGAGCCCGGTGACGAGCTGACCTTCTTCTATCCCTCCACCGAGTGGGACATGTCCAGCCCGTTCCGGTGCGCCTGCGGCTCGACGGACTGCGTGGGCGAGGTCACCGGTGCCGCCTTCCTGACCGCCGATGCCCTCAAGCGATACAGGATCAACGCCCACATCGAGGAACTCATGGCGGAGCGGGACTGAGACTCGCCTCTCGCGGCCCGCGGTGCCGCGGACAAGCGTGCAGCACGCCGTTGGCCGGTCGATGTATTGGCCGGCCAACGGTGTGCTGGACGTGAGTTCCGGCGAGTCCTCGGGAGCGGCGCAGGGCGCGGGAGCCGGCGGCGGCAGAACTGCTGAACGGCCCGAGACGCTCAAGGAGCGATCCCGGGCCACAGGATGAACAACCAGTGCAGCGACCTGTACTGGCTCAGACCTCGATGAGCGTGCAGAACCAGTGCATGCCGGGTGACGCGACGCCCGCGAGTGCCACGAGGTCGCCCGCCGCCAGCTCTCCGGCCTCGATGTGCTGCCACAGACAGATCAGCTGGTCAGCCGCGCCCATGTGGCCGAGTTCGCGGGCCAGTTCGGCGTTGGTGCGCTCGATGGGGATGCCGACCGCGTCGGCTGCGGCGCGGATCGCCTGCTGGTTGTCGTTGAGGTAGACGAGACGGGCGAGTTGCGTCCGGTCCCTGCCGGCACGTGCGAGGGCCTGGTCGACCACATCCCCGAGCCGCCCGCCGATCTCCTTCACGAATCCCTGGAGGCGCTCGGGGTCCCGGCCGAAGTGCTCGTAGACCGCGACCATCGGGTCCAGGTGCTTCTGGCCCGCGGGCGGTACGGGGGCGGCGGAACCGCCGAACTCGATGCGGAACAGATCCGCGAACTCGGGGTTCGTGAAGCGCGCGGAGGAGAGCCGGCGGACGCGTGGATGCCCCCGGCGCAGGACGGCGGCGACGGCACCGTCACTGGCGATGGAACCGTTGAAGTCCATCCGGTTGGAATGCGTCTCGCTGACCACGTTGACCAGGACCACCAACACGGTGTTCGTGTCGGGCGAGAGTGCCATCGCGCCCGCCGCATGATCGAGCGCCAGCGACCAGGCGGCACAGGCCTGGGTGAAGAGCACCGTGGGCGTGCCGTGGGCGCCCAGTGCCTTGGCCACCGCCGCCGAGCCGTCCCAGCCGAGGTACTCGGGGACATCGGAGTTGCCGACGACGATCAGGTCGACGTCGGCGATGCCGAGGTCCGCGTTCTCCAGGGCTTCGCGGGCCGCCTCCGCCGCGAGGCCGGTCGCGGTGACGCCGTCGGCCACTCGGTGATAGGCCTCGTATCCCAGACCGGCGACCTCCTCGGGATAGGGCACGTACTCCCACGCCGTCTCAGCCACGGTCCGTCGCTCACCGAACGCACTGCCGGTCGCGACGATGCCCAACTTCACTGACGCCTCCACTTGTTGTCCTTCCACTCCCACGGTGATCAGTCCTGCGTCGACGACTGGGCTGCCGGATCCGGCGCCCGGCTCAAGAGGTGGTGGCCGGCAGGGGAAGTTCCTGCACCTCGGCCAGCGGAGTGTCCAGGATCGCGAGGTACCGCCGGGCGGCGTGCAGCACGATCGCCAGCAGGGCCATGGCCGCCGCCATGATGAGAATGGCCCGGTCCACCCCCGCCGCGTCGGCGAGGACGCCCGCTCCCAGCGGACCGACCCACTGCACCCCTTGGATGAAGAACCGGCCCGTTGCGGCAACCCTGCCCAGGTACTGATCCGGAACCAGGCGGACCTCGTACGACTCGGTGACGACGTTGATCGGCACCATGCCGATCATGGCGACCATCATGACCAGACCGATCTGCCACGGCCGGGGGACCAGCACCACGACGGCGAAGGACGTCACGAAGACCCACGCGGAGAGGAGAAGCACGCGCCGTGCGCCCAGCCTCTGCATCAGCCACGGTCCGAGTACGGCTCCGATGACGCCGCCGGTGACCGCGAGCGAGGTCGCGGTGCCGACTGCCGTGGGGCTGCCGCCGCGGTCCTGCACGAGTACGACGAAGAGCAGGGTGAAACCCTCCGCCACGGCGTTCAGCAGGGCTCCCCAGACGAGCGTGAACACGAGGTAGTCGCTGCGCTTGATCATGCGCAGGCCGTCGCGCACGTCCGCGGCCAGGCCGGCCTGCGCCGCGTCGTCGGTGCGCCGGTCCGGGCCCAGCGGCCGACGGATCAGCGCGGAGCCCAGGGTGACGAAGAGGAAGGAGACCGCGTCGAAGAGGAACGGGATCCAACGTCCCATGGAGTACAGCAGGCCACCGAGGGGAGCACCGACCAACTGGGCGACCATGTCGCGGCCCATGCCCTGCGCCGTCGCGTTGGTGACCTGCTCCTTGGGGACAATGCGGCGCAGCACCGGCATCGAGACGCCGGCCCTCAACCCGGCCGCGAGCCCACTGACCAGACCCATCGCGCCGATCAGGTTGATCGACGGGTCGCCGCGGTACACCAGCAGGGCGACGACGCCCATCGACAACGCCTGGACCAGCGGGGCGAGGCACATGATGGCGCGGCGGGACACCCGGTCCGCCAGCGCTCCACCCACGATGAGGGTGGCGAGACTGCCGATCATGTGCAGGACGGTGATGATGCCGGCCTGCGCCGCCGATCCGGTGAGGTGGAGGACGAGCAACGGGAAGGCGAGCGTCGACACGCTGGTGCCCAGCGTGGACAGGCCGTTCCCGGACCACCAGTACATGTAGTCGCGGTTGCGCCACAGCGACGGAAGCTTTGCCGGAGCTTCCTCAGTCTCCTCGGGACGCGACTGCGCCATGGGTACCCGTCTCCCCGCCCGCTGGTGTTTCGTGCTCGTCCGGGCGTGCGCCGTGGACCTTGTGCTTGCATGCTGGTCGATGCGTCAGGGGCCGGACCAGGCAGCACACCGGCAACTCCCGGGGGTGAGTTGCCGCTCGTACGGGGCGGGACGCGGGCGAGGTCGTTACGATCTCCGTCGATGGTGCGGCACTGTGATGCGCGGAAGGGACTGCCCGCGCTGCGAGGAGTTCGGGTGTGATCGCTGATCTCGTGCCTGCGGGGGTCCGTGCCCAGGACGCGTTCGGCGACTCGGGGCCGGAGTCGACAGCCACGCTCTTCCCTGCCGAACAGGCTGTGGTGGACGGAGTGTGCGACGAGCGGCGCAAGGAATTCACGACGGTGCGAGGCTGCGCCCGCGCGGCGCTGGCCCGTCTCGGGGTGGCGCCGACGCCACTCGTGCCGGGTCCGCTGGGCGCTCCCCGCTGGCCGGCGGGCGTGTTGGGCAGCATGACCCACTGTCGGGGCTATCGCGCGGCTGCCGTCGCGCGCACCGCGGAATTCGCCGCTCTCGGTATCGACGCCGAGCCCCAGGAGCCCCTTCCCGATGTCGTCGCGTCCCGGATCGTCACGGGACCCGAGAGCGACTGGCTCCGGCAGCAGTTCCCGGAGGATGCCGGTCTGCCGCTCGACCGTTTGCTCTTCTGCGCCAAAGAGGCTTCCTACAAAGCGTTTGCACCCTGGACGCCAACCCGATTCGGCTTCCAGGACTTCGCGGTACGGCTGCGGCCTGACGGCACGTTCCGTACGGTGCCGCCGAGTGCCGCGATGCCCCCTGCGGGCCCCTGCGCGGCGGGCATCACGGGCCGTTGGGCCGCGCGTTCCGGGTTTCTGCTCACCGTAGTGGTGGTGCCGCGCACTGCAGGCCGGTAGGGCGTGTTTCGAAAGTCCCGTCTGGCCGGGGGTGTCCGGCACGCACGTTCGCCGCGTTGTCGGTCGTCGGCGCAGCCCGCTGCGCTCTCCTCCCTCCGCCTTGCGATCGCACGCACCGGACACCCCCGGCCCCGCCCTGCGGGCGGACGACGCCACTTTCGAAACACGCCCTAGGGTTCTCCTGCCGGATCCGTGGGGCCGCTGTCCAGCGGGCGGGTGCTGGTCCGCGGAGTAGCCTGGATGTGTACGGCTCCCGGTGAGCCGCCTCTGTCGGCCTGCGCATCGAAGGGGGCCCGTACCGCATGAACACTCTGGTCACCGTCGTTGTCGTCCTCGCGATGATCGCGATCGCGGCGTTCGTCATTCATCTGCTCAATGCCCGGCACCGGCATCAGCATCTGCGTCCCGCGCACTACGACCACGGGCTGGCCGGGTTCGGCGAGGGATCGCGCGCGCGACCTGCTTCCGGGCCGGACAAGGGTGAACAGCGGGAGAGCGGGGAGCCCCCAGGGCCCGGTACGCCCGGCTCCGGCGGGTGATCGGCACTACTTCGCGTCCGAGTAGCGCTCCACCACCGCCGTCGTGAACGGGAAACGCACCGGTGTCTCGCCGAAGGCGGTCCGCCCGGCCAGATCACCGGCTGCCCGGATCGCCTCCACGACCGCCTCGGCCTCCTCCTGAGGGCAGTGCACGATCACCTCGTCATGCTGGAAGAACACCAGCTCGGCCCGGAGACCGGCGGAGCCGAGCGACTGACGCAGGGCGGCCAGGAGCAGCAGCGCCCAGTCCGCGGCGCTGCCCTGCACCACGAAGTTTCGCGTGAAGCGCCCCCGTGCGCGGGCGTTCGACGATGCGTAACCAGGGGTGAACTCTCCGTCCGGAGAGGGCTGTTCCGTGCTCTCCTGAAGGATACCGGCCTCTTCGCTCTCCCCGCTCCCGGCCGCGGGGGGACTGGTCCGGCCCAGCCACGTCCGTACGAGACGGCCTTCCTCGCCTGCCTTCGCCGCATCGTCGACGTAGGCCACGGCCAGTGGAAATCTTCGGCGCAGAGCTGCCAGGTTCTTCAGCCCGTCGCCCGAGGTCTGGCCGTAGACAGCGCCCAGCAGGGCGAGCTTGGCGTGGTCCCGGTCGCCGTGGAAGGCCCGGTCCGACAGCGACGTGTAGAGATCGCCGTCATGGCCCGCCACCTCCATCAGTCCGCGATCGCGGGAGATCGCGGCCAGCACTCTGGGCTCCATCTGGTCGGCGTCCGCGACGACGAGGCGCCACCCCTCGTCGGCGACGACCGCCTGCCGTATCACCTTGGGGATCTGCAGCGCCCCTCCGCCATTGGTCGTCCAGCGGCCGCTGACCGTGCCGCCCGGCTGGTACTCGGGGCGGAAGCGGCCGTTACGCACCCAGTCCTGGAGCCAGCTCCAGCCGTGCGCCGTCCAGATCCGGTACAGCTTCTTGTACTGGATGAGAGGTTGCACCGCCGGATGGTCCAGCTCCTCCAGCTCCCAGCGCCGGGTGGACTTCACTCTGATGCCCGCCTGTGCGAACGCCTTCACCACGTCGGCGGGGAGGTCGGGGCGGACCCGTCTGCCGAAGGCGGCCGACACCTCGTCGGCCAGCTCGGCCAGCCTGCGGGGCTCGCCGCCGCCCGCGTAACGCTCGCCGAGCAGTTCGTGGAGCACGTCCCGGTGCACGTCGGCGCGCCAGGGGAGGCCGGACCTGTTCATCTCGGCGGCGACCAGCATGCCGGCCGACTCGGCGGCCGTCAGCAGGCGCATCCTGCCCGGGTGTGCGGTGGCGTCGTGGCGGCGGAGCTGGTCGGCGTAGACCTGGAGCAGGTTGTCGAAGGGCAGGTCCGTGCCGGACTGCGGCTCGAAGAGGGCGGACTGCGAGCCGGGCTCGGCGGAGCGCGGCGGAGGATCGGGGGGGACGGGGGCGTTGCGCAGGCGGGCGTGGGCGGCGGCTGCGGAACGGGGTTCGCCGAGACGGCCCTCGTGGGCAAGGAGGAGGGACTCGGCGACCTCGATGTCGTAACAACGGGCCACGGGGACGCCGGCCGCGAGCAGGCGAGGGTAGATCTCGGCGGTGGACCGCCAGACCCAGCGTGTGACAGCCGGGCGGGAGCGGACCGCCTCCACGAGGTCGGGTTCTGTCAGGACCGGGGCGGTGGGCAGGCCGGTGGAGTCCAGCGGCACGAGGAGGGCGCCGCCGTTCTCCGTGGTGGCCAGAGCCCAACGTTCGGTCATGTTGTCGAGTCTGGCACCCGGCACTGACAAGGGGGGCGGGGGCGCGGGGCTGAGCACGCACATCTGCCGCGTTGTCGTCGATCACCATGGCTCCGCCAATCCTTCTCCCCCCCATGTGCCGACCGGCCTCAATCGGAGCCCGTCGTCCAGGAGCCCAGGGAGATCTCGGCGGTGATGCCGGGGCCGAAGCCGGCCATCAGACCGCGGTGGCCGTCAAGCGCCGAAGCCTCGTCGAACAGGCGGCCAAGGGCGTCGAGCACCACCGCGCTGGCAATGTTGCCGTACTCGGTGAGCGTGGCGCGGCTGAAGCGGAACGCTTCCGGCGGCACGTCGAGGAAGAGGCTCAGGTCGTCCAGGATGCGCGGGCCGCCCGCGTGGATGATGTAGAAGTCCATCTTGCTGGCGTTCCACCGGTGCTCCTCCGCGACGGCGCTCAGGGCCGGGGCGAGGGGCTCCATGGTTCCGGGCACACGCTTGTCGAGCTGGAAGTGGAATCCGGTGGACCGGACCGCGTAGGAGATCCAGTCCTCGGTGTCCGGAATGACGTACGAGCCGTTGCGCTCCAGGCGCACTCCGGTGCCACCGTTGCCGCGGACCACGACGGCGGCTATGCCGTCGCCGAACAGGCCGTTGGACAGCAGCGATCCGACACCCAGATCGGTGGGCTGGTAGCACAGCGAGCAGAACTCGCAGGCGACGATCAGCGCATTGGCGTCGGGGTACGCCGTGCAGAAGTCATGGGCCCGGTTGACGGCTGCGCCGCCCGCGGCACAGCCGAGTTGGGCGATCGGCAGCTGCCGTGTCTCCGGCCGGAAGCCCATCTCGCCGATGAGCCATGCGGTCGGCGGAGGCATCATGAAACCGGTGCAGGAGACGTAAACGATCAAGTCGATCTGCCGCGGCTCCAGTCCGGCGTGGTCGAGTGCCCGGCGTACCACTGCCGGCACCCGGGCCTTGGTCTGCTGTTCGTAGGTGATGCTGCGGGCATCGAAGCCCGGGTGCTGCAGCACCTTCTCGATCGGCTGGATCAGGTGCCGTTTCCGCACCCCGGTATGTTCGATCAGACGAAGGACCAGGTCGATCTGCGGATGGTCGCCGTGCAACCGTCGGGCCAGCTCCAGGGTTTCCTCGTTGGTGATGACGTACTCGGGAACCTCGATTGCCGGCTTGCAGAGAACCGCCATGGAACTCCTCCTAGCGGACTTGGTCCACACCGCCGGGCCAGGAACGGGGTGTTCACCGACGCGGGAGTGGTCACCGAAGCTCCGCACGCGCGGTGCCGCGCGAAACGGAGCTTCGGTGGATTCCTGCGCCGGGTTCGGTACCCCTGTATACGGGCGCGGACGGGCCGACCGTCGAAGACTGAGTTCTGGTGCCGCGACTGGGCAAACCTTGCAGGTCGCGGCACTGCTGCCGTTCATGGGCGGATGCTGATCCGCCACGGCTCGGGTGGCCGTCGGGATCACGTTACGGCAGGCGGATCAGGGCCGCACGTCGAGCAGCCGCACCGCGCGCAGCAGGACGCCCGGCGCCCCGGGATCGTTCCGGGTTGCCGGGCGTCCTGCTGCGACGCGTCATCAATGAAAGTCGACGCGTCATCAATGAAAGTCACTGTCCGTGCACAGAGGCCCGGTGCGTTACCGAACCGCCCCTCTCACCAGGTGACAGGCAGTGCGAGGGGATAGCGCCAGATCGAGGTCTTGTTCCAGCGCACCTCCTCGGCGGGCGTCGCCAGTTTCAGTGTGGGGAAGCGCTTGAGCAGCGTACCGATGGCGACCTCCAGTTCCGTGGCGGCGAGCGGGGCGCCGAGGCAGTGGTGGCCACCCCAGCCGAAGGTCATATGGGACGTGCCCTGCCGCTCCAGGTCCAGCTCGTCGGGCCGGTCGAACTTCCGGGGGTCGCGGTTGGCCGTCAGATAGGAGACATGCACGATGTCCCCCGCCCGGATCATCACCCCGCTCAGTTCCACGTCCTCGGTGGCGACACGGGGGATGCCGACCCCCTTGCGGAAGGGGATGAAGCGCAGCAGCTCCTCGATGGCCTGCGGGAGCATGTCGGGGCGTTCGCGCAACATGGCCAGCTCGTTCGGCCTGGTGAGCAGCGTGTAGCAGATGTTGCCGATCTCGTACGTGGTGGTGTCCTGGCCGGTGATGAGCAGGACCATGGCCATCACGGTCAGTTCCTGGTCATTGAGGATCTCGTCCCCGTCGCGAGCCGTGGCCAGCGCGCTGATCAGGTCGTCGCCCGGGTTCTCGCGCCGCTGCGCCGTCAACTTCTGGAAGTAGGCGCGGAGATCGGCCTTGGACCGTACCGCGTTGTCCCGGTTCTCGACGGTCGTGTCCATCATGGTCCGGGCGTGGGCACGCAGTTGAGCGTCGTCGCCCTCGGGGATGTCGAGGACCTCGCAGATGGTCATCAGAGGCAGCGGGTCCGCCAGATGCGCGAAGAGGTCGGCGGGGGCGCCGTGCTCCTCCATCCGGTCCAGCAACTCGTCCACGACATGCTGGGTGCGCACCCTCATGCGCTCCATGTGACGAGGCGCGAAGCCCTTCGAGATCAGGCTGCGCAGGCGGCTGCTGCCCGGCGGGTCCATCACGTTGATCGCTTCGTCCTGAACGATCGGCTCAGGGGTCATGCGGGGGAAGTCACGGCCGATGATGGCGCTCCGGCTGAAGCGCCGATCGGTGGTAACCGTGCGCACGTCGTCGTAGCCGGTGACGAGCCATGCCTCGCCCTCGCCGTGCGGCAGCCGGATGCGGGAGACGGGTTCTTCGGTCATCAAGTGCCTGAGCACCGGGTCGAATTCGAGGGCCTCGGCATAGTCGAACGGGCAGTACCGTGCGCCGGCGGCTGGTTCCATGCGGAGCTCCAGAGGGGGGGATCTGACGGGCGTTTCGAGGGATCTGCGGGCTGGACGAGACATGGGTGCCCGGTCACCCGCGCAGGCACGCGCCACCTCGGGCCGATTGGTCCATATGCAGAACGGATTCGACAGGCCTGGTCGCTGGACCGGCGCAATCGGTCCAGCGACCCTGTTCGGTCGGTGCGGCCCGACGAACTCGGCGGATTCAGGCGCGTTCGGCGTGAACGGTCGGCCTCAGAGGGACGGTACGACGTTGGTGGCCTCGACCGCGGGGCGCAGCGCCCGGGCGAGTTCGACGGCGTCGCCCACGGCCCAGAAGTGGGTGAAGAACAGGCGGGGGTCCTCCGCCAGGTGGTGGTTGTGTAGCTCGACGAGCTTGATCCCTCCCCGCCGCAGGGCCTTCAGTGTGTTCTGGACCTCGCTGGCGAGCATGGCGCAGTCGCCCGCGAGCGCGGCCCGGCCGCCGCCCAGCGGCTGGAAGGTGAACGCGCTGGTCGATCCCAGGCCGGGGGGAAGGATCAGATGGCCGTCCGCGATGGTCTCGCGGCGGAGGAAGACGCACTTGTAGACCTCGCCGTCGCTGACGCCCTTGGTGCCCAGCGCCGCCTCCATTCCGGCGATGTCCAGGTCGATCGGGGTCGGCGGGCCCGGCGGCAGGTCGGGCGGGGTTCCGGTGCGGTCGAGTCCGGCGCGCAGACCGCGGGCCAGGGCAACCGCGTCGTGACCGTGTGCGTGGACGTGGGTCCACCAGATGTCGGGGGTCTGGGCGAGCAGGTGCTTGTGGAGCGCGGTCTGCTCGATTCCGTGCGCCTGCCAGGCATCGGTCACACACTGCAGCTCGTTCTCGGTGACCACCACGTCGCCCATGAGCATCGTGCTGCCGTCGGCGTAACGGACGAAGGCCACATGAGTGCCCAGCGCGAGCCCCGGTGTGACGACGACGCCGTCGGAGACCACCCGAAGATCCCGCCGGGGGAAGGCCGTGTGGTAGGTCGTTGCGCGCAGCATGTCGCCGGTGCGGCCCAGTGCTTTCGCTACGCCCGCCCAGTCCGCCAGGCCGGTGGGCACCGGCTTGATCCGCCTGTGGTGCCCCGGCGCGGAGGGCCCAGTGGGTCCGATGGGGTCGTTGGGCAGGGCGCGCGCGGCGACGGTGGACGCTCCTGCGGCGCTCAGCACCGGCGCGAGCGCCGCTGCCGCCAGCATCCGCCGTCGTGAGGTGAACGCCCGTGCGTTCGCGTTCTGCTGTCGGTCTTCGGTCCTGTCATGGGTCTTCACGTGATCGCCTCCATGGCGAGATGAAAACACGCGAAACATGAACAAAAGGATGAAAGGGGATTCTTCGTCAGAAGGTCGGGCCGGATGGACCAATAGTCCTGACGGGTCACGCGTCTCCTGAGAGCTGACCCTGTGTTGGCGATCCCCGCCAGGGGCCGACGGCAGCCGTGGCGGCCGAGTAGTCTCCATGTCGCACGCTGCCCGCGCCCGCGTGCCCGGTTTTCGCGCGGCCTGGTGGTGTGACCGTGATGGTGTGCCAGAAGGAGTCCTTTGTCCTCAATGTCGCGATTCAAGAAAGTAAGTAAAAACAGCCACCCCGCCGCCTAAACCCGCAGGTCAGGAAGTCTGCTCCCCGCCCACGCGGGGATGGTCCCGTGCCGTCGGCCAGGTCGGGGCCGACGGTAACCTGTTCCCTCTCGGCGACGGGTGAACCGTGACCCTCTGGACCGGGCGCGAACGCCCAGTACCGACTCAGCGTTGCCAGACGCGTACGCCCCCAACGGTGGCTTGACCGTCGGGGGCGCGGAGGGGCGAGGGAGGCTCAGGCGAACAGGAGGGCGGGCTCGGCAAGGATGTCCCTGTCGGCTTCGCTCTTGTAGATCAGGTCGATGCTGCCGAAGCGGGCTTCGGTGTAGTCGAAGCCGAACGCGGCTGCCGCCTCGCGCACCGCCTGCTCCGAGGGGCCCTCGATCTCCAGGAAGGTGGGCAGGCCGGGCCAGGTGTCGAGATCGTAGGTGACGCCGTCGAGCTGCCACTCCTCCCGGTAGTTCTGCTGGTAGCGCACCTGGCGGAGGCCGAGGGCCTTGAGGAGTTCGGCGGTCCTCTCCAGGTCGTTGACCTCGACCTCGATCTCCGTGGTGCCGTTGATGTGGCTGGCGTCGGTGACCTGCTTCAGCGTCAGCGTCGTCTTACCCCCCTCGTCGCGCAGCCGCAGCCACTGCTCCCCTTGAACGGCGTCGTTCTCGAAGATCAGACGCGTGAACATGGTCTTGGAGAACACCTGCGCAAGGTCCTTTCTCTCACAGTGGCAGAGACTGCTTGAGCTGGGGCAACCGGCCAAGATCTGGTCCACGCCTGGTCCACACGCGCTGATCCGCAATGCGACAGAACCGGATCAAGGTGAGACACCCTCTATGCAGAAGGGGTGCCCCTCAACGAGAGGTACCCCTTCTGACCAGCATGTCTATGACCTGCGGGGGCGGTGGGATTCGAACCCACGGGAACGCTTTCACGTCCCTACGGATTTCAAGAGGGTGCTGGGGGAAGCGTCTTCAACGTGGCTGACCTGCTCGTTTCCCGCTCTCGGGGCTCCTCGCCGCCGATGGCGGTCCACACATGGTCCACTGGCCTACAGCCGGGTTTCCCGGCAGATGAGCATGCCGCCCAGGCAGGTGACACGGAACGCGCCCTCGGTGTGAATGGCCTCGTTGACCCGCTCTCGCGCGCGCTCGATCGTCTCCTCGAACGGCACGCCCATCTGGTCCGCCCAGGCTTCGTACGACGCCAAGTGGGCGATGACGGGTTCGGCGTCGGTCACCGCGATCACCCCGCGCAGGAGGATCGTACGGATATCACCGAAGACCGCGCCGAGGACCACCGGGGCATCCTCCAAGGTGAAGCGGGCGGACAACTGCACGCGGGCCGGCCCCTCCTTGATACCCAGCACGTCACCTGCGGCACTACGCCAGAGATCTTCCAGCTCCCGCTTGTCGGTCCGGCTGTTGGTCGAGATGACCGCGATGCCGTCGGGTGCCAGGACCCGGCCCAGTTCCCGCACGGCCTGGGCCTGGTCCTCGACGTGGTAGAGCATGTGCAGCGCAAGGACCGCGCCGAGGGCTCCGTGCGCGATGGGCAGCTGCTGGATGTCCGCGACGACGGCTCCGGGAGTGGTGCCGAGGATGCCGGGAGAAATGTCCATGGGAAGGACGGTCAGGTCAGGACGGTCCTCCCGGACCCGGGCTACGAACCTCCCGTTCCCGCAACCCACGTCCGTGACCGCGCCGCGTATGCCGGCCAGTTCGTTCACGACGATGCCCGGAAGATCGTGGCGCGGCGTTTGCCACTGGTAGAGAGACTGGCGAGCGGCCAGGTGCTGGCCCGTGCCGTATGCCTTGGTGGAGAGAAGGCTGCGGTCGGTGACCAAATGATCACGCGCGGGCTGGGCGGTCATCGTGGCTCCGTGGGGTTGCTGGCGAGAGCGGGCCGGCGGGTCACCTCGTGGATGCGGACGCGGAGGCCGCCCCTGCTCAGCCGGCCCGGAGGCGGTCCATGAGGTCGCTGACGCCGTCTACCTGCCGGTACGGCCTGAACCCCGGAGCGAGTTCGCGCACCAGGGTGACGCACCGTTCGGCGCCGATCCGGGTGGCGAGGTCGAGGGACTGGTTCGCGACGGCGACGGCTTGCTCGACCTCGCGGGCCTTCAGCAGGCTGCGGGCCTCGTAGGTCAGGAAGATCCCGCGGGTCTTGTCGCGGGAGCGTGGCAGCAGGCTCATGCCCTCGTCGATGTGGGCGTGCGCGTCGTCGGTGCGGCCGAGGTCGAGCATGCATTGGCCGGAGTCGACGGCCAGGTCCGCCGTGCTCATCCACCGGCACCAGGCCGGTGTCGGGTCGGGGCTGTCGGTCAGCAGGGCGATCTCCGCAGCGGCCAGGTCGCGGTGGCAGTCGGCGGTGGCACCGAGGGCGGCGTGCGCGCGGGCCCGGCGGAGGTGAAGCAGGGAACGGGCGGTGGGGTGCTGGGTGTGGATGAGGGCCTGGCTGAGCGGTTCGACGGCGGCGTCGGGCTGAGTGAGCCAGATCGACTGGTAGGCGAGGTCTGAGAGGATACCGGCGCCGAGGTCGCGGTCGCGGGCGGCGTGCGCGTTGGTGAGAGCCGCATTCCAGAGCTTGCCCGCCGTGAAGTGGTGCCCCTGGTCGAAGCGGTGCCAGCCGCAGGTGCTGGCCAGGGAGGCGGCCAGCAGGTGAAGCCGTCGGCCGACGGGTTCGGTGTAGCGGCCTTGCTCAAGCAAGTCGGTGACCGTGTCGAGCTGGGCGTCCATCAGCTTCGCGGTGTGCTGGCGCTGTTCGGTGGGCATGGCGGTCAGCTTGGTGCTGGTGTCCTCCAACCAATCGACCAGTTCGCCGTCGACCCGCTTGCCGTTCAGGGAGGTAGTGAGCCGGTCGGGTTCGAGGGTGGCCCACTGGGTGGAGAGCCCGGCCAGGGCGAGCGCGCTGAAGGTCATGAAGGTGCGGCGGCGATGGTCCATTGTGGCTCTCTGTGCGTCTCGAAGTGCGTGGACGATGAACGACGATCCGAGCGGCACTGGCTTTTCCTGGCCGGGGAGCCAGTGAGGCCACTCGAAGGCTTCCAGGTCACCTATCGGGACGTCGAAGGCTTCGGCGATCAGGAGCTGGGATTCGATGCTGGGCGTCTTCCGCCAGTTCTCCCACTTGCTGACGGCGGCCTTGTCGGTGCCGGAGCGAAGCCCCTCGGGCCTGTTCCTGGCAGCGTGGTGGATGCGGGCCGCGGGGTCGGTCTGGGACCAGCCGCGAAGCGCGCGGGCATACGCGAGGGGGTGCCGGATCTGGTCGTCCACGGGGCCAATCCCATCATTGACGGTGACCGTGAGGCTACTGCGGGCGATAGCGGGACAACCTCGGGACTACAGGCAACGCCTGGATGGTGACCAGGAGTTGGGCTCTACTCGTCGTGCACCGACATGTTCCTTCACGAAGCGGAAGGAGTCCGCGCATGAAACGACGCGCTGCGGTCATCGGCCTCGGCCACCAGGCGATCGAAGACCACCTGCCCGGCCTGCTCGCATCCAGCAGGGCCGAGCTCGTCGCGATCTGCGACAGCAACTCCGACACCCTGCGGCAGCGGCAGGAACAGCTCCAGGTCCTCGTGGGACCGGCCGGGTCGGGCCTGGCCCGCCAAATGACTCCCGCTCGCGGCTGATCATGCGCTGACCAGTCACGGGCGGGCCCACCCCTCAGCGAGCCGGAATCGCGCGCCCCATCCCCCTAGACTGACTCGGCCGCCTCGGAAGGAATGATCACAAATGCGACCCGCGCGCTTCCAAGAATTCGCTGTCGAGACTCTGATGAAAGCCCCGGATGTGCAGGCTGCCGAGCCCTGGCAGGAGGAGGGCCGGCCGTTCGGAGTCCACATCACCTTCACCACCGGTTCGCAGCTGTGGGCGGCGATCACCGCCGCGTCCACCAGCGACAAGTACGACCGCCCGGAAGTGCCCGTCATGGATGAGCCTCCGGTCGAAGTCCCTGTACCGGAACTGTACGAGGACGGCAAGATCACCCCCGCGCGGGCTGAGCAGTACCTGGCGGCCATGTTCACAAACGCGGGCAACGCCGAGATTGCACACGTGTATGCCTACACGTCCGGCGAGATGGCGGCCGAGCCGAACACTCACCCGGGGGTGGGCCTCGTGTTCCACAGCGAGTCCAAGATCTTCATCCTGTTCCAGCACACTGCCCGTGCAGGTCAGGGCAAGGGCGGACAGCCGTTCGATCTTCAGTCCGCTTTCTGACTCTCCGCCCCGCCGGCCGGGCCGGAGTGCAAGTGCACCACCTGTCAGCACCGCCCCGTCAAGGAGGAACTGATATGTGCAGTCACACCAGCCCCGGCCACCGATTCGACCCCGGCCTGTGCGAGGGCGGATGCCCCGTCTGCGGCGCCATCGTGGGCTCCGCGCCCGGCACCCCGACCACCATGCATCAGGCACAGGGATCACAAGAGATGTGCCCCGGCAGCGGACAGCCTGCTGTGTAGCCCAACAAGACCGCTCCGGTCGACCGCCCCCGGGTCATCCCCGTGCACGCGGGGATGACCTCGCGTAGCTGGACATGAGTCCATCGCCACGTTGTGCACATCGCATGACAAGATGTCCCACCGCACTGAGCGCGATGGGACATCTTGGGGCCAACAGTTGTTGATTACGTGTCAGGTCGCCTTGAGTTCCCCGGACTTGACACCCGCCACGAAGGATGCGAACGCTTCGGCGGAGGTGTTCAGCGCTGGACCGCCCGGGTTCTTCGAGTCACGGACGGGGACCAAGCCACTCGGGGTGACGAGGTTCACAGCGACCTCGATGCAGGCGCCACCGTTCGAGCTGTACGAGGACTTGAACCAACGGGGAGATTCGGTCGTCACGGGAGGCCCTTTCGCAACTGGTGGAACAACGCTACGGATTCCGCCTGGGACAACGCCTCGGCTTGTAGTTGATGGTAGGCCGTCAGCAAGGGGAGTACGCACGTGGTTTCCCGCTCAAGATGGCCTTGCTGGGCGGACTCGGCGTAGGACATGACCGTGCGGTCCGACAGTGTCAGCAGGTACAGCGGAAGATTGAACGAGCGACGTGCCCCTATGCCAAAGGGTGACACCTGGAGCATCCAGTTAGGGAGGGACGCGACCTCGGCCAACCGTTGAAGCTGAGCTGCCATGACATCCGGACCGCCGACGGCATGATGGAGACAGCTCTCGTCCATCACAACAAGCATCATGGGCGGCCGGGGCCTCGCCAACGTCGCCTGCCGCTCCGCCAGGAACGAGACACGTTCATCCGCCTGTCCAGGCGTGATGGAACCACGCCACACGTCACCATCCGCCAAGGCCCGTGCGTACTCCGGTGTCTGAAGCAAGCCAGGGATGAGCCCGATCTCAAACAGCCGGATCTCTACCGCGCGCCCCTCATACCCGACGTACTCCGGGAAGCCCTCCAGCAGTACGCCATGCCGCATGTCGCGCCACTCGCGCTCGAACGACTCGGCAGAACTGCCAGTACCGAAGACGAGGTCGGCCTTGCGTGAGAAGGGAAGGGTCGGCGGTTTCCGAGCAGTTTCAACAGCAGAAATATGCTGGCTGGAATATGCCACCTTCCCGGCTAGGTCCTCTTGGCTCCAGCCACGGTCCTCCCGCAGCCTGCGCACACGGGCCCCGTAGGCCGCCTCCGGGCTTGATTCCGGGTTTAACTCCCTGCGGTTGACCATGTTGCAACCCTTCTCTTCCTTCGGTTTCGGCTAGTTGAAGGGAAGCTGACTGTAGGTCACTCTGGGTCGCCCTGGTAGTGGAATCACTACGGAGAGGAGTGGTCCGTGTCTGTGAAGAACGGTGCCTCGAACGAACAGGAACCCCCACGCGCCCCGGCCCCGGTCCCCGGCACGCTCATGGTGGACCTATCGCAGGATCGGGTCGGCGAGTTTCGTGGTGAGTGGTGCGGCCAGTGGTCTCTGCGTCCGGTCGGTGGAGGGGTCGAGTGGACCGTCGTCCCCGAGGGCGTACGGCCGGCCGACCCGATAGAGCGGTTGCGTGCCGAACTCGCCCGTGCCAACCGTCGTAGCCGTGGTGAGCTGCTGTGACGGGGCTGTTCCTTGCGGGGCGTATGCGGGTGACGGCCGGACGACCGTCCACCTGGGCGGGACTCTCGTGGCGTCGCCCCGGCTCGCGCTCCGGTGGCTGCACGGGCAAGCTGTACGGCTCGCCAACGGGCTGGACCCGGACCAGGGCACCCCGTGGATTTCCCCGTACGTGTTACGGCCGGTGCCGTCGCCCGTGCCCGACGCACCGACCGCACTACGTGCCCGGGCCGCCGACGACCAACGCCAGGATGAAGCATTGCAACGCCTCGCCGCAGGGATCGAGTTCGAGTTCATCACCGGGGACGGAACATGCTGGTACGGGCTCACCGCCCGCCCGCTGTGCGTACCAGTACCGGAAGCAGCGGAGTCCGCCGCCGAGGCGGGCGCGCCGATCGCCGCGTAGCCCCTCGCCGAACCCGTCAGAACCCGCGAACTCCGCGTGCCCCGCGAACCTCGCAAGACCCGTAGCCCCCGCAGATTCCGCCAGGCTGTCCCCTTGTTTCTGGGGGCGGTGGCAGTCGGGCGGTTCCATCCGACAGCCGAAAGGGACTGTCCCATGCCTCTCCTGACGCCGTACGTCGCGTCACGTACCGACGAACTGCCCGGACTCGAAAATGAGTTGAAGGTCGATTTTGCTCCGGGTGGGCCGCGGCTCGCGTACCGCAACACGCGCCCGGAGGACCGGGACCATCACGGGAACCTGTGGGTCCGCGTGTCCGAGTCCACGGGCGGGCGCGTTCTGTACGACTGCATGAATGTGCGGCGGCAGCGCGCATGCATGGAGGACATGCTGTGCCAGGTCTGCGGCGGGCCGGCCGACCGGGACCGGAACGGGTGGCTGTTCATCGACTGGCGGCGCGAGGGCTCGCCCCCGACGTGGCCGGAGAGGTCCATCACGTCCATGCCGCCGCTGTGCGCCGAGCACGTACGGGTGTCGGTTCGGCAGTGCCCGTTCCTGTGCAGGGCCGAGTACGTCGTACTGCGGGTGCGCAAGCCCCGCCTCTACGGGGTGTCGGGCACCCTCTACCGGCTGACCGACACCGGATGGCACACCTCCGAGCGCGACGTGCTCTCCGCGTACGACAAGCCCCGGCTCCCCGGCATGCTGGCGTCTCGCCTCCACCGCGAACTGCGCGGTGTGACGACCGTCGGCCTTCCATAGCCCGGACCACACCGCCTCCCCCTCAAAGGGGTCGGTCCTCGGACCCCACCGAGGGCGGGGCTGAGGGTTGAGCAAGCCGTGTGCGATATCCACAGGGTGTGGACGGGCGGTACGGGCAGGTCTCCGACCTGCAGGGGCGGGCGCGGGCAGGACCCGTCCGGCGTCCCGTCCGCCCGGCGCCTTGCCTACCCTGACCTCATGGAACCGGTGATCGACCAGGCATTCGCGGCAGCCCTCTACTCGGACGGCGACGCCGGTCTCGACACCGGAGCCTCCCTCCTGGCCGCCGATCCGACGGCCGACGCAGAACTGGTCAGGCGCGGCGAGGAGTTCGTCCGCCGGGCCTGGGAGCGCGGCTGGCAGCCAGCCGACGTCGTACGTATCGTCCGCCGCGAATGCGACGAGACCGCGGTCGGCCTCGCCGCCGGGCTGATCGCGTCGGAGACCGGACGGTACGAGCAGCTGCCGCCCCGCTGGCGGTCCCAGCTCGACGGGCTCCCCGCCGCGCCGCCCCGGAACAGGCCTGACCGGTTCTCCTACGCCTCCGCCCTCCTCGGCCTGTACCGGCTGCTGCTCAGGCTCCCCGCCATCGAACCGGTCGGGCCGCCGCCCGGCACCTCCCCGCACGGGCCGCACCTGCCGCCCGCACACGACGAACCCCGGATGCTGACCCGGATCCGTGCCTTGCTCGCCAAGGCGGAGGCGACCGGCTTCCCCGAGGAGGCGGAGGCACTCACCACCAAGGCGCAGGAGCTGATGGCCCGGCACTCCATCGACGAGGCCCTGCTCGCCGCCCGTACCCACAGCAAGGAGGCGCCGGGGGCGTGCCGGATCGGGGTGGATGCCCCGTACGAGACGGCGAAGGCGATCCTGCTCGACGCGGTCGCCTCCGCGAACCGCTGCCGAGCGGTGTGGAACAGCGACCTCGGCTTCTCCACGGTGGTCGGCTTCGAGCCGGACCTGGAGGCCGTGGAGATGCTGTACACCTCCCTGCTGGTCCAGGGCACGGTGGCGATGACCAAGGCGGAGGCGGGCCAGCGGGCCGGCGGACGCAAGCGGACCAAGACGTTCAGGCAGTCCTTCCTGATGGCGTACGCCCAGCGCCTGGGCAGCAGGCTCGTCGCCGACACCGCCCGCGTCACCGCGGCCGCCGAAGTCGAAGTCGAGGCCGAGACCGGATCCGAAGCCGCAGGGGTGGCGGCACCTCATCTGCTCCCGGTCCTCGCCGCCCGCGACATGGCCGTCACGGACACCGCCGAGCGGATGTTCCCCGAGACCACGACCACGCGCGTGCGGGGCGCCACGGACCTCGACGGATGGACCTGTGGAACGGCCGCGGCGGACCGGGCGAGGATGGGCGGGAGCGGGCCGGGGATCCACGGCAGGCGCGGAAACCGCTAGCGCTGCGACTGGCAAGGTCTGCCCCCGTCACGGCAGGCGCGGGAACCGCTAGCACCGCGACCGGCAGGGTCTGCCCCCGTCACGGCACTAGAAACCTCTTATATTTCCGGCAACTCGGGCTTATCGGGTATTCCGGCTAGGCTCTGGGCATGAGCTGGCTCTGGGCGCTGAAAGAGACCGCCCGCTCGGGGCTGACGATCGAGCGGCGGCGTCTCGAACCGCTCGTCGCGATCCGCGGTGCGGCCGGGCTCGCCCTCGTCATCGGGATCAGCCTCGCGTTCTTCGGGCCCGTCGTCGCCGCGAGTTCCGCGTTCGGCGCGTTCCAGGCGGCCATCGCGACGTTCCAGCGCAGCTGGCGTCCCCGGCCGGTCCTCGCCCTGGTCTCCGGGGCGAGCCTCGCCGTGTCGACGTTCCTCGGCTTTCTCACCGGCTCCCACATGCCGCTGTTCCTGGCCCTCCTGGTGCTCTGGACGTTTCTCGCGGGCCTGGCCTGGGCGGCGGGACCGACGGGCGGCATCATCGCGTCGTCCAACGTGGCGATCATGCTGGTGACGGTCACCCTGCCCACCTCCGTCGCGAACTCGGCCGTGCATGCCGCGATGATGCTGTTCGGCGGTGTGGTGCAGGCGGCGCTGATCGTCCTGTTCCCGGTACGGAGATGGGGCGCCCAGCGTGACGCCCTCGCCGATGCGCTGGCCGCCGAGGCCGGCTACGCCCGGCGACTGCGCCAGGACCCGCTCGCCGCCTTCGACCCGGTGCCGCTGATGAAGGCCCGCAGCGCGGCCGCCGTCACCCCGTGGCAGGCCCGCCGCCGGCCGCCCGAGCTGCGGGGCCCCCGCGGTGTCGCCGAACGGATCAGGCCGGTGCTCGCCTCGCTCGCGGACCCGGCGATGGGCGTTCCGTCCGAGGGGCCCGAGCGGGACCGGGTCCGCGAGCTCCTCGCCGCCGCCGGATCCGTGCTCGACTCGGCGGCCCATGCGATCCGCCACGGCGAACCGGTGAAGCTCTCCCCGTCCGCCGTCGCCGCGCTGAAGACCCCCGACACCGGCACTCTCCTCGCCGGACCGCCCCGCCGCGCCGCCGAACGGCTCGGCGCGCTGCTCTCCGATGTCATCGAGACGGCCGAGGGCGAGGGGACGAAGGAGGAGCGGGCCGAGGCCGAGGAAGCGGCGGAGACCATCAGGGCCGCCGGGGAGGAGACGCCCGCCACGCACCGCCGCCGGCCCACCCTCCTGCGGCTGGTCCCCGTCGTCGTGAAGGCGATGCGCGCCGAACTGCGCCCCGGTTCACCGATCCTGCGGCACGCCGTGCGGGTCTCCGTCGTCGTCGCCGTCGGCTATCTCATCGGCGCCGCGCTGCCGTTCGGCCACGGCTACTGGGCGCCCATGGCGGCCGTGATGGTGATGCGGCCGGAGTTCTCCCAGACGTACGGGCGTTCCGTGGCCCGCTTCGGCGGCACGATCGTCGGCGTCTCGCTCGCCACCGCGATCGTCGAGATCACCCACCCCGGTGTGACTCTGACCGCGATGCTCTCCGTGCTCTGCGCCCTGCTGATGTATCTGCTGATGCGCACCGGATACGTGGTCGGCCAGGCATGTGTCTCGGCGTACGTCGTCTTTCTGCTCGGCATGGCGGGCAACAACTGGTCGCAGACCGTGTTCGAACGGGTCGTCCTCACCCTCGTCGGCGGCCTCCTCGCGATGATCTCGTACGCGGCTTACCCGGCCTGGGAGACCCCGAGGCTTCGCGGCAGGCTCGGCGACTGGCTGAAGGCGGACGGGCGGTACGCCGCCTCGGTCGTCGAGCAGTACGCCGAACCGGCCGAGCGCGGCCACGACGACGTCCGTTCCGCCCTGCTCGACACCCGCGAGGCCCGCGTCGCCTGGCAGGAGGCGCTGGCCGCCGCGCGGCACGAACCGGTACGCAACCGCGGCCTCTCCCATGCCGCCGCCGACGACACCCAGCACGCCCTCGCCCAGTTCGGCCGGGTCGCGATGCTGCTGGAGGCCCACCTCCCGAGCGGCGGCGCCACCCCCGTACCGGCCGCCGCGCACCTGGCCGAAGCGCTGCGCCGGGCCACCGAACAGGGCGCGAAGGAAGTGCGGGAGCGGCGCGTACCGGACTGGGCGGAAGTGCGTGAGGCGCTGGCGCGGTGGGACGCGCAGCAGAGGACGGGCGAGGGGGAGGAGGACCCGTTCGTACGGAACGGGGCAGGCCTCCTCCTCGAAGTCCTGGAGGAGTTCTCCCGGGGACTGGACGGGGCGTCGAAGCCGAACCGGCACCCCCCGAAGCCGCCGCCCTCACCGGGAGCCTGAGGAATTCCCCCTTGTCGGCGAAAGGCCGCGCCGGGTTGCCCGCGCACCCCCGGGATGGGGTGCCCAACTCGGGGTGCGCGGAGCCAAACAGGTGTCTCGTGCGTCTGTCTCTGTGGCCGGAGCTGTAATCACAGGAATACCCCGCGTGCACGTGCATTCGCTCATGCATCTGCTCATGCAGGCGTAATTGAACAGAGCTATGATCCGAGGCAATTGACACCTGCACCTTGCAACTCGGGGAGCGTCCTGTGCACCACGTGTACAACGGCATGGCGGCCACAGAGCTTCGCGGAGTCGTCTGGCAGAAGAGCAGACACAGCAACTCCCAGGGATCTTGTGTGGAGTTCGCGAAACTGCCCGACGGGGATGTGGCGATGCGGAATTCACGCCACCCCGACGGGCCTGCCCTGGTCTATACGCCGGCCGAGATAGAGGCGCTGCTGCTCGGGGTGAAGGACGGGGAGTTCGACCACCTCATAGCGGGCGGCTGACCGCGCCCCGCGGGGGGCGGCGTCCGCCCCCGCCGCCTCCCGCCGCCGGCCCGCGCGGTCGCCGCGCGGGTCATCTTCCGTCGGACAGCCGGAACAGTGCCCAGACCACCTTGCCGCGCGGTATTGCCGCGGTGTTCCGGTTTTCCGTTCCCAGAACGGGGGAGGGGTGCCAGCCCCAGGAGTCGCTGAAGGACTCCACCAGGAAGAGGCCGCGGCCCGACTCCGCCGAGTCGGGAGCCTCGGAGGCCATGGGGCTCTCCTGGCTGAGGTCGCGCACGGCGCACACCAGGCGCGAGCTCCAGCGAATCAAGTGCAGCCGTACGGGCGGCTCCTGAGGCGTCGGCGCGATGTCCGCGGGCAGGGCGTGCCGCAGGGCGTTGGTCACGAGTTCGGAGACGACCAGTGCGACGTCGTCGAAACGCTCACCCAGTCCCCAGCCGTTCAGCGTCGTCCTGGTGAACTGCCGTGCCCCGCCGACGGCTTCGTAGCGGGCGGGCAAGGTGCAGGTGGCCGATCCGGAGGCGGCTGAGGGATCGATGGGGGGAAGCCCCTGCCGTAACGGCTCGAGCATCGTCGATCCATTCGTCCCCATGCGAGGCACTCCCGGGATTCGCGGCTGTATCGGTACTGCGGGTAACAGCGGCACAACACGAACGAGCACGCAGGTGCGCGAGGACCATCGTTCCGAATGCGCAGGGCAGATGCAAGGGCAGATGCACGTGCACGCGCCTGACCTGTCCGACCCCGTGCCGGTTCTTGGTCATTTCTTCCTGCGTGTATTTTCGTAGCTTGCCGTGAGTCTTCTCATTTCCGTAATCGAACGAGTACGGGCTGAAGCGTTTTGGTGGCAGAATCCGGCACTTGGGGTTCTGGGGGGAGCTCCGGTTTCCAGGAAGCGATGGGGAGGGCCGGACCAGTGGCGGCAGGCGAGTCGAGTGGATCTGTGGTGCGGCGCATCCTGCTGGGCTCGCAGCTCAGGCGGCTGCGCGACTCGCGCGGGATCACCCGCGAGGCGGCCGGCTACTCCATCCGGGCTTCCGAATCGAAGATCAGCCGCATGGAGTTGGGACGGGTGAGCTTCAAGGCCAGGGATGTCGAGGACCTGCTCACGCTCTACGGTGTCACGGACGAGGCGGAGCGCGACGCCCTGCTCGGCTTGGCCCGCGAGGCCAATGTGGCGGGCTGGTGGCACAGTTACGGAGATGTACTGCCCGGGTGGTTCCAGACGTACATCGGTCTGGAGGGAGCGGCATCGCTCATCCGGGTTTATGAAGTCCAGTTCGTCCACGGCCTGTTGCAGACCGAGTCGTACGCGCACGCGGTCGTCGCCCGGGGCATGGGCGACGCCCCGGCCGTCGAGATCGACCGCCGGGTCGCGCTGCGGCTGGAGCGCCAGAAGGCCCTCGTCTCCGAACGCGCACCCGGTTTCCACGCCGTACTGGACGAGGCGGCGCTGCGTCGGCCGTACGGCGACCGTGAAGTGATGCGCGGACAATTGCGGCATCTGATCGAAATGTCGGAACAGCCCAACATCACTCTCCAAGTGATGCCCTTCAGTTTTGGCGGGCATGCGGGGGAGAGCGGTTCTTTTACGATGCTTCGATTCCCGGAATCCGATCTGTCGGACATCGTCTATTTGGAGCAGCTGACAAGTGCGCTCTATCTGGACAAGGCCGAAGAAGTCGCTCAGTACGAAAAGGCCATGGCGCGGCTGCACGAGGACAGCCCCGGCCCCGAGGAGAGCCGTGATCTGCTCCGCGGTCTACTTCAACTCACTTGATTCATCAGTACGATGACGGTTCGACGGGAGTCTGCACCTGAATTAAGGGATCGCATGTCCTTCTTCTACGAGCTGGCCGACCAGTACATCGACGGTGAGTGGCGGACCGGAACCGGCTCGTGGGACATCATCGATTTCAATCCCTACAACGGGGAGAAACTCGCCGCGATCACCATCGCGACCGCGCAGGAGGTCGACCTGGCCTACCGCGCCGCCGAGCGCGCCCAGCGGTCCTGGGCCACCACCGGCCCGTACGAGCGCGGCAGCGTCCTGGAACGTGCCCTGCGCATCACCGAGGAGTTGCACGACGACATCGTCGAGGCGATCGTCGACGAGCTGGGCGGCACCCGTCTCAAGGCGGAGTACGAGGTGCGCGTCGCCAAGGAGTTCCTGCGTGACGCGGTCCAGCAGGCGCTGCGCCCCCGGGGCCGCATCCTGCCCTCCCCGGTGGACGGCAAGGAGAACCGCCTCTACCGGCAGCCCGTCGGTGTCATAGGGGTGATCAGCCCCTTCAACTTCCCCTTCCTGGTGACGATGAAGTCCGTCGCACCGGCTCTCGCGCTCGGTAACGCGGTCGTCATCAAGCCCAATCGGAATGCCCCGGTCGTCGGCGGCGGACTGATCGCCAAGATCTTCGAGGACGCCGGACTGCCCGCCGGACTGCTCAATGTACTGATCACCGATGTCGCCGAAATAGGGGACGCGTTCATCGAGCACCCCGTACCCAAGGTGATCTCCTTCGCGGGCACGGAACGGGTCGGCCGCCATGTCGGCGCGACCGCGGCCGGACACTTCAAGCGGACGATCCTCGAACTCAGCGGCAACAGCGCCCTGGTGGTGCTGGACGACGCCGATATCGACTACGCGGTCGACGCGGCCGTCTTCAGCCGCTTCGTGTACCAGGGGCAGGTCTGCATGGCCGCCAACCGCCTCCTGGTGGACCGCGGTGTCGAGCGGGAGTTCACCGAGAAGTTCACCGCCAGGGTGGCCGCGCTGAGGACCGGCGACCCGCGCGACCCGGAGACCCGGATCGGCCCGGTCATCAGCACCTTCCAGGCCGACGCCCTGACCGCCCTGGTCGACCGGGCGATCGCCGAGGGGGCCACCGCACTCGTGCGGGGCCGGACCCGCGGCAGCCTCGTCGAACCGACCGTGCTCACCGGGCTTCCCGAGGACTCCCCGCTGCTGTCCCAGGAGGTGTTCGGCCCGGTCGCGCTGCTGGTGACGGTCGACGGCGAGGACGATGCCGTACGGATCGCCAACGACACCCCGTACGGGCTGAGCGGCGCGGTGCACACCCGCAGCGCCGAGCGCGGGGTGCGGTTCGCGCAGCGAGTCGTCAGCGGGATGTTCCACGTCAACGACTCCACCGTCCAGGACGATCCGCTGGTGGCCTTCGGAGGCGAGAAGGCCTCCGGTATCGGCCGGGTGAACGGCGCGGCGACCGTGGACGCCTTCACCACCCAGAAGTGGATGTCCATCCAGCACGGCCGGACGGCATTCCCTTTCTGACACCGATGGTTGAGGACAGAAGACGACCGCAAGGGCCCGTAGCTTGGTCGGTGTCAGGAAGAAACCGGCACGGTTCCCCAAGGCGGACATCATGGTCACTCACGTTCCCGCGGAAGCCCACGGCGACGAGCGCGGCGCGCTTCTCTCCTTCGTCGAGGCGCAGCGCGGCGCGATCCGGCGCTCGCTCATCGGTCTGACCGAGGAACAGGCGGCGAGCCGGCCCAGCGCCGGCGAACTCTCCCTCTCCGGGCTGCTCAAGCATGTCGCCGAGGTCGAGCTGAACTGGCTGCGGATGGCTCAGCAGCGGCCGAGCGAGACATACCGCGACGAGGAGACCTGGGCGGACAGCTTCCGGCTCGTCGGCGACGAGACCATGGAGCGGATGCTGGAGTTCTGGGACGGTGTCGCGGCCGAGGTGGAGAAGTTCATCCGCTCGGTGCCCAGCATGGACGACACCTTCCCGCTGCCCGATACGCCGTGGTTCCCGAAGGACGGGCGGGTCTCGATGCGCTGGCTGCTGCTCCATCTCGTCGAGGAGCACGCCCGGCACGCCGGGCACGCCGACATCATCCGGGAGTCCCTGGACGGCCGTACCGCGTTCGAGCTGGTCGCCGAGGCGGAGGGATAGTCTCGTCAAAGTTGAATAGAAAGGGTGCGTGACATGTCCGCGATCCGGCTGCTGGTCCTCTGCGCCGTGCGTCAGCACGGCCGGGCGCACGGCTATCAGGTCCGTAACGACCTGGAGTACTGGGGTGCGCACGAGTGGTCCAACGCCAAGCCCGGATCGGTCTATCACGCACTGAAGCAGATGGCGAAGCAGGGGCTGCTGGTCGCCCACGAGACCGCTCCGAGCACGGCGGGCGGCCCGCCCCGTACCGAGTACGAGATCACCGATCGGGGCAACGAGGAGTACCTGACGCTGCTGCGTGCGGCGCTGACCTCGTACGACCAGAAACTGGACGTGCTGTCGGCGGGCCTCGGCGGCATCGTCGACCTGGAGCGGGCCGAGGCGATCGCGCTGCTCAAGGAGAGGGTGGCCGGTCTCACGGCCTGGCGGGCCTCGGCCACCGAGTACTACACGCCGGAGGCCGGGCCCGAGTCGATCGGTCACATCGGCGAAATCATGAACATGTGGGTCCACTCGGCGGACGCCGGGGCCGAGTGGACGCGCGGGCTGATCGCCCGCATCGAGGGCGGGGCGTACACCTTCGCGGGGGAGGGCGAACCGTTCGTCGGCGTGCTCGCCGAGGGGCAGAAGAACCCGTACGCGACAGGTGTCCACGATCCCGGCGACGACGAGTGATCAAGGTTGACGCATGAGGTCCGAGGCGCACCGGATCGGCCACTGAGGGCTCTCAGTGGTGGAAGGACGTCGCCGCCTGCTTGTCGCGGCTCAACGGGTATGGCTGGCTGCGCAGTTCGGGCAGGATCAGCCGGAGGTCCTCGAGCAGCAGCTCGGCGAGGTCGGACGAGAAGCCGTTGCGGCACACCACCCGCAGCACCGACAGATCCTGCCGGTTGGCGGGGAACGTGTACGCGGGTACCAGCCAGCCGTGCTCACGCAGCCGCCGCGACACGTCGAAGACGTCGTACGCCTGCACGTCCGGGGCGGTCGTCAGCGCGAAGACGGGCAATTGGTCGCCCCGGGTGAGGAGCCGGAAGTCCCCGAGCTTCTCGATCCGCTCGGCGAGCCCGACGGCAACGTCCCGGGACGCCTGCTGAACGGCCCGGTATCCGTCCCGGCCCAGCCGCAGGAAGGTGTAGTACTGCGCCACCACCTGTGCGCCGGGCCGGGAGAAGTTCAGTGCGTAGGTCGGCATGTCGCCGCCCAGGTAGTTGACCCGGAAGACCAGCTCCTCGGGCAGCTCGGCGGGCGAGCGCCACAGCGCCCAGCCGACGCCCGGGTAGACCAGCCCGTACTTGTGCCCCGAGGTGTTGATGGAGGAGACCCGGGGCAGCCGGAAGTCCCACACCACGTCCTCGTCCAGAAACGGCGCCACCATCGCACCGGATGCCCCGTCGACATGGACGGGGATGTCGAGGCCGGTGCGCTCCTGAAGGGCGTCCAGCGCCGCGCAGAGCTCCGCGACCGGCTCGTACGAACCGTCAAAGGTGGAGCCGAGGATGCCGACGACGCCGATGGTGTTCTCGTCGCAGAGGCCGGCCGCGGCCTGCGGGTCGAGGTGGAAGCGTTCGCCCTCCATCGGGACCAGGCGCGGCTCGACCTCCCAGAAGTTGCAGAACTTGTCCCAGCACACCTGCACATTGATGCCCATGACCAGGTTCGGCCGGGCGGCCGCCGGGTAGCGGTCGGCGTTCCTGGCTGCCCAACGGCGTTTCAGCGCCAGGCCGGCGAGCATGCAGGCCTCGCTGGAGCCCGTGGTCGAACAGCCCACGACGGCCGAGGGGTCGGGGGCGTTCCAGAGTTCGGCGAGCATCGCCACGCAGCGCCGTTCCAGCTCGGCGGTGCGCGGGTACTCGTCCTTGTCGATCATGTTCTTGTCGCGGCACTCGCCCATCAGCACCCCGGCCTCGGGTTCCATCCAGGTGGTGACGAAGGTGGCGAGGTTGAGCCGCGCATTGCCGTCGAGCATCAGCTCGTCATGGACCAGGCCGTACGCGGTCGAGGGCGGCATCGGCCCGTCGGGCAGCCGGTGCCGGGGCGGCGCGAACTCCATCCCGGCGGTCGGGTCGGCCTCCCCGAAGAACGGGTTGAGGGCGAGCCTGCGGCGTTCCTTCGACGGTTCCGTCCCGTGGGGTGAACCTTTGTGGAGAGGCATAGGCGAACAGCCCTTCTCGGCTCCCGGCGGTCATGGCGACCCGCGACGGTCCTGTCGGTGCGCGGTGGTTCAGCTCTCGGCGGCGAGCCCGTCCTTGATGACCCGGGTGAACTTCACGACCCGTTCGGCCTGGACCCGGGCGGCGGTCAGGGTCTGCACGCCGACCGGGATGTCGCCCTCCCCCGCGACGTGCGAGGTGCCGTAAGGGTTGCCGTCGACGAACTTCGACGGGTCCGTGTAGCCGGGGGCGACCAGGATGCCGCCGAAGTGGTGGACCGTGTTGTAGAGGGCGAGCAGCGTGGACTCCTGGCCGCCGTGCGGGGAGCTGGTGGAGGTGAAGCCGCTGTAGACCTTGTCGGCGAGACGGCCCGCCTGCCAGAGGCCACCGAGGGTGTCGATGAACTGTTTGAGCTGGGCGGCGACATTGCCGAACCGGGTCGGCGTGCCGAAGATCACGGCGTCCGCCCAGATCACGTCGTCCTTCGACGCCTCGGCAATGTCCGCGGTCGCCTTCGCGTTGGCGGCCCAGGCCGGCTTGGAGTCGATGGCCGCCTGCGGGGCGAGCTCACCGGCCTTGCGCAGCCGTACCTCCGCACCGGCCTTCTCGGCGTCCTGCGCGATGGCCTTGGCCATCGTGGCGATGGTGCCGGTCGAGGAGTAGTAGATGACGGCGACGTTGACGGGCGTGGGCATCGCGGAAACCTCCGACAGGGCCTGACGGGACATATCAAGACGTATCCATATGGATGCGACGATACGGAAGTCAGGGGCATCCGGCGCGCCGAGCGGCGGAGCCAGGGGGCCGGACCGGGCTTACGGCCTCGGGGCGGCGCGAGCCCGCTCCCTGTCGGTCCCCAGGTCGTTACTTCAGCGGCGTGCCGTCCTCGTGCAGCTGCATCTGCGGCCGCCCGGTCACCAGCAACCAGGCCGGCAACGAGGCGATGCACAGTATCGGGAGCACGGCCGCGTCGCCGACCAGCACCGCAGCGGTGAACAGGCTCAGCCAGGCCTGCCGGGTGACGGCCAGCAGCATCCCCAGCACCGCACAGGTCACCGCCAGCACCGTCGGCACCGACGGGACCAGGGCATGGGCGCACAGTCCCAGCGCGACTCCCGCGAAGACGGCGGGGAAGATCCGTCCTCCCCGGAAGCCGCAGGTCGCCGCGATCAGCAGTGCGGCCGTCTTCACCACGGCCATGACCGCGAACTGCCCGGCCGACCAGCCGCTCGGGTCGGCGGCGAGCTCCTTCACCTCGTCGAGCCCCCTGAACAGGGTGAGGGGGCCGCCCAGCGCGCCCAGCAGGCCGAGCAGCAGCCCGGCGAGGGTCAGAGCCAGGACAGGGCGCTTCAGGGCCCGGAAGGCCCGGTGCACATACGGGAAGGCGTACACCGCCATCAGGCCGAGCAGCGCGCCCGCCACGGCGATGACGGCCGAGGGGAGCAGATCGCTCCAGTGCGGGTGGGTGTAGGCCGGAAGCGGCAGGTCGAAGCTGGGGTGGGCCAGCAGTGTCGTGGTGAGTGCACCGGCGGTGCCCGCCGCGAGCGGGCCGAAGAGCCGGTCCCAGAGCGCACCGGGCTGGCCACGGGAGGCGAGGGTTTCGGAGAGGATCAGCGCGGCAGCGACCGGGGTGCCGAAGAGTGCGCCGATGGTGCCGGCCGCGGCGAGGGGGACCCACAGCGCCGCCGGGGTGCCGGGCGCGAACCGTCGGCCGAGCCAGTAGGCCAGCGCGACATTGGCGGCCGTGATCGGATTCTCCGGACCGAGGCTGATCCCGCCCGCCAAAGTGAGGACCGTCACGAGCAGCAGCCCGGGGACCACGCCCGGCGCCAGCGGCGGATCGACCAGTCCGGTGGTCGCCGGATCGGGGCCGGCATGGCCGGGCACCGCCCGGATGAGCAGCCCGACCACCAGCCCGCTCGTGGTGAGCACCGCGATCATCCAGAACGTGGAGTAGCGGCCTATGGAGAGCGCGTCGGGAAGCGTCCCCCAGAGCACGGCCTGCAGTTCCTCCGCGAGCCGGCTGACACCGAGCAGGACGAGCGCCGAGACGGTACCGACGACCAGCGCGGGCACGATGACGGGCAGCAGCCGGCGTATGGGGGTGGTTTCGGCGAGAGCGGTTTCGGCGGGATCGGCAACGGCGAGAGCGGTTTCGGCCGGAGTGCTTACGGCGGGAACGGCTCTGGTCGGATCGGGAGAATCTGTGGCCACCGGATCACCATATCGATGCAAAAGTTGTATAAGCCCCGCGGGTGGCCGGGATGGCGGCGTTTCGGGCTTGCACCTCACGTCACGTCAGGACTCAGGCTCGGTGCGTACCCGGAACGAGAAGGGAGCGGGGAGTCATGGACTACTCCGTGGGACAGGTCGCCGGATTCGCCGGAGTGACGGTGCGAACCCTGCATCACTACGACGGCATCGGACTGCTCTCGCCCGGCGGGCGCAGTCACGCGGGTCACCGCCGTTACGACGACGGTGACCTCGACCGGCTGCAGCAGATCCTGTTCTACCGGCAGCTCGGTTTCCCGCTCGACGAGATCGCGGTACTGCTCGACGACCCGGACGCGGACCCGCAGGAACATCTGCGGCGCCAGTACCGGCTGCTGTCCGACCGGATCGCCGAACTGCGAAAGATGGCCGCCGCCGTCGAAACAGCCATGGAGGCACGGAAGATGGGCATCAACCTCACGCCCGAGGAGAAGTTCGAGGTCTTCGGGGGCAAGGACCCCGAGGAGCATGCGGAGGAGGCCGAGCGCCGCTGGGGCGGCACCGCCGCGTACACCGAGTCGCAGCGCCGGGCCGCCCGGTACACCAAGGACGACTGGAAACGGATGCAGGCGGAGGTCGCCGACTGGGGCGCCGCCTACAGCGCGCTGATGGAGGCCGGCGAGCCGGCCACCGGCGAACGGGCGATGGACCTTGCTGAGGCCCACCGGCTCCACATCACCGGGTGGTTCTACGAGTGCACGCCCGAGATGCACCGGGGGCTCGGCGAGATGTATGTGTCCGACCCGCGGTTCCGCGCTTACTACGATTCGATGCGGCCGGGCCTGGCCGAGCACCTGCGGGACGCGATCGACGCCAACGCGGAGCGCCGCGCGTAGCCGTTACGGGGGGTGGGGGCACCCTCGCCCCCCGTGGGCGCGTCCCTCAGTTCTTGGTGATCACGGCCGCCGTGCCGTACGCACATACCTCCGTGCCCACGTCGGCCGCCTCGGTCACATCGAAGCGCATCATCAGCACCGCGTTGGCACCTCGGGCCCTCGCCTGCTCGACGAGCCGTTCCATCGCCTGGTTCCGGGTCTCGACGAGGGTCTTGGTCAGCCCCTTCAGTTCGCCACCGAGCATCGACTTCAGCCCGGCGCCGATCTGGCTGCCCAGGTGGCGGGAGCGGACCGTCAGGCCGAAGACCTCTCCGATGACCTGGGTCACCTGGTAGCCCGGTATGTCATTCGTGGTGACGACCAGGACGTCGGGCCGGCCCGACTGCCCGCCGCCGTATTCCTCGATGCCCATCGTGCGGTACCTCCTGAAGAAAGGTTTTGCCCCGGTTCGCCGGAGTGTGCATCCTTGCACAGGCCACTGGAACCCGGGGACGTCATCTCGCGTTGATAGCTTGGGGCGGCCACTGCAGCTGCCATCGATCGATCCAGGAGCCCCGGACCCTTGAATACGCTTGCGCTCGGCCCGAGCTGGCTGGACCCGGATTATCTGATCAGCACGTTCGGACTCATCGGCGTCCTTCTCATCGTCTTTGCCGAGTCCGGACTGTTGATCGGCTTCTTCCTCCCCGGTGACTCGCTGCTCTTCACCACGGGTCTGCTGGTGACCGCGGGCAAGCTGGAGTACCCGCTGTGGCTGGTCTGCCTCCTGGTGGCGCTGGCGGCGATCGCCGGCGACCAGGTGGGCTATCTCTTCGGCCGGAAGGTCGGCCCGTCGCTCTTCAAGCGGCCGGACTCCCGTCTCTTCAAGCAGGAGAACGTCGAGAAGGCCCACGAGTTCTTCGAGAAGTACGGACCGAAGTCGCTGATCCTGGCACGCTTCGTGCCCGTCGTGCGTACGTTCACGCCGATCATCGCCGGTGTCAGCCGGATGAACTACCGCTCGTTCATCATGTTCAACATCATCGGCGGTGTGCTCTGGGGCGTCGGGGTCACACTGCTCGGCGCCGGCCTGGGGAAGATCGAGTTCGTCCACAAGCACATCGAGGGCATTCTCATCCTGATCGTGCTCATCTCGGTGATGCCGATCGTGATCGAGTTCCTGCGCGCCCGCTCCAGGTCGAAGAAGGAAGCGGCGGCGGGCGGCGGCGAGGGCCACGGCCCGGCCGGAAGCAGCCCGTCCGTGGGCCAGCGCGGCCGCCACGCCAAGCGCTGACCCGGAGCCGTACCGGCGGGCTCTTACGACCTCACCCACGATTGGCAGCGGCGTCGCAGCGTCTGAGACCTCCGCCTCCCGCGTTGTCGTCAGTCGCGATGTTCCCCGAGCTCTCGGCTTCGCTCGAGCAGGGGAGGCCCCATTCGCCACCCTCCCTCCTCCGCCTTGGATTCGAAGGCCCCAGACACCGCTCCTTCTCCCACTGCCAATCGTGGGTGAGGTCGTTAGAAGCCGCGCGTCCGTTTGGCCGCGCGGCGGTTCGCCCCGCCGATCGCCCCCGGCACCCGCATGAACAGCCGGGAGATCTCGCTTCCCAGATTCACCCCGATCGCGATGGCCAGCGCTGTCGCCGCCGCGGTCGACAGTGAGGCGAGCCCGGCGTTCACATTGCCCTGTGCCACGTCCAGCAGACCGAAGTACGTCGCCGAGCCGGGCAGCAGCGGACCGATCGCCGCCGTGATGAACGGCAGTGACGAGGTGTACCGGTAGCGCGAGAACAGCTGCCCGAACAGGCCCACCAGGCCGGCCGCCGTCGCTGTCGCGAGCACCGGCGAGATGTCGCCGGTCCTGGCCATCGCTCCGTAGATCACCCAGGCCACACCGCCGTTGAGGGTCACCGCGAGCACCGTGGACCGGTCCTGCTGGAGCAGGATCGCGAAGGCGAAACAGAGCGCCATCGAAGCCAGGATCTGCACCACGGGCCGGTCGTTGGCGATGAACCTGGCCTCGGGATTCAGCTGGGCGCCCAGCTGAAGCCCCATGTACAGCACGGACAGCACACCGACGACGACGCCGATGAAGAGGTACATGACTTCGAGCAGGCGCGCCGCGGCGGTGATGTAGTAGCCGGTCAGCCCGTCCTGCACGCCCGCCACCAGGGCCCGCCCCGGCAGCAGCGCGAACAGCCCACCGGTGATCACCGCGGAGGGCCGTACGTCCGACCAGTGGGTGAGGGTCAGCGCGACGCCCATCGCGGCGGGCGGCATCGCCGCCGCCACGAACTGGTAGAACTCCGGCAGCCCCCGCCCGGCACAGAGCCAGGCGAGCCGGTCGCCGAGCATCGCGCCGATCGCGGCCGCCACGAACACCAGCGCGCCGCCGCCGACCAGTACCGATGCCGCCCCCGCGAGACCGCCGGCGGCCAGCGTCAGCACCCAGCCGGAGTACGGATGCCGGTTGCGCCGGATCTCCGCCAGGCGCCGGTAGGCCTCCTCCAGCGAGACCTCGACATCCTCGGTGGTGATGTCGTCGATGAGCCGGAAGACGGCGGCCAGCCGCGTGTAGTCGGTGCCACGACGGCGTACGGTACGGCTCGCCGTCACCGGGTCGTCGACCAGCGACGGCTGGTGCGAGATCGACAGCAGGGTGAAGGTGACCGTGGGCTCGCAGCGGTCCAGGCCGTAGCCGCGGGTCACCGCGAACATCGCCGCTTCGACCTCCTCGGCGCCCTCACCGCCGGCGAGCAGCAGCTCCCCGATGCGCAGCGTCAGGTCGAGCACGCGCGGCACCGCGGGCCCGGTCTCGTCGGACTTCTGGACGGGTTCGGGTGCCGGGCGCTCGGCGACCGGCATCCGGAGCATCGTGCGCATCCGGTCCTGCCAAGGGGCTTCCTTGGTCAGCTGGAGCATCGGGCTGCCGTGCGCCGGAGTGAAGGCGGGCGGCGGGTGCTGGGCGTTGTGGATGCGCGGCGGGGCGAATGCGGAGCCGATCGTGTCCGAGCCGGAGGCCGGACCGGGGCCCGAAGCGGAACCTGTCCCCGACCCCTGGGGCTCGGCCGTCAGACCGGCCGGAATGGCGAATTCCGATGTCGGGTGATCGTCGTCGGAGGCAGCCGTGGGTCTCCCCACCCCGGCCGGCGGGACGAAGGCGCTGCGCGCCTCGTCGGACTGGGGCTTCTGGTCCTCCGGACCGCCCGGTTCCGCCACCACTCGACCTCGCTCCTCATCGGCTGCGCGTCTTCGGTTGCGCTGCTGCCAGTATGGCCACGTACCAGGGCGTGGATGCGACGAGGGCCGACCCACGGAACGGCCAGGGCGCGCGGAGCGGGTGGGGCACGCGGAGCGGCCAGGGCGGGCATACGAAACGGGCGGCACCCCGTCTTGGAGTGCCGCCCGTCTCCGGCGCGGAACCGTAAACGGAACCGCGCGATGTACCTCGGCCGGAATCCGGCCGCGACCCCTCGGGTCAGTGCGCGCCGCCCTGCGCCTCAAGGCGCTTGTAGGAGGCCTCGATCTCGGCCTCGGCCTCGGCGCGGCCGACCCAGTCGGCGCCCTCGACGGACTTGCCGGGCTCCAGGTCCTTGTAGACCTCGAAGAAGTGCTGGATCTCCAGGCGGTCGAACTCCGACACGTGGTGGATGTCGCGCAGGTGCTCCACCCGGGGGTCGGAGGCCGGCACGCACAGCAGCTTGTCGTCGCCGCCGGCCTCGTCCGTCATCCGGAACATGCCGATGGCGCGGCACTTGATGAGGCAGCCGGGGAAGGTCGGCTCGTCCAGGATGACCAGCGCGTCCAGCGGGTCGCCGTCCTCGCCGAGGGTGTTCTCGACGAAGCCGTAGTCCGCCGGGTAGCTGGTCGAAGTGAAGAGTCGACGGTCCAGGCGGATCCGACCGGTCTCGTGGTCCACCTCGTACTTGTTCCGCGAACCCTTCGGGATCTCGATGGTGACGTCGAACTCCACGGGTGGCTCCTCCATGATCAAGACATACGACTGGTGATTAAGTGTCCCCCACGCAGATGTGTGCTCGCGAAAGGGGCTGGTCAACGGTGGACGAGCCGGTGAAAAGACCGTCGGTCGATCCGCTCGACAAGCTGAGCAGGCTCACCCGGCCGGGCGGCGTGATCAGGCCGAAGGGACTGAACAACAGGCAGTTCACGGCTGTCTCCGCCGGCCTCGGGCTGGCGCTCGCAGCCGGCGTCGTCCTTGCCGCCGGCCCCTGGGACTCGGGTCAGCGTAAGGCCGAGCAGGACCGGGCCGCCGCTCGGAGCCGCACAGGTGGCGTACATCACGGAGCCGACGCACCGCCCGGACCCAAGCCCGCACCCAGTGCGCCCGCCGTCCTCGCGCCCCTCTCCTCAGTCGTGGACAACGCCGCTCCGGACGCCCGCGACGCCCCCGACGGCGCAGCGGCCGCCCTCCGCGCTACCCTCGGTCCACTGCTGAAGGCCCCCGCCCTGGGCACCGCGCGCACGGCCGCCGTCATCGACACCGCCACCGGTGAGCGGCTGTACGGCCAGGGCGCCGACACACCCATGACGCCCGCCTCCACCATCAAGATCGCCACCTCGGTCGCCGCCCTGAGCGCGCTCGGCCCCGACCACCGCATCGCCACGACGGTCCGGGCGTCCCCCGACTCCCGCAGCATCACTCTGGTCGGCGGCGGCGACCCCACCCTCGACAAGGCCGCCCTCGGCGCTCTGGCCGCCGACACCGCCCGCGCCCTGAAGGACCGGGGCGTGAAAACGGTCCGCCTCACGTACGACACCTCCCGCTACTCGGGCCCGGCACGGCACCCGATCGGCCCCAACGAGAACATCGCGCCCGTCAGCGCCCTGATGACCGACGAGGGCAGGCTCGACAGCACCGACAGAGGACCCGCCCCGCGCAGCAACGATCCGGCCGGTGACGCCGCCCGGACCTTCGGCAGGCTGCTCGACGACGCCGGGATCACCACCCGGTCCGGCCCGGCGGCCGGCCGGCCGGCCACCAAGTCCCGGCCGGTCGCCAAGCACCTCTCCGCCCCGCTCTCCGCACTGGCCGAACGGACTCTGACCAACAGCGACAACGACATCGCCGAGGCGCTCGCCCGGCAGACCGCCCTGGCCGCGGGCGAACGGGCGGACTTCGACGGCGGCCGACGGGCCGTCACGGCACAGCTCAAGAAGCTCCGCCTGCCGATGAAAGGTGTGAACCTCGCCGACGGCAGCGGGCTGAACCGCAAGGACAAGGTCACCGCCGGACTGCTGGCCGGCCTTCTCGCCCGCGCCGCCGACCCGGACCACCCCGAACTGCGCCCCGTCCTCACCGGCCTCCCGGTGGCCGGGTTCAGTGGCACCCTCAGCGGCCGCTACACCCAGAAGTCCGCAGGCACCGGGCTGGTCCGCGCCAAGACCGGCACCCTCACCGGCGTGAACAGCCTCGCCGGTACGGTCGTCGACAAGCAGGGCCGGCTGCTCGCCTTCGCCTTCCTGGCATCCGGTACGACATCCCCGTCCGAGGCCCAGTCCTCCCTCGACGCACTTGCCACCAGCCTCGCCGGGCGTACCTGATGGGCCGGTCAACACCACACCGCGGACGCACCCGAGCACGTACGGTTGACACATGACGAGCATCGGTGGTGACGAGATGGTCGACTGGAATCTCGCGGTCGCGACCGCGACCCGACTTGTGCGGCCGGGGCCCGAGATCAGCCGCGAGGAGGCCCGCGAGGTCGTAGCGGAGCTGCGACGGCATGCCAAGGCCGCGGAGGAGCACGTCCGTTCCTTCACCCGCATGATCCCCGAGGGGACCGAACCGGAGGACACCCCGGTTCTGGTCGTGGACCGGGCCGGCTGGATCAAGGCCAATGTCGCGGGCTTCCGCGAACTGCTCCGCCCGCTGCTGGGCAAGATGCAGGACCGGCGCGGCAACGGTCCGGGCGGCGCCGTGCTCGGCGCGGTCGGCGGCAAGGTGACCGGCGTCGAGGTGGGGATGCTGCTGTCGTTCCTGGCCTCCAGGGTCCTCGGTCAGTACGAGACGTTCGCCCCTGCCGGCCGTGAGTTCCCGGCCTCGGCCGACGGAGGCGGCAGGCTGCTGCTCGTCGCCCCGAACATCGTCCACGTCGAGCGCGAACTCGAGGCCGACCCGCACGACTTCAGGCTCTGGGTCGCCCTCCACGAGGAGACCCACCGCACCCAGTTCACCGGTGTGCCCTGGCTCCGCGACCATCTGCAAGGCGAGATCCAGTCGTTCCTCGAAGAGACCGACGTCGACCCGATGACCGTGCTGGAACGGCTCCGCGAGGCCGCCCAGTCCTTGGCCGGGGGCCGCCCCGAGGGCGAGGCCGGCGAGGACGGCGGCCGCAGTCTCGTCGAACTCGTCCAGACACCCGCCCAGCGCGAGATCCTCAGCCGGCTCACCGCCGTGATGTCCCTGCTCGAGGGCCATGCCGACTACGTGATGGACGGTGTCGGCCCCGAGGTCGTCTCCTCCGTCGGCGAGATCCGGGAGAAGTTCCAGCAGCGCAGGGAGCGCGGTGCGAGCCGTCTCGACCAGGCGCTGCGCAAGCTCCTCGGTCTCGACGCCAAACTGCGCCAGTACCGCGACGGCGAGCGATTCGTCCGCGCCGTGGTCGACGAGGTCGGCATGGACGGCTTCAACCGGGTCTGGACCTCGCCGAACACCCTCCCGACCAAGGCGGAGATCGCGAAACCGGCGGACTGGATCGCGAGAGTGCACCGTAAGGCAGAGTCCTGATCACGACGAGCCGGACGGCGGACGACAGGACATGTACGCGTCGGTAATCACCCATCCGAGGGACCGTAGGGGCATGGGAAGGCGTGCAATGCTCGGGGGGCGACTTGCCTCTGTCACCATCGATGCACGCTGAGTGACGGCACTTTTTCCGTCCCGGCACTCCGAGACACCTCCCAAAACTTCACGAAGGGCACCGGACATGGGTCCCCATCCTGCGGTCGCGGCGATACGCCTGGCGGTCCGCCGCGTACTCCACGACGTACTGACAGAACACGCCCGGAGCGCCGAGCACACCCGGCGCACCCCCCACCCCGAGCTCGCCGAAACCGGTCCGGGCAGGCAGCGCGGCACACTCCCCGGACGCCCCGACACCCCGCTGGTGCTGGTGGCATGCTCCGGCGGTGCCGATTCCATGGCACTCGCCTCCGCCCTCGCCTTCGAGGCCCGCAAACTCGACGTCCGGGCCGGCGGCATCACCGTCGACCACGGCCTCCAGGACGGATCCGACACCCGGGCCGCCGAGGTCGTCGACCGTCTCACCACGATGCACCTCGACCCGGTCGAGTCCGTCGCCGTGCAGGTCGGCCAGGAGGGCGGACCCGAGGCTGCGGCCCGCGACGCCCGCTACGCCGCCCTGGACGCCGCGGCCGAGCGGCACGGCGCCGCCGCCGTCCTGCTCGGCCACACCCGTGACGACCAGGCGGAGACGGTGCTGCTGGGCCTCGCCCGCGGCTCCGGCATCCGCTCGCTCTCCGGCATGGCCGCCGCATCCGGCCCGGCCGGCCGCTACCGCCGCCCCTTCCTCCAGCTCGACCGGCAGACCGCCCGCAAGGCCTGCCTCGTCCAGGCGTTGCCCGTCTGGGACGACCCGCACAACATCGACCCCGCCTACACCCGCTCCCGGCTGCGCCACGAGGGTCTGCCCGCCCTGGAGAAGGCCCTGGGCAAAGGAGTCGTCGAGGCTCTGGCCCGAACGGCACAGCTCTCCCGCGACGACGCCGATGCCCTGGACACATGGGCCGCCGAGGCCGACCGCGCCGTACGGGACGACGCGGGCCGGCTGGAGTGCGCCAAGCTGTACGCGCTGCCGCCCGCCGTACGCCGACGGGTACTGCGCCGGGCCGCCATGGAGGCGGGCTCCCCGGCCGGTTCCCTCTTCGCCCGGCACATCGAGGAAGTCGACCGTCTGATCACCGGCTGGCGCGGCCAGCGGGCCATCAACCTGCCCGGCCGGGTCGAAGCCACGCGTCAGGGTGGCAGACTGGTGATTCGGCAGAGCTGAAGCACGAGCGGCTGACACGCAGGCGAGCGGCGCGCAGGGCCGGGGCACCACCCCGGTTCCGGCAGGCAGAGAAAGAGACGCGGGTGAACGAGAAGGACATGAGCACCGACCTTCAGTCGGTGCTCCTCACCAAGGAAGAGATCGACGCGAAGCTGGTCGAGCTGGCCGCGAAGATCGACGCGGAGTACGCGGGCAAGGACCTGCTCATCGTCGGCGTCCTCAAGGGCGCAGTGATGGTGATGGCGGACCTGGCGCGCGCGCTGTCCACCCCCGTCACCATGGACTGGATGGCCGTCTCGTCGTACGGTGCGGGCACCCAGTCCTCCGGAGTGGTCCGGATCCTCAAGGACCTGGACACCGACATCAAGGGCAAGCACGTCCTGATCGTCGAGGACATCATCGACTCGGGCCTGACGCTGTCCTGGCTGATGTCGAACCTCGGCTCGCGTGAGCCGGCGTCCTTGGAGATCTGCACCCTGCTGCGCAAGCCGGACGCGGCCAAGGTCGCGCTCGACTGCAAGTGGGTCGGTTTCGACATCCCGAACGAGTTCGTCGTCGGATACGGGCTGGATTACGCGGAGAAGTACCGCAACCTCCCCTTCGTCGGCACACTCGCCCCGCACGTATACGGGGGCTGACCGCCTCCCGGCGTCCGACGCCCGGCCGGGGTGCCCGGCCCGGCCGGGAGGACGGCGGGGAACCTTTCACCGGATTCCCGCCGTTGAGCCATCGAAGGCGGGTTTTGACAGACGTCCTCGACGGTCGCAGGCGACAATGCTGGGGTACCGTCCGAAGAACAGTCTTTTCTCACAGCAGCATTTACCTACGGGCAGGAGGGACGGGGCGTCATCGCCCCGTATGGATGGACGTGAAGCGATACTTCCGTGGGCCGGTCATGTGGATCGTGCTGGCCGTCCTCGCCGTGGTCGTTTTGATGCAGGTCGTCGGCTCGTCGGGCGGCTACAAATCGGTGGACACCGGCAAGGTGATCCAGGCGATCAGCAAGGACCAGGTGGCGCAGGCCAAGCTGACCACCGGTGACGAACAGATCATCAAGATCGAGTTGAACAAGGGCCAGAAACTTGCGGGCGAGTCCGGCAGCAAGTTCCAGGCGAGCTACATCGGCGACCAGGGCGTCCAGCTGGCCGACACACTGCAGAAGAAGTTCGAGAGCGGCAAGATCGACAAGGGATACACCGTCTCGCCGTCGAAGCAGTCCCCGTTCATCTCGATCCTCCTCTCGCTGCTGCCCTTCGTCCTGATCGTGGTCGTCTTCCTGTTCCTGATGAACCAGATGCAGGGCGGCGGCTCCCGGGTCATGCAGTTCGGGAAGTCCAAGGCCAAGCTGATCACCAAGGACACCCCGAAGACGACGTTCGCCGATGTGGCGGGGTCGGACGAGGCCGTCGAGGAGCTTCAGGAGATCAAGGAGTTCCTCCAGGAGCCGGCGAAGTTCCAGGCCGTCGGCGCCAAGATCCCCAAGGGCGTCCTGCTGTACGGGCCTCCCGGTACGGGCAAGACGCTGCTCGCACGCGCCGTCGCGGGCGAGGCGGGCGTCCCGTTCTACTCGATCTCCGGTTCCGACTTCGTCGAGATGTTCGTCGGTGTCGGTGCCAGCCGGGTCCGTGACCTCTTCGAGCAGGCCAAGGCGAACGCCCCGGCGATCGTCTTCGTCGACGAGATCGACGCCGTCGGCCGGCACCGCGGTGCCGGAATGGGCGGCGGTCACGACGAGCGCGAGCAGACGCTGAACCAGCTGCTCGTCGAGATGGACGGATTCGACGTGAAGGGCGGCGTCATCCTGATCGCTGCCACGAACCGGCCGGACATCCTCGACCCGGCGCTGCTGCGACCGGGCCGCTTCGACCGGCAGATCGCGGTCGACCGGCCGGACATGCAGGGCCGTCTCGAGATTCTCAAGGTGCACCAGAAGGGCAAGCCGGTCGCAAAGGACGTCGACCTCGGCGCCGTTGCCCGTCGTACGCCCGGCTTCACCGGTGCCGACCTGTCGAACGTGCTGAACGAAGCGGCGCTCCTCACGGCGCGCGGCAACCTGAAGCTGATCGACAACAAGATGCTCGACGAGGCCATCGACCGCGTCGTGGCGGGTCCGCAGAAGCGGACCCGGATCATGTCCGAGAAGGAGAAGAAGATCACCGCGTACCACGAGGGCGGACACGCCCTGGTCGCGGCGGCTTCCCCCCAGTCGGACCCGGTCCACAAGATCACGATCCTCTCCCGCGGCCGCGCCCTCGGTTACACGATGGTGCTCCCGGAGGAGGACAAGTACTCCACGACGCGCAACGAGATGCTCGACCAGCTGGCCTACATGCTGGGCGGGCGCGCGGCCGAGGAGCTGGTCTTCCACGACCCGACCACCGGCGCTGCGAACGACATCGAGAAGGCCACTGCAACGGCCCGCGCGATGGTCACGCAGTACGGCATGACGGAGCGGCTCGGTGCGATCAAGTTCGGCGGCGACCACACCGAGCCGTTCGTGGGCCGTGAGATGGGCCACCAGCGCGACTACTCGGAAGAGGTCGCGGCCCTTGTCGACGAAGAGGTCAAGAAGCTCATCGAGACCGCGCACAACGACGCGTGGGAGATCCTCGTCGAGAACCGCGACGTGCTGGACGCCCTCGTGCTCCAGCTCCTCGAGAAGGAGACGCTCGGCAAGGAGGAGATCGCCGAGATCTTCGCCCCGATCGTGAAGCGCCCGTCCCGTCCGGCGTGGACCGGTTCCGCCCGACGCACGCCGTCGACGCGGCCGCCGGTGCTCTCGCCGAAGGAGCTCGCTCTCACCAACGGCGCCACCGCGGCGAACGGCTCGGTCGTCCCCACGGACACCGTCCCGGCCACCGAGGTGCTCCCGGAGGACCGCTCCGAGAGCTGAGGTTCCGCGACCCCGGTGTGGCCCCTGTCACGGGAGCCGTACCGGGCCCGGAATGTGTGCCGTGCCTCCGCAGGTTTTAGCCTGTGGGGGCGCGGCTTTTTCGTACGCCCGTGCGGAGGCATGTGCGGGTGACCGCTCAGAGGAACGAGGCACAGATGACCGACCCGGTGACGTTGGACGGCCAGGGTTCGATCGGTGAGTTCGACGAGAAGCGGGCCGAGGCCGCCGTACGCGAACTCCTTCTCGCCGTCGGCGAGGACCCGGACCGAGAGGGACTGCGCGAGACGCCGGGGCGAGTGGCACGGGCGTACAAGGAGATATTCGCGGGCCTCTACCAGGAGCCCGAGGACGTCCTGACGACCACGTTCGACCTCGGCCACGACGAGATGGTGCTGGTCAAGGACATCGAGGTGTTCAGCACCTGTGAACACCACCTGGTGCCGTTCCGGGGCGTCGCGCATGTCGGATACATCCCGGCCACCAGCGGCAAGATCACCGGCCTGTCGAAGCTGGCCCGCCTCGTCGATGTCTTCGCCCGACGTCCGCAGGTCCAGGAGCGGCTCACCACGCAGATCGCCGATTCGCTCATGGAGATCCTGGAACCGCGCGGGGTCGTCGTCGTCGTCGAGTGCGAGCACATGTGCATGTCGATGCGCGGAATCCGCAAGCCGGGTGCGAAGACGCTGACCTCGGCGGTGCGCGGCCAGCTGCGCGACCCCGCGACGCGCGCCGAGGCCATGAGCCTGATCATGGCGGGCTGAGCTCCCGGGAGAGCTCGGTGACCGCTACGCGGCCGCCGAGCTCTTGTCGTTGTCCTCGTCCTCCGGGAGCTTGCAGATGCGCTCCAGCCAGAGGGCCGCGGCAACCACCGCGACGCCGGCCAGGACCGCGAAGCCCGCGTAGATTGCCTGGTCGCGGCGGGCCGGGATGTCGAGGGAGCCGAGCAGGAAGACGCCCGTGCCGCCGTACATGCCGGAGACCAGGGAGACGACCAGCGCGCTGGCCTGGCCGAAGACGACTGCACGGGCCGCCATGAGTGGCTCGACGCCCTTGGCGCCCGGTCGGCGCTCGCGCTGGGCGCGCAGCCGGGAACGGATGGAGAGCGCCGTCGCGAGCAGGATGGCGGCGATCACCGCGAGCACGATCGGCGCGGCGAGGGGAACGCTCGGCAGGCTGCCCAGGGAGTCCCAGAGGCGGGCACCGCCCCAGGAGAGCACCCCGGCCGCCGCGAAGAGGCCGGCCAGTACCCCGAGCCGTAGTTGCTTCACCGAGTGATCCGCCCTTCGCCGCCAGTGGTGCGTGTCACCGGTGATCCGCGTCACCAGTGGTCCATGTCGCCGGCGATCCGTGTCGCCGGTGATCCGTTTCCGTCGAGCCTAACGACTACTCGGGCAGACGGAGTTCCAGATCGGCCCGGGGCAGTACGCCCTCCCGGCCGGCACCGGCCAGCAGCTCCGCGACGGGGCCGGCGCCGGGCAACTGGGCCTCGGGGTCGACGTCGTGCCACGGGGCGAGCACGAAGGCGCGCTCATGGGCCCGCGGGTGGGGGAGGGTGAGCGCCGGGTCGTCGGAGACGACATCCGCGTACGCCACGATGTCGACGTCGATGGTGCGCGGGCCCCAGCGTTCCTCACGGACCCGGTCGAAGGCCTCTTCGACGGCCTGGCCGCGCTCCAGGAGGGAGGACGGAGGAAGCGTCGTCTTCACGACGATCACCGCGTTGAGGTACGAGGGCTGGGAGCCGGGAGCGACGCCCCAGGGCTCCGTCTCGTACACCGGGGAGACCGCTTTGACCCGCAGGCCGGGGGTGTCCTCCAGGGCGTCTATGGCGCCCTGGAGCGTCTCCAGGCGATTGCCGAGATTGGAGCCCAGGGAGATCACGGCGCGTTTGGGGTTGGAGAGGGTGATGTCCGCGGCGTCCACCTGCTCGACCACGGAGGCGGGAACCGGCTGTACGGTCGGGTCGCTCTGCCCCTGGGTGGAAAATCCAGTCATACTCGGCTCCGGGTGATGGTGACGGTGACATCGTCGAAGGGGACGGTGATCGGCGCATCCGGCTTGTGCACCACCACCTCCACCTCCTCGACTCCTTCGTGCTTGAGGCACTTCTGCGCGATGCGCTCGGCGAGCGTTTCGATCAGATCGACCGGTTCCCCCTGCACCACTTCGACGACTTCCTCCGCGACGATGCCGTAGTGCACGGTCTTCGTCAGGTCGTCGGCGGCTGCCGCTGGGCGGGTGTCGAGGCCGAGCACCAGGTCCACGATGAACGTCTGGCCCTCTTCGCGTTCCCGCGGGAAGACGCCATGGTGTCCACGGGCCTTGAGGCCGCGCAGCGCGACACGATCCACGCGAATCACTCCTGACTGTCGTTGGGCGTAGAGGCACGAGGCCGCGTGCGGGCGGCCGGGTACCACTCTTTCGAATCTACCTGCGAGCACCGACAGCGCTCGCCCGCGGGGGCCATGGACAGGACCTTGCGGGGCTGGTAGCCGCTTCTACCCGCGGTCCGGGATTCCAACCCGCCGTCGGGCGGATGCCTCGGTCAGGAGGATGTGTCCTCGTCCTCGTCCTCACCGGATTCGGTGAGGACGGGCGAGCCGTGGTGGGACCAGAGCTTCCAGCCGTCGGGTGTGCGCCGGAACACATTGGTGGCCACGACGAGTTGGCCGACCAGCGGTCCGAGCGCGTTGCCGTCCTCTGCGGGGCCGCCGCTGAGGATGTTCTCCGTGCAGGTCACCAGGGCCGTGTCGCCGGTCATCGAGATCCCGACATCGGTCAGGAAGAACTGGATGTACTCGGTGTTCGCCATGATCAGGGCGTAACTGCGCAACACCTCGCCGCGGCCGGTGAGCACCGGCCAGCCGGGGTGGACGCAGGAGACGGTGAGGTCCTCGCCCGGCAGCCAGAGCCCGGAGAGCTCGTCGAAGTCTCCGCGCTCCATCGCCTCGTAGAAGGCGGTGTTCGCCTGCTCGACGGCCGCGATGTCGGCGGCCGCCTCCGCGTGCTCGTCGCGGGGCCCGCTCACGCGGCTCCCTCGACGGCGCGGGCGACCCGTACGGCATCCGCCGTGGCCCGTACCTCGTGGACCCGGACGGCCCAGGCGCCGGCGCGGGCGGAGAGCGCGGAGATCGCCGCAGTGGCGGCGTCGCGTTCGCGGGCGGGCGGCGGTGCGGCGCCCTCGCCGGCCAGCACATGGCCGAGGAAGCGCTTGCGGGAGGCGGCGACCAGCAGCGGGCGGCCCAGGGCACGCAGCTCGTCGAGGTGGGCGACCAGCGAGAGGTCGTGGCCGGCGTCCTTGGCGAAGCCGAGACCGGGGTCGATCACGATCCGTTCCGGGGCGACACCGCCCGCGACCACGGCGTCCATCCGCTCCCGCAGCTCCGCGACGACCTCGGCGACGACGTCCTCGTACACCGCCCGGCTGTTCATGGACTCGCTGAAGCCGCGCCAGTGCATCACGACGAACGGCGCTCCGGCCGCGGCGACGACCCCGATCATGTCCGGGTCGGCGAGGCCGCCGCTCACATCGTTGACCAGGGCGGCTCCGGCCGCGACCGACTCCTCGGCGACACGGGCCCGCATGGTGTCCACGGAGACCGTGACCCCTTCGGACACCAGGCCCTTGACCACGGGGACCACGCGCCGCAGCTCTTCCGAGGCGTCCACCCGGCTGGCTCCGGGACGGGTCGACTCGCCGCCGACATCGATCAGGTCGGCGCCCTCGGCGACCAGGTCGAGGCCGTGTTTGATCGCGGTCGCGGTGTCGAACCAGCGGCCGCCGTCGGAGAAGGAGTCCGGGGTCACATTGACGACACCCATGACCGCACAGCGGTCCCATTCCGGCAGACCTCGGACCGTGCCTCGTCCACGCAACGTACTCATGCGACCAGCGTAGGCCCCGCACGGCGGGGTCGTTACGCCGCGCGGGCGTGGTGCTCCTGGCCCGGCGCCCGGGTGTGCGCGCAGGGGCGCGGCCGGCGAGCCGGGAGTCGGCGGGCGAGGGGGCGGGGCAGCGCGAGGCTCACGAAGCCCTCGGCCTGCATGGCCGCGAAGGAGATGCGGGGCAGGTCACGGGCGTTTCGGTAGACGACGAAGCGGGGCTCCCAGCGGGGCCGGAACTTGGCGTTGAACTTGTACAGCGACTCGATCTGAAACCAGCGCGACAGAAAGATCAGCAGTCCGCGCCAGGTCCGCAGCACCGGTCCCGCGCCCAGCTTCTCGCCGCGGGCGAGCGCCGAGCGGAACATCGCGAAGTTCAGCGAGACGCGCTCGACGGAGAGCCGGGGGGCGGCCTGCAGGGCGGCGACGATCAGCAGCTCGTTCATGCCCGGGTCGGCGGAGCGGTCGCGGCGCATCAGATCGAGGGACATGCCGTCCCTGCCCCACGGGACGAAGTGGAGTACGGCCTTCAGGTCGCCGTACGGGGAGTCGGCGGTGTACTCGTCGGCCTTGTGGGCGGTGGCGATGATGCAGTCCCCGTCGGCAGGGTCGCCCATCCGGCCGAGTGCCATGGAGAAGCCGCGCTCGTTGTCGGTGTCGCGCCAGTCGGCGGCGGCCCGCCGGATGCGGGCCAGTTCGGCTTCGCCGATGTCGCTCACGCGCCGGACCCGGGTCTCGTAGCCAAGACGTTCAATGCGCTTCACCATCTGGCGTACGTTGCGCATCGCGCGCCCGGCGAGCGAGAAATCCGCGACATCCACCACCGCCTCGTCGCCGAGTTCCAGCGCGTCGAGTCCGGTCTCGCGGGTCCAGACCTCGCCGCCGGTCTCGCTGCAGCCCATCACGGCAGGGGTCCAGGAGTGGGCCTTGGCCTCGTCCATGAAGCGCTCGATGGCTCCGGGCCAGGCTTCCACGTCGCCTATCGGGTCGCCGCTCGCCAGCATCACCCCGGACACGACGCGGTAGCAGACGGCGGCCTTGCCACTGGGGGAGAAGACGACGCCCTTGTCGCGGCGGAGCGCGAAATGGCCGAGCGAGTCGCGGCCGCCGTGCTTCTCCAGCAGGGCGCGCAGCCGGGCCTCGTCGTCCTCGGTGAGGCGGGCCGCCGGGTGCTCGGGGCGGAAGGCGAGGTAGATGGTGGTGACGGCGGTCAGCAGCCCGAGGGCGCCGAGCGAGTACGCCACGGTCCAGGAGGTGTCTCCGGCGTACTCGATGGGGCCCTCGAAGCCGAACAGCCCGTACAGCACGTGCTGGAGCCGGTCGGCGATGCTGGGGTTCCCCACGACCCGGCCGGGGTGGGCGCTGACGATGATCAGCCCCAGGCCCAGCGAACCCGCGCCGAGGAGCACGAAGTTGGCCAGGGCCCGCCAGCGGCTCCTGGGGTCGGGGAGTGCGGCGAATTCACCGCGGTGGCGGACCAGCAGCAGGCAGAGCGCCAGGGAGACGAGCGTGCCGGTGACCGAGTGCCGGTAGGCGAACTGTGCCAGCGCACCGGCCGGCAGCAGCGCGACGGCCGCCCGCCAGGCCCGCCGCTTGCGCCGCTTTAGGCCGTGGGCGAGGAGCAGCAGCAGGACACCTGCGCTCAGGGAGAGAGCGGCGGCGAACGGCCCGAGGGCGCCGGGGAGCACCTCGGCGAGCGTGTGCATCCGGCTGTGCCGGAAGCGCGGGAAAACGCCCGCGGTGACATCGATCAGGCCGACGACGGTGCAGGCGGCACCGACCAGCGCCGGTACGGATTCGGGGCGCGGGCCGCGTACGAACTTGCGTACACGACTCGGAACCGATCCTGATTTCTCCCCATCTAGCGTGACAGACATCGTTTCCCGTGGTTTTTGCGAGAGATTCTTGAGTCCTTCGGCCGAGGCCCTCCGGACGATGTGCGATCTGTAGGACGAGGCTTCCGGGGCCAGGGTTCACCCGTCGGCCGGAAATCTCCCGACAAGAAAGCTCACACCCCCCATGGGTCTTACCAGCAAGACGATTCTGGCCCTTGCCGTCGTGGTGGCCGTGGTGTTCTTCGCCGCCACGGTCTGGCTCTGGCCGCGGTTGGCCCGGCGCAGCGTGTCCGCGGTGTTCGGCAGGGTCGGCCTGCTGCTGGCGACTCAGGTGATGGTCTTCGTCTCCGTCGGTCTTGTGGCCAACAACTCGTTCCTCTTCTACGGCTCCTGGGCCGATCTCTTCGGTCAGAAGCAGGATCTGGGCGTGGTCACGGACCACGCGGACGGAACGCCGGCATCCAAGAACATCGTGCGGGTCGGGGTGCAGAGGCCTGAGGGGCCGGACGGTCTGCGGCCCACGACGGGCGGCCGGATAGACAAGGTCGTGATCGCGGGGCGGAAGTCGAAGATCGAGAGTTCGGCGTATGTGTATCTGCCGCCGGAGTACTTCCAGCCGGCGTTCGCCCGCCGGAAGTTCCCTGCGGTCGTCGTCCTCACCGGCTACCCGGGTACCACGGAGAACCTTCTGAAGGGTCTTCAGTACCCGCGTACGGCGCGCGAACGGGTGAAGGCCGGCCGGGCGCAGCCGATGATCCTGGTCATGCTGCGGCCGACGGTGGCGCCGCCGCGGGACACCGAGTGCGTGGACATAGAGGGCGGACCGCAGACCGAGACGTTCTTCGCCGAGGATCTGCCGCGGGCGGTCTCGGATGCTTACCGGGTCGGCATGTTGGCCCGCAACTGGGGCATAATGGGCAATTCGACCGGCGGATACTGTGCGCTGAAGATCGGGCTCCACCATCCGGACCGGTTCGCCGCGAGCGCCGGGCTCTCCGCGTACTACAAGGCGGCCGAGGATCCGACGACCGGCGACCTCTTCCACGGTGACCAGGGCGCGCGCAACCGCGCCGATCTGATGTGGAGCCTGGACAATCTGCCGCAGCCCGACTCGTCCTTCCTCGTCACGACCTCCAAGCGCGGCGAGGGGAACTACCGCACGACGCGGAAGTTCATAGCCAAGGTGAAGCCGCCCGCCCAGGTCTCGTCGATCGTGCTCGACAGCGGCGGGCACAACTTCAACACCTGGCGGCGGGAGATCCCTTCGGCGCTGGACTGGATGAGCAGCCGGCTCAGCGAGAACTGAGGCCAACTCCCCATGTGCCGGCCGGTCCGAGCCGGGCCCGGTCCCCGGCCCGCACCCCGGCTCCCGTCTCCCTGTTCACCGTGCGGCTGTCTTGGTGAGGCTCCCCACCGTCTCGACGGCCACATCGGCACGCGGGACGTCCTGGGCGTCCGCGTCGATCGAGCGGCGCAACGCCTCATGGAGCCGGGCCGGGGTGAGCACGCCGAGGAAACGGCCGTTGCTCTCCTTGTCGATGACGGCGATCCAGCCCGCGTCGTGCTGGAGCATGGTGGCGAACGCCTGCTTGAGCGGGGCGCCGACGGGCAGCCACGCCTCCATCCTGCGGGCGTGGGCGCGCACCGTGTCCTCGGTCCCGGTGGTGGAGCCGTCCGCCGGGATCCAGCCGTGCAGATTGTCCTCGCCGTCCAGCACGACGGCCCAGCGCGCCCCTTCGGCCCGCAGCCGCTCGGTCGCCCTCTCCAGGGAGTCGTCGAGGTGGACGACCGGCGGCTGGTCGAGGTCGCCCTCTTCTATGGGGGTCACGGAGAGCCTTTTCAGGCCGCGGTCGGCGCCGACGAAGTCCGCGACATAGGGGGTGGAGGGGGCGCCGAGCACGGTCGCCGGGGAGTCGAACTGCTCGATGGAGCCCTGTCCGTAGACGGCGATGCGGTCACCGAGCCGGACCGCTTCCTCGATGTCGTGCGTGACGAACAGGACGGTTTTACGGACCTGCGCCTGGAGTTTCAGGAATTCGTTCTGCAGTCGTTCCCGCACGACCGGGTCGACGGCGCCGAAGGGTTCGTCCATCAGCAGCACCGGCGGATCCGCGGCCAGCGCCCTTGCTACGCCCACGCGTTGACGCTGACCGCCGGAGAGCTGTTCCGGATAGCGGTCGCCATAAACGGAAGGATCAAGTCCGACAAGGTCGAGGAGTTCCGCCGCGCGCTCACGGCCCTTTCCTCGTTTCCAGCCGAGGAGGTGAGGAACGGTCGCGGTGTTTTCGAGGACTGTACGGTGCGGGAAGAGCCCCACCTGCTGGATCACATAGCCGATACGGCGGCGCAGCCGGACGGGGTCGATGGCGGATATGTCGTCCCCGTCGAGGAATATCCGGCCCTCGGTCGGTTCGATCAACCGGTTCACCATCTTCATGGTGGTCGTCTTGCCGCAGCCCGATGGTCCGACGAGCGTGACCAGTTCACCCTCGGCGACCTCGAAGGAAAGGTCGTCGACGGCGATGGTGCCGTCCGCGTACCGCTTGCTGACATGCTCGAAACGGATCATGGTTCCCCATTGTCGCGCGTGTTCTGTGAAGGACATGTTGCTGGAATACACCGGCCTCGGCGATTGTCAGTGGTCGAGGATAGGGTCACTGGAACATCGGTACGAGGCGGTAATCGGAGGGGGGACGGATGGCTGCCGCAGAGAACTGCATGGTGACGAACGACTGGATCTGCGGGGAGTATCTCCGTTCCCGCAGTCAGGAGTTGACCGACGCGACGGTCCAGCACATCTGGATCACCGCGGTCTCGGTGCTGATCGGACTCCTGGTGGCGTTTCCGCTTGCGCTGCTCGCCCGTCGCGGCCGCCGCTTCGCCGGACCGGTCCTCGGGCTGACGACGGTGCTCTACACCGTGCCTTCGCTCGCCATGTTCTCGCTGTTGCTTCCGCTGTTCGGACTTTCCGCGGCGCTGGTCGTCACCGGCCTGGTGCTGTATTCGCTGACCGTTCTCGTACGGAACATCCTGGCGGGCCTCGAAGCGGTTCCGCAGGAGGCGAAGGAAGCCGCGAAGGGAATGGGGTACGGGCCGGTCCGGCTGCTGTGGGAGGTCGAACTCCCCCTTGCCATGCCCGCGGTGATGGCCGGTTTGCGGATCGCGACGGTCTCGACCATCGCGCTGACGACGGTCGGATCGATCATCGGCAGGGGCGGCCTCGGCAACCTCATAGGGGACGCTCTGCCCAGCCTCTTCAAGGCCCAGGTGCTCACCGCCTCGGTCCTGTGCGTACTGCTCGCTGTCGTTGCGGATCTGCTGCTGCTGGGCCTCCAGCGGCTGCTGACCCCCTGGACCCGAATACGCACCGCTCACGCGGGTGCGGTCGCGGGTGCCACGGCAAAGGCGGTCTGAACCATGGGAGTTCTCGGCGAGGCCTGGACCTGGCTCACCACCGGCGCCAACTGGTCGGGGGAGAGCGGGGTGGCCCACCGGCTCGGTGAGCATCTGTACGTCAGCGGCGTCGCGCTCGCCCTGGCCTGCGCCATAGCCCTGCCGATCGCGCTGTACCTCGGGCACATCGGGAAGGGGGGCGCGCTAGCCGTCAACATCTCCAATGCGGGGCGGGCGATCCCGGTCTTCGCGGTGCTGGCCCTCTTCATGGTCTCGCCGCTGCGCAACGCCGGATATGTGCCGACGATCACCGCGCTGGTGCTGTTCGCCGTGCCGCCACTGCTCACCAACGCCTATGTCGGAATGACGGAGGTCGACCGGTCGGTGGCCGAGGCGGCGCGGGGCATGGGAATGTCCCGGCGCCAGCTCTTCATACGGGTCGAACTCCCGCTGGCCTACCCGATGATCATGACCGGGCTGCGCTCGGCCGCGGTCCAGGTGGTCGCCACGGCGACGATCGCCGCGATGGCCGGCCAGGGCGGTCTCGGACGGATCATCACCGCCGGATTCAACACGTACAACACGCCGCAGGTGGTCGCGGGGGCGCTGCTGGTCGCCGTGCTCGCCCTGCTGGTGGAGGCGGTGCTGGTGGGCCTGGACCGGATGCTGTCACCGCTGCGCCGCCGCAGGACGGCATGACGGTGCGGCGCGACCGCCCGCCGGGCGCACGCCATCGCACCCCTCGATCCGGATCCCATCTCGAACAGACCCTGTTGCTGTGGACGGAGAACAACTCATGAGCAAGACCTTGCGAATAGCGGGCGCGGTCGTCGCCATGGCCGCGCTGGCCGGCTCGCTCGCCGCCTGCGGTGGCGACAGCCTGGAGAAGGGCAAGGGGGGCTCGGCATCCTCCGGCGACGGCTCCGGCAAGAAGGGGTCGCTCGTTGTCGGCGCGGCCTCCTTCACCGAGTCCAAGGTGCTCGCGGAGCTGTACGCACAGATCCTGGGCGACGCCGGATACAGCACTTCGGTCACCACGGTGGCCAACCGGGAACTGTACGAACCGTCTCTGGAGAAGGGCGAGATCGACGTCGTCCCCGAATATGCCGCGACACTCGCCGAATTCCTCAATGCCAAGGTGAACGGGGCGAAGGAGGCCGGGAAGAAGCCGGTCGCTTCCGGTGACGCGGCCGCCACGGTCGCGGCGCTGGAGAAGCTCGCCACCCCGCGTGGACTGAAGGTGCTCCCGGCAGGCGAGGCGGTCGACCAGAACGCCTTCGCGGTGACCAAGCAATTCGCCGCCGAGAACAAGCTCAGGACTCTTTCGGATCTCGGCAGGTCGAAGATCGAAGTGAAGATCGCGGCGGGCGACGAGTGCGAGGTGCGGCCGTTCTGCGCACCGGGCCTGAAGACGACGTACGGCGTCAATGTCACCGGTATCGACCCCAAGGGATTCGGTACGCCACAGTCCAAGCAGGCCGTCAAGGACGGCAAGGATCAGCTGGTCCTCACCACCACCACGGACGCGGTGCTGGACAGTTACGGCCTGGTGTTCCTGGAGGACGACAAGAAGCTCCAGAACGCGGACAACGTTCTGCCGGTCGTCAATGCCAAGGACGCGGGATCCCAGGACATTGCCGACGCACTCAGCAAGATCACCAAGACCCTCACCACCGAGGATCTGGCGGAACTGAACCGCAAGGTCGACGCCGAGCGGGCAAAGCCCGCCGATGTGGCCAAGGACTATCTGCAGTCAAAGGGCCTCATCAAGAAGTAAGGATTGGGGGTATCGGGGGGCCGCCAGGTAACCGGCCGGGAACAGATTGGTGGGCGGCCCCCCAATCGGCCCGTACACACGGTAAATTTCAGGCCATGCCACGCGGACGTCATCGCCATTCGCCACCTCTGCACAGAATCCTTCCGCCTTCGGCCGTCGTCGGAGTCTCGATCCTCAGTGCCGCGGGCGCCTGGCTGCTCGCCGATCCCCTGGTCCTGCGCGGTCTGGTGGCCGCCGCGGCGGCCGCTGCCGTGACCGGCGCGTATCTGATGCGCAGCTGGGACCGGGAAGCGGGCCGTCGGGTCGCGGAGCTGACGCGTGCCCGCGCCGGCGACGCATTGCGTGCCGAGGAGCGCACGGCCGAACTGGAGGCCGACCTGGAGGAGTCGCGGGAGCTGCGCGTACAGCTGGAGACGAAGCTGCGCCGCAAGCGTGTGGAGCTCGCCGGTCTGCGCGGGGAGCATGCGGCGCTGCTGCGGCGGTACGCCAACGCCGAGACCGGACGGGCCAGCGCGCTGGAGGGCCGCAGGCAGCTCGAGCGCGAAGCCGCCGTGCCCCGGGAGCTGCCCGCCGCACGCAGCACACCGACACCGTCCGCCTATCTGCGTGCCGCTCAGGCGCTGGAGGACCTCTCGCGCAACGGGGCACTCCAGGAGGCGCGCCGTACCGCCGAGCAGGCCAGGAAGCGGGATCTCGCGGAGCGGGCCCGGGAGACGGAGGAGCGGCAGGGGAAGCACGCGGCGGCCGCGGACGCGTCCGGGGCACAGCACCTCCGCCCGCCGACCGCCCTTCCCGCGACCCGGCCGCCCGCGGCGCGCACCGCGCCGGCCGCCGGCGCCGTCGCTCCGTACACGGCGTCCCGCCGTCATCCGGTGCCCCAGGGCAGTTTCGACTTCTTCGGTACGCACAAGACGCACGCCGCGATCGAGTCCGTGCAGAACGAGGACCTCGCGGATGTGGTGGGCGAGGAGGCGCTGGCCGCGCACCGCACGGGCACGGCCGAGAACCGGGCCGTCGGCAAGGTCGTCGACCTGACCGCGCACGACGAGACCGAGCAGCTGGACGTGGTGGAGCTGCGCAGCGCGATCTCGTAGGCGCGCAGGCGCTGGGCGGCCGGTCCTACTTGTCGATGTCGCCGACGACGAAGAAGAGCGAGCCCAGGATCGCCACCATGTCGGCGACCAGCGTGCCCGGCAGCAGCTCGGTGAGCGCCTGGATGTTGTTGTACGAGGCGGAGCGGAGCTTCAGCCGGTAGGGGGTCTTCTCGCCCTTGGACACCAGGTAGTAGCCGTTGATGCCGAGCGGGTTCTCGGTCCAGGCGTAGGTGTGGCCCTCCGGAGCCTTCAGCACCTTGGGCAGCCGCTGGTTGATCGGGCCGGGCGCCAGGCCGGCCATCCGGTCCAGGCAGGCGTCCGCCAGATCCAGGGAGTTGTGGGTCTGCTCCAACAGGCACTCGAAGCGCGCCAGGCAGTCGCCCTCGGTGCGGGTGACGACCTCGAGGGTGTCCTGGAGCTCCCCGTACGCGAGATACGGCTCGTCGCGCCGCAGGTCGAAGTCGACGCCCGAGGCGCGGGCGATCGGCCCGGACACCCCGTAGGCGTGCACGGTCCCGGCGGACAGCACACCCACACCGCGCGTACGGCCCCGGAAGATCTCGTTGCCGAGCACCAGGTCGTCGTACACGTCCATCCGGGACCGGACCGAGGCGACGGTGTCCCGGGCGCGGCCGAGCCAGCCCGCGGGGAGGTCCTCCTTGAGGCCGCCGACCCGGTTGAACATGTAGTGCATCCGGCCGCCGGAGACCTCCTCCATCACGGCCTGGAGCTCCTCGCGCTCGCGGAACGCGTAGAACACCGGGGTGATCCCGCCGAGTTCGAGCGGGTACGAACCGAGGAACATCAGATGGTTCAGGACCCGGTTCAGCTCGGCCAGCAGGGTGCGCGTCCAGACCGCGCGCTCCGGGACCTCCATGCCGAGCATGCGCTCGACGGCCATGACGACGCCCAGCTCGTTGGAGAACGCCGACAGCCAGTCGTGGCGGTTGGCGAGCATCACGATCTGCCGGTAGTCACGGGCCTCGAACAGCTTCTCCGCGCCGCGGTGCATGTAGCCGATGACCGGTTCGGCGTGCTGGATGCGTTCGCCGTCGAGGACGATGCGCAGACGGAGCACGCCGTGGGTGGAGGGGTGCTGGGGGCCGATGTTGAGCACCATGTCGGTGCTCTCCGCTGCGCCGCCGATGCCGACTGTCGTCTCCGTCATACGGCCAGTATTCCCTGAGCGCCCTGGGCTCCGCCCCGGCCCCCGCGCCTCAATCAACGGCGGGGCTGGTTACTGAGCCCCGCCGTTGTATCAGCCAGCCGAAGTCGCCCAGGCCGCCCCGGGCCGTGAGCTCCGCTGCCTCGCCCGCCGAAGCGAGGGCCCGTACGTATCCGGCCGGGTCGGTCGACGCCAGGGTCAGTGGTGGGCGCTCGCCGCTGATGCCGAGGCGGCGCAGCGCCTCACGCTGCGTCAGCACCTCGGGCGGCGCGTCGGCCCCGGCGTCCACCGCCGCCGCGCACGCGTCCAGCGCCACGTGTGAGGTGAGGTCGCAGCTGCCGTCCGGCACCGGCCGCACCTCGCGGCCGGACCGGAAGCCGGTCAGGGTGCCGAAGGGGGGCCGTGCCTCCCGTACATGGGCGTAGTCCACCGCCACCGCGAGCCCACCGGACAGCGTGGACACCGCCCGCGCCCAGGCCTCGTCGCGCGGGCGGCCGATCTCCGCACGGCTGCCCGGTCCGGCCGACGGCCACCAGCGGCGCAGCCACTCGGCGTCGGCCCCGGTCACCGGCTCGCCCAGCCGTTCCGTACCGTCCGCCGTCCGGACGAGGACATACCGGTCGACGCCGTTCGCGTCGGTCTCGGCGACGTCGGTCGGGACGTTGTCCAGCCACTCGTTGGCGAACAGCAGGCCGTGCGTCCCCGGCGGCGGTTCGGCACACCACTCGATCCCGGGGTCCAGACCGGCCGGGCGGGCGGCGATCTCCACGGCGTACGCCCGTACGGCGAGACCGTCGGCGTCCACGGCCGGCAGCGCCGCCAGTACCCCTGCCAGCAGTTCGCCCCGCCCCGCCCCCAGGTCCACCAGGTCGACCGAGCCGGTGCCCAGCTCCCGTGCCGTTGCGACCAGCAGCCGGGCGACGGCGGAGGCGAACAGCGGGGATGCGTGGACGGAGGTACGGAAGTGGCCCGCCGGTCCTTCGGGACTCCGGTAGAACCCCCCGTCTCCGTACAAAGCGGTCTGTGCCGCCTCCTGCCACCCACGCCACTCGTCCATCACGTTTCCAAGTCTCCACCCTGGGGAGTACGGTCCCAGCGACTGGATCGGCCCTTCGGCTGACCCACGCACCCACCACCTGTCCCTACGCTGGGTTACGTGCAGCGCCTCTACGACTTCATCCGCAGACACCCGACGGGCGTCGACGGCTTCTGGGCTGTCTTCCTCCTCGGGCTCTCCGGCGTGTCGTTGGTGGCCGGCCAGGTCGGCTCGAGCAGCACGGAGCGCATCGCCACAGCGCCGATCGTCATCGGCCTCTGCCTCGTCGTCGCACTGCGCCGACGGGCACCCGAGAAGATGCTGCTGCTCGCCGTGGCGCTGGGCGTCGCGCAACTCGTGTTCGGCGTCGGACCGGGCGTCGCGAACTTCGCCATGCTGGTGATCACCTTCACCGTGGCCACCGTCGGGGAGCGCTGGGCGTCCCGGCTCGCACTGGTCTGCAGCCTGAGCGCGGCCGGTCTCTCCCAGTTGCGCTGGCCGCAGAACGGACCGGATGGCAGCTGGCCCCAGCAGGTCTTCGTCGTCGTGGTGATGACCGTGCCGTTCGTGCTCGCCTGGGTGCTCGGCGACTCGATGCGGACCCGGCGCGCCTACTTCAGCCAGCTGGAGGAACGCGCGGCCCGGCTGGAGCGGGAGCGCGAGGCGCAGTCGAAGGTCGCGGTGGCCGCCGAGCGGGCCCGTATCGCCCGCGAACTCCACGATGTCGTCGCGCACAACGTCTCGGTGATGGTGGTGCAGGCCGACGGTGCGGCATACGTCATGGACGCGGCCCCCGACCAGGCCCGGCAGGCCCTGGAGACCATCTCCAGCACCGGCAGGCAGGCCCTCGCCGAGATGCGGCGGCTGCTCGGGGTGCTGCGGACCGGTGACACGAAGGAGAGCGGGGAGTACGTCCCGCAGCCCGACGTCGAGCAGATCGAGGACCTCGTCGAGCAGGTCAGGCAGACCGGCCTGGCGGTGGACTTCAAGGTCGAGGGCACCCCGCGTCCACTGCCCAGCGGGGTCGAGCTGACCGCGTACCGCATTGTGCAGGAGGCCCTGACCAACACCCGCAAGCACGGCGGCCCGGACGCCGGGGCCAGTGTGCGGCTGGTCTACTTCGACGACGGGCTCGGGCTGCTGGTCGAGGACGACGGGCGGGGTGCGGCGCACGAGCTGTACGAGGACGGCGGCGCCGACGGCGCGGGCCACGGAATGATCGGCATGCGCGAACGGGTCGGCATGGTCGGCGGCACGCTGGACGCCGGGCCGCGGCCCGGCGGCGGGTTCCGGATCAGCGTCCTGCTGCCGCTCAAGCCGGGGCGCTAGATCTTCGGATTTTTGCAGGACCTTGCAGGACAGACAGGAGACAGGACACCTCATGGCGATCCGCGTGATGCTCGTCGACGACCAGGTGCTGCTGCGCACCGGCTTCCGGATGGTGCTCGCCGCTCAGCCGGACATGGAGGTCGTGGCCGAGGCCGGCGACGGCGCGGAGGCGATCGGGATCCTGCGCTCCACCGCCGTCGATGTGGTGCTGATGGATGTCCGGATGCCGAGGCTGGACGGCGTCGAGGCCACCCGTCGCATCTGTGCGCAGCCGGACGCGCCCAAGGTGCTCATCCTGACCACGTTCGACCTCGACGAGTACGCCTTCTCCGGGCTGAGGGCCGGGGCCAGCGGCTTCATGCTCAAGGATGTGCCGCCCGCCGAACTGCTCGCCGCCATCCGCTCCGTGCACAGCGGCGACGCCGTCGTCGCCCCGTCCACCACCCGCCGGCTGCTCGACCGGTTCTCGCAGTCGCTGCCGAGCGGCAGCAGCGAACCGCAGCACAACGGCATCGGCAAGCTCACCGAACGCGAACGCGAAGTGATGCTGCTGGTCGCGCAGGGGCTGTCGAACGGCGAGATCGCGGCCCGCCTCGTGCTCTCCGAGGCGACCGTGAAGACGCACGTGGGCCGCATCCTCACCAAGCTGAGCCTGCGCGACCGCGTGCAGGTCGTCGTCCTCGCGTACGAGACGGGGCTGGTCAGGGCCGGCGGAGGCGGGGCGGGCTGACCGTGCTGCCGGACCGGGACAGCGTGCTGCGCCACCGGGTGCGGCGTACCCGGACGGGAACCAAGCACATCCGCTCCGTCTGAGGTCACCCGACAGGCTCTCGGCTTGACGTTCAACCTCGGGTCACCCGCCAAGCTCAGCGCAGGATGCCCTCCAGGAAGTCGCTGCCCAGCCGCGCCACCACGGTCAGATCCAGCTGGTGCAGCACGTACCGGCCGCGCCGCCGGGTGGTGACCAGGCCTGCCTTCTTCAGCACCGCGAGATGCCGGGAGACCTCGGGGGCCGTGACGCTGTGGGAATCGGCGAGTTCACCGGTCGTGTACGCGGAACGGGCGAGGTGACGGCACAGACGCATCCGCATCGGGTGGGCCAGCGCCTCCATCCGTAGCTGGAGCAGCTCCACGGAGGCGGGGGAGGGCAGCTCGGGGTGGTGCACCGGGTAGTGGATCACCGGGCGCCAGCCCGGCGCGTGCAGCACACTCAGGTGCGGCCAGCCGAAGGCGGACGGGACGAGGGTGAGCCCGGGGCCGGAGGCCGGGTCGGCCGCGCTGGTCCGGCCCTCGATCAGCTTGTCGACGCTGATCCGGGTCGCGGCCTCGTCGAGCGACAGCGCCGTGGACACCGCTTGTATCGCCTCGCCGAGCCCCTTGCGCCGCAGCAGATCCGTCTTGTGCCGGGCGTCGGCGATCAGCTGGACCTGCACCCGCCGCCAGGTGTCAGCGAAGAACGCCTGCTCGCAGTCCTCGAAGAGGCGCCGGATCCAGCGGCGTACGGAGGCGGGGTCGGCCAGCAGCTGCTTGGTGAACTCCACCTGCTGGGGGCCGCGCGTTGCCGCCAGGTCCAGGGCGCGGGCGCGCATCGTCGCGTTGCGGAGCGGGGAGGGAGCGCCCATCCCGTACAGCCTGGAGCAGGTGAACTCCAGGGCGGCGGAGACGAACCGCTCGTCGTCCAGCCGGTCGAGGATGTCCAGGTCCTCGGTGAGGTCCGCCCCCGTCCTGCCGTTGCCGCCACGGACCCCGGCGAACGGCAGGAAGACGTCCGAGAACGTGTTGCGCCACAGGAACTCGGCCTCGTGCAGCCGGTCGGCGAGATCGGGCTCCAGTGCGCTGGCGGTCGCCGTCGCCCAGCCGTGCAGGCCCGGATGGTGTCCCGGCTCGGAGAGGGCATGCAGGGCCAGCCCCAGCTCGGCGAGGGGGGAGGACTCGAAAACGATGTGCTCGGGCGTCAGCCCCGCGATGTCGATGTGCACGCTCACCCGTCCATGGTGCGGGGTGAGCGCGGAAGGTCACGCTCCATTTGACGATGGTCGTCAATCGACGGGCCCCACGAGCCGGGACCGGCCCACGCTGAGGCCATGGACGCCATTCAGCAGCACATGATCGACAGCCATCGCGCAGCTCAGCACGGGGAACCGCCGCCGCCACCGCCGGGCCGGCACGACTGGTCCGTGCTGCGGGCCATCCGTGACCACTACCGCCGCAAATGGTTCGCACGGCCCGGCGATGCCGGCCCGCCCGGCGACTGAGGGCGGAAAACAGTATGGGCGGGGGCCCGGGGCGGCCCCCGCCCATACTTTTCCCACAGGCTGTGGACAGCCGGGAAGCCGGACGAAACGCTGGCGTAGCATGCAGAGAAATCGTCCGGTACCCCCTGCGGACTGGAACGGAAGGCCACAGCCGCGTGAACGCAACAACCCCCAAGGAGCCCCTCGACGCGAGGGACCGCCCTGCCCGCCTCACGGTCGGCGTCGTGGGCGCGGGCCGCGTCGGCCCCGCTCTCGCCGCGTCCCTGCAACTCGCCGGACACCGGCCGGTAGCCGTGTCGGGCGTCTCCGACGCGTCCGTGCGCAGGGCTGCCGCCCTGCTCCCCGACGTACCGCTCATGCCGCCCGCCGAGGTCCTCGCGCGCGCAGAGCTGGTGCTGCTGACCGTCCCCGACGACGCCCTGCCCGGCCTGGTCGAGGGCCTCGCCGAGACCGGCGCGGTGCGGCCGGGACAGCTGATCGTCCACACGTCGGGGCGGTACGGGACGAAGGTGCTCGACCCGGCTCTGCGGGCCGGCGCCCTGCCGCTCGCCCTGCACCCGGCGATGACGTTCACCGGCACCTCCGTCGACGTCCAGCGGCTGGCCGGCTGCTCCTTCGGCGTGACCGCCCCCGAGGAGCTGAGGCTCGCGGCCGAGGCGCTGGTCATCGAGATGGGCGGCGAGCCCGAATGGATCGCGGAGGAGTCCCGCCCGCTCTACCACGCGGCGCTCGCCCTCGGCGCGAACCACCTGGTCACCCTGGTCGCCCAGTCGATGGAACTGTTGCGTACGGCCGGGGTCGCCGCCCCCGACCGGATGCTCGGCCCCCTCCTCGGGGCCGCGCTCGACAACGCCCTGCGCTCCGGCGACGCCGCGCTGACCGGCCCGGTGGCCCGCGGCGACGCGGGTACGGTCGCCGCGCACATCGGCGAGCTGCGCCGGCACGCTCCGCAGGCCGTGGCCGGCTATGTCGCGATGGCCCGCGCCACCGCCGACCGCGCACTCGCCCACGGCATGCTCAAGCCGGAACTGGCCGAGGACCTGCTCGGAGTCCTGGCCGACGGCGCCGGCACCACGGGCGGCACCGGATCACAGGAGCCCCGATGACAAGCAGAACCGGCAGGAGCGGTATGCCCGCCACCACCCACACGCCCGGCACCTACCCCGCAGCCCCGCCCGGCACCTCCCCTGCGGCCACCCTTCTCCGTACGGCCGCCGAACTCGCCGCGTTCGCCCCCCTCAAGGGGCAGCGGGCCGTCGTCATGACCATGGGCGCCCTGCACGAGGGCCACGCCACCCTGATCCGTACCGCCCGCGCGGCCGCGGGCCCGGACGGCCAGGTCGTCGTCACGGTCTTCGTCAACCCGCTCCAGTTCGGCGAGGCCGCCGACCTGGAGCGCTACCCCCGTACCCTCGACGCCGACCTCGCCGTGGCCGGCGCCGCCGGGGCGGACGCGGTCTTCGCACCGTCCGTCGACGAGGTCTACCCCGGCGGCGAACCGCAGGTCCGGATCTCGGCCGGCTCCATGGGCGAGCGGCTCGAAGGGGCCTCGCGCCCCGGGCACTTCGACGGGATGCTCACCGTCGTCGCCAAGCTCCTGCACCTCACCCGCCCCGACGTCGCGTTCTACGGGCAGAAGGACGCCCAGCAGCTGGCGCTGATCCGCCGCATGGTGCGCGATCTGAACTTCCCCGTGGAGATCGTCGGCGTGGAGACGGTCCGCGAACCGGACGGCCTCGCGCTCTCCAGCCGCAACCGCTTCCTGGACGCCGAGGAACGGCACACCGCCCTCGCCCTCTCCCGGGCCCTGTTCGCCGCACGGGACAGGCTCGCCGCCCAGCAGGCGCTGCACGCCCGCGCGCAGACCACCGCGGCGACCACCGGCAGGGCCGCCGCGCTCACCGCGCTCGGCGAGGCCCGCGCGGCCGCCGACACCCAGGCGGTGGCGCTGGCCCGTCCCGTGGACGGACCCGCGGCGGTACGCGCCGCGGCGCAATTGATCCTCGACGACGCGGCCGCCGAACAGCCGCCGCTCGCCCTGGACTACCTCGCGCTCGTGGACCCGGCGGACTTCACCGAGATCCCCGACGACCGCACCACCGGTGACGCGCTCCTCGCCATCGCCGCGAAGGTCGGCAAGACCCGCCTCATCGACAACATCCTGCTGACCTTCGGAGCCACCACGTGACCGGAATACGGCTGACCGCCCCCGCCCCCGGCTGGTCCATCGACGCCGACGTCGTGGTGGTCGGCTCCGGCGTGGCCGGTCTCACCACCGCGCTGCGCTGCGCGGCCGCGGGCCTTGCCACCGTCGTCGTCACCAAGGCCCGCCTCGACGACGGCTCCACCCGCTGGGCGCAGGGCGGCATCGCGGCTGCCATCGGTGACGGCGACACCCCCGAGCAGCATCTGGACGACACCCTGGTCGCGGGCGCGGGCCTGTGCGACGAGGCCGCGGTACGGACCCTGGTCACCGAGGGCCCCGACGCCGTACGCCGGCTGATCGAGACCGGCGCCCACTTCGACACCACGGACAGCGGCGACATCGCGCTGACCCGCGAGGGCGGCCACCACCGCCGCCGTATCGCCCACGCGGGCGGTGACGCGACGGGCGCCGAGATCTCCCGCGCCCTGGTCGAAGCGGTCCGCGAAGCCGCCCTGTACACCGTCGAGAACGCCTTGGTCCTGGATCTCCTGACCGATGCCGAAGGCCGTACCGCGGGCGTCACCCTGCACGTCATGGGCGAGGGCCAGCACGACGGCGTCGGTGCGGTACACGCCCCCGCGGTGGTCCTCGCCACCGGCGGCATGGGCCAGGTCTTCTCCGCCACCACCAACCCGGCGGTCTCCACCGGCGACGGCGTGGCCCTGGCGCTGCGGGCCGGTGCGGAGGTCTCCGACCTCGAATTCGTCCAGTTCCACCCGACGGTCCTCTTCCTCGGCGCCGGCTCCGAGGGGCAGCAGCCCCTGGTGTCGGAGGCGGTACGGGGCGAGGGCGCCCATCTCGTCGACGCGTCCGGTACGCGCTTCATGGCCGGGCAGCACGAACTGGCCGAACTGGCCCCGCGCGACATCGTCGCCAAGGCCATCACACGCCAGATGGAGCTGCACGGCACCGAGCACATGTATCTCGATGCCCGCCACTTCGGCGCCGAGATGTGGGAACAGCGCTTCCCCACCATCCTGGCGGCCTGCCGCGCCAACGGCATCGACCCGATCACCGAACCTGTCCCGGTCGCCCCCGCCGCGCACTACGCCTCCGGCGGCATCCGCACCGACCTGCGGGGACGTACGACCGTGCCTGGTCTGTACGCCTGCGGTGAGGTCGCCTGCACCGGCGTGCACGGCGCGAACCGGCTGGCGTCCAACTCCCTCCTGGAGGGCCTCGTCTTCGCCGAGCGCATCGCGGCGGACATCGTCGAGGACCGTCCCAGCGCCGGCCCCGCGACCGCCCGCACCTCCCCCGCCCCCTTGCCGCTGCTCGCCCCCGAGGCACGCGGCACGATCCAGCGGATCATGACCCGGGGCGCCGGAGTCCTTCGCTCCGCCGAGAGCCTGGCCGCCGCCGCCGAGGAGCTGGAGGCCCTGCACACCAACGCCGCCGGGGCAGCCGGGGCCGCCGAGCCCAAGGCCGCGGTGCCCGGCGTCGAGGCGTGGGAGGCCACCAACCTGCTCCTCGTCTCGCGCGTCCTGGTCGCCGCCGCCCGTCGGCGCGAGGAGACCCGCGGCTGCCACTGGCGCGAGGACCGGCCCGAGCGCGACGACGAGAACTGGCGCCGCCACCTCGTCGTCCGGCTCACCCCGGAGTGTCAACCGGTCCTCCGCCGGACGGAGACCGAGGCATTCGGGCCCGTACACCCGACGCAGGCACCAGACTGCGCAGCAGCACCACTGATTCACCCCGCCGACGTCACCGAGGAGCCGTAACCGTGAGCACGCCCGAAGAGAATCCGCGCCCCGCACCCGTGGACGTACCGCTGATCCAGATCGGCGCGCCCGCACCGTCCGCGGGCGGTTGCGGGGACGGCTGCGGCTGCGGCGGGGACGAGTTCTACGAGCCGGGCCTCCTGGAATGCGGCCTCGACCCCGACCTCGCCCAGCTCCTCGCCGACGCGGGCCTGGACCCGGTCCAGGTCGAGGACATCGCGCACGTCGCCATCGAGGAGGACCTCGACGGCGGTGTCGACGTCACCACCGTCGCGACCGTTTCCGAGGACGCGGTGGCCACCGGAGACTTCACCGCCCGTGAGGCGGGCGTCGTGGCCGGTCTCCGCGTCGCCGAGGCCGTCCTGTCCATCGTCTGTACGGACGAGTTCGCCGTCGAGCGCCATGTCGAGGACGGCGACCGCGTCGCCCCCGGCCAGAAGCTGCTGACCGTCACCACCCGCACCCGCGACCTGCTCACCGGCGAGCGCAGCGCACTCAACCTGCTGTGCAGGCTCTCCGGCATCGCGACCGCCACCCGTGCCTGGGCCGATGCGCTCGAAGGCACGAAGGCCAAGGTCCGCGACACCCGCAAGACCACCCCGGGCCTGCGCGCCATGGAGAAGTACGCGGTGCGCTGCGGCGGCGGCGTCAACCACCGCATGTCGCTGTCGGACGCGGCGCTGGTCAAGGACAACCACGTCGTCGCGGCGGGCGGCGTGGCCGAGGCCTTCAAGCGGGTACGCGACGAGTTCCCGGACGTACCGATCGAGGTCGAGGTCGACACCCTGCAGCAGGTCCGCGAAGTCCTCGACGCGGGCGCCGACCTGATCCTGCTGGACAACTTCACGCCGCTGCAGACGGCCGAGGCAGTCGCCCTGGTCGGCGGCCGCGCGGTCCTGGAGTCCTCCGGCCGGCTCTCCCTGGACAACGCACGCGCCTACGCGGAAGCGGGCGTCGACTACCTGGCGGTCGGTGCGCTCACCCACTCCTCGCCGATCCTCGACATCGGCCTGGACTTCCGCGACACCGACGGGGCCGACGTCTGATGCTGCTCACTATCGACGTCGGCAACACCCACACCGTCCTCGGCCTGTTCGACGGCGAGGAGATCGTCGAGCACTGGCGGATCTCCACCGACGCCCGCCGCACCGCGGACGAGCTCGCGGTCCTGCTCCAGGGCCTGATGGGCATGCACCCGCTGCTCGGCGAGGAGCTGGGCGACGGCATCGAGGGCATCGCGATCTGCTCCACGGTCCCGGCCGTCCTGCACGAGCTGCGCGAGGTGACCCGCCGCTACTACGGCGACGTCCCCGCGGTCCTCGTCGAGCCGGGCATCAAGACCGGGGTGCCGATCCTGATGGACAACCCGAAGGAGGTCGGCGCGGACCGCATCATCAACGCGGTGGCCGCCGTCGACCTGTACGGCGGTCCGGCGATCGTCGTCGACTTCGGCACGGCCACCACTTTCGACGCGGTCTCCGCCCGCGGCGAGTACACCGGCGGTGTCATCGCCCCCGGCATCGAGATCTCGGTCGATGCACTGGGCGTCAAGGGCGCCCAGCTCCGCAAGATCGAGCTGGCCCGGCCGCGCAGCGTGATCGGCAAGAACACCGTTGAGGCGATGCAGTCGGGCATCATCTACGGCTTCGCGGGCCAGGTCGAGGGGGTCGTCGCACGGATGAAGAAGGAGCTGGCGGCCGACCCCGACGACGTCACCGTCATCGCGACGGGCGGCCTTGCGCCGATGGTGCTGGGCGAGTCCTCCGTCATCGACGAGCACGAGCCCTGGCTCACCCTCATCGGTCTGCGTCTGGTGTACGAGCGGAACGTGTCCCGGATGTAGGGATACGGAGCGGTAGCTGCGGTATCGGTTCGGCGGGGGCGGGCCCCGCCGCGCCACCGAATGCCAGTTAAGCCGATTTTGTCCATTTAGCACGTATTGTCGCGTCATGCCCACGCCCTACGGATCACGCGGCGGTATGGCGTTCAGCGCGGACGAGCTGCGTGTGCTCCGACGCGCCCTCGCCATCGCCCTTCACCCCACGCCCCTGCCCGACGAGGATGTCCAGGACTGCCTGCGGTTGGCGGGTGCCGTGGACGAGGCGGTCGGCGAGGCGGGACGGCTGCGCGCGTTCCTCCTCGCCGACCTCGTCCGCTACCGCAACGCCCTCCCCGGCTCCCTCAGTGGCTATCTGGAGCTGCTCCAGGACGCCCTGGCGGGCGGATACGACCCCTGCCCCGATGACCTCGCCGCGCTGCGCGCCCTGCGCCACAGACCGGCGGCCGCGGCGCTCCTGGACCGCTGTCAGGTGCTGGCGGAGCGGTCGGTACGGGCCCGCCTCGCCGGACGTGCCGCGCGGTCGGTCGCCCGTGTACCCCGCAGCCGGCTCCTCGCCCTGCCCGGCGGCCGGGCCGCCGACAGCGAACCCGAGCGGCCGAAGACCCCGGCGGCCCCACCCCGGCCGGCTCCGCCGTCCAAGCGCCCGGCGCCAAAGCCCTCGGAGGTCTTCCCGCCGCGCCGCCCGGTCCCGCCGCCCCAGCAGAGGGCCGCGGGATAGCCTCGCCGCAAGACGGAGGGGGCGCGCGGAAGCCGGTACCGGCCTCGCTACTCTGGATGCCATGGACTACGTAGCCGCGCTCCTGCCCCCCGTGGTGATGGCCGCCTTCTTCATCGGCCTCGTCGTGACGATCATCAAGAGCCAGGGTGGTCCCAACAAGGCCAAGGAGGACGCGGCCGTGGACATGGCGATGAGCCGCGCCGAATCGGCCCGGCAGGCGCAGCACACCGACGGTGTCTGACTTCCCCGACCTCGCAGCACGTGAAGGGCGCACGACTTGTCAGGAGTCGTGCGCCCTTTTGCTGCGTAAATAACCGAAGATTCCTGGCATCTGGCACTAAAGTGACATTGTGCCCCGCCAATTGGGAGATCTGGAAGATGCCGTGATGACGCGGGTCTGGCAATGGAACCGTCCGGTCACCGTGCGGGAAGTCCTTGAGGACCTTCAGCGGGAACGCTCCATCGCCTACACAACCGTCATGACGGTAATGGACAATCTCCATCAGAAGGGCTGGGTGCGCAGGGAAGTCGACGGCCGCGCATATCGATATACGGCGGTCTCCACCCGCGCCGCCTACTCGGCCGCACTGATGAACGAAGCCTGGTCGCACAGCGACAACCCCGCCGCCGCTCTTGTCGCCTTCTTCGGCATGATGTCCGCCGAGCAGCGCGAGGCCCTGCAGGACGCCATGCGGATCGTTCTGCCCGGCCTGCACGGGGCCCTCGGGCTGCCGCCCGACGAAGCAGCGGACGAAGCGCCCCATGAAGTGGTCGATGAGCCGACTGATGAACCGGCCGGAGAAGCGGCCGACGAAGCAGGCCCGGAGGCCGGGCGATAGCGTCTGGGTATGTCCTCAGAGCTTCCGCATACCGATTTCCGTACCGAACCGTCGGTCATAAACAACGCGGCGATCACTGTCCGCCGTGCCAGGACCAGCGATGTGGCATCGGTACGCCGTCTCCTCGACGGGTACGTACGTGAAGGCATCCTGCTCGACAAAGCAACGGTGACGCTTTACGAGGACATCCAGGAGTTCTGGATCGCAGAACGCGACGAGGACGCCCGGGTGATCGGCTGCGGCGCACTGCATGTGATGTGGGAGGACCTCGCCGAAGTCCGTACTCTCGCGGTCGATCACAGCATCAGGGGCGCCGGAGTCGGGCATCAAGTACTGGACAAGTTGTTGCAGACCGCCCGTTGGCTGGGTGTGCGGCGGGTTTTCTGTCTCACCTTCGAAGTCGACTTCTTCGCGAAGCACGGCTTCGTGGAGATCGGAGAGACACCGGTCGACGGAGATGTCTACAGCGAGCTGCTGCGTTCCTATGACGAGGGTGTAGCAGAGTTCCTGGGTCTCGAACGAGTGAAGCCGAACACCTTGGGCAACAGCCGGATGCTTCTGCACCTGTGACCGCCACAAGAAGCCGTAGCTCTATGTCCGAATCGCGCACGTTTCCCGTCTTCTCGGGATCCTGAACCTCTCCCGAGGGTTTGTGTTTTCCGGGGAAAAGCGGTTTCCTTTCCGCGTACTGCATTTTCGATGAAAGGAAATCCGGTGGCACAGAAGGTTCAGGTCCTTCTTGTCGATGACCTCGACGGTGGCGAGGCGGACGAGACAGTCACGTTCGCTCTGGATGGCAAGACGTACGAGATTGACCTCACCACGAGCAACGCGGACAAGCTCCGTGGCCTTCTTGAGCCGTACACCAAGGGTGGCCGGCGTACGGGTGGCCGCGCGGCGGCCGGCCGTGGCAAGGGCCGCGCTGTTGCGGGCGGCAACAAGGACACCGCGGAGATCCGTAAGTGGGCGCGCGAGAACGGCCACAATGTGAATGACCGCGGCCGTGTTCCCGCGGAGATCCGTGAGGCTTACGAGAAGGCCAACGGCTGAGCTGTCGACTCATCGGTCGACCGCCCCGTTCGGGCGCGCATCAACCGGGCCCGGTGGCATTCCGTCGCCACCGCGTCCACGAGCCGTACGAGATCGGGAGTACCCCCACCCCTGCTCCCGAGGCCGACGAGGGCCGGGAGTTCCGGCTCTCCCTCGTGCCGCAGCCCGGGGGGCCGCAGCCATACGGCGGCCCCCGACCGGCCCGCCACCCGACCGGGCGGCGCCGGCGCAATGATCCGACCGCCCGTACCGATGGCGGTCAGTGAGAGGGTGACCCCGCCCCACTCCAGCCAGTCGAGCAGCCCGGGCAGCTCGTCGGCGCTTCCGGCGGCCACCAGCAGGTTCATCCGGGCGCCCGACAGCGTCACCGGTCCGGTGCGGCCCACCCGCCGCAATGCCGCGTGACCGGCGACCGCGGGCACCTGGAGCACGTCGAACCGCAGCCCGGTCAGCAACCGCACCGGTGTGGTGCCCTCCGTTGCCCAGCCGAGCTCGCATTCGTACCACTGCGCCCACTGTGCGCAGTCGCCGTGGCTCTGCCGCTCGTCGGCGAGCGGCGGCCGGGGAGGTGGGACGGTGATGGCCATGTCGGAGGAACGGCCGAGTCACCCCCGGAGTTACGCAGAGCATGCGGGCGGGCGCGCACTGTGTCCGAGATGGGGGCGTAGAGGCACATTCGGGGGCGCGAAGATGTTCGCCCGTAGCGGAGGGAACCGGCGCGCACCGCATGGACCGTCTGTAATTGCGGGTAAGACATCCTTAGTGGGGAGGGGCGACACGCAGGCTCGGGCATCTCACGTTCGCCATCGGCGTACTGGCGAAAGGGGTATCTGCCTGGCCTGCGGGAACATCGTCTCGCACCATCGGGTTGGAGCAGATGTCGGCGTTCGGGGCAGGAGGCCAAGGACGGTGTCGGCAGTTGGAATGAGCGGTCCCCGCTTGCGGGACTAAGCTGCGGAAGGACAGGGAGGGGACCGACCCCTTACTGCCTGACCGCTCTGAGGAGCGATTAACGATGTTCGAGAGGTTCACCGACCGCGCGCGGCGGGTTGTCGTCCTGGCTCAGGAAGAAGCCCGGATGCTCAACCACAACTACATCGGCACCGAGCACATCCTCCTGGGCCTTATCCACGAGGGTGAGGGTGTCGCCGCTAAGGCCCTGGAGAGCCTCGGGATTTCGCTCGAGGCGGTCCGCCAGCAGGTGGAGGAGATCATCGGCCAGGGCCAGCAGGCCCCGTCCGGGCACATCCCCTTCACCCCCCGGGCCAAGAAGGTCCTGGAGCTGTCGCTCCGCGAGGCCCTCCAGCTCGGCCACAACTACATCGGCACCGAGCACATCCTGCTCGGCCTGATCCGCGAGGGCGAGGGCGTCGCAGCCCAGGTCCTCGTGAAGCTGGGCGCCGACCTGAACCGGGTGCGGCAGCAGGTCATCCAGCTGCTCTCCGGCTACTCGGGCGGCAAGGAGGCGGCAACCGCGGGAGGCCCCGCGGAAGGCACGCCCTCCACGTCCCTGGTGCTCGACCAGTTCGGCAGGAATCTCACCCAGGCCGCTCGCGAATCCAAGCTCGACCCGGTCATCGGGCGCGAGAAGGAGATCGAGCGGGTCATGCAGGTGCTGTCCCGCCGAACCAAGAACAACCCGGTTCTCATCGGCGAGCCCGGCGTCGGCAAGACGGCGGTCGTCGAAGGACTGGCGCAGGCCATCGTCAAGGGCGAGGTGCCCGAGACCCTCAAGGACAAGCACCTCTACACCCTCGACCTCGGCGCGCTGGTCGCCGGTTCCCGCTACCGCGGTGACTTCGAGGAGCGCCTGAAGAAGGTCCTCAAGGAGATCCGCACCCGCGGCGACATCATCCTGTTCATCGACGAGCTCCACACCCTGGTGGGTGCGGGCGCCGCCGAGGGCGCGATCGATGCCGCCAGCATCCTCAAGCCCATGCTGGCCCGTGGCGAGCTCCAGACCATCGGTGCCACAACGCTCGACGAGTACCGCAAGCACCTGGAGAAGGACGCCGCTCTCGAGCGCCGCTTCCAGCCCATCCAGGTCGCGGAGCCGTCGCTGCCGCACACCATCGAGATCCTCAAGGGTCTGCGCGACCGCTACGAGGCCCACCACCGCGTCTCCATCACGGACGAGGCGCTGGTCCAGGCCGCGACGCTGGCGGACCGGTACATCTCGGACCGCTTCCTGCCGGACAAGGCGATCGACCTGATCGACGAGGCCGGTTCCCGGATGCGTATCCGGCGGATGACCGCGCCGCCGGACCTCCGCGAGTTCGACGAGAAGATCGCCGGCGTACGCCGTGACAAGGAGTCCGCGATCGACTCGCAGGACTTCGAGAAGGCCGCGTCCCTGCGCGACAAGGAGAAGCAGCTTCTCGCTGCGAAGACCAAGCGCGAAAAGGAATGGAAGGCCGGCGACATGGACGTCGTGGCCGAGGTCGACGGCGAGCTGATCGCCGAAGTCCTTGCCACCGCGACCGGTATTCCGGTCTTCAAGCTGACGGAGGAGGAGTCCTCCCGTCTGCTGCGCATGGAGGACGAGCTCCACAAGCGCGTCATCGGCCAGAAGGACGCCATCAAGGCCCTCTCGCAGGCGATCCGCCGTACGCGAGCCGGGCTGAAGGACCCGAAGCGCCCCGGTGGCTCGTTCATCTTCGCCGGTCCGTCCGGTGTCGGTAAGACGGAGCTCTCCAAGACGCTCGCCGAATTCCTCTTCGGCGACGAGGACGCGCTGATCGCCCTCGACATGTCGGAGTTCAGCGAGAAGCACACGGTTTCCCGCCTCTTCGGTTCTCCCCCCGGCTACGTGGGTTACGAAGAGGGCGGCCAGCTCACCGAGAAGGTGCGCCGCAAGCCGTTCTCCGTCGTCCTCTTCGACGAGGTCGAGAAGGCCCACCCCGATATCTTCAATTCCCTGCTCCAGATTCTGGAAGACGGTCGGCTGACCGACTCCCAGGGCCGGGTCGTGGACTTCAAGAACACGGTCATCATCATGACGACCAACCTCGGGACCCGGGACATCTCCAAGGGCTTCAACCTGGGCTTCGCCGCCCAGGGCGACGTCAAGACCGGCTACGAGCGGATGAAGAACAAGGTCAACGAAGAGCTCAAGCAGCACTTCCGCCCCGAGTTCCTCAACCGTGTCGACGACACGGTCGTCTTCCACCAGCTCACCGAGGAAGACATCATCCAGATCGTCGACCTCATGCTGGCCAAGGTGGACGAGCGCCTCAAGGACCGCGACATGGGCATCGAGCTGAGCTCGGAAGCCAAGTCGCTCCTGGCGAAGAAGGGCTACGACCCCGTGATGGGCGCCCGGCCGCTGCGCCGGACGATCCAGCGCGAGATCGAGGACATCCTCTCCGAGAAGATCCTCTTCGGTGAGCTGCGCCCGGGCCACATCGTGGTCGTCGGCACCGAGGGCGAGGGTGAGGAGAAGAAGTTCACCTTCCGCGGCGAGGAGAAGTCGGCTCTGCCCGACGTCCCCCCGATCGAGCAGGCGGCAGGCGGCGCAGGCCCGAACATGTCGAAGGACGTGTAAGGACGCCTCCGAGCGCCTGAGCATCTGAAGGGGCTGCCCCGGAACCGTGAGAACGGTCCGGGGCAGCCCCTTTGCCGTGGCGCGGCGCCCGCCGTGCCCGCCACGCGCTGCGGGCAGGGGCAGCCCCTGCCCGCAGCGGAGGATTTCCAGCCGGAGGCCGTTCAGGAGCATCCAGCCGTCGAGCGGGCCGAAAGTCCCGAATCGGACGGCCCTTGGTCCCACCGGAAGTGACAAGGCGCACAGCCCGTTCGGGGCCTACTAGGGGCGATAGGGCGAAGCGCCGTGATCGCCGCAGGGGCTTGTGCCCCTGCGCGGGGAGGGGCTTTCGCGGGCGGAGGGAGAGAAGTCGGGATCGCTATGTTTAGTCCGATTCAAGCGGTTTTGAGCTGGGGTTAAACCTGTCCGAAAAAGAGTTTCGATGAGTTCGGAAGCGGCACGCGCCACACCGCTTCCGGCGAATTCCCGAGGCTTCGGCTACGGCTTTTGTTCGTAGATGGGGTGTTTGGGCATCGGTGGAGGTGCGGGTTACCAAGGAATGGCCAGCCCGGCCCAAGCGCCGGGTCCAGTCATCTCCGGAGGATCTCCGCCTATGTCGAAGCGCGTTTCGTTCCAGCACTCCCGTCGCCCGTCTCTGTCCCGTGTCCGTGGCGCCGTGGTTGCAGCCGGCGTGGGGACATCGATGGTTCTCGGCGTGGGCGCTGCGTTCGCGGCCGACCCGGCGAGTGCCCCCCGCGCCGCGAGCCTGATCGATAACGGCGCGGCCCACTCGGTCGCCAAGCAGGCGGCCGTGCAGCGCCAGGCGGCCAAGGCGGCCGAGACCGAACGCGCGGCGGCCCAGGCGGCGGCCGTGAAGAAGGCCGCCGCCTGGGAGGCCCCGGTGAGCCGCTACGTGCTGAGCGCCAGCTACGGCAACGACGGCGCCCGCTGGGCCCACAAGCACTCCGGCCAGGACTTTGCCGTGCCGACCGGCACCGAGGTCCAGGCTGCGCACAGCGGCACCGTAGTGAAGGCCGGTCCGAACGGCGGCGGCGACGGTCCCGCGTACGGCAATGCCGTCGTGATCAGCCACGGCAACGGCGTGTACTCGCAGTACGCCCACCTGTCGCGGATCGATGTGCACATCGGCCAGACCGTGAAGACGGGTGAGCACATCGCCCTCTCCGGCAACACCGGAAACTCCAGCGGCCCGCACCTGCACTTCGAGATCCGGACCTCGCCGAACTACGGTTCCGCGATCAACCCGGTCTCGTTCCTGCACAAGCAAGGCGTCAGGATCTGACCCGACCGGGATGCATCCCGCTGCTCGACGGACCCCGGGTTGTGCGCCCGGGGTCCGCGCTTTCCTTGTTGCCGCTGCCCGGCGTGCGCAGTTCGCGCAGGATCGGGAAGCTGCCGGTGTTCGTCGGTGCGTGCTCGGGCAGCCACAGCACGGCGACCGCCCCGCCCGCGCCCTTCGCCGCGCCTTCCGGCGCCGCGTTGCGGAAGGTCAGCCGGGCCCCGAGGACTCGCGCCTGACCGGCCGCGATCGTCAGCCCCAGACCGTGTCCGTGTCCGGCCCGGTCGCTGCTTCCGGTACGGAACCGGCTCGGGCCCTCACGCAGCAGCGCCGCCGGGAACCCGGAACCGTGATCGCGGATCCGCACCACCCGGCCCTCGACCGTGACCTCCACCGGAGTGGCACCGTGCTTGGCGGCGTTCCCCAGCAGATTGCCGAGGATCCGCTCCAGCCGGCGCGGATCGGTGCTGACCCAGGACTCGTGGACGACCTGCACCCGCACATCCGGGTCCAGCAGCGCGACCCGCCGGCTGACGAACTCGCCCAGCGCGATCTCCTGCAGCTCGGCCCGCTCCGACGCACTGTCCAGCCGGGCCACCTCCAGCACATCCTCGACCAGGGTTCGCATCGCCTGCGCCCGGTCCCGTACAAGCTCGGTGGGGCGGCCCGGCGGCAGCAGCTCGGCCGCCGTCAGCAGACCCGTCACCGGGGTGCGCAGCTCGTGCGCGATGTCCGCGGTGACCCGGCGCTCCGCCTGGATGCGTTCGTTCAATGCGTCCGTCAGCGCGTCCACCGCGCGGGCCAGTTCATCGGTCTCGTCCCGGACGACACCGCCGACGGCCTCCCTGACACGTACATCGGTATTGCCCTGTGCGACCCTGCCCGCCGCGGCTGCCGCTTTGCGCAGCCGACGCGACAGCTGCCCGCCGATGAGCACGCCCAGCGCACAGCCGCCGAACACCACAGAAACCGAGCCGATGATCAGCGCCCGGTCGAGATCGCTCATGATCGTGGCGCTGCGGTTGGCGAAACGGGTGTGCAGCGAGAGCACATCGCCATTGCCGACCGGCACGGCCGCCCATACATCGGGCGTACCGTTCCCGGTCTGCTCGACATGCGTGGCGCGCCGGTTCCTGCTGGTCTCCGCACGCAGGCTGCGCGGCATCGCCGGGTCGTTGAGCTTGGCGCCGAACCGGGGGTCGGCCTTCTGCGGCTTCTTCGCCTCGTACAGCAGCTGTGCGTACGTCAGGCGCTCCAGCTGCACCTCGCGCGCGTTCTCCAGCATCGAGACCCGGGCGGCGTTGTGGACGACGAAACTGAGCGCGACGGCGGTCAGCGCGCCGACCGCCGCGATCGCGATGCTGATCTTCCAGCGGACACCCGTCCGCAGGGCGAACTGCTTCATGGCCTGAGTTTGTAGCCGAAGCCGCGGACCGTCTCGATCCGGTCCTGGCCGATCTTTGTGCGCAGCCGCTGCACATGGACATCCACGACCCGGGTGTCACCGCCCCACCCGTAGTCCCAGACCCGCTCCAGGAGCTTGTCGCGGGAGAGCACTGTGCCCGGCGCAGCGGAGAACTCCAGCAGCAGACGCATCTCGGTCGGGGTCAGTGCCACCTGCCGGCCGCCCCGGCGGACTTCCATGCCCTCGGTGTCGACCTCCAGATCGCTGAAGACCAGCAGCCCGCCGACGGGCTGCGTCTCCGGCTCCCCGCTGCCCGGCTGCCCGCCCGACGCATGCCCGAAGCGGCGCAGCACGGCACGGATCCTGGCGACCAGGACCGCCCCGTCGAAGGGCTTGGTGACGTAGTCGTCGGCGCCGGCCTCCAGGCCGAGCACCACGTCGATCGAGTCGGCCCGGGCCGACAGCATGATCACCGGGACCGTCGACTCGTCGCGGATGCGACGGCAGAGGCTGACCCCGTCGAGGCCCGGCACCATCACATCGAGCAGGGCGATGTCGGGGCGGTCGGCCCGGAACGCATCGAGGCCCGACAGCCCGTCGGGCATCGCGGTGACCGCGAAGCCGTCGCGCTCCAGCGCCAGCTGGGTGGCCTCGCGGATGACGTCGTCGTCCTCGACGAACAGGACGTGGGTCTCGGCCATCGGACTGCTCTCAGTTCCCCGCCGGTTCAGAGGGTTCCGGAAGACCGGCTCCTCCGTTGCCGACGGTTTGGTTGAAGTCGTTGTGCACCCGGTCGTGCTCGATGAACCGGTTGCCCGCCCAGCGGTAGGTGATCACTTCCTCGCCGGAGGGGGACTCGACCGAGTCCTTCTTCTCGTACACCTGGGCCGTCACCACCAGATCACCGCGGTCGATGGTGCCGTACACCGCGGGCTGCTCGACGGCGAACACGTTCTCGTACGTGCCGTTGCCCCGTCGGTGGTACACGTAGGTGCCGACGCCCACCGAATCGCCGCAGGTCATCACGTTCACCACGACGTCGGCCGAGGGGCCGCCGGTCATGGTGCCGTACGAGGTGTCCACCGGGTACTCGGAGCCGCTGCAGGGCTTCAGATCCGTCCTGACCCGCTCGCTGACCTTGGGGTCCCGCTTGAGCAGCGCCACGGCATCGATGCGGGGCGGGGGCTTCGCCGTGGACCGCGCGTCGGTGCTCGGCGTGGCCTGGACGACCGGCTGGGTGCCTGCCGGGCCCTCGTCCCGGGTGCCGGTGCCACCGGTGGAGCAGCCGGCGACGAGCAGCCCGAAGGCGGCGAGCCCGACCAGGGTCGTGGTGCTCGCCGCCCGGCCGGCCAGGACCCGGCCACGTCTGCCGGCGGCCCCGCGGCCACCACCGTCTCTTCCGCCGCCACGCTCGCCGTCGCCGTTGCTGTTGCCACTGTCACCGCTGGCTGTCAGGCCGCGCACCGCTCCCGCCCCCGTTCGTCCATACGCCTGCCCGTCCGCGCCCGTCCCCGCGCCGTCGCCCGCGCACTCATCGGAGCGCCGACGGCCGGAGCACGGTCGGCCCCCGTCAGGCCCCGCTCCTCCCGGAGCCGGGCCTCCCTGCTCGCTGCCTCACGGCTCTCCAGCTCCTGGCGCAGTCGCGCCAGCGCACGGTGCAGCGTGCTCTTCACCGTACCGGCCGACATGCCGAGCGCCGCAGCCGTCTCCTCCGTACTCATCTGCTCCCAGTGTCGCAGCACAACGACGCTGCGCTGCTTGGGAGCCAGTACGCCCAGCACATCCATCAGCAGGGCACGGTCGGCGCGCTGCTCGGTGCCGTCCTCGACGCTCGCGTCGGGCAGTTGCTCGGTGGGGACCTCGTCCAGCTTGCGGGCCCGCCACCACTCGGTACGGGTGTTGATCATGACGCGGCGCAGATAGGCGTCGGCGAGGGACTTGTCGGCGATGCCGTCCCAGCGGCCGTACGTACGGACCAGGGCGGTCTGCAGCAGGTCCTGCGCATCCACGGGGTCGGGGACCAGCCGGCGTGCACTGCGCAGCAGTGCATCCTGCCGAGTGCGTACGTACTCCTCGAATTCGAGCACCTCGCCCTGCGCCATTCCAACCGCCTCCGTCCCCGTAGAACCCCGTAGAACCGCCGCCGGCCATCAATGGCCGGGCTGACTGCGCTGACGCTACGGAGCTGTTGTCACGAGGCTGTGCGGAGCAGCCATACGCTGACGCACGGCTGTCCATCGGTTGTGTAACAGCGCGGGAGAGGACGGCAGGGACCTTCAGCTCAGCGGCAGTCGGTACTGGCCGTCGGCCAGCGGCTCGACCAGGCCGTCGGCGACCAGGCCGTCCAGCGCACGGGCTCGCTGCACCGGTTCGTCCCACACCGCGTCCAGTGCCGACTGCGGAACCGGCGCCACGGCCTCGCGCAGCACGGCGAGCAGCCTTCCGCGCACCTGCCGGTCCGTGCCGGCGTAGGTCTGACCGCGCCGCGGGGGCCCCTGGTGGGCGGGCTTCCCGGCCAGCCGCCAGGCGCACTGCCCGGCGATCGGGCACTGTGTGCAGTCCTCGTTCTTGGCGGTGCAGACGAGGGCGCCGAGCTCCATCGTCGCGGCGGCCCAGAGGGCGGCCCGTTCGTCCTCCTCGGGGAGCAGAGCCCGGGCGAGCTTGCGCTCGGCGGCGGTGGTCGCGTTCGGCGGGTACTGGATGCCGGTCGCGGCCCGGGCGAACACCCGGCGGACGTTCGTGTCGAGTACGGCGTGCCGCTGTCCGTACGCGAACGAGGCCACGGCCGCCGCGGTGTACTCACCGATCCCGGGCAGTGCGAGCAGCTGGCCGTGCTCGCTCGGCACGTCGCCGCCGTGCCGTTCAGTTATTGCCTGTGCGGCCCCGTGCAGCCGGAGTGCCCGGCGCGGGTAGCCGAGTCGGCCCCAGGCGCGGACCGCCTCGCCGGGCGGCTCGGCGGCCAGATCGGCCGGGCGCGGCCAGCGGGCCATCCACTGTTCGTACACCGGGAGGACCCGGCTGACGGGGGTCTGCTGCAGCATGAACTCGCTCACCATCACACCCCAGGCGCCCGCTTCGGGGCGGCGCCAGGGCAGATCGCGGGCGTGCTGTTCGAACCACCCGATGACGGGAGTGTGGAGGGAGGCGGGGGGCGTCTGTGTCGCAGTCATGGCAGTCATCGCATCGCCGATCCTGACACGGACGGGCAGACAATGGCTCCGCGTACGGTGGTGTCGTTCCTCCTGAGGGCCCTTGGGGTGATATTGCCACCCGTCTGTCCCCGCGATATCCGGCAACCGGCCCAAGCAGACTCCCCCGGGCCCTCAGTGCCGTTTGCCCCGCCGCCGGGACCGGCCGGCCGTCGCCGCACCGGGGCCCGACGCCCAGACGGCCAGTGGCGCCCCGCTGCTCCGCACTGTCCGGACGAGCGACCGTGCCGGGCGGTACAGCACGGCGACCGCCACGGCGGCCACTGCCGCACCCAGCAGCAGACCGACCGCCACGTCATGCGGATAGTGCACCCCGACGAAGACCCGGGAGAAGGCCATCAGCAGGGCAAGCGGCGCGGTGAGCCAGGCCAGCCGGGGCCGGGCGATCGCCAGGGCGACGGCTGCCGCGCCGGCGATCGCTGAGTGGTTGCTGGGGAACGACCAGTCGCCCGTCGGCGGACACGGCACCAGCGAGGCCGCCGCCCCGACGACCGCCCGGCACGGGCGCTCCTCGTCCACCACGGACTTGAGCATCTCGCTGCTCACATAGGCGAAGGCTGTCGCAATGGGCGCGAGGACCGCCAGCGCCAGAGCGCCGTCGTCCGCCCGTCGGGCACGCCACCACCCGGTTATGAACAGGACGCCGAAGACCAGGAGCCCGAGCTCCGTCCATATCTCGGCCAGGTGTTGCACCCATGACGGCATGTCATGCGCGAAGTCGGTGATGTCCCGGTAGAGCGGGGCAGTAATTGAACTATCCATGTGACAGAGGGTAGTCAACAAAACCGGGTGGTCACCTTCGGCGATCCCCAGGGCCCAAGTCGACGGAAGTACCGGGCCGGAGCAGGCCGTACCGGGATGATGATCCGTAAAACTTGGGGGTCGGGCGGCGGGTGGAGCGGGAGTTGGCGCCGATCTCTCGTACAGTTTGCGCCGTGGGATCTTTGCGTAATCCGATCGGGCCGCTTCCCTCCACCATCTACTGGCGGCGGAGGGCTGTAGCGGCGACGCTGGTTGCGCTGCTCGCGTTGCTGATCGTGTGGGCCGTCACCTCCGGGGGCGGCAAGGAGAGCACGGACGACTCCCGGCCCGGCGGATCGGGTCCCGCGCGCTCGATCACTCCCGGCCCCTCCCGGTCGGGGCCGGCCATCAGTGAACAGCCGGGCGGGCGCGACGAGTCGGGCGACTCCGGCAGCGGAGACAGCAGCGGTACGGGCACAGGCTCGGACGGCGGCGCGAGCGACAGCGGCACGGAGACCGGCAGCGGCACGGAGACCGGCAGCGGCACGGAGACCGGCAGCGGGTCCGGCACCGGAGCCGGCGGCGCGATCGGCAAGGGCGCGACGGAAGGGGAGCAGGTTCCGGCAGGTTCCTCGCTCCCCGACTGCACCGCCGGCGCATTGCAGTTGAGCCTGAGCACCGAACTCAACTACAGCCCCGGCGAGAAGCCGAAGTTCCGGTTGGTTGCCGAGAACACCTCGTCCACCACCTGCAAGGCCGACCTCGGGGCGAAGAGCGCGGTGCTCACCATCACCGAGGCCGGTGGCGACGACAGCCAGGTGTGGTCCTCCAAGGACTGCCCGCGCGACGCGGGCAGTCTGCTGCTGAAGGTCCCGGCGGGCTCGACCATCGCCCACACCGTGGAATGGGACCGCAGAAAGAGCACCCCGCAGTGTGGGACGCCGCCCGCGGGGACCGCGGGGCCCGGTACGTACCTGGTCGAGGCGAAGGCGCCGGGCGAGCCGGTGCAGCGCGCCTCGTTCGTCCTCGCGAAGGACTGAGAAGAGGGCCGGGCCCGGGCCCGGAAAACACGTCGGGGCCCGGTCTCCCGGGCCCCGACACCGCCTGTGTCCGCTGCGCGTACCGCTACACGTACCGCTCGAGAATCGACGACTCGGCCAGTCGCGACAGCCCCTCGCGCACGCTCCTCGCCCGGGCCTCGCCGACCCCGTCCACCGTCTGAAGGTCGTCCACGCTGGCGGCAAGGAGCTTCTGCAGACCGCCGAAGTGTTCCACCAGCCGGTCGATGATCGCCCCGGGCAGTCGCGGCACCTTCGCCAGCAGCCGGAAGCCGCGCGGCGAGACCGCCGAATCCAGCGTCTCCGGCGAGCCGCTGTATCCCAGCGCCCGTGCCACGACCGGGAGTTCGAGCAGTTCGGTGTGGGAGAGCGCGTCGAGTTCGGTCAGTGCTTCGGCGACCGTACGGGACCGCTTCGCGGTCGGCTCCGGCACATAGTCGCGCACGACCAGCTCACGCTCCGGCTCGACGCCCGCGATCAACTCGTCGAGCTGGAGCGAGAGGAGCCGGCCGTCGGTGCCCAGCTCCACCACGTACTCCGCGATCTCGGTCGCGATCCGGCGGACCATCTCCAGCCGTTGCGCGACGGCCGTCACATCGCGGACCGTCACCAGGTCCTCGATCTCCAGCGCCGAGAGGGTGCCCGCGACCTCGTCCAGCCGGAGCTTGTACCGCTCCAGGGTGGCGAGTGCCTGATTGGCGCGGGAGAGGATCGCGGCGGACTCCTCCAGGACCCGGCGCTCCCCGTTCACGTACAGCGCGATGAGACGCATCGACTGCGAGACCGAGACGACCGGGAAGTTGCACTGCTTGGAGACCCGGTCCGCCGTGCGGTGCCGGGTGCCGGTCTCCTCGGTGGGGATGGAGGCGTCAGGGACCAACTGCACACCGGCCCGCAGGATCTTGGTCATGTCCTTGTCGAGGATCAGTGCCCCGTCGAGCTTGGCCAGCTCGCGCAGGCGCGTCGCGGTGAACTCCACGTCCAGCACGAATCCGCCGGTGCACATCGACTCGACGGTTCTGTCCATGCCCAGGACGATCAGTCCGCCGGTGTTGCCACGGAGGATGCGCTCCAGGCCGTCCCGCAGCGCCATTCCGGGCGCGACGGCGCTCAATGAGGCGCGCATGAGCGCCTCATTACCGGTGCCTTGGCCGGACTTTCCGGGCGTTGCTGCCCGGTCGCTGGCTGCCACTGCACTCCTCCGGTCACAGGTTTGCGGTGCCCTTACGTCCCTCATACCGTTCGTACGGACGGGCGAGACCAGGGCAAAGTCTACCGGCGCGCGTTCTCCTCCTGTGGGGCCTGTGCGCGGGACCGGCGCGGGAGCACTCTCAGCGCATCACCCATGTTGGCGACTTCTGTGACCTTCATACCGGCCGGGACCTTCCCGGGGTCGGTCGGAACCAGCGCGTGCGTGAAGCCCAGGCGGTACGCCTCGGCCAGCCTGCGCTGGACCCCCGTAACCCTTCTGACCTCGCCCGCCAGGCCCACCTCGCCGATTGCCACCAGGTTCTTGGGGAGTGGTGTGTCGCTTGCCGCGCTGGCCAGCGCCAGCGCGACCGCGAGGTCCGCGGCGGGCTCGGAGAGCTTCACGCCGCCGACCGTCGCGCTGTAGATGTCCCGCTTTCCGAGCGAGCTGATCCGGCCGCGCTGTTCCAGAACGGCCAGCATCATCGACACCCGGGACGTCTCCAGACCCGAGGTGGTGCGCCGGGGCGAAGGGATCTGGGAATCGACCGTCAGCGCCTGCACCTCGGCGACGAGCGGGCGTTTGCCCTCCAGGGTGACGGTCAGGCAGGTGCCGGGCACGGGCTCGTCGCGGCGGGTGAGGAACAGCCCGGACGGGTCGGCGAGGCCGGTGATGCCCTCGTCGTGCAGCTCGAAGCAGCCGACCTCGTCGGTCGCGCCGTACCTGTTCTTGACGCCCCGTACGAGCCGCAGGCGGGCATGGCGGTCGCCCTCGAAGGACAGCACCACATCGACGAGATGCTCCAGCAGCCGCGGCCCGGCGATCGCCCCGTCCTTGGTGACATGGCCGACCAGGAGCGTCGACATACCGCGCTCCTTGGAGGCCCGGATGAGGGCTCCGGCGACCTCTCGGACCTGTGCCATGCCACCGGGCGCCCCGTCGATCTCGGGCGAGGCGACGGTCTGTACGGAGTCGAGGATGAGGAGCGACGGCTTGACGGCGTCCAGATGGCCCAGGACCGCGGACAGGTCGGTCTCGGCGGCGAGATACAGATGGTCGTTGATCGCCCGGATCCGGTCGGCGCGCAGGCGCACCTGGCTCGCGGACTCCTCGGCGGTGACATAGAGCGTGCGGTGGTCGTCGCTCGCCGCCTTGGCGGCCACATCGAGCAGCAGGGTCGACTTCCCGACGCCCGGCTCGCCCGCGAGCAGCACGACGGCACCCGGCACGAGACCGCCACCGAGCACCCGGTCCAGCTCGCCGACGCCGGTCGACCGGGCGGTGGCCTGCCGGCTGTCGACCTGGCCGATGGGGAGCGCGGCGGTGCTGACCCGGCCGGCCGCGGTGGTCCGCACGGCGGGGGCGCCGCCGAACTCCTCGACCGTCCCCCAGGCCTGGCATTCGGGGCAGCGGCCGAGCCATTTGGCGGTCGTCCAGCCGCATTCGGTGCAGCGGTAGGACGGCCGGTCCTTCGCGGATTTCGTACGGGCAGCCATGGCGCAACCGTATAGGCGGGGTCCGACAACGCCGCCGGGCGAGGTCCGCAGAGGCCGCCGACGCGGGTGACTCAATCAGGGATTCCTGTCCCCTTTTGAGCGATACATTCACCCGTAAGGATTAAATGAGCCGAGGAGGCTCTAAGAGCATGCTCTGTGCTGCCTACGGTCGCCGGGTGACGAGCAGCAGGCTGGAGCCCCCTACACACACCACCGGCGCACACCGGGCGCGGAGCCGTGCGCCCCACTCCTCGGCGCAGCCTTCGCCGCGGCGGCCGCCTGCACGTTACGAGCCGCATCTCGACGGCCTGTTCACCTACTGCCTCTCCGTGCTCTGCGACCACGATGCCGCCACCGAGGCGCTCGGCGGTGTGCTCGCGATCGCGGAACGGCAGGACGGCCGGTGCCCGGCCGACGAGGAGGAACGTAAATCCTGGCTGTATGCGCTGGCCAGATGGACGTGTCTACGCAAGATCGCCGAGCAGAAACAGGGCCGTCGGGCGCACTGCCACAATGCCGGGAAGCCGTCGGGAAGCCAGCCGGCCAAGCAGGAGACGAAGCGGGAGGCGAAGCGCCGCGAACTTGCCCAGCTGGCCTGGCCGGAGGCCGCAGGCACCACCCCCGAACAGCGAGAAGCGCTCGAGCTCGCCGTGCGCCACCGCCTCGCCCCCCGCGCAGTCGCCTCCGTCCTGGGCCTCGAACCGGCGACCGCCCGTGAGCTCCTGGCTGCCGCGGTCTGCGAGGTGGAACGCACCTGCGCAGCCCTCGCCGTCGTCGAGAGCGGCAGCTGCCCCGCTGCCGCCCGGTTCACGGGCGGTCACCGCGTCCTGCTCTCCGCGACCCTGCGTCGCGAACTCGTCCGCCATGTCGACGACTGCCCCCGCTGCCGCCGGGCCGCCGAGCGGGCCGGCGCCGAGGGCCCCTGGCCGGGCGCGGCTGTCACCCCGGCCGCCGCGCTGCCGGTCGTCGAGGCGCCACGGCCTTCCGCCTACGTCGCGATGGTCCAAGCCCAGCGGAACCGGTCCGGCGGCCCGCGCTTCGACCGGGCGGGCTTCCCCATGGACCCGAAGGACCACGCCGCTCGGCGGGACCGGCTGCGGGCCAGGGTCGTGACGACGACGGTGGTGGCGACGGTCGTCGCCGCCCCGGTGATCGCGCTGTGGACGGCGTACCGCGGAGCGCCGCAGACCGGAGAGGGCCACGGCGGCTCGTCGGTCGCCGCGACCGAGACGGATGTCCGTCATGACCTCGACGGCGCCCCGGACGGCCACTACGAGAACGCGGGCAACGTCCGTCCCCGGTCCGGCGCCCGTTTCAAGGACGGTCACACCCCGGGCGTCTCGGCCGAGGTGATCAGCTCGGGCCCTGGCCGGGGCGGCGCCGGCGGGCTCACCGTCGAGGCCCGCTCGTCCGGCGGCACGACACTGATCCGCCTGACCGCCTCGGGCGGCGCACCCGTCGCCTGGTCGGCCCGCGCGGATGCGTCCTGGCTGCGTCTCAGCAGCTCCTCGCGCACGCTCGCCGCGGGCGAGAGCATCACGATCCGCGTTCGTGTGGACCACCTGCGGGAACCCGCCGGTCCTTGGAGCGCACGCATCGCCCTCGCCCCTTCCTATTCGGCGGTGGCGATCCGCGGATACGGGGCGGCGACACCGTCACCCGGCGGCCCGGGCCACCCGGGTACGGCCCACCCCTCCACCCCCTCGTCCTCGCCGGATCCCACGCAGCCGACCGCCCCGACCCCTCACCCGACAGCCCCCACGCCGTCACCGACGGACCCGTCCACGACCGGTCCGACGCCGTCCCCGGACCCGTCCCGCTCCACGACCCCGGCCGAACCGGGTACGGCTGCTGCCCGGAGGCGCTGAAACAGTCCGTCCGCGGCTGCGGCAGCCCGCGCGACGTGACCGCCGAGCCACCGGAAGGCATCCCGGCCGTCACGCCGTCACGCCGTCACACAGGATCGACCGGATCCGCCGGGTGCGGTGCCATCGGCAGCAGCGAGGACAGGCGCTCCTCGCACAGCTCGACCAGCCGGTCGTACCCCTTCTTGCCCATCAGCTCGATGAGTTCCGGGCGGTACGACACGTACACCGGCTCCCCGGCGCCGTGCGCCGAGGTCGCCGATGTGCACCACCAGTGCAGATCGTGGCCGCCCGGACCCCAGCCCCTGCGGTCGTACTCGCCGATCGAGACCTGGAGCACGCGTGTGTCGTCGGGCCGGTCGATCCAGTCGTACGTACGCCGGACCGGCAGCTGCCAGCAGACGTCCGGCTTGGTCTCCAGGGGCTCCTTGCCCTCCCGCAGCGCCAGGATGTGCAGCGAGCAGCCCGCGCCCCCCGCGAACCCGGGACGGTTCTGGAAGATGCATGAACCCTTCCAGCGCCGCGTCTGGCGTTCCCCGTCGTCGTCGACCTCTACCCAGCCCGTCTCCGTACCGACGTCGTGGAACTGCCACAGATCGGGGGTCAGGCGTTCGACATGGCCCGCCACCCGCTTCTCGTCGTCCTCGTCCGAGAAGTGCGCGCCCAGCGTGCAGCATCCGTCGTCCGCACGGCCTGCCTGGATGCCCTGGCAGCCACTGCCGAAGATGCAGGTCCACCTGGACGTCAGCCAGGTCAGGTCGCAGCGGAAGATCTGTTCGTCGTCCGCGGGGTCGGGGAATTCGACCCAGGCGCGTGCGAAGTCGATCCCCGTCTCGTCTTCGGACCGGTTCGGCCCGTTCGCTTCCTGCTGCTGCATCTCCTGCTTCATTTTCTGCTTCTTCGTGATTTTGCCCGGCTTCGCCTTTTTCGTCTTTGGCACGGGCCAAGAGTAAGTCCGCAGTCCCGGTAGCGTTCCGTGTATGAGACTCGGAGTCCTCGACGTGGGTTCGAACACAGTGCATCTGCTGGTGGTGGACGCACACCCCGGCGCCCGCCCGCTGCCCGCGCACTCGCACAAGGCGGAGCTGCGCCTGGCCGAGCTTCTCGACGACGACGGGGCGATCGGCCCCCACGGTGTGGACCGGCTCGTGGCGACGATCACCGACGCGCTCCAGGCCGCCGAGGACAAGGGGTGCGAGGACGTTCTGCCGTTCGCCACGTCCGCGGTGCGGGAGGCGAGCAACGCCGACCAGGTACTGGTCCGGGTGCGGGACGAGACGGGCATCGACCTCGGCGTCCTCAGCGGTGCGGAGGAGGCCCGGCTCACCTTCCTCGCCGCGCGCCGCTGGTTCGGCTGGTCGGCCGGGCGGCTGCTGGTCCTGGACATCGGGGGCGGCTCGCTGGAGATCGCGTACGGCATGGACGAGGAGCCGGACGCCGCGGTGTCGCTGCCGCTCGGGGCCGGCCGGCTCACCGCCGAGTGGCTGCCGGGCGATCCGCCGGGCTCGGCGGAGGTGAAGGCGCTGCGCCGCCATGTACGGGCCAGGATCGCCCGGAGCGTCGGGGAATTCGCCCGCCTCGGGCGTCCGGACCATGTCGTCGGCACCTCCAAGACCTTCAGGCAGCTCGCCAGGATCGCGGGCGCCGCACGCTCCACCGAGGGCCTGTACGTGCAGCGCGTCCTCACCCGCAAGGCACTGGAGGAGTGGGTGCCGAAGCTGGCCGCGATGACGGTCGAGCAGCGCAGCACTCTGCCCGGGGTCTCCGAGGGCCGGGCCGCGCAGTTGCTGGCCGGGGCGCTGGTCGCGGAGGGAGCCATGGATCTGTTCGGGGTCGAGGAGCTGGAAATCTGCCCCTGGGCGCTGCGCGAGGGCGTCATCCTGCGCCGCCTGGACCACATGCCGACGGAGCCGACGGAGTAACGACCTCGCCCACGATTGGCAGCGGCGTCGCGGCGTCTGGGGCCTCCGCCTCCCGCGTTGTCGTCAGTCGCGATGACTCCGCCATCACTCCCTCCTCCGCCTTGGATTCGAAGGCCCCAGACGCCGCTCCTTCTCCCGCTGCCAATCGTGGGCGAGGTCGTAAGCCTCGCCCGGCTGAGCAGCGCCGGGGCGGCCAGAAGCCCGCCATGGCCCTCCTCACTTTCCGCCCGGGTCTCTCGGCGCGGCGTCGCACTGCCCGTACGCTGTCCCAGTGGCAGAACCAGTGGTGCGCATCCCGGATGCGAAGGTCGCCCTGTCGACGGCTTCGGTCTACCCGGAGTCGACATCGACGGCCTTCGAGATCGCCGCGCGTCTTGGTTACGACGGTGTCGAGATCATGGTGTGGACCGACCCCGTCAGCCAGGACATCGAGGCGCTGCGACGGCTCTCGGACTACTATCAGGTGCCGATCCTGGCCGTCCACGCGCCCTGCCTGCTGATCACGCAGCGCGTCTGGTCCACCGATCCGTGGGTGAAGCTCCAGCGGGCCCGTGCCGCCGCGGAGAAGCTCGGGGCGACGACCGTCGTCGTCCACCCGCCGTTCCGTTGGCAGCGCAACTACGCGCGCGACTTCGTCAGCGGGATCTGGCGCATGGCGGACGAGACCGATGTGCGGTTTGCCGTCGAGAACATGTACCCATGGCGCTACCGGGACCGCGAGATGCTTGCGTACGCCCCTGCCTGGGACGTCACCAACGACGACTACCGCCACTTCACCGTGGACCTCTCGCACGTCGCGACGGCCCGCACGGACGGCATGGCGATGGTCGACCGGATGGGCGACCGGCTCGCCCACGTCCATCTCGCCGACGGCAAGGGCTCCAACAAGGACGAGCACTTGGTGCCCGGCCGTGGCGACCAGCCCTGCGCCGAACTTCTGGAACGCCTGGCCCGTACCGGCTTCGACGGCCACGTCGTCATCGAGGTCAACACCCGCCGCGCCATGTCCACCGCCGAACGCGAGGCCGACCTGGCGGAGGCGCTGGCCTTCACCCGGCTCCACCTGGCGTCGTCCTCGGCCGAGGCGCCGCGCCCATGACCGGTGGCCACACCGGCCCCGGCGATATCACCAGGGCGCACTGCCCGCCCACCGAGCACCCCATCCCGCATACCGGACACTGTGTCCAGATCTTGGAGCAGGAGGCGTAGGCTCGAAAGCAGTCTTTTCTGTCGAAGGAGCGAGAGACGATGCCCCAGCTGAGGTCCCGCACTGTCACCCATGGTCGCAACATGGCGGGCGCCCGCGCCCTTATGCGGGCCTCGGGCGTAGCGAGCGAGGACATCGGCAAGCCGATCATCGCGGTCGCCAACTCCTTCACCGAGTTCGTCCCCGGCCACACCCACCTGGCCCCGGTCGGCCGGATCGTTTCCGACGCCATCAAGGCCGCGGGCGCCGTGCCGCGCGAGTTCAACACCATCGCCGTCGACGACGGCATCGCGATGGGCCACGCCGGGATGCTGTACAGCCTTCCCTCCCGCGACCTGATCGCGGATTCCGTCGAGTACATGGTCGAGGCGCACTGCGCGGACGCGCTGATCTGCATCTCCAACTGCGACAAGATCACGCCCGGCATGCTGATGGCGGCGATGCGTCTCAACATCCCGACGGTCTTCGTCTCCGGCGGCCCGATGGAGGCCGGCAAGGCCACCCTCGTCGACGGTACGGTCCGCAAGCTCGACCTGATCAACGCGATCACCGACGCGGTCAACGAGAACGTCTCGGACGAGGACATCCTCCGTATCGAGGAGAACGCCTGTCCCACCTGCGGCAGCTGTTCCGGCATGTTCACCGCCAACTCGATGAACTGCCTGACCGAGGCCCTCGGCCTCTCCCTCCCCGGCAACGGCTCCGTCCTCGCCACGCACACCGCCCGCAAGGCGCTGTACGAGGAGGCCGGCCGTACGGTCGTCGAGATCGCCAAGCGCTACTACGAGCAGGACGACGCGACGGTCCTGCCGCGGTCCATCGGCACCCGCGCCGCGTTCGACAACGCCATGGCGCTGGACATCGCCATGGGGGGCTCCACCAACACGATCCTGCACCTGCTCGCCGCCGCTCAGGAGGCCGAGCTGGCCTATGACCTCGACGACATCAACGAGGTCTCGCGCCGCGTCCCCTGCCTGTCGAAGGTCGCGCCCAACGTGGCCCCCGGCGGCACGTACTACATGGAGGACGTGCACCGGGCCGGCGGCATCCCCGCCATCCTCGGCGAGCTGCACCGCGGCGGCCTGCTCAACGAGGACGTGCACTCGGTCCACTCCGACTCCCTCGCCGAGTGGCTGAAGAACTGGGACATCCGCGGCGGCTCCCCGTCCCCCGAGGCTGTCGAGCTGTGGCACGCGGCCCCCGGATGCGTCCGTTCCGCGACCGCTTTCTCCCAGTCCGAGCGCTGGGAGACCCTTGACCTGGACGCGGCCGGCGGCTGCATCCGCGACCTGGCGCACGCGTACTCCAAGGACGGCGGCCTCGCGGTCCTCAAGGGGAACCTCGCCGTGGACGGCTGCGTCGTGAAGACGGCGGGTGTCGACGAGTCGATCTGGACCTTCGAGGGCCCGGCGGTCGTCTGCGAGTCGCAGGAGGAGGCCGTCGACAAGATCCTGCGCAAGGAGATCAAGGAGGGCGACGTCGTCGTCATCCGTTACGAGGGCCCGCGCGGCGGCCCCGGCATGCAGGAGATGCTCTACCCCACCTCCTTCCTCAAGGGCCGGGGCCTCGGCAAGAGCTGCGCCCTGGTGACCGACGGCCGCTTCTCCGGTGGCACGTCCGGCCTGTCCATCGGCCACGCATCGCCGGAGGCCGCATCGGGCGGCACGATCGCGCTGGTCGAGGACGGCGACCGGATCAGGATCGACATCCCCGACCGCTCGATCGAGCTCCTCGTTCCCGAGGCCGAGCTGGCCACCCGCCGCGAGGCGCTGAACGGCGTGTACGCGCCGAAGGACCGCGACCGCAAGGTCAGCGCGGCGCTGCGTGCGTACGCGGCGATGGCGACGAGCGCGGACCGGGGCGCGGTGCGTGATGTGTCCAGGCTCGGCTGAAAAAGGCTGAAAAAGGCTGAAAAAGGCTGAACAAGGCTGACCGAGGCAGCCGCGAACGCTGCCGCAGGACCCCGCTCTCACCAGTGAGCGGGGTCCTGTCCGTCGACGGCGAACACGGACCCGTCGGGCGCGGTACCGAAGACGGTCCGGCCCGCGGTGACAGGGGCGGGCAGCTCCGAGGCGTACGTGAGCTTCCCGTCCCGGAGCCGAGGGCTCGTCTGGCCCAGCAGTGTTCCGCGCTCGGTGTCCACGGCGAGCAGCCGCCCGTCCGCCGCCGAGAAGTACAGCCGGTCCCCGGTGGCGAGAACGGGCGCCGACGTCCGCCCGGCAGCGGTCTCCAGTTGCCAGCGAACAGCTCCGCCGCCGGCCGGGCGCGTGTCGACGGCGACCAGGGTCCCGCCGTGCGCCAGCAGATAGGCGGTGTCCCCGCCCACAGCGACCTCCGGTTCGTTCATCCGGAACGGCAACGCCACCCGTGCGACGCGCTCCCGCTCCGGGTCGTAGCGGACGAGCCCGACGGTCTGCGAGTCCCCGTTCATGGACGTCAGCACGAGCGCACCGTCCGAGGCCCCCACCGGGGTGAGCATTCCGTCCAGCCGCCGCTGCCACGCCGCGTGCCCCGTTGTCGCATCGACGGCCGTGACCAGCGTGGTGGACCCGTAGGCCGAGTGCTCGAATGCGTAGACCAGCCCCGATCCTTCGTCGTACAGCGCGTAGTCCGGCCGCTGATGCCCGGCGAGCGGATGCCGCCAGAGGGAAACGCCGGTCGCGGAGTCGAGCGCTTCGGTCGTGCCGTCCTCTCTGACCAGCAGCAGCGTGTCACCCGCGGCGAAGGGGGTGCCGAGGTACGGGGAGAGATCCGCGTCCCAGACCTGTTCACCCTTGGCGGGGTCGTACGCCCGGAGCTTCCCGCCCGGCACCGCCGTATGCACCAGACCGCCGGAGACCGACACCACGCCGACCGACGAGGTGTCCCCGGCGGCGGCGCGACGGGACCACAGCACCCGGCCGTCCGCGGGGTCCAGCCGGGCGACGCCGATACCGGCCGCAACGCAGTACAGCGCCGCGGCCGGGCCGGACGCCTTCGCGCCGGCACCGCCCGCCGAGGAACAGACCGGCGCAGAGCTGCCCGAGTCCGGAAGCGGCGTCCGCCACGGCGCGAACGCCGCCGATCCCTTCGTGCCGCCCGAACCACCCGACTCGCCCGAGCCACCGGAGCCATCCACCCCACCGGACGCCCACACCCCACCGGCACCCATGACGAGCAGCGCCGCAGCAACTGCCGGCCACCGCCGCTTGCCGCCACCGCTCGCGTTCGCCTTCCTGCCCCGCGACGCCGCGCCCGCGCCTACATGCGTGTCCGCATCCGCCCCCGTCACGATCTCCGGCCTCGGCTCCGACACCGCCGGGGCCTCGACGGCACCCGGCCGCCGCTGCGACGGCATGAACGCGGCAGCGTCGTACGAAGGAGGGCGCAGCGCCGCCATGATGTCGCCCGGAGTGGGCCGCTCCGCGGGGTCCTTCGCCAGGCACTGCCCGATCAGCGGCGCCAGATCGGTCGGCACCCCCGCCAGATCGGCCTCGTCGTGCACCACCTGGTAGGCCACGATGTAAGGGCTGTCGGAGTCGAAGGGCCCCCGGCCGGTCGCCGCATGGACGAGCACGGCCCCCAGGGCGAACACGTCCGCGGCGGGCCCGACTTCACGCGGCCGCTGGAACTGCTCGGGCGCCATGTACGGCGGTGAGCCGATCAGCTTGCCCGTCTCGGTGCGCAGATCGCTGTCGTACGGACGTGAGATCCCGAAGTCGATGACCTTGGGCCCGGAGTCGGAGAGCAGCACATTGCTCGGCTTGAGGTCGCGGTGGATCACTCCGGCCCGATGGATGTCGCGCAGCGCCTCGGCAAGTCCCGCCGTCAGCCTGCGCAGTTCGGCGGGAGCCATCGGCCCGTTCCGCTTCACCTGGTCGGAGAGCGTGGGACCGGGCACGTACAGGGTGGCCATCCACGGCCGCGCGGCGTCCGGATCGGCATCGACGACCGGTGCCGTGAAGGCCCCGCTGACCCGCCTCGCCGCCCCGACCTCCTGCCGGAAACGTGCCCTGAACTCAGGCTCTGCGGAGTGGTGCCGGTGCACCACCTTGACGGCGAGCTGCAGCCCCGAGGCGGAGCGCGCCAGGTGCACGACACCCATGCCGCCCGCGCCGAGACACGCCTCGAGGCGGTATTGACCGGCGTAGTCCGGATGCTCCGCTTCCGGATTGGTCCCGGTACCTCGCAGCGGCGGCATCGCCCACCCCCGTGTGTTCGTCCGCAAGCGCGACGCACGGAGCCTAGTCGATGGTGCGTGCGATGCCCGGCGGGGCTTGTAACCTGCGCGTCGTACGCACCGTCTCTCAACGGGGGAGAGCCTCATGGCCATGGAAGAGCACACCGACATCACCACCGACGCCACTGACTCGGCCGAGGACGTGGCCGCGCTCGCAGGTACCGGTGACGTCGCCAGGTACCCCATCGCACCGGGCTACCGCGTCAACGTCCGCACGGGACCGGGCACCCAGTACGGCATCGTCAGGACGCTTCCGTACGGAATGAAGGTTCCGGTCTACTGCCAGAAGCCGGGGGAGCGGGTCACCGGCCCGTACGGCACCTCGAACCTCTGGGACAACATCGCCAACGGCCAGTTCGTGGCGGACGTCTACGTCCACACGGGCAGCGACGGCTACATCGCCCCACGCTGCGACTGACGGGGACCGCGACGGGACGGTGACCGGGATGACGGGGACGGCGACCGGGGTCGCGAGCGCCTGGGGATAATCGACCTCGTGAGCGAGAACAGCGAAGCCCCCGGCCCCGGCACCACGCCCGGCAGCACTGCGTCCGGCCTACAGCCCGAGCCCCTGCTCTTCTTCGGTACGACCTGGGTCGACCACGACGGGGGCTACGGGCTGCGACGCGTCGGGGCGGCGGTCGGCTCCCTCGCGGTCTCGGTCGCCGCCTGCTTCGTACTCCGCCTCGCCTTCCAGGGACTGGAGATCGCCGGCGTCGGCGACATCGTCGGCATCCTGATCGTCCTGATGTTCGCCATTTGCAGCGCCATCGCTTTCCGCAAGACGTGGGAAGGGTTCAGCCGCCGCCCGGCCGATCCGGTGCGCGAGGCCAATCTGCGCGGTCTCAAGACCATAGGCTTCGTCGGCTCGCTGATCGCGTACTTCCTCCGTACGTTCAAGGAGGCACCGGGCGAGCAACTGCGCCGCGCGGAGTACGAGACGGCCGTGGCCCGCTACGTGAAGCGCCGCTCGGCCCGCACCGGAAACCCTGCCGCCCGCACGGCCAAGGCAAAGCGGCCCAAGCGCAAGTAGGGCCCCACAAGCGCGGGCCGCGACCACATGCCTCCTTCCCTCCGCCGACGTACTGCCCGACCGGCCCCGGTGCGAGGATGACGGACACGAGTACCGAGAACCGTCAGCACGACGCACCGAGACCCGCGAGCACCGCCCGGAGGGTGAACCGCATGACCCAGACAGTTGCAGTCCTCGGCACGGGCAAGATCGGTGAGGCCCTGCTCAGCGGCATGATCCGGGCAGGCTGGCCCCCGGCGAACCTGCTGGTCACCACCCGCCGCTCCGAGCGTGCCGAGGAACTCCACAGCCGCTACGGCGTCGATTCCGTCACCAACGCCGAGGCCGCCAAGCGCGCCGGCATCCTCATCCTCGCGGTCAAGCCGCAGGACATGGGACGGCTCCTCGACGAGCTCGCCGAGCACGTCACCGCCGACCACCTGGTCATCAGTGCCGCCGCAGGCATCACGACCGCCTTCATCGAGGACCGCCTCACCGCGAACACCCCGGTCGTACGTGTCATGCCGAACACCCCCGTCCTCGTCGACGAGGGCATGTCCGTCATCTCCGCGGGCAGTCACGCCACCACCGAACACCTCGCCACCGCAGAGGCGATCTTCGGCGGCGTCGGCAAGACCCTGCGCGTCCCCGAGTCCCAGCAGGACGCGGCAACCGCTCTCTCCGGATCGGGGCCCGCGTACTTCTACTTCCTCGTCGAGGCGATGACCGACGCGGGCATCCTGCTCGGCCTGCCCCGAGCCCAGGCCCACGACCTGATCGTCCAGGCCGCCATCGGCGCCGCCGTGATGCTCCGCGACAGCGGCGAACACCCGGTCAAGCTTCGCGAAGCCGTCACCAGCCCGGCCGGCACCACCATCAGCGCCATTCGCGAGCTGGAGAACCACGGCGTACGAGCTGCTCTCATCGCCGCCCTCGAAGCAGCCCGCGACCGCAGCCGCGAACTCGCCTCCGGCAACGGCTGACGGCTACCCGTCGGCCTAGATCACCTCCGCACCGCGCACCACCTTCGGGCCCGGCGCCACCCCCGCGACCACCGTCCGGCCTTCCGCCAGAACCCGGGCCGACCCGAGGTTGACACGACACGCCCACATCCGTAATGTGCTCCGAGTTGTCCGGCGTGAGCGCCGACTCCGGTCGGTCCCCGGACAGCCATTCCGCAGTAACCACATCTGGCCGGCGACATCTGTCGCTCGACTTTCTGTGCGCATTTGCGAAATGAGGAATCCGCGTTCGAAGGAGCGCGACCCCGATTAGCGTCGGGGAGCTGGATTCGCTAAAGTCTCACTCGTCGGAACGGCCCAACGGCCGGGAAAACAAACCCCGCTGACTGGGAATCGGGTCCGAAAGGATCTGATAGAGTCGGACTCGCCGGAAAGGGAAACGCGAAAGTGAAGAACTGGAAAGCGGCCCCGCTTCGACCGGGAATCGGACACGAAAGAGTCTGATAGAGTCGGAAACGCAAGACCGAAGGGAAAAGCCCGGAGG